>NZ_CP101990.1:2507034-3133793 GCF_024508295.1 Aeromicrobium duanguangcaii | reverse complement strand
ATTTGTGGAGGCCGTTCGGCGTGTCGTGTGGACCCTGCCCCGCACTCAGGATAAGGCTTGCGACTTTGGGTCGGTTTGACCACGTCAGGCCGCCCCCCGTACCGTTGAGGGGTCGTCTCGAACGACGTCCGCCGCGTGCCCATGAACAGTTCCGGTCGTGGGCGAGCGGTGGCCCCTCCCCGTTGGGTCACGATCCGTAAGAAGGACCTCCTGTGAGCAAGCGCACTTTCCAGCCGAACAACCGTCGCCGCGCCAAGAAGCACGGCTTCCGCCTCCGCATGCGCACGCGTGCCGGTCGCTCGATCCTCGCGGCCCGTCGCCGCAAGGGTCGCGACAAGCTCTCGGCCTGATTCCGCGTGCTGGCGCGCGTGCACCGCATGCGCGACGGTGAGGAGTTCCGCCAGGCGATGCGCCGTGGTGGCAAGGGTGTCCAACCCGACCTCGTCGTTCACGTGGGTGGACCTGTCGAACCGGCGGACGTCACGTCCGTCGGTTTCGTCGTGTCCAAGAAGGTGGGCCGTGCCCACGAACGCAACCTCGTGAAGCGACGCCTGCGACACCTCATGCGCGACCGGATCGACGCGGTTCCCTCGGGATCGAAGGTCGTCGTGCGAGCTCTTCCCGGTGCGGCCTCTCGTCAGGCGGCCGCCCTGGCACCTCAATTGGACCAAGCACTGCACACGGCAGCGTCGCGGGTGCGACGATGATGCGCTGGATCGTGGCGAGTTTGCTGCGGGCCTATCGCTTCGCCATCAGCCCGATGTACGGGCAGGTGTGCCGCTACTACCCGAGCTGTTCGGCATACGCCCTGGAAGCGGTCGAGACGCACGGCGCCCTGCGGGGTTGCTGTCTCGCGATCCGTCGCCTCGGTCGGTGCCACCCCTGGGCCGCCGGCGGGTACGATCCCGTGCCGTCCGGCAGCCGTGAACGAGGAGAAGCATGTTCGACTTCCTAGGCAGCATCGGCGGCGCCATCATGACGCCGCTGTACTACTTCACGTCCGGCATCGTGCTCGCGTGGCACTGGCTGTTCGAGCAGATCGGCCTCGATCCGAACGCCGGATGGTCCTGGGCGCTGGCGATCGTGGGCCTCACGCTCACGATCCGTGCGATGTTGATCCCGCTGTTCGTCAAGCAGATCAACTCCAGTCGCAACATGCAGCTGATCCAGCCGCAGTTGCAGGAGCTGCGCAAGAAGTACGGCCACGACCGTGAGCGCTTCGCCCAGGAGCAGATGAAACTGTTCCAGGAGACGGGCACCAACCCCTTCTCCTCGTGCATGCCGCTGCTGTTGCAGATGCCGATCTTCTTCGCCCTGTTCCGCGTGATTGACCAGGCGTCGCGCAAGGGCGCCGACGGCGCGAAGGGCTTCCTGACCGGTGAGCAGGCCGAGTCCCTGGCCAACGCCGAGTGGCTGGGCGGCCGCATCGCCGACACGTTCATGTCGAGTGATCATCTCGAGACCAAGATCATCGCGATGATCATGGTCGTGGCCATGTGTGGCACGCAGTTCTTCACGCAGAAGCAACTGATGACCAAGAACATGACGGCCGAGGCGTTGAACGGTCCGTTCGCCCAGCAGCAGAAGATCCTCCTCTACGTCCTGCCCGTTGTCTTCGCCGTGTCTGGCGTCGCGTTCCCGCTCGGCGTGCTGGTCTACTGGACCACCTCGAACCTGTGGACGGCGGGCCAGCAGTACTGGGTCATCCGCAACAACCCGGCGCCCGGCACCCCCGCCTTCAAGGCCAAGCAGGAGCGCGACCTGGCCAAGGGCAAGACGGTCCAGCCCGATCCCGCGATCCAGGTCGAGACCGAGACCGAGGCTCAGCGCATCAAGCGCCAGCAGCCGAAGAAGAAGACGCGCGACCAGCGCCGCAAGAGCGGCTCCCCCCAGCCGAAGCAAGCCAAGCCGAAGCCGAAGCAGAACAAGCCCGCGCAGGAGGACCCCGATGAGTGACAGCGATCTGGAACGCGAAGGCGACATCGCGGCCGACTTCCTCGAGGAGCTGCTCGACATCGCTGACCTCGACGGCGACATCGACATCGACGTGGACGGTGATCGTGCCGCGGTCGAGATCATCGGCGGCAACCTGAGTCACCTCGTGGGTCCCGATGGCGAGGTGCTCGATGCGCTGCAGGAGCTGACCCGCCTGGCGGTCTACCGCGAGACCGGCGACCGCAGCCGGCTGATGCTGGACGTCGACGGACACCGTGCCGCCCGCAAGGCCGCTCTCGTCGAGCTGGCCGCGGACGCGATCGAGCAGGTCAAGGCTGACGGGGAGCCGCTGCCCCTCGATCCCATGTCCCCCTTCGAGCGCAAGGTCATTCACGACGCGGTCGCTGATGCGGGACTCCGTAGCGAGTCGGACGGCGCCGGGCCTACTCGCCACGTCGTCGTACTGCCGGCCGAGTGACTGTTTCACGTGAAACGGCAGCGTTCGGCGAGCGCCTCCCGCTCGCCGAACGCTATGCCGAGATCCTGGCTACGGCCGGTGTCGAGCGCGGCCTGATCGGTCCGCGCGAAGTCGACCGCCTGTGGGACCGCCATCTGCTGAACTGCGCCGCCCCGGTCGTTCGCGTTCCTGAGAACGCCACGGTCGCGGATGTCGGAGCCGGGGCCGGACTCCCCGGCCTGGTGTGGGCCATCGCGCGCCCCGATCTGCACGTCACCTTGATCGAACCCCTCCTGCGTCGAGCGACCTTCCTCGAGGAAGCCTCCGCGGAGTTGGGCCTGGACAACGTGACGGTGCTGCGGGCGCGCGCCGAAGAGGTTTCCGAGAAGTACGACGTCGTCACCGCCCGTGCGGTGGCGGCCCTCGACAAGCTGGGCCGCTGGTGCATGCCCCTGGTGAAGCCGGGCGGAATGCTGCTCGCGCTCAAGGGACGCAGCGCCGCAGAAGAGGTCGAGTCCGCGCGCGCCACCCTCAAGCGTCTGAAGGCCGGCGATATCGTGGTGGCGACGTACGGACAGGACTGGGGACTCGAGGTCCCCACGACTGTCGTCGAAGTCCAGCGCAGATGAGCATCCGTGGAACGTACTGACGTTCCACGTGAAACATGCCGTGGAATGCCCTGGCGTTCCACGTGAAACATGACAGGGAGCCGTAGTGACGATTCCGACAGCCGCCGACTTCGCAGAGGAGCCGGTGGAGGCATCCGCCTCCACGCCCCTCGCCGATCAAGCGAGCCAGCACGTCGAACTCATGGAGCGCCTGGCCCGTAGCGGCCGATACGAGCGACCGACCCGCACCCGGGTGTTCGTCGTGGCGAACCAGAAGGGTGGCGTCGGCAAGACGACCACCTCGGTCAACCTCGCTGCCGCGATGGCGGCCAAGGGACTGTCCGTGCTGCTGATCGATCTCGATCCGCAGGGCAACGCCTCGACCGCAGCGGCGATCCCGCACGCATCCGGCACTCCGGGAACGTACGAGGTGCTGCTGGACGAGTTGCCGATCGAGGACGCGGTCCAGAACAGCCCGGACATCCCCGCACTGCGCGTCGTTCCGGCCACGATCGACCTGGCCGGAGCCGAGATCGAGCTCGTCGGGCTCGAGCAGCGCGAACGCCGCCTCCGTACGGCGATCGACACCTACCTGGCCGGCCCCGGCTCGGATGTCGACTACGTCTTCATCGACTGCCCGCCGTCGCTGGGGCTGTTGACCATCAACGCGATGGTGGCGGCGCGCGAGGTGTTGATCCCGATCCAGTGCGAGTACTACGCGCTGGAGGGTCTGAGCCAGCTACTCGGCAACATCGGCCTGGTGCAGCAGCACCTCAACCAGGACCTCGACGTGTCGACGATCCTGCTGACGATGCACGACGCCCGCACGAACCTGAGCTCGAGCGTTGCCGCGGAGGTGCGCGGTCACTTCGGAGATCGCGTGCTGTCCACGGCGATCCCGCGCTCGGTGCGGATCAGCGAGGCGCCGGGATACCAGCAGACGATCATCACGTACGATCCGAACTCGACGGGCGCGCTCTCCTACATGGAGGCGGCCCGTGAGATCACGCAACGCGGCGCGGCCTCGGCCGACGAAGGAGCATCGTCATGAGCACACCCCGCCCCGGCCTCGGCCGCGGACTCTCCGCCCTCATTCCCACCTCGCCGGCCCAGGCCAAGGAGTCCGGCCTGGCCGAGGTCGCCGGCGCCCGGCTGCGTGAGCTGCCCGTGGGTCAGATCTCGCCGAACCCGCGCCAGCCGCGCACGGTGTTCGACGAGGAGGCCATGAACGAGCTCGTGCACTCCATCAAGGAGATCGGCCTGTTGCAGCCGATCGTCGTGCGGCAGACCGGGCCGGATCGCTACGAGCTGATCATGGGGGAGCGGCGCTGGCGCGCCACCCAGAAGGCCGGCCTCGAGACGATCACCGCGGTCATCCGCGAGACGACCGACGAGGACCTGCTGCGCGACGCGCTGCTGGAGAACCTGCACCGGTCCGAGCTCAACCCGCTGGAAGAGGCGGCGGCGTACCAGCAGCTCCTGGAGGACTTCGGCTGCACGCAGGAAGAGCTCTCCGAGCGCATCGGCCGGTCCCGTCCGCAGATCACCAACACGATCCGGCTCCTGAAGCTCCCTCCCGCGGTCCAGCGCCGCGTCGCGGCGGGCGTCCTGTCCGCAGGCCACGCACGGGCGTTGCTCGCGGTCCCGAACCCGGAGCTGCAGGACCGACTGGCCTCCCGTGTCGTCGCGGAGGGGATCTCGGTGCGTCAGCTCGAGGAGATCGTCCGCTTCGGGGACGAGGACGCGACCCCCTCGGCTCGCAAGCTCTCGACGCGGCCCACCTCGGCACGGGTCGGCGAGCTCGCGCATCGACTGTCGGAGCGGTTCGACACGCGGGTCAAGGTCGACTTCGGCAAGTCCAAGGGCAAGATCGTCGTCGAGTTCGCCACGATCGGCGACCTGGAGCGCATCGTCGAGCTGATGGATCCGAACTCCAGCCAGAAAGTCGACTAATCAACTAAGCGACTCAACAACAAAGCCACTTGTCGATAAGTCGACAAGTGGCTTTGTTGGTTACAGCAGAGGTCAGGCGACGAACTCCGAGATCTCGGTGAGGATCGCCGACTTCGGTCGAACGCCCACGATGGAGCGGACGAGCTCGCCCTGGTAGTAGAGGTTGATCGTCGGCAGGCCGGTGACCCGGTACTGCGCCGGCGTGACGGGGTTGGCGTCGGCGTCCATCTTGACGACGGTCAGCGAGCCCTCCTTCTCGGCGGCGATCTCCTCGAGGATCGGGGCCAGCTGGCGGCACGGGCCGCACCAGGAGGCCCAGAAGTCGACGAGGACAGGTCCCTCGGCCTTGAGGACGGTGGACTCGAAGTCCGCGTCGGTGACGGCGGTGATGTCAGCCATGTTTCTCCTTGGGTGGGTGCGGGTGGTCAGTCGGTCAGGGCGACCGCGGGCTCGGGGAACCCGGCGGCCTCGATGTCGGCCAGGAAGCGCTCGGCGTCCAGGGCGGCCTGGCAGCCCGTGCCGGCCGCGGTGATCGCCTGGCGGTAGGTGTGGTCGACCAGGTCCCCGGCGGCGAAGACGCCGCGCAGGTTCGTCGCGGTCGAGCCCGGCTGCGTGAGCACGTAGCCCTCGTCGTCCAGATCGACCTGACCGACGAGCAGCTCGGAGCGCGGGTCGTGGCCGATGGCGATGAACAGGCCGCTGATGTCGAGCCGGCGGGCCTCGCCGGTGACGGTGTCGCGCAGCGTGACGCCCTCGAGGATGCCCTCGCCGTGGATCTCGTCCACCGCGCTGTTCCACGCGAAATCGAGCTTGTCGTTGGCCATGGCGCGCTCGGCCATGATCTTGCTGGCGCGCAGCTCGTCACGGCGGTGGATCAGCGTGACCTTGTCGGCGAAGCGCGTGAGGAACAGCGCCTCTTCGACGGCCGAGTCGCCACCGCCGACGACGGCGATGTCCTTGCCGCGGAAGAAGAAGCCGTCGCACGTGGCGCACCAGCTGACGCCGTGACCGGACAGCGCGTCCTCACCCTCGATGCCGAGCTTGCGGTAGCCCGAGCCCATGGCCAGGACGACCGCGTGGGCGCGGTACGTCGAGCCGTCGGCCAGCTGCACCGTCTTGATGTCGCCGGTCAGGTCGCAGGACGTGACGTCGTCGGCGACGAGCTCGGCGCCGAACCGCTCGGCCTGGGCCCGCAGGTTGTCCATCAGGGCCGGGCCCATGATGCCGTCGGGGAAGCCGGGGAAGTTCTCGACGTCGGTGGTGTTCATCAGAGCGCCACCGGCGGTCACGGAACCCTCGAAGACGAGGGGGTTGAGGTTGGCTCGCGCGGCATAGATGGCAGCCGTGTACCCGGAGGGGCCGGAGCCGATGATGATGAGACTACGGACGTCGTCGGTCATGGAGAAACGCTTTCGATCGGGTTCACGTGGTGCAACGGATTCTAGGTGCTGGATGTTCCCGCGCGGTGGCCTCACTCATCGGCCGCGCACGATCACGCTGCGGATCTCTCCGCGGAACTCCCCGGGTGCGACCTGGGGCAGGGAACGCAGCCACACCACCACGAAGCGGGTGCGGGCGTCACGGGGCAGCGCGACCGAGAGGTCCTCGGTCGCGCCGTTGAGCGTGGCCACCTCGCGCAGCTCGTCCAGCGAGCGAGGCAGGGTCGTGGTGGTCGCCGGCGCGGTCAAGATCGACAGGTCGGTCGGGGTGCCGGCCAGGCGCAGCCGGACCTGCTCGACCTGACGCACGGCGCCGAGGTCGAGGATGACGCCCACGCCGTCCTTGAGACCACCGAGATCGGCCCGGCCGAAGTACGTGCTGGTGCGCCACCCGGTGGCGGGGTCGTCGTCGATGGCGGCGCCGGTCTGGTCGGGGCTCTCGGCGCCGTCGCCGCCCTGGGGGTCGAAGTCGACGACCCGCTCGACGGGCAGGACGCGGACCGGGGCGTCGGGCGCGGACTGCGAGAACGGGTCACCCTGACGTCCGGACTCGCGTCCGACCAGGAACGCCAACACGCCGGACAGGACGATCGCGGTGACCAGTCCCAGCAGGATCAGGGCGCGGTCGCCGTGCGTCATCGACTGCATCCGCGTCGCGAGGCGCTCGCGACGGGTGGGCGGCTTCGGAGCGAAGGCCTTGGGCCGGCGGCGCGGCGGCTCGAGGCCCGGGGGCGGCCCGGACGGCTCGACGACGGGGTCCATCCGCAGCAGGTCGGGCGACGTCACGTCGTACCCGAGCGGCTCGTCGAACAGGTCCTCCTCACCCTCGGCAGCCTGGTAGAGCACCCGGGCGATCTCCTCGGCCGTCGTGAGGGCATCGTGCGGGTGCCGGCCCGGCTCGAGGATGCGGTCGCAGATGTCGTCGAGCTCGCGCAGCACGCCGGCGCGCACCTGGCGCGGACGCAGCAGATGGCCGTGCACGGTGGGCGCCGCGCGCAGACCGTCGACGTGACCGCCGGGCCAGCGGCTGACCAGGCAGGCGTAGAGCAGCTTGCCGAGCGCATTCACGTCCGCGGCCCGGTAGGCCTCCATGTCGTCCGCGGAGTCCTGGTGCTCCACGGGCGCGAGCGCGGTGGCGACGCCCAGGCCGACGATGCGCACGGCGCCCGACTCCTTCAGCAGGACCTGGTGCGGGGTCAGCCGGCGGTGGACCAGCCCGCGGTCGTGCGCGTGTGCCAGCGACTCGGCCACCTCGGCGACGACGGTGGCAGCGCGCCGGTTCGGCAGCGGGGACTGGGCCAGGACCCGGCTCAAGGGCGTCGCCTTCGCCCACTCGCGCACGACGACGTGGACGCCGTCCTCCTCCTGCAGCAGGTCCAGGACGCGCAGGAACCGGTGGTCCGTGACGCTGGTCGAGCGCCGGGCCGCCTGCAGGAAGTTGTCACCGCGCGGATCGTCGGCCGAGAGCATCTCGACCCGGACGTTGCGGTGCAGGATGCGGTCGACGGCGCGCCAGTTCGAGGCACCGAGGCTCTCACTGACCAGATCGGCGAGTTCGTACCGCGAGGCGAGTACGTCGCCGGAGACGTGGGGTCTCCGGTCACTCATCGGTCCTCAGTCCTCCTCGGCACGCGGCGGGCGGTTCGTGCCACCCCTCATGGTACGGGGGCCACGCCGGGCCCGGGTCAGTTGCGCCGCAGGACGCTGGTGACCACGTACCGCAGCTCCTCGACCCGCAGCAGTCGCGCCACGAGGACCGTGGTGGCCGCACCCAGCAGCCCGACGACGACCAGCTCGCCCATCGCCGAGAGCGGAGACAGGGCCCCGGCGTCGATGAACCGGCCCCAGCCCCAGCGGCCCACCAGCATGACCGCGGCGGCGGACGCGCACACGAGCGCCAGCCGCACCACGAACCGGACGGTCTCGGGGTCGGCCAGGGTGCCGATCCGGCGGGACAGGACCGTCGCGGAGACGGCGAGTCCGAGCGTGTAGGCCAGCCCGTACGCCAGCGCGAGCCGGGTGGAGACCTCGATCGGGGCGGCGCCGGTGGTCATCACCACCGCCAGGGCGATGTTGCCCGCGGCGATCACGGCCTGGATGACGAACGGGGTGCGCGTGTCCTCGAGCGCGTAGAAGCCGCGCAGCACGACGTAGTGCAGGCTGAACATCAGCAGCGCGAGCGCGAAGGCCGAGATCGTCGTGCCGATCGCGCCGGTGTTGGCGCGCGCCGCGCCGAAGCCGGTCAGCACGGAGGCCACGGGCAGGCCCAGGCATGCGACGGCGACGGCGATCGGGGCGATGAGCATCATCGCCAGACGCAGCGTGCGGCTCAGCTCCAGCCGCATCCGGGCGAAGTCTCCCTCGGCCGCGCGGGCGGCGAGGGTGGGGATGATCGCCGTGGCCAGCGACACGGTGATGACACCGTGCGGCACCTGGCTGATCAGGAAGCCGATGTCGTAGACGGCGAAACCGGCGCTGTCGACGTCGAGCTTGCGCCCCTCGATGTCGGCACCGGAGGCCAGCCGCACGATCACGAAGTACGAGATCTGGTTGACGATGATGAACGCGAGCGTCCACGCGCCGAGCTTGAACGTGTGGCTCAGGCCGACCCCGCGGAAGTCGAACCGCGGGCGATACCGGAAGCCCACCTGACGCAGGAACGGGATGAGGACCAGGGCCTGCACCGCGATGCCGAGGGTGGAGCCCAGGCCCAGCAGCAGCGCCTCGCCGGAGCTGAAGCCGTCGTCGGCGCCGGGACGGGCGACGCCGAACACGACGGCGTACGACCCCAGCACCCCGAGCGCCACGAGGTTGTTGATGATCGGCGCCCACATCATGGGACCGAACCGCTGGCGCGAGTTGAGGATCTGCCCCACCAGGACGAACGCGCCGTAGAAGAAGACCTGCGGCATGCACAGCACCATGAGCAGCTGCGCGGACTCGCGCTGGCGGGTGAGCCCTTCGGTGAACAACTCGGGACCGAAGAGCATCCGCACCAGCAGCGGCACGGCGATCATCAGCGCGACCGTCGCCACGCCGAGGACGATCAGGCCCAGGGTGACGATCCGGTTCGCGTACGCCTCGCCGCCGTCGGGGTCGTTCTTCATCGCGCGGACCAGTTGCGGGACCAGGACGACGTTGAAGATGCCGCCGGCGACCAGGATGTAGAGCGAGTTCGGGATCGAGTTCGAGACGTTGAAGATCGAGCCGTTCAGGGCGCTGCCGATGACGGCCAGCAGCACGAGGGAGCGCAGCAGCCCGGTCACGCGCGAGACGATCGTCCCCAGCGCCATCCACGCGCTGGAGCGCGCGAGGTTCGGATCACTCATCGTCGTCCTCGGGGGTGGCCGGAACGGCGGCCGCCTCGTTGCGGCGTCGGCGACGGCCCAGGAAGCGCCGCGCCCAGGTCGCCACGACCAGCAGGCCGGCGGCGGCCATCGCGACCCACACGATCAGGCCGACGTTGCTCGAGCGGATGTTGAAGACCGCCGGATCGCCGAACGTGGCGCCCGAGTCGGTGGCCAGGCGGGCGGTGACCGTGCTGGAGGTCTGGTCCTCGAGGTCGACCTCGACGGTGAAGGTGTGGCGTTCGCCGGCCTCGATCTCGACCGGCTCGACGTCGTCGAGGTCCAAGGACGGGTTGTCCGCCGTCAACTCCAGCCCGACCAGCACGGGCTGCTTCGTGGCGTTGGAGATCGTGAGCGGGAAGCCGCCCCGGCTGCTCGAGAGCGTGATGGTGGACGGGCTGTCGATCGTGATCGCGTCCAAGGCGGACGCCAGCTTCGAGGTCTCGCCCCGCACCGCCCGGTCCAGCAGGGCGGGCTCGGACCGCCACCGCACCGACAGCAGGCTCGCGATGTCGCGCGCCTGGTCGGTCCGCTGGGCAGGGATCGTGACCTCGTCGTAGCGATCGGCGATGTCCGAGAGGGTCGCGAGGCGGTCGAGCACGCTGGCGCTCAACGACTCGGCGTCGACCTCCTCGGGGACCTGTCCGGTGTACGACAGCGGCGCTGTGCGCAGCAGGTCGGTGGCCGTCACGGGGCGGGTGAGACCGCCACTGCCGCTGTGCGTGACCGCCTGGCTCATGAGCGTCCCGCCGTCGGCGCCGGGGTCCCAGTTGGGGTCGACGATGGTCAGCGCGTCAGACCGCGCCGCCGGGTCGGTCTCGCGCGAGAGGGCCGCCAGGGCGGCGTTGGACAGCACCCGCTGGCGCAGGGTCACGGGGGTCTCGGTCCCGGGGATGTCGGGGAGCGTGCCGTTGACCAGCAACGGCAACGGGCCGTTGAGCGTCTCGAGCTTGACCACCGATCCGAGCCGGGGCTCCCAGTCCGGGACGCTCTGGCGGGACACCAGGACCGGGCCGTCGCCGCGGCTGCGGATGTCCTCGAGCATCCCCAGCGTCGTGCCGGAGATGGTCGGCCACGAGGCGCGCGAGCCGGTCAGCGCGTAGTCGACCAGGGACTGCGAGGTCGCTTCGTCGACCCGCTTCCACAGCGGCTCGGCGTTCTCGGGATAGCGGCTCAGCGCCAGCTCGTCGGGGCGGGCATAGCCCACGATCCAGGTGGTGGAGTCCAGGACGAGCGCGCGCAGGTCCGAGAGCCACGTCTTGACCGCGGCGGCGCGCGACTCGGGGATGTCGACGCCCTCAGGCAGGTTCTGGGGGCGGGTCACCCGCGCCAGCTCGTCGAGCAGCGAGGGGTCCAGCACGATGGTGCGGGCTTCACGCGGCGTCGCGCGGGCGGCGTCCAGGTAGTGCCGCAGCTGGCCCGACTCGGCCGAGATCGCGATCTGCTCGAGATCGGTGTCGGCAGGCCGCCACGTGGGGGTGAAGGGCCACACGAGTCCGGCCGGAACGGGCTGGGCCGGATCGGGGACCCACGGCAGGAAGGTCGTGGCGCGGGCGACTGCGTCGTTGGACCGTTGACCCTGCTCGTCCGTGGCCAGGACCTGGACGCCGACCGGGTACACGCCACCGGCGCCGGTCAGACCGAGCCGGGACACCGGGACCTTGATCTCGAAGCGCTTCCATGCTCCCGGCGCGAGGTCGCCGACCTCGGCGAACGTGCCGGCATCGACGACGCGCTCACCGGTGTAGGAGCGGCCGTCCTCGATCGCGGTCTCGATCTGGTCACGCGACTCGAACGGACTGCGCGGGATCACCAGGTACGCCTGCACCGAGGTCCACGGCGTGGCGCCGGTGTTGCGGACGATGCCGCTCATCCGGATCGTGGCGCCCGCGGACAGTCGCGAGGGGGTCAGTCCGTCGATGCGGACGGCCAGCGATCCCTCCTCGTCGGCGGTCGCAGTGGAGGCCGGGGCACCCACCAGCAGCGACACCGCGACCACGAAGGCGATGAGCCACGCGCGGATCGACACCACGTCATCGTAGTGGGCGCGGTGGCGGAACCGGGCCCGGCGACTCAGCGGGCGGCCCACCAGGACCGCAACGCCTCGATCGCCTGCTCCTCGGGCAGTGGTCCGCGGTCCATGCGCAGGTCGAGCAGGAAGCGGTACGCCTCGCCCACCTCGCGGCCCGGTCCGATGTCCAGGACCTCCATGATCCGGTTGCCGTCGAGGTCGGGCCGGATGGACTGCAACTCCTCCTGGGCGGCGAGCTGCGAGATGCGCGTCTCGAGCTCGTCGTAGGTGCGCTGGAGCCGCAGCGCCTTGCGCTGGTTGCGCGTGGTGCTGTCGGCGCGGGTCAGGATGTGCAGCCGCTCGAGCTGGTCGCCGGCGTCGCGCACGTAGCGTCGCACCGCCGAGTCGGTCCACTCGCCGGTGCCGTAGCCGTGGAAGCGCAGGTGCAGCTCGACCAGCATCGCGACGTCGTCGATGATGTCGTTGGAGTACCGCAGCGCGCGCATCCGCTTGCGCACCAGCTTGGCGCCCACGACGTCGTGGTGGTGGAACGTGACGGTGCCGTCGTCCTGGAACCGCCGGGTGCGGGGCTTGCCGATGTCGTGCAGCAGCGCCGCCAGCCGGATCGTCAGGTCGGGACGCTCGTCGAGGCGGTGCTCGAGGTCGATCGCCTGCTCGAGCACGGTCAGCGAGTGCTCGTAGACGTCCTTGTGCCGGTGGTGCTCGTCGCGCTCGAGCTGCAGCGCCGGCAGCTCGGGCAGCACGCGCTCGGCCAGACCGGTGTCGACCAGGACGCGCAGGCCGTCGACGGGGTGGTCCGAGAGCAGCAGCTTGTTGAGCTCGTCGCGGACCCGCTCGGCCGAGACGATCTCGATGCGGTCGGCCATCTCCGCCATCGCCACGGCGACGTCGGGCGCGGTGATGAAGCCGAGCTGACCCACGAACCGGGCCGCGCGCATCATCCGCAGCGGGTCGTCGCCGAACGAGATGGCAGGGCCGATCGGGGTGCGGATCGTGCGGTCGGCGAGGTCGTCGATGCCGCCGTGGACGTCGACGAACTCCAGGTCGGGCAGCCGCACGGCCATCGCGTTCACGGTGAAGTCGCGCCGCGCGAGGTCGTCGTTGAGGTTGGTGCCGAAGGCGACGACGGGCTTGCGCGAGTCGGGGTCGTACTCGTCGGCCCGGTAGGTGGTGATCTCGAGCGTCTCGGAGCCCTTGCGCAGCGCGATGGTGCCGAAGGCGCGGCCGACGTCCCAGGTGGCGTCGGCCCAACCCTTGACCGCCTGCTCGATCTCGTCGGGCGTGGCCGAGGTGGTGAAGTCCAGGTCGGTGACGGCGCGGCCCAGCAGCGCGTCGCGCACGGGCCCGCCGACGAGAGCGATCTCGTGTCCGGCCTCCGTGAAACGGGCACCCAGCTCGGTCAGCACCGGGTGGGTGCGGCGCAACTCGTCGAGTCGCGCTCTCTCGTGCGGAGTCAGTTCGGCCACGAGGGTCGAGTCTATCGGGCCCCGCGGCGACGCCGGCCGCGTGCGGCGGGCGCCAGGGGGCGGCCCGTGGGCCCGAAACCCTCGACCCGCGGCGTGAGCGGCCCGATGATGGACCTGCGCCCCGATCCCGCACCGGCGCCAGGAGGACGAGATGGGCACCATCGCCGTGCCGCGCCACGCCGACGTCGTTGTCGTCGGGGGCGGGGTCATGGGCCTGAGCACGGCCTTCCACCTGGCTGCCGCGGGCGTCGAGCGCGTCGTGCTGGTCGAGAGGGACGCGCTGGGCGAGGGTTCGACCTGCAAGGCCGCCGGCGGGGTGCGGGCGCTGTTCTCCGACGAGATCAACATCCGGCTGGGCCAGCGCGGCCTCGAGACGTTCGAGCGCTTCGGCGCCGAGTTCGACACCGAGATCGACCTGCACCAGGTGGGCTACCTGCTGCTGGCGCAGGACGCCGCGACGATGGAGGCGTTCGAGCGCAACGCCGAGCTCATGACGGCCCTGGGACTGCAGGCCCGCACCGTGGACGTCGCCGAGGCGGCGCGACTCTCGCCGCTGATCAGCACGGAAGGTCTCGTCGGCGGTCTGTTCTCGCCCCGGGACGGCCACTGCACCCCGGAGTCGGTCGTGCAGGGATACGCCCGTGCGGCCCGCCGCGCCGGCGCCACGCTCCACACCGGCACCCGGGCCACCGGGATCGAGGTCGAGGACGGCGCCGTCACCGCGGTGCACACGTCGCGAGGCACGATCGCCACCGACACGGTCGTCTGCGCGGCCGGCGCCTGGTCGCGCGAGATCGCGGGGTGGGTCGGCGAGGACCTGCCCATCGAGCCGCTGCGCCGCCAGATCGTCGTCACCGAGCCGGTGCCGCAGGCGCGACCGGACACGCCGTTCACGATCGACTTCGCCACGGGCTTCTACTTCCACGCCGAGGGGCCGGGCCTGCTGATGGGGGCGCCGGAGTCGACGGACTCCCGCAGCTTCGACCTGAACCGCGATCCGGCGTGGCTCGACGACCTCGCCGACTGCATGCAGCGCCGCGTCCCCTCCCTCGCCGACGTGGGGATCCGGACCGGCTGGGCCGGCCTGTACGAGATGACGCCGGACCACAACGCGGTGATCGGCCGGTCCGAGACGGTCGACGGCTTCCTCTACGCCGCCGGGTTCTCGGGGCACGGCTTCCTCATGGGGCCTGCGGTGGGCGAGGTCATGCGCGATCTGCACCTCGGCAAGCGGCCGTTCGTCGACGTCGCGCCCCTTCACGCCTCGCGCTTCGCGGCGGACGCCGGTCGTCCCGAGCTCAACATCATCTGACCGCCGATCGGCGAGTTGGTGCCCACGACTGGCGGCGTCGAGGTGCACGGCCGGCTCGCCCACCTGCCGCAGACCCCGGCGCGTGGCGATCGCTGGGACGGTGCGAGCCCAGCTGGTCCCGCTGGTGCTGGACGAGCCGACCAACAACCTCGACCTGGCGAGCGTCGCCCACCTCACCGAGGCGCTGGAGTCCTACCGCGGCGCCCTGCTCGTCGTCAGTCACGCCGAGCCGTTCCTGGCCGAGCTCTCGCTCGACCGGACCCTGACCGTCGCCTAGCGGCCTCGGGCACGCGAAAGGGGCCGGCCCTGGTGGGCCGGCCCCTTCTGCTGTCCTGCGTCAGCCCTGCAGGGCGAAGCAGGGCTCCTTGTAGTCGAAGCCCTCGGCCGTCGGACCGGCCGCCATCTCCTTGGTGATCGAAACGCCGGTGGGCGCCTTCGGGTCGACCTTCGAGATGACGCTCTGGCGCCACGCCACCTTCTCCGGCTCGCCGTTCTTGTTGAACGACTCGTCGGGCAGCATGCCCTCGTAGTCGACGCTCTCGAGCTCGGACGCCGCCTTGACGACGTTCTCGCGCGTGACGCCGCCGTCCATGTCGGCCGCCGACTTCAGGGCCGCCAGCAGCGGGTACTCCCACACCCAGCCGGCGGTGTAGCCGTCGCTGGGCGACTTCACGTCGGCGAGCGCCTTGCGCATGGCGTCGTGACCGGGCGAGTCAGTGCCCCAGGGACCCCACGGGCCGGCCTGGAAGTACATCGCCTGGAGGGCCGGAGCGGCCTCGGTCTTCAGCAGCGCAGGGTTCCACGTCGGGCTGGAGCCGACGACGGTGCCCTTCCAGCCCTGGGCCGCGGCGCCGCCCAGGATCGTGGCCATCTCGGCCGGACCGGTCGTGATGTAGAGCAGGTCGGGCTTCTGCTTCAGCACCGCAGCGACGGCGCCTGCCTGGTTGTCCTGGCCGGTGGCGGTCTCGACGGACGTGAAATCGAGGTTGTTCGCCTTGGCGGCGGCCTCGACGCCCGCGGCCGCGTCTCCGCCGTAGTCGTTCGGGTAGTGGATGGCCAGGACCTTGTCCTTGACGCCGCGCTCCTGGACCGCCCAGTCGACGCCGTTCATGGCCTCGAAGCAGTAGCTGGCGCCGGACTGCATGATCTGGTCCTCGAAGTCCCATGCCGAGTTCCACGAGGCCGGGACGCCGATGACGTTGTCGGCCTTCATGTCCTCCAGGATCGCCAGGGTCTGCGAGGAGCCGAGCGTCTGGCCCAGGGCCAGGATGTCGTTGCGCATCTCCTGGTACTTCTTGTTGTGGATCTCGGGGTTGTACTCGGCGTCGGCGATGTACTTCTCGATGTTGACGTCGTAGCCGCCCACGCCGCCGTCGTCGTTGACCTTCTTCCAGAACGCCTTCTGGGCGTCCGTGATCGGCACGGCCAGCGGGGCGAACGGGCCCTTGGTGAGGTCGGAGATCACGCCGAGGTAGATGCAGCCGTTGTCCTTATTCACGGCATCGGGACAGGCTTCTTCGGTGATGCCCGGTCCGGCGCTACTTTCGTCGTCCCCGCCGCTGCGGCAGCCCGTCAGCACGAGTGCCGCCACCGCCGCACCGGCGACCACGCGGGTCAGCCTTCGGTGTTGCTTCATCTTCATTTCCTCCTGGGGGGTGGTTCGACGGTGCGGTCGCACCGCCAGCGGCCTCGCGGCCGGGGTCTAGTAGGAGAAGGGCCAGCCCTTCCAGTAGTTCCGGATCCGGGTCCAGATCCCGAACAGTCCTCGTGGCTCGAAGATCAGGAAGCCCATGATCAGCAGGCCGTAGAGGATCGCCTCGAGCTGGAACACCGTCAGCAGGCCGTCGGGCACGTAGTGCGCGATGAACTGGCTGATCCGCGGCAGCAGCGCGATGAACAGGGCGCCCATGATCGAGCCGCTGATCGTGGCCACGCCGCCGATCAGCACCATCGCGAGGTACTGGATCGAGAGCAGCAGGCTGAACGCGCCGGGCTCGAAGACGCCGATCACGGCGTAGTAGAGCGCGCCGGTGACGCCGGCGAAGAACGACGACATCGCGAACGCCATGACCTTGTACTTGGTCAGGTCCACGCCGATGACCGCCGCCGCGACGTCGCGGTCGCGCACGGCGCCGAACGCTCGGCCCACTCCCGAGCGCGCGATGTTGCGGCCCAGGATCGCGAAGATGATGAGGAACACCAGCGCCAGGAAGAACTGCGCCTGGCCGCGGGTCAGTCCGGAGATCGGCTCGATGGAGGCGAAGTCGATGCCGAACAGCTCCAGCTCGGCGCCGCGGCGACCCACGCCGGGGCCGCCGGTGATGTCGCGGGCCTCGCGGAAGATGTGGTCGCCCAGGAACACCAGGCCGAGCGTGACGATCGCGAGGTAGAGCCCGCGCAGCCGCACCGCCAGGGGACCGACGATGAGGCCCGCGACGGCGGCGACGACACCGGCGGCCGGCAGCCAGATCCACATCGGCAGCCCGTAGCCGAGCATCGCGCCGTCGGGATCGCCACCGAGGACGGCTCCGGTGTAGGCGCCCACGCCGATGAAGAAGGCGTGGCCGAGCGAGACCTGCCCGGCATAGCCCGTGACCAGGTTGAGGCCGATCGCGCCGACGGCCGAGATCATGCCGAGCGCCAGCACCTGCAGCAGGTCGTCGGCGAGCAGGAACGGCACGACGAACGAGGCGATGACCAGGGCGACGACGCCGCGACGCTTGGCCCCGGTGTTGGCCAGGGTCAGGTCCTGCTCGTAGCTCGTGCGCAGCAGGGGACGGCCGCGGACGCCGGTCGACTTCCTGCCTCGGGTGGAGGGCGCGGTGCGCAGCATCGTCATACCCGCTCCACCTCCTTCGTGCCGAAGAGTCCATACGGTTTGACCAGCAACACCAGGAACATCAGGGCGTAGGGCGCGACCAGCGCGAAGTTGTTGCCCAGCCACGGGGCGACGTCGGGCTGGAAGACCGCGGTGATCGACTCGACCAGGCCGACCGCCAGGCCACCGATCACGGCGCCGGGGATGCTGTCGAGGCCGCCGATGATGATCGCCGGCAGCGCCTTGAGCGCGATGATCCACGTGTTCTGCTCCATGCCGGCGCCCGTGGCGGCCACGAACGTGCCGGCGATGGCGGCCAGTCCGCCCGCGATCGCCCAGGCCAGCGCGAACATCGTGCCGACCCGGATGCCCTGGGCCAGGGCCGTCTCCTGGTTCAGCGCGGTGGCCCGCATGGCGAGGCCGGTCTTGGCGTACCGGAAGAACAGGGCCAGCGCGGCCACGGTCACGGCGGTGACGACGATGAGTCCCAGCCGCTGCTGCGAGATGGACAGGCCCCAGAACTCCAGCCGCTGGCTGCCGCTGGGGTAGGGCACCGAGCGCGGGTCCGGGCCCATGTACCGGTTCGCCAGGATGCGCAGCACGATGTCGACGCCGATCGTGATGATCGCCAGGGTGAACACCGGCTTGCCGACCATGGGCCGCAGCGCCAGGCGCTCGACGAGCATGCCCAGCACCGCGCCCATCAGGACCGCCACGATCAGGGCGGGCCAGAACGACAGGCCCCACTCGCTCGTGGCGTGGTAGCCGAAGAGGCCGCCACAGACCATGAGCGCCGGCTGGGCGAAGCTGATGACGTGAGTGGCCTTGTAGATCATCACGTAGCCCAGCGCGAGCAGGGCGTAGATCGATCCTTGGGCGAACCCGTTGAGGACGGACTGCAGGAACGTCGTCATGCCGACACCTCCTGGAAGAAGCCACGGTAGGAAGGCGTCGGCATTCCCGTCTCGATGATCACTCGCTGGCGCTCGCTCATGCCTTCACCTCTTCGCTGGAGGCGACGCGGTCCGCGTCGGAGTAGAGGCCCTCGATGGCCTCGGCGAACCGCTCGCTGATGGCCGAGCGCTTGATCTTCTGCGTGGCCGTCAACTCGCCCTGCTCGTGGTCGAGCTCCTTGGGCAGCATCGCGAAGCGCTTGATCGTCTCGACGCTGGCGAACTTGCGGTTCGTCTCGTCGACGATCGTCTGCACCAGCGCGATGACCTCGGTCTTCTCCGACAGGTCGCGGTAGGTGGTGAACCCGAGCTTGCGCTCCTGGGCCCAGTTGCCGACCGTGTCGAGCTCGATGCCGATCAGGGCCGTCAGGTACTTGCGACGGTCGCCGATCACGATCGCCTCCTTGATGTAGGGGGACGACTTGAGGCTGTTCTCGATCTCGCTGGGGCTGATGTTCTTGCCGCCCGCGGTGATGATGATGTCCTTGATCCGATCCGTGATCTTGACGTGCGTGCCGTCGATCCACTCGCCGACGTCACCGGTGTGCAGCCAGCCGTCGGCGTCGATCGTGCGAGCCGTCGCCTCGGGGTTGTTCCAGTAGCCGGCGAACGTGCCGCGGTGGCGGGTGAGGATCTCGCCGGTCTCGTCGTCGATCCGGACCTCGGTGCCGATCTGGGGCTCGCCGACGGTTCCGACGCGGACCCGGCCGGCCATGTTCGCGGTGGCGATCGCGGAGTTCTCGGTCATGCCGTAGACCTCGTGCATGCGCACGCCGATGCCCATGAAGAACTCGAGCACCTCCGGCGCGATCGGCGCCGCGCCCGAGGCGGCGTACCGGACCTTCGCCAGTCCGAGCCGCTCGCGCAGCGGCCGGTAGAGGCACACCCAGCCCAGCGCGTAGACGGCCCGCGTGGCGGGGGTGTGGTTGCCCTGGTTCGCCACGAGTGTCCGGCCGATCCACGCCGCACGCTTCATCCAGAAGTCGAAGTTCTTGCGCTTGAACCACGAGGCGCCGCTCATGCGGATGTGGACGCCGGCGGCGATCTTCTCCCAGATGCGGGGCACGCCGAACAACAGCGTGGGCTGCACCTCGCGCAGCGCCTGCTGCACGGTCTCGATCGACTCGGCGAAGTTGACCTGCGAGCCGACGGCGGCGTTGAACCACGTCGTGAAGACGCGCTCGGCCACGTGGCACAGCGGCAGGTACGACACGACGAGGTCGCGGTCGCCGGCCGGCGGATCCACGAACGCGCCGCCGCTCTGCAGCGTCTCGATGACGAACTCGATGTTCGAGATCGACAGCATGGCGCCCTTGGGCGGTCCGGTCGTGCCGGACGTGTAGACCAAGGTGGCCAGGTCGTCGGGCTGGACCGCCTCGAGCCGCTCGGTGACGGCGTCGGGGTGGTCCGCGCGGTGCTGCTCGCCGAGCGCGATGAAGTCGTCCCAGGCCATCAGCCGCGGGTCGTCGTACCGGCCCCGGATGCCGCGGGGGTCGATGTAGACGACGGTGCGCAGGTCGGGCAGCTCGTCGGAGATCTCGAGGTACTTGTCGACCTGCTCCTGGTCCTCGGCGATGAGGACGCACGACCCGGAGTCGCGCAGCACGTGCAGCACCTCGGGTGCCGGGTTGGTCGGGTAGAGCCCGACGGTCCCCGCGCGGACGGCGGTGATGCCGATGTCGGAGTAGAGCCACTCGCAGCGGTTCTCGCTGTGCACGGCCACGCGATCGCCGGGCTCGACACCCAGCGCCAGCAGGGCGTGGCCGACGAGGGCGGACCGCTCCCAGTAGTCGGCCCAGGTGACCTCTTCCCACAGGCCGAGGTTCTTCTCGCGCATCGCCACCCGGTCGGGGGCGTCCTGGGCGCGCTCGCGGATGCGCAGCGGCAGGCTGTTCGTCGCGGTGGTCATGCCAGTTCTCCCTGCACCTCGGCGAGCGTGGCCTCGTCGACGGGTCCGAGGTAGGCCCGGATGACGTCGGGGTGCGACTGGACCTCGTGCGGCGTCCCGGTGGCGACGGGCTTGCCGAAGTCCATCGCCATGACGCGGTCGGCCAGGTCCATGACGAGTCCCATGTCGTGCTCGACGAGGATCATCGGGATCCGCAGCTCGTTGCGGATGTCGAGGATGAACCGGGCCATGTCCTCGGTCTCCTCGCCGTTCATGCCGGCGACCGGCTCGTCCAGCAGCAGCAGCTTGGGCTCCATCGCCAGGGCCCGGCCCAGCTCGATGCGCTTCTGGATGCCGTAGGGCAGCATCCCCACGGGCAGCTGGCGGTAGCCCTCGATCTCGAGGAAGTCGATGATCTCCTCGACGCGCCGTCGGTTGGCGACCTCGGCGCGCTTGGCCTTGCCGAACCACGCCACCGCCGCGGCCCAGCCGTAGCCCAGGTGGGCGTGCCGGCCGAGCATGAGGTTGTCGACGACGTCGAGGTTCTCGAACAGCTCGATGTTCTGGAAGGTGCGAGCCATGCCGAGGTTGGCGATCTGGTGCGGGCGCATGCCGCGGATGTCGGAGCCGGCGAACTCGACCGATCCCTGCTGGGGCCGGTAGACGCCCGAGAGGACGTTGAAGATGGACGTCTTGCCGGCGCCGTTCGGGCCGATGACGGCGAACAGCTCGTTGTCGAAGACGTCGAAGTCGACGCCCTGGAGGGCCTTGACCCCCGAGAACGCGAGCTCGACGCCTCGCACGCTGACGACTGGTTCAGACACGGGACCCTCCGGGGCGGGGTGGTGTGGGTGGGCGACGGGGGAAGCGGTCACGAAAGCCAGCGCTTTCGCCGCTTGTAGTGCTTGATGTCGCGGTAGCTGGTGGCGAGGTCGCCACGGCCCAGGTAGAAGTCCCGGATGTCCTCGTCGTCGAGCAGCTCGGCGGCGGGGCGGTCCATCACGATCTTGCCGTGCTCCATGACGTAGCCGTGCTGGGCGATCGAGAGCGCCATCGTGGCGTTCTGCTCGACCAGCAGCACGGTGGTCCCGCGCTCGTTGATCTGGACGATGATGTCCTTGATCTGCGCGACGATCCGCGGGGCGAGGCCCAGGCTGGGCTCGTCGAGCAGCAGGATCTCCGGCTGGGCCACCAGGGCGCGACCCATGGCGAGCATCTGCTGCTCACCGCCGGAGAGGTAGCCGGCGGTGTTCTTGCGCCGCTCCTTGAGGACGGGGAAGAGCTCGTAGACCTCCTCGATCCCCTCGGCGAGGCCGCCGCGGCGGGTGTGGCCGCCGACGCGCAGGTTCTCCTCGACGGTGAACTCGCTGAACACGCGGCGGCCCTCGAGCACCTGGCCCAGACCGGCCGCCACGATCTTGGGGGCGTCGAATCCCTGGATGGGGGTGTCGCGCAGGCGCACCTCGCCCTTGGTGATCGCGCCGTCGTGGATGTCGAGCAGGCCCGAGAGCGCTCGCAGCAACGTCGTCTTGCCGGCGCCGTTGGCGCCCAGGAGAGCCACGATCTGGCCCTCCGGCACCGTCATGCTCACGCCGCGCAGGACCAGGATGACGTCGTTGTAGACGACTTCCAGGTTCTTGACCGTCAGCAACCTTCACTCCCTCTGATCGACAGCAGCCCCTCGTGCGAAGGTGACGACATCCTCACATACGTTGTGAGCCAAGTCACTACATATTTACACTCGGTGTGTCGAAAGTTGGAACTCGCCTCCTCTCGGCCACGATGGAGCGGTGGGAGAGATGGAATACCGACAGACCGACGGGCGCATGCAGCGCAGCGAGCGCACGCGGGCGCTGATCGTGCAGGCGCACGCCGATCTCCTGCGCGAGGGAGTGCTCAAGCCCACGGCCGCGCTGATCGCCGAGCGGGCGGGGGTGTCGCGGCGGACCCTGTGGTCGAACTTCCGCGACATGGAGAGCCTGCTGGGCGCCACCGTCGAGTACTGGTTCCGGGCCGACGACGAGCTGCGCACCGAGATCGAGCCGGGGGCGCCGCTGGAGGACCGCATCCTGCGGTTCTGCGCCGAGCGCGAGCGGCGACTGGTCAACATCGCTCCGGCCGCACGGGCCGCGGTGCTGGGCGAGCCCGACTACGAGGCGCTGCGCGCCAGTCGCCACGGGCACATCGCCCGGGTGCGCTCGGACGTCAAGAAGACGTTCGCTCCCGAGCTGGCCGCCTCGGCGTCGCCCGAGGTGCTGATCGACTCGCTGACCGCCGCCACCAGCTGGAACCTCTGGTCACTGATGTTCGACGACCACGGCTATCCCGCCGATCGGTGCCGCCGCATCATGGAGATGAGCGTCCGGGCCCTGCTGCAGGGCTGAGCCGGGGCCGTTCTCAGCCGCGCGCGCCGAGCGCCGCGGCGCCGATGATCCCGGCGTTGTTGCGGTGCTTCGCCGCCACGATGGGGGTGCGCAGGTCCAGCAGCGGCAGGAACTTCTCGCTGTTCTTGCTGACGCCGCCGCCCACCACGAAGAGGTCGGGCGACAGGATCCGCTCGAGGTGGCTGAAGTACACCTGCAGCCGCTCGGCCCACTCCTGCCAGGTCAGGTCCTCGCGCTCGCGGGCGCTCGTGGCGCACCACTTCTCGGCGTTGGGGTGACCGGCGACCTCGAGGTGACCGAACTCGGTGTTCGGGACGAGGGTGCCGCCGCTGATCAGCGCCGAGCCGATCCCGGTCCCGAGGGTGATCACGCAGACCAGGCCCTCCTCCTTGCGCGCGGCGCCGTGGTCGTTCTCGGCGACGCCCGCGGCGTCGGCGTCGTTGACGACGTGGACCTCGCGACCGAGGACCTCGGTGAAGAGCGCGTCGACGTCGGTGTCGATCCAGGACGTGTCGATGTTGGCCGCCGACCGGGCCACGCCGCGCTGCACGACCGCCGGGATGGCGACGCCGATGCGGGGGACCTCCTCGGTGTCGGGGAAGTGCGCGACGATCTGCGCGGCCACCTCCGCGACGGCCTGGGGGGTCGCCGGTTGCGGGGTGGGGATGCGGAAGCGCTCGCCCACGAGCTTGCCCGCGTCGAGATCGACCGGAGCGCCCTTCGTGCCGGTCCCGCCGATGTCGATGCCGAAGCCCATGACCATGGCAGCACCCTATCCGCGTCGGTGCCCGCGAGCGTGCTGGTCGACGACGCCACGACCGTCCGGGCGGTGGGGTGGAACCTGCGGCCGTACGCTGAGCGCATGGCTGGAGGACTTGTCGCACTGCTCGACGACGTGGCGGCACTGGCGCGGATCGCTGCGGCGTCCATCGACGATGTCGCGGCGGGTGCCGGCAAGGCAAGCGTGAAGGCTGCGGGCGTCGTGGTCGACGACGCGGCGGTCACGCCGCGCTACGTCCACGGCGTCGACCCCAAGCGTGAGCTGAGCATCATCGCGCGGATCGCGAAGGGGTCGCTGCGCAACAAGCTGCTGTTCATCCTGCCCGCGCTGCTGGTGCTGAGCCAGTTCCTGCCGTGGGTGCTGACGCCGCTGCTGATGCTCGGCGGCGCCTACCTGTGCTTCGAGGGCGCCGAGAAGATCTGGCACGTGCTGCACCCGCACCACGAGAAGGTCGAGGAGCCGGCGAGCGCCCATGGGCCCGAGGCCGAGGACCAGGTCGTCAAGAGCGCCATCACGACCGACTTCATCCTGTCGACCGAGATCATGGTGATCTCGCTCAACGAGGTCGCCGACGAGTCGTTCTGGTCGCGCGCGATCATCCTGGTCATCGTCGCGCTGGGCATCACGGCGCTCGTCTACGGCGTCGTGGCCCTGATCGTGCGCATGGACGACGTCGGCGTGGGCCTGGCCGAGCGCACGTCCACCCTCGCCCAGCGCACCGGCAAGCTGCTGGTGAAGGCGATGCCGAAGGTCCTGGCGGCCCTCTCGGTCATCGGCATCGCGGCGATGCTGTGGGTCGGCGGCCACATCCTGCTGGTGGGCACCGACGACCTCGGCTGGCACACCCTCTACGGCTGGGTCCACGACCTCGAGCACTGGATCGCCGACGTCATGCCCTTCGCCGACGGCGCCTTCGAGTGGATCGGCAACACCGCCGCCTCGGCCCTGCTGGGCCTCGTGGTCGGCGCGGTCGTCGTGGCCCTGGTCTCGGGAGCCAAGCGCCTCCGCCGCCACTGACCCGAGATTTGCTCCTCATCTGACCTTTCAGCGGCATTGAAAGGTCGAGATCGGAGCAAATCTCGAGACGGCTGGACGCAAAGAGAGACGCACCGAACCTTGCGGTCCGGTGCGTCTCTCGTGGGTGCTGGTGCTCAGCGCTCCAGGGTGCCGTCGATGAAGGCCTCGAGGCTGGCGCGGCCCTCGTCGTCGGGGCGCTGCTCCGGCGGGGACTTCATCAGGTAGGACGAAGCCGACAGCAGCGGACCCGCGACGCCGCGGTCCTTGGCGATCTTCGCCGCGCGGATGGCGTCGATGATGATGCCGGCCGAGTTCGGCGAGTCCCAGACCTCGAGCTTGTACTCCAGGTTCAGGGGGGCGTCACCGAAGGCGCGACCCTCGAGGCGGACGTAGGCCCACTTGCGGTCGTCGAGCCACGCCACGTAGTCCGACGGACCGATGTGGACGTTCTTGTCGTGGACCTTGCCCGACAGCGAGCCGTGCAGGTTCGACGTGACGGCCTGCGTCTTGCTGACCTTCTTGGACTCCAGACGCTCACGCTCGAGCATGTTCTTGAAGTCCATGTTGCCGCCGACGTTCAGCTGGTACGTGCGGTCCAGGGCGACGCCCCGGTCCTCGAACAGCTTGGCCATGACGCGGTGCGTGATGGTCGCGCCGACCTGGCTCTTGATGTCGTCGCCGATGATCGGGACGCCGGCGTCCTCGAACTTCTGGGCCCACTCGGGGTCCGAGGCGATGAAGACGGGCAGCGCGTTGACGAAGGCGACCTTCGCGTCGATGGCGCACTGCGCGTAGAACTTGTCGGCCTCCTCCGAGCCCACGGGCAGGTACGAGACCAGCACGTCGGCCTGGGTGTCCTTGAGGACCTGGACCACGTCGACCGGCTCGGCGTCGGACTCCTCGATCGTCTCGCGGTAGTACTTGCCGAGGCCATCGAGCGTCGGACCACGCTGGACGGTCACGCCGGTGGGCGGGACGTCCGTGATCTTGATGGTGTTGTTCTCGCTGGCCAGGGTCGCCTCGGCCAGGTCGAAGCCGACCTTCTTGGCGTCGACGTCGAAGGCGGCGACGAACTCGACGCTGTTGACGTGGTAGCCGCCGAGGGCGACGTGCATGAGCCCGGGGACGTCGGCCGTCGGGTCGGCGTCCTTGTAGTACTCGACGCCCTGGATCAGGGACGTGGCGCAGTTGCCAACGCCGACGATGGCCACGCGGACCTTGTTCTCGGAACTCATGGAGCCCTCACTTTTCCTTGTCTGTCGTGCTGATTTCTTCGTACTCCGTGAATGCGTCGGCGCGCTCACGGTCGATCAACTCGGTCAGCCAGTTGATCTCGCGCTCCACGGACTCCAGGCCATGGCGCTGGAGCTCGCGGGTGTAGGCGTCCATGCGTTCGCGGTGGTTGACCGCGGCCGATCGGACGTTCTCGAGTCGCTCTTCCAGGCGGGACCGGCGTCCTTCGAGGATCCGGACCCGGGTGGGAGAGCTGGTGCGCGCGAACAAGGCGAACCGCACCCCGAAATTCTCGTCGTCCCAAGCCGACGGGCCACCGTCCTCGAGCAGGGAGCTGAAGTACTCCTTGCCCTCGGCCGTGAGCCGGTACACGATCCGCGGGCGCTTGCCGCGCGCGGTCGTCTCGGTGTCGGCGGCGATGTAGCCGGCACGCGTCAGTTGCTTGAGACAGGGGTAGAGCGTCCCGTAGGACAGCAGGCGGGTCCAGCCGAGCAGGTGATTGACCTGCTTGCGCAGTTCATATCCATGCATCGGCGAGTCGGCGAGCAGGCCGAGAACGGCCAACTCCAGCGCTGCGCCACGTCGGGCCATCGCCGCCGCCTCCCCCCGGTTCGTTCCATTCGATGTCACGAACGGCTATATCGGTACGATACATCGAGTAGCGGGATTTCGGGACCCCGCCCCATGCGGTCAGCCGGTTCTCAGGAACACCCGTCAGACTGGATCGTTGAAGTCGTCGTCCGAAAGGGGCCGATTCGTGGCGAAAACGCGCGCGAAGAACAAGCAGGGAGTGCTCGGCCGAGTCTCCCGCAGGATCGGTGGCACCGGTTCGCTGCCGGTGCGGGTCCTGCGCTGGCTGCTGTTCCTGATGGTCGCCGGATTGATCGCGGGAGCCCTGGTCTTCGCGGTGCTCTACGCGACGATCAAGATCCCCGACCCCAACGCGGACTTCCAGACCGAGACGACCAACGTCTACTACTCCGACGGCAAGACGAAGATCGGCAGCTTCGCGACGCAGAACCGCGAGAGCCTGACGTACGACGAGATCCCCGAGGTCATGCGCGACGCCGTCGTGGCGGCCGAGGACCGGACGTTCTGGGAGAACCGCGGCATCGACCTGCGCGGCATCGTCCGCGCGGCGCGCAACAACGCCACCAGCGGGTCGATCACCGGCGGCGGCTCCACGATCACCCAGCAGTACGTCAAGATCCTCTACCTGAACCAGGAGCGCTCCTACAGCCGCAAGGTGAAGGAGGCCATCCTCTCGGTCAAGATCCACAACCAGCTGACCAAGCAGGAGATCCTCGAGGGCTACCTCAACACGATCTACTACGGCAACGGCTCCTACGGCGTCGAGGTGGCCTCGCGCACGTACTTCGGCAAGCCGGCCGCGAAGCTCAACATCGGCCAGGCCGCGTTCCTGGCGACCGTCATCAACAACCCCTCGTACTTCGACCCGTACGCCGAGGGCGCCCGCGACCGTGTCCTGCCGCGCTTCAACTACGTGCTCGACGGCATGGTCAAGCGCGGCTCCATCACGGCCGAGGAGGCCGCGGCGCACAAGGGCAAGTTCCCCAAGTTCAAGAAGCAGCGCGCCAACCAGCGCTTCGAGGGCCCGAAGGGTCACCTGCTCGAGCTGGTCCGCAAGCAGATGAGCTCCGAGGGCGGCTTCCTCGACTCCGAGATCGAGGGTGGCGGCCTGCGGGTCGTGACGACCTTCGACAAGAACATGCAGAAGGACGCCGTCGAGGCGGTCAAGCAGGTCCGTCCCGACGGTCTCGACGAGCTCAACACCGCCGTGGCGTCGGTCCAGCCCGGCACGGGCGCGGTCCGCGCGCTGTACGGCGGTCCGGACTACCTCAAGAGTCAGCTGAACTGGGCGACGCTGCCCACGCAGCCGGGCTCGACGTTCAAGGCCTTCGCGGTCGTCGCGGCGCTCGAGAACGGCTACAGCCTGCAGACCCGCCTCAACGGCAACGCGCCGCTGAAGGTCGGTGACGCCGAGATCCAGAACCAGGGCGACAGCGGCGGCAAGTCCTACGGCTTCATCAACCTCGAGACGGCGACGGAGTTCTCGGTCAACACCGCGTTCGTCGACCTGACCGACCAGATGGAGAACGGCCCGGAGAAGATCCTCAAGGCGGCCCGTGAGGCCGGCATCCCCGAGTCGACCGTCGACAAGATCAACCCGGTGATCGGTGTCTCGCTGGGCTACGCCCCGGTCGCCCCGATCGACATGGCCAACGCGTACGCGACGCTGGCGGCCGACGGCAAGCGCGCCGACTGGTACGTCATCGACCACGTCGACGACACGCGCGGAGCGCGCGTGTTCAAGCACGACGTGGCGACGACCCAGACGATCGACAAGGACGTCGCGGCCGACACGCTCGCGGCGCTGCAGACCGTGGTCCGAGGCGGCTCGGGCACCAAGGCCCGGACGTTCTGCCCCACGGCCGGCAAGACCGGAACCGCCACGGCCAACGACGGCAAGGACGGCGAGGACCGCGTGTCCTCCTCCTGGTTCGTCGGCGCGACGCCGAAGCTGGCCACGGCGGTCATGTACAACCGCGGCAAGGGCAACGAGGAGCTCGAGGGCTACCTCAACCCGTTCTTCGGCGGCACGTACCCGGCCCTGACGTTCCAGGCCTACATGAACCGCGCCCTGGAGGGCTCCGAGTGCGGCACGTTCCCCCAGCGCGCCAACATCAAGGCCGACAAGGGCACGGCGGTCTACACCAACCCCGGCAACGGCGGAGGCGAGAAGAAGAAGGAGACGAAGCCGACGCCGAAGCCGACCAAGCCGACGCCGAAGCGGACGACGCCTGCTCCCGAACCGACGACTCCCGCGCCCACGACCCCGGCTCCCGAGCCGGAGCCGGAGCCCTCGGGACCCCCGGCCACCACGCCGCCCGCCACGCCGCCCGGCCCTGCGGCCACCGGCGGAGGCGCCGGCGGAGGCACCGGCGGCCGCAACTGAGCAGACCGGCCCCGGCGATCACAGATCGCCGGGGCCGCTTCGTGTCCGGGCTCAGACCTCGGTGATGGCGTCGAACTGCGCGATCGTGTACCGCACGGCCGCGGGAAGGCGGTCGCCGACGGCGGGCACCGGGACGCCCTCGGGCAGCAGGATCATGCTGGCCTGCATGTGCGGCGGCTCGACGAACCAGCGCTGCTTGCCGGCGATCGTGAACGGCGACAGCGCGAGGCCGGCGGCAGCGAGTCCGCCCTTCGCGACGGCCTTGCCGCGGCCGGCGACGCCGGCGACGGCACGGGGGGCCTCCAGGCCGATCCCGTGGCTCGTGCCGCCCGCGACCACGAGGACGTGGCCGTCGCGGGGCACGCGGCCCTGGCGGTAGCCGACCCGCTCGCCGCGCTGCACCGTGTGGACGTCCAGGACGGTCGAGCGGACCTCGAGCGTGTCGAGGCGGCCCAGCCACAGCGCGGTGCCGACCCGCGGCCGGATCGTGAGGTTCGGGCGCTCGGTGCGCAGCTGCTCGAGCTCGGAGACGGTCAGGTGCGAGCAGAAGACCGTGGTGGTCGCGAGGGCCGAGGTCTCGAGGATCGCGCACCAGGTGCGCGCCTCGGGCAGGTTCGCCCCCGCCATCGGCAGGTGGATCGCGAATCCCTCGACGACCAGGCCGGCCTCGGCGATCGAGCGAGCCGCCTCGGTGATGCTGTGGCGGTCCATGCCGTGGCGCGCCATGGAGGTGAGTCCCTCGACGACGATCCGCGCGCCCGGCAGCTGGGCCGCGAGCGGTGCGATGTCCTCGATGCGGCTGACGGTGTGGATCAGCCGGCCGTCCGCGACGCGCGGCGAGAACGGTCGCCAGGGCGTCAGCACCTGGACGTCGCCGGTGAAGGCGCCGAGCAGCTCGGCCGCCTCCTCGTACGTGCCGACCGAGATCATGTCGGCGCCGAGACGGAACGCCTCGCCGGCGAGGCGCTGGCGGCCGAGGCCGTAGCCGTTGCCCTTGATGACCGGCACGATCGCGGGATGGGCGTCGCGGGTCGCGACGAGGTGGGCCCGCCAGTCGGCGGCGCGGATCTGCAGGTCGAACGCCATGGGTCCATCATCGCGCTCCCGGGGGCGTCCGCCTCCGGCGGTGTCCGGCAGGTGGGCCGGTGGGTCAGCCGCGGCGCTTCATGTAGGCCGTGAACGCGGTGTAGAGCGGCCGGTTGATCGGCAGATCCCACTCGCCGAGGTACTCCACGGCCTCGCCGCCGGTGCCCACCTTGAACTGCAGCAGGCCGACGTGCGGGTCGTCGGAGTCGATGGTGTCGGTGATGCCGCGCAGGTCGTAGACCTCGGCGCCGGCGGCCAGCGAGTCGCGGATCATCTGCCACTGCACGGCGTTCGAGCCGCGCACCTCGCGCTTGGCGGTGGTGGAGGCGCCGTAGGAGTACCAGGCGTGCGTGCCGACCTGGACGAGCGTCGTGGCGGCCACCAGGTCGCCCTCGTGGCGGCCGAGGTACAGCCGCAGTCGCTGCGGGTCCTCGGCGGTCATGGCGTCCCACATGGTCTGGAAGTACGACAGCGGTCGCGGCGTGAAGTGGTCGCGCTCGGCGGTCTCGACGTAGACGCGGTGGAAGTCGACCAGGTCGTCGCGGCCGCCCTCGGTGACCTCGACCCCCTGCTTCGCGGCCTTGCGGATGTTGCGGCGCCATTGCTGGTTCATGCCGGCGAGGACGTCCTCCTCGGTGCGGCCGGCCAGCGGGATCTGGAAGTTGTACTTCGGCTGGCCTGCCGTGAAGCCGCCCTCGGCGGACTGCTCCTTCCAGCCCAGCGAGCGCAGGGTGCCGGCCAGGGCGATCGCGGACTCGTCGCGGTAGTCGGCCGGGACGTCGCCGAGCCGGGTGAGGACCTCGTCGGCGAGGGCGGCCTTCAAGGTGGCGGCCTCCCAGCGGCGGGTGACGACCGGGGGTCCCATGCGGATGCCGAACGCGCCCTGCGTGCGGAGGTGGTCGCGCATCGCCTCGAGGGCGGGGGCGACGTCGCCGCTCCAGTCCAGGACCGGGCCTTCGGGCAGGTAGGCCAGGTAGCGCTTGAGCTTGGGCACCTGGCGGTACAGGACCAGCCCGGCGCCGACCATCTCATCACCGTCGAACCACCCCAACGACTCGCCACGCCACTCGCTCTTGACCGCCGCCCATGCGGGGGTCTGCAGGAAGCTGGCCGTCCCGCGGGAGGCGATGAAGGTCAGGTGGTCCTCGGGGGAGATCGGACGAACGCGGATGGTCACGTCTTGAGGCTATCCAACAGGTGTTGTTAGCCTGACCTAACCGGGTAGTTCACCGGTGGGGCGCGGCCGGACCGGTGCGCGCCCGTCCAACGAAGGGGAACCCGTGAAGACCTTTGCCGCGACCGTCCTCGGTCGCCGCCAGCTGACCCCGCACCTCGTGTCGATCACGTTGGGCGGACTCGAGGGCTGGCAGTCCACCGGAATCCCCGACGAGTACGTCCGCCTGCTGCTGCCGTCGCACCCCGGCGCGAAGATCGCGCTGCCGACGATCAACGAGGACTGGTCCTACACGTACCCCGAGGGCGTCGAGCCGCTCGTGCCGCGGGTCTACACGATCTCGGACCACCGGGTCGTCGACGGCGACGTCCGGGTCGACGTCGACATCGCCCTGCACGAGCAGGGGGCCGGCTCGGACTGGGCCCGCACCTGCGAGCCGGGCGACCGCGTGGGCGTCCTCGAGCCGCACGGCCTCTATCGCCCGGCAGCGGACGCCCGCCACCAGCTCCTCGTCTGCGACATCACCGGCGTCCCGGCGCTCGCGCGGATCCTGCGCGAGCTCGACCCCGGCGTCGTCGCCGAGGTGCACGTCGTCGTCGGCGACGCCGCCGACCAGGTGCCGCTGCCGTCGGCCGCCGACGTGCACGCGCGCTGGGAGGTCGTCGACGACGAGCACCTGATCCCGAACGCGCTCGAGGCCGCCGTCACCGGACGCGACCTGCCCGCCGACTGGTCCGGGCACTACGTCTGGCTCGCCGGCGAGGCCCGCGCCAGCCGCGCCGTGCGCAAGCACCTGCGCCGCGGGCTGGGCTGGCCGCAGGCCGCCTTCTACACGTGCGGCTACTGGCAGATCGAGGCCGAGAAGTGGAACGCCCGCTACGAGGAGGTCGCCGAGATGATCCGCGTCAAGGCCATGGCCGCCTACGAGCGCGCCGGCCAGGACGAGGGCGCCTACCTCGACGAGCTCGACGACATCTACGAGTCCGTCGGCCTCTGACGGACGTCCCGTCCGCGAGATCTGTAGCGGTGCGCACCTTCTGGGGACGAATGAGGTACGGAAAGCCACACATCTCGCGCGCCGAGGGCGCGAGGAGGTCAGGCGACGAACGCTGTCGGCCGCGCGGGGGTGATGAGCAGAGCCATCCCCGCCTCGGTCGGGGTGCGGTTGCCCTTCTTGTGGTTGCAGCGCAGGCACGCCGCGACCGCGTTCTCCCAGGTCAGCTCACCGCCGCGCGAGCGGGGCACGATGTGGTCGACCGTCTCGGCCGAGCCGCCGCAGTAGGCGCACGCCTTGTCGCGGGCCTTGATCGCGGTCTTGGTGCACAGGTGCGCGCGCCGGTGCATCCACCGCGTGACGACGTACCGCACCAGGCGCAGCACCTTGGGTCGTGGAAACGGGCCGAAGGTCTCGTCGTGGGACTCCTCGATGACCGCCACCTCGCGCACGAGCATCTTGATGGCGTGGCGCAGGGACACGCGCTGCAGTGGTTCGTAGCTCGCGTTGAGCACCAAGACGTCACCTGCGGTCATGGGCGCGCCCCTTTCCGGTACGAATCGTAGCCGGGAGAGGCCATTTTCCGCACCGCTGAACGCCGAAACGTGCGCGAAGCAAAACGCCTCTAGGGTGGTCCCGTGACACAGGCGCAACTCTTCGAGGGATACGGACCTGTCGCGGGCTACGACGAGATGTACGGCGAGTCGGGCCTGCGCGACCTCTACACCGCCGTGCACGCGGCTTTCGGCAAGATGCCGCCCGAGGAGGTGCGCCAACGCGCGGAGGGTCTCGCATCGTCCTACCTCGAGCAGGGCATCACCTTCGGCGTCGCCGGCGAGGAGCGACCGTTCCCGCTCGACATCGTGCCGCGCATCATCGAGGCCGACGCTTGGGACGAGGTGGAGGCCGGCGTCAAGCAGCGCGTCAAGGCGCTCGAGGCGTTCCTGGCGGACGCGTACGGCGCCGGAGAGCTGTTCCGCGACGGCGTCGTGCCGCGCAAGACGGTCGTCACCTCGAGCCACTACCACCGCGTCGTCGCGGGCATCGATCCCGCGAACGGGGTCCGGATCCACGTCGCGGGCATCGACCTGATCCGCGACGGCAACGGCGACTTCCGGGTGCTGGAGGACAACGCCCGCGTGCCGTCCGGCGTCTCCTACGTCATGACGAACCGGCGCGCGATGTCCGGTGGCCTGCCCGAGGTCTTCGCGCACCACCGCATCCGTCCCGTCGCCCGGTACTCGCGCCAGCTGCTCTCGGCACTGCGCGCCGCGGCGCCTGCCGGTGTCAGTGATCCGACCGTCGTCGTCCTGACGCCGGGCGTCTACAACTCGGCCTACTTCGAGCACACCCTGCTGGCGCGCACGATGGGCGTCGAGCTGGTCGAGGGCCGCGACCTGGTGTGCCACGGCGGCCGCGTCATGATGCGCACGACCGACGGCCTGGCCCCCGTGCACGTGATCTATCGCCGGATCGACGACGAGTTCCTCGACCCACTGGCGTTCCGCGCCGACTCCACGCTGGGCGTCCCCGGACTCATCAACGCGGCACGTGCGGGCAACGTCACGATCGCCAACGCGGTCGGCAACGGCGTGGCCGACGACAAGCTGCTCTACACGTACGTGCCCGACCTGATCCGCTACTACCTGCACGAGGAGCCGATCCTGCGCAACGTCGACACGTGGCGCTGCGGCGACGCCGACCAGCGCGAGGAGGTCCTGGACCGCCTCGACGAGCTCGTGCTCAAGCCGGTCGACGGCTCGGGCGGCAAGGGCATCGTGATCGGCCCGGCGGCCACCCGCGAGGAGCTCGACGAGCTGCGCGCCAAGGTCATCGCCGCGCCGCGCGACTGGATCGCCCAGCCGGTGGTCTCGCTGTCGACGGTGCCCACCTTGGTCGAGGACGGCATCCGCCCCCGGCACGTCGACCTGCGGCCGTTCGCGGTCAACGACGGCGACGACGTCTGGGTGCTGCCCGGCGGCCTGACCCGCGTGGCGCTGCCCGAGGGCGAGCTGATCGTGAACTCCAGCCGCGGCGGCGGCTCGAAGGACACCTGGGTGCTGGCCCGCCCGACCGAGCCGATCGAGGAGGTCGACGACGACCTCGAGACGCACTCCTCGTCGCAGTCGCAGTCCCAGTCGCAGACCATGGCACCCGTGCCCGTGCCCTCCAGGGAGGCCTGATGCTCAGCCGGATCGGTGAGTCGCTGTTCTGGATCGGCCGCTACCTCGAGCGCGCCGACGACACGGCCCGCCTGCTGGACGTCCAGATGCAGATGCTCGTCGAGGACCCCTCCACCGACGAGATCACCAGCTGCGAGCAGTTGTTCGCGGTCATGGGCATCGAGGACTTCGACGGCGTGCCGAACCGCTGGTCGATGCTCGACAACCTGGCGTACGACCAGAAGTCCCCGACGTCCATCGCGGCGGTCATCGGCTCGATGCGCGAGGCCGCCCGCAGTGCCCGCGAGACGCTCTCGACCGATGTCTGGTCGGCCATCAACACCACCTGGCAGGGCGTGCCGGCGGCCACCTCGATGCGTCCGGTCGAGATGTTCAACTGGGTCCGTCGCCGCACCGCGATGATCTCGGGCTCCGCCGACGACTCGATGCCGCGCGACCAGGGCTGGTACTTCTACGTGCTGGGCCGCAACATCGAGCGGGCCGACATGACCGCGCGACTGCTGTCGACGGCGGCCAGCGCTGGTGGATCGGGTGTGGCGTGGCAGAACACGCTGCGCGCCTGCGGCGGCTACGAGAGCTTCCTGCGCACGTATCGCGGGATCGAGCGCGACAGCGCCGCCGCCGAGTACCTGCTGCTGGACCGCTGGTTCCCGCGGTCGCTCGTGTCGAGCCTGAGCGAGGCCGAGCGCGCGCTGACGCGCCTGGACGTCGCCGGCCGTCGCGCCGGCTTCTCCGACGAGGCGCTGCGGCTGCTCGGCCGGGCCCGCACCGAGATCGAGTACCGGCCGCTGAACGAGCTGCTCGAGACCATGCCGTTCGAGATGGAGCGCCTGCAGCGCGCCTGCTCGGCGGCCAGCGACGCCATCACGGCGCGCTACTTCGCCCAGGAGAACTGGCACATGTGGACCGGGAGGGTGTCTCTGTGAGCGAGCGACAGCGAGTGAACGAGGGGTACGCCATGCCGGTGCCGCCGTATCGTCGTGTCTTCTCGGGGGTTCCGGCATGAGCATGCGCATGCGCGTCCGGCACGCGACGAGCTACACGTACTCCGTGCCCACCCGGGCGTCGTACAGCGAGGCCCGGCTGACCCCGCAGACCACGGCCGACCAGTACGTCCGCCGGTCGCGGCTCGAGATCGCGCCGACCGCGTGGTCGCAGGAGTACCGCGACTACTGGGGCGCCACCGTCACCGCGTTCGAGGTCACCGACCCGCACGACGAGCTGCGGGTCGTGGCGACCTCGATCGTCGACACGGCCGATCCGGCCGAGCCCGGACGCTCCATCGGCTGGGACGACCTCGACCCGTCCACGCTCGACCGGTACTGCGAGTTCGTGCACCAGCAGGACAAGGTGCAGCCCTCCGCTTCGCTGATCCCCGAGCTGGACGCGATCCGGGCCGAGTCGGCGACGCCGGGTGCCTACGTCGAGGCGGTGGTCGCGCTGCTGCGTGACCGGATCAAGCGGCTCGTCGGGGCCACCCACGTCAGCGCCACCGCCGAGGAGGCGTGGGACACCGGCCGCGGCGTCACCCACGACATCACCCACGTCGCGATCGGCGCCCTGCGTCACGCCTCGATCCCGGCGCGCTTCGTCGCGGGATACGTCCATCCCGAGACCGAGCCGCAGGTCGAGGTGCCCGTCACCGCCGAGCCGCACGCGTGGCTCGAGTGGTGGGACGGCCGCTGGGTCGGCTGGGACGTCACCAACGGCGAGGCTCCCGGAGAGCGTCACATCATCGTGTCGCGCGGGCGCGACTTCGACGACAACCCGAACCTGCGCGGCATCTACTCGACCGACGGCGAGGTCAGCACCACCGTCGACGTCGAGATCACCCGCCTGATGTGAGGGCGTCGTGCCGCCGTCGTCGCGGCGGCATACCGTGAAGTCATGAGCACCGACTGGACCCGCAACCGCGTCGACGAGACCCATCGCCCGTGGCAGGCCGACGCCGACCGCTACCAGGGCCTGGACTACCGCCGGGTCGGCCGGTCGGGGCTGCTGCTGCCGCCGATCAGCCTCGGGCTGTGGTGGAACTTCGGTGACAACCGCACGTTCGACACCCAGCGCGAGGTGCTGCGTCACGCCTTCGACCTGGGCATCACGCACTTCGACCTGGCGAACAACTACGGCCCGCCGCCGGGGTCGGCCGAGGAGAACTTCGGCCGGATGATGCGCGGCGACTTCGCGCCCTACCGCGACGAGCTGATCATCTCGACCAAGGCCGGCTGGGACATGTGGCCCGGTCCGTACGGCTACCTCGGGTCGCGCAAGTACCTGCTGGCCAGCCTCGACGCCTCACTGCAGCGGATGAGCCTGGACCACGTCGACATCTTCTACTCGCACCGCGCCGATCCCGACACCCCCGTCGAGGAGACGGTGGGCGCGCTGGACACCGCGGTGCGCCAGGGCAAGGCGCTCTACGTCGGCATCTCGTCGTACTCGGCCGAGCGCACCCGTCGCGCGGCCGAGGTGGCCGCCGACCTGGGGACGCCGCTGGTGATCCACCAGCCCGCCTACTCGATGGTCAACCGGTGGGTCGAGGACGAGCTGTTCGCCACGCTCGAGGACGTCGGCATGGGCTCGATCGCCTTCACCGCCCTGGCCCAGGGGCTGCTGACCGACCGCTATCTCGGTGACGAGCCGGTGCAGCGAGCCGGCGGACGGTCCTCGTTCGACGACTCGCTGGTCGGCCTGAACCGCGAGCGGCTGCGCGGCCTGGCCGAGATCGGCCGGGAGCGTGGACAGACCTTGGCGCAACTGGCGCTCTCGTGGGTCCTGCGGCCCGGCGCCGCCACCTCGGCGCTGGTCGGGGCCTCGCGCACCGAGCAGCTGGACGAGAACATCAAGGCGGCGGAGAACACCGACTTCAGCGCCGAGGAGCTCGATCGGATCGACGAGCTGGTCGGTCGCGACGCCGACGCCAGGGTCGATCTGTGGGGCGGATCTGCTGACATCGTGTAACTCACAGTGACACTCGGTCCGCAAACGTGGCTGGTTCGCCTAGGCTCTGCCCATGGAAAAGACCGTCGCGGCGCACGCGCACGAGCTCACGAAGACGTACGGCAAGGGTGATGCCCAGGTCCGGGCGCTCGACGGGGTCTCCCTGGAGATCTACGAAGGCGAGTTCACCGCGGTCATGGGCCCCTCCGGATCGGGCAAGTCCACGCTCATGCACTGCATGGCTGCGCTCGACACCCCCGACGGCGGCCGCGTGACCATCGGTCCGACCACGTTGGCCAAGCTCGACGACAAGGCGCTGACCGTCATGCGCCGCGAGAAGATCGGCTTCGTCTTCCAGGCGTTCAACCTCGTGCCCACGCTGACGGCCGAGGAGAACATCCTGCTGCCGCTGTCCATCGCCGGCCGCAAGCCCGATCCGACGTGGTACGCCAAGGTGATCGAGGCCGTCGGCCTGGCCGACCGCCTGAAGCACCGCCCCAACGAGATGTCCGGCGGCCAGGCCCAGCGGGTGGCGTGCGCGCGCGCCCTGGTGAGCCGGCCGTCGATCGTCTTCGCCGACGAGCCCACCGGCAACCTCGACTCGACGTCGGGCGCCGAGGTGCTGTCGTTCCTGCGCCGCAGCGTCGACGAGTTCGGCCAGACGATCGTCATGGTCACCCACGACCCCGGCGCGGCCAGCTACACCGACCGGGTCGTCTACCTGGCCGACGGCCGGGTCGTGTCCGAGCTGCGCAACCCCACGGCCGAGAAGGTCCTCGAGCGCATGAGCGTCGTCCAGCGCCGGATCGGCGTGTGACGTGCGCAGAGTCACCTGGCGCAATCTCGTAGCTCGCAAGGTCCGTCTGTTCCTCAGCGCCTTCGCGATCGTCCTGGGCATCGCCTTCCTGTCCGGTTCCCTGGTGTTCACCGACACGATCGGTGAGAGCTTCGACCAGATCGCCTACGGCACGGTCACCGACGTCGCGGTCCGGCCCGAGACGGGCAACGACGACGCCATCGCGATGAGCGTCAACCGTGAGGCGCGCTCCATCCCGGCCTCGTACGTCGACGAGGTCGCCGCGCTGCCGGGCGTCGCGCGCGCCGAGGGCGCGGTCAACGGCGGCGGCCTGTTCGTCATCAAGAAGAACAACCGGCTGCTCGGCGGCACGGGTGCGCCCACGATCGCGCTCAACGCCGGCAGTGAGAACCCGATCCCCAACGCCGCAGGCGACCAGATGCTCCAGTGGGAGCAGGGTCGCGCCCCGGACAAGGACGGCGAGATCGCGCTCGACGCTCGCTCGGCCGAGGTGGCCGGCTACCGCCTGGGCGACACCGTCAAGATCGCGCTGCCCAGCGAGCCGCCCATCATCAAGACCAAGCTCGTGGGCATCTTCGACTTCTCCTCCGGCGGGCTGGCCGGCGCGACCCTCGTGATCTTCGACGACGCCAGCGCCCAGAGGTACTTCCTCGACGGCAAGGACGCCTTCAGCATCATCCAGATCGAAGCCGCGTCCGGCGCGACGCAGCGCGAGGTGGCCGACCAGGTCGCGAAGGTGATCCCCGCCGGCACCGAGGCAGTCACGGGCGACGCGGTCGCCGAGGAGTCCAAGAACCTCTTCGACCAGCTGCTCGGGTTCCTGAACACGTTCCTGCTGGTCTTCGCCGGCATCGCCCTGGTGGTCGGCACCTTCCTGATCGTCAACACGTTCTCGATCCTCGTGGCCCAGCGCAGCCGCGAGCTGGCGTTGCTGCGCGCGCTGGGGGCATCGCGTCCCCAGGTCAGCCGCTCGGTGCTGACCGAGGCGTTCGTGATCGGCGTCATCGGCTCGACGCTGGGCCTGGGGATGGGCTTCGGTCTGGCGATGCTGCTCAAGACCCTGTTCAGCCGGTTCGGCCTGGACCTCTCGGGTACGTCGCTGGTGTTCGAGCCGCGCACGATCGTGCTGGCGTACGCCGTCGGCGTGCTCGTGACGATGCTTGCCGCGTGGATCCCGGCCCGGCGCGCCGGCCGCGTCCCCCCGGTCGCGGCGATGCGCGACGAGGTCGCGATGCCCGAGTCGTCCCTGCGGTGGCGGATCGCGATCGCCCTGCTGTTCGGCCTGGCCGGAGCCGCCTCGATGTCGGCCGGCTCGTGGCTCGACGTCCCGCGCCCGATCATCTGGGTCGGCGTGGGCATCTTCGGCGTGCTGATGGCGGTCGCCCTGGGCAGCCCGATCATCGCGTCGCCGGTCCTGGCGGCGTTCGGCCTCGTCTACCGGACCATCTACAAGTCCGTGGGCCAGCTGGCCGCGCAGAACGCCCGGCGCAATCCGCGGCGCACCGCCGCGACCGCCTCCGCGCTGATGATCGGCCTGGCGCTGGTCACGACGATGTCGATCCTGGGCGCCTCGATCAACACGTCCATCGACAAGGGCGTCGAGCGCGAGTTCTCGGCCGACTTCATCGTCCAGAGCGTCAGCGGTCAGCCGTTCTCGCCCGAGATCTCGCAGAAGATCAGTGAGGTCCCCGGGGTCGCGGCCGCGTCGCCGGCCCAGTCGATCGTCTTCAAGGCCGACGGCACACAGGTCTTCGCCTCGGCGACCGACGCTGAGCAGTTCTCCAAGGTCTTCAAGCTGGACTTCGCCGACGGCGCCGCGCCCACCGGCGAGAACACGATCGCCCTGAGCGAGTCGATGGCCGCGTCGCTCGGCCGGAAGACGGGCGACGCGGTGAAGCTGGCGTTCGGCTCCGGTGAGTTCGACGCGACCGTGTCGGGCGTCTACGCCGACAGCAACCTCGTCAACCAGGCCGTCGTGCCGCTGACGACCGTCGCGGCGGCGGGCATCAAGCGTGGCGACACCTCGCTGGCGATCAACGCCGCGCCCGGCACCGGCACGCGCACGGTGCGGGCCAACCTCGAGCGGGCCGTGGGCGACAACCCCACGATCGTCGTGCAGGACAAGGAGAGCTACGCCGAGGCGCAGCGCTCGCAGGTCAACACGCTGCTCTACCTGATCTACGCGCTGCTGGGTCTGGCGATCGTCATCGCCGTGCTGGGCATCATCAACACGCTGGCCCTGAGCGTCATCGAGCGCACCCGCGAGATCGGCCTGCTGCGCGCGGTCGGCCTGACCCGCCCGCAGTTGCGCCGCATGGTGCGTCTGGAGTCGGTGGCGATCGCGATCCTGGGCGCGGTGCTGGGGATCGGGGCCGGGCTGCTCTTCGGCGTCGCCCTGCAGCGGTCGTTCCAGAACGACGGCATCAGCGACCTGGCCATCCCGGCCGGCTCGCTGGCGGTGTTCGTCGTGGTCTCGGCGCTCGTGGGCGTGCTCGCGGCCGTGGTCCCGGCCCGCCGCGCCGCCAAGCTCGACGTGCTCAAGGCGATCACCGGCGAGTGAGCCGGGGCCGCCCGGTCGAGGATTGGTCGGCAACGACGGGCCACTGCTAGACTCGTGAGGTTGCCGTTCGAGGCAACACCCTCCTGTGACGGAAAGCCCGTCACCGCCCAGTCCAAAGGAGAACCCGCAGTGTCACTGCGCAAGTACGAAGTCATGGTCATCCTCGATGCGGACGTCGATGAGCGTTCCGTCGAGAAGAGCCTCTCGACCTACCTCAACAACACGATCGTCGCCGACGGCGGTTCCGTCGACGGCATCGATGTGTGGGGCAAGCGCCGCCTGGCCTACGAGATCAACAAGAAGTCCGAGGGCATCTACGCCGTCATCGGTCTGTCCGCCGAGCCTGCCTCGGTCAAGGAGCTGGACCGTCAGCTGTCGCTGAACGAGTCCGTCGTCCGTACGAAGGTCACGCGTCCCGACGTGAAGTGATTCTGTGGACGGAGACATTCCGTCCCCTGAATCCGACAGACTCGTCGCGAGACCTCGAGAGAAGGCTGATCCCATGGCAGGCGAAACCACCATCACCCTCGTCGGCAACCTGACGCGCGACCCCGAACTGCGGTTCACGCCGTCGGGTGCCGCGGTCGCCGACTTCACCGTCGCGTCCACCGCGCGCACGTTCGACCGTCAGACGAACGAGTGGAAGGACGGCGACACGCTGTTCATCCGCTGCTCGGCCTGGCGCCAGCTGGCCGAGAACGTCGCCGGCTCGCTGACCAAGGGCACCCGCGTCATCGTCACTGGCGCCCTGAAGGTCCGCGAGTACGAGCGTCAGGACGGCGGCCGGGGAACGAGCGTCGAGATGACGGTCGACGAGGTCGGCCCGTCGTTGCGCAACGCCACCGCACAGGTCACCCGCACGTCGGGTGGCGGCGGTCAGGGCGGCGGCTTCGGCGGCGGGAACTCCGGCGGCAACGCCGGTGGTTTCGGTGGCGGCCAGCCTGCTGGACAGCAGTCGAACGCCAGCGCGTGGGCCCAGCCCTCGCAGCCGCAGGCGCCTGCCGGGGGCAACGACCCCTGGGGCGGCGGCGGCAGCAGCGCCGGCGGTTCGACCGACGAGCCCCCCTTCTGATCCATCACACGTAGCAAGAATTTTTCCAGGAGCATCATGGCCAAGCCCGTTGTCCGGAAGCCGAAGAAGAAGAGCAACCCGCTCGCGGCTGCCGGCGTCACCACCATCGATTACAAGGACACCGCACTGCTGCGGAAGTTCATCTCCGACCGCGGCAAGATCCGCGCTCGTCGCGTCACCGGCGTGTCCGTCCAGGAGCAGCGTCAGATCGCCAAGGCGATCAAGAACGCGCGCGAGATGGCGCTGCTGCCCTACACGTCCAGCGGTCGCTGAGTCAGGAGCAACGAACAGATGAAGCTCATCCTCACGCACGAGGTCTCGAACCTCGGCCAGCCCGGCGACATCGTCGAGGTCAAGGACGGCTACGGCCGTAACTTCCTGCTGCCGCGCAACTTCGCCATCCGTTGGACGAAGGGCGCTGCCAACCAGGTCGAGTCGATCAAGGCTGCTCGCGATGCGCGCGCCGTGCACGACCTCGAGACCGCCAAGTCGATCAAGGGCAACCTCGAGTCGTCCGCGATCAACGTCTCGGCGCAGGCCGGCGAGGGCGGTCGCCTCTTCGGCGCCGTCACCGTCACCGACATCGCCGATGCGCTGGCCGAGGCCGGCGCGCAGGTCGACAAGCGTCGCATCGAAGTTGGCAACCCCATCAAGAGCCTCGGCTCGCACACGGTCTCCGTGCGCGTGCACCCCGAGGTCGTCGCGACCGTCAAGCTGAACGTCGTCGCCTCCAAGTGATTCTCAAGACGCCGGGTCCCGCTTCACGCGGGGCCCGGCGCTTTGCTGTGGTGGCGCTGGCGAGCACGCTGCTCGCCGGCTGCTTCGGTGGGGGCGATGACTCCTCCGACGAGAAGACCGCGAGCTCGCAGAGCCCGAAGACCTCCGCCGACACGTCGCTGCCGCTGGCCGACGTGCATCCGGCCGATGACGCCGACGTCCGCGAGGGTGGCACGCTGCGGATGGGCGTCGCCTCGTTCCCGGCCACCTTCAACCCGGTGCACACCGACGGCGTCGCCAGCACCGCGCCCCAGATCCTCGCGCCCACCCTCGGCAGCGCGATCCGCGTCAAGGACGACGGCTCGTGGGCGGTCGACCCCGACTACGCCACCGACGTCGACATCGTCGACCGCTCGCCGCTGACGGTCCGGGTCGAGCTCAACCGCAAGGCCGTGTGGCAGGGCGGCACGCCGATCACCGCGGCCGACATGGTGTCGTTCGTCGACGCGATGCAGGACGACGACTACGCCGCAGCGCGCGTCCCGGCCGTCGACGCGATCGACACGGTCCGCGCTGACGGGGACTTCGCCTACGAGGTCGTGTTCGACGAGCCGACCGCCGACTGGCCGGCGGCGGTCTACCCCACGCTGCCGAAGGCCTACACGCGCTCCGTCAAGACGTTCAACCGCGGACTCACCGCCAAGGCGCCCTCCGCGAACGGCCCGTTCATCGTCTCGGGGATCGAGCGCAAGACCGGCACGATCACCCTCGAGCGCAACCCCCGGTGGTGGGGCGCCCCGCCCAAGCTGGACTCGATCGTCTGGCGCATCGGCGCCGACGACGTCCTGGCCGCCGCTCACGTCGCCGGTGAGCTCGAGGCCGCGCCCGTCACGCCGGCCAACCGCAAGGCTTTGGCCGACACGGACCTGCGAGCCTCGCTCGGGTCGGAGTGGTCGCAGTTGACGATCAACGGCGGCAACGGCCCGCTGGCCGATGCCGACGTGCGCCGTGCCGTGATGCTGGCCGTCGACTCCGCGGCAGTGGTCAAGGACACCTCCAAGCGCTACGGCGTCACCACGGTCCCGATGAGCTCGGTCGTGCTCCTGCCCGGCCAGGTCGGGGACCCGCGGACCAAGCCGCTGGCACGCAACGTCGACCGCGCCACGGCGCTGCTGGCGCGGGCCGGCTGGAAGCGTGAGGGCGGCAAGGGGCTGGTCCGCCGCAAGGGCCGTCCGCTGACGCTGACCCTCCCGGTGCCCGAGACCCGTTCCGGCGCCGTCGAGCGGGCCAGGACCATCGCCAAGGATCTCGCCGAGGTGGGTGTCCAGGTCAAGGTGAAGCAGGTGCCCGGGGCCACGTTCTTCGAGAAGGTCGTCATCCCGCTCGACTTCGACCTGACCACGTTCACCTGGTCGGTCGAGCCGTTCGGGCTGGGCGAGGTCAAGCGCCTCTTCACGCCGATCGACAGCCCGTTGAACTTCACCGGCAAGTCCTCGAAGGCCACCGCGAAGGCGTTCGACGCCGCGATCGAGCAGCTCGACCAGAAGAAGCGCGCCGCGGCGATCGCGAAGGTCGACAAGGTCACGCGCGCCCAGGCGTCGATCATGCCGCTGGCCGTGGTGCCCGAGGTGCTGGCCGTCGATCCCGAGGTCCGCAACTTCGGTCCCGCCGCTCTGGCCGACCTCGACTGGACGCGGGTGGGTTTCGCGGAGGACCTTGACTGATGGCCCGCACCCGACGCGAGGCGGTGGGCTGGCCGACGATCCTGCGCGAGTTGCGCGTCGTCCGGGTCGCCGACGTCTCGGAGACGACCCGGCGGGTCACGCTGGCCGGTGAGCAGCTCGAGGCGTTCCCCGTCGCCGGCGGCACCGCGGCGCCGTTCCGGTCCGAGGGCTTCGACGACCACGTGAAGCTGCTCGTCCCGCTCGAGGGAACCGACCGGCCGCCGCTGCCGGTGCAGGGCCCGGATCGGCTGGAGTGGGGCGGCGCGGGCGGTCGCCCGGTCGCGAAGGACTACACGCCGCGGCGCTTCGCCGATGGCGAGCTCGACCTCGACTTCGTGCTGCACGAGGGCGGGTTCGCCGCGGGGTGGGCCCGCCGCACGCAGCCGGGCGACCCGGCCTGGATCGTCGGCCCCACCCGCTCGCTGCTGCTGCCGACCGGCATCGACCGGCTCGTGCTGGCCGGCGACGAGACGGCCCTGCCCGCCATCGCGCGACTGCTCGACGAGTGGCCCGGCACGATGACCGCCGAGGTCGTCATCGAGGTGGCCTCGCCGGCCGGGATCCAGGACCTCCCGTCCCACGAGGGCATGACGATCCGCTGGGTTCACGGCGCCGAGGCCTGGACCGACGCGATCCGCGACCTGCCCTGGTCCGACGTGCCCACCTTCTGCTGGGTCGCCGGCGAGTCCGGCGCCGTGCGCCAGATCCGCCGCCACCTCGCCGACGACCGCGGTGTCCCGCGCGACTGCCTCGACGCCACCGGCTACTGGCGGCGCTGACGGTTTCCCGGCCGGTCGCCTCTCAGGTCGAACCGAGGACGAGCCAGCGGTCGCTGCGCTGGCGCAGCCACAGCGTCACCCAGCGCGTGGCCTGGAACAGCGCGTAGGCGGCCCACAGCCAGGTGAAGCCGGCGTCCGTCGCCCGGATCACCAGCGCGATCGGCGCGTAGATCAGCAGGGTGACGAGGCTGGCCCAGGCCAGGTACACGCCGTCCCCGGCCCCGATCAGCACCCCGTCGAGCACGAACACGATCCCCGAGAGCGGCTGGATGAGCGCCACCAACAGCAGTGCGGGCACCGCCGCCGCGCGCACGTCGGCGTCGGGGCTGAAGGCGCGAGCGACCCAGGGCGCGGTCACCGCCAGGAGGACTCCGGCCACGACACCGAAGCCGAGCCCCCAGCCGATGACCCGCCGGGTGACCCGGCGGGTGCCCTCGGCGTCGCCGGCCCCGAGGGAGTGGCCCGTCAGCGTCTGCGCCGCGATCGCGAAGGCGTCGAGTGCGAACGCCAGGAACATCACGAGCGTGGTGGCGATCTGGTGGGCCGCCAGCGAGGCGTCGCCGAACCCGGCCGCGACGAGGGTCGCCAGCAGCAGCACGGCGCGCAGGCTCAGGGTGCGCAGCAGCAGCGGAACGCCGTCGCGCGCGGCGCGGGTGACGTCGTCCCACTGGAGCCGTGGCGATGCCTCGGTCTCACGACTGCGGCGCAGGACCTGCGCCACGAGTGCCAGCGCGGCGGCCCACTGGGCCAGCACGAGACCGAGGGCTGCTCCGCGCAGGTCGAGCCCGGCGCCGTAGACCAGCGCGACGGTCAGCACGACGTTCAGGACGTTGGCCGCGATCATCACGACCAGTGGCGTGCGCAGGTCCAGGACGCCGCGCAGGGCGCCGGTCGCGGCCAGGACGAGCAGCACGGCCGGGATGCTCGCGGCGGCGATCCGTAGGTACTCGGTGGTCAGGTCCGCGACCGCGGGCGAGCTGGACAGCGCCCTGGCCATGGGTCGCGCGGCGACGGCTGTCGCCGCGCCGAGCACGAGACCGATCAGCAGGGCCAGCCAGACGCCTCCCAGGGCCGCTTCCAGCGCCCGGCGCGGCTCCCCGGCGCCCTGGTGCCTGGCGACCGTCGCGGTGCTGCCGTAGGCCAGGAAGACGCACAGACCGATGATGGTCGACAGGACCGTCGAGGCGGCTCCCAGTGCGGCGAGCTCGGCACGTCCCAGGTGTCCCACGATGGCGGTGTCGGCCATCAGCATCAGCGGCTCGCAGATCAGCGCGGCGAACGCCGGGACGGTGATCGCCAGAATTCTACGGTCGAGCGTGGAGATCCGCACGGGGCGACGATACCCCTGTGACCAGTGAGGTGAATTTGTCGATAAGTCGGCGATCGCTTGCGACACGCCCGTGGATAACCCCATCGGCGAAAGTCACACCCGACTATCACCGCTCCACACCTTGTGACTTACGTTTGCGCAGGTCAGACCCTCCTGTGACCTGCGCCACACTCGCTTGTCCACAGAGTGGTCCACCGGCTGTGCACACGCGCGACCGGCGTTTTCCACAGGTTTGCCGAGCTTCTCCACACCGGGTGTGCACGACTATCTCGCCCCCGGTCCCGGCGGCCCGTATGGTCACAGGAGGGATCCATCTGAACCGAGGGGAAGGCGGTTCTGTCGGACCCCTGCACGTAGTTTCAAATCCAGCTGCCGATCACGTCGAGGAGTGCCGTGAGCGTTACCGATCTGTATGAGTCCGATCGTCCATCGGACTCCGCGGGATCGGGCTACGTTCCGCCCCAGGACATGGCGGCCGAGCAGAGTGTTCTCGGCGCGATGCTGCTGTCGAAGAACGCGATCGACCCCGCCACCGACCTGCTCGAGAGCCGCGACTTCTACCGCCCCGCGCACGAGCTGATCTTCGACGTCATCTGCGACCTGTCCGGTCGCGGTGAGCCGGCCGACGCGATCACCGTCGCGGCCGAGCTGACCCGTCGTGGCGAGATCGCCCGCATCGGGGGCGCCGCCTACCTCCACGACCTCGTCCAGGGCGTGCCGATCGCCGCGAACGTCGACTACTACGCCGAGATCGTCCACGAGAAGGCGGTGCTGCGGCGCCTCGTCGAGGTCGGCCAGCAGGTCGCCCAGCTGGGCCAGTCCGGCACCGGCGAGATCCAGGACATCGTCGACCGCGCCCAGAAGGCGGTCCTGGACGTCGACGGCACGAAGTCCGGTGAGGACTACAACGTCCTGTCCGACCTGATGTCGTACACGATCGACGAGCTCGAAGAGCTCGAGACGCGCTCGGGCGAGGTGCACGGCGTGATGTCGGGCTTCCCTGATCTCGATCGCCTCACCACGGGCTTCAAGCCCGGCCAGATGATCGTCGTCGCGGCGCGACCCGGCGTCGGCAAGTCGACGCTCGGCCTGGACTTCGTGCGCAACGCCTCGATCCGCCAGGGCCTCACCTCCGCCATCTTCAGCTTGGAAATGACCGGCTCGGAGATCGCGATGCGTCTGTTGTCGGCCGAGGCGAAGGTCGCGATCCACCACATGCGCGCCGGCTCGATGTCCAGCCGCGACTGGGACGCGATCGGACGCGCGATGGCCACGGTGCAGGCCGCGCCGATCATCATCGACGACAGCCCCAACATGACGATGCCCGAGATCCGCTCGAAGGCGCGCCGCATCAAGAAGCAGCACGGCCTCGACTTCGTCGTCCTGGACTACCTGCAGCTGATGACCTCAGGCAAGAAGGTCGAGAACCGTCAGGTCGAGGTCTCGGAGTTCTCCCGTCAGATCAAGCTGCTGGCCAAGGAGCTGGGCGTCCCGGTCGTCGCGATCAGCCAGTTGAACCGTGGCTCGGAGCAGCGCACCGACAAGACGCCGCAGATCTCGGACCTGCGTGAGTCCGGCTCGATCGAGCAGGACGCCGACATCGTCATGCTGCTGAACCGCCCCGACGCCCACGGCGCGGGCGAGTCCGAGCGTCCCGGCGAGGCCGACATCATCGTGGCCAAGAACCGTTCGGGCCCGGTCAACAAGGTCGCCGTGTCCTTCCAGGGCCACTACTCGCGCTTCACCCCGATGGCGCGCGAGCCCGAGGGCGCCGGCGGTGGCGCCTCGGGCGCCGACTTCGCCTGATCTTTCGGCCGACCGGCATTCCGTCGCGAGCACGTCCCCGTCGTCTCCAACGACAAGGCAACCGAGTCGGCATGACTCGGTGCTCCCCGACAGGTTCGGACGCTGGTGAGTCACCAGTGACTCACCAGTCGTCGTCTAGGGCCCGAAGACCACCCCGGTGGCTCGCAGCTGCCTCTCGATCAGCGGCGTGAGCGAGCGGGCGTAGGTGGCCGTGAGGTGCTGGTGGTCGCGGTACATGATCTGGCCCCTCGGCGTGACCACCCGACACACCCGCTTCGGACAGTGCTCGGCGCGCAGGTTGATGCGGAACGCCGCGCGCCGGCCGTACTGCTTCCGTGCCAGCTTCACCGAGGGCACGGACCAGTCGAACGGGATCACTTTCTGCTCGGCTGCCGAGCAGTTCTTCCACTGCCGCGGGGCGCGGTTCTTGCGCAGGCACTGGGTGGGCGAGGGACCCGCCGACTTCCAGTTGGCCGCGCCGGCCAGCGCGATGACGGGGATCCGGCGCTTCAGCGCCACGCGCCACGACTTCACCGTGTCCGGTCCGCGCTGGGCGTAGGTGCCGGCCATCGTCGAGGCGCGGTGGTGGGTGACGATCGCCCGCACGTTCCGCTGCTTGCGGATGTAGCGCTCCACGTTCTTCCGCCAGGCCTGGCAGTCGTCGCGGATTCACTTCGTGTCGTTCTTGACCACCCGCGACGACCACCCGCAACGCGAGCGGATGATCAGCGTGACGCGGATCTTCCCTTGGTCGGCCAGCCGCCGGAAGGCGGCGACAGGGCGCGCATGTGCGAGTCCCCGATCACGAGCAGGCGCGGGCCCTTGCGCCCGTAGTGGCAGGTCAGCACCCTCGTCTGGCCCGGACGGGAGCCGTTGAAGCACGCCCTCGTTCCCGGGGCGACGTCCGACTCGGCGGCCGCGATGCTCGACAGCCGGGGCTTCTCCGCGACCGCCGGCAGGGCCGATCCCAGCAGCACGACCAGCGCGGCACCGGTTGCGCGACGGACGAGTCGGGCGGCAGGCATCGGCACCTCCGGGTCGGGTCGGATCTTCCTGCCAAGATGCCGGTCGAACGGAGCGGTGTCGAGGGATCCGCCCGGCGGCCGTCCCCGCCGTCAGCGCTTCCTGCGCTCCGTGACCGGCGGGATCGGGTCGCCGAAGCGCTCGAGGGCGCCGATGTACCGTCCGCCGAACTCGATCCGGGTGATGTCGCGCAGTCTCCACGCCTCGACGAAGTCGACCCACACGCCGTCGCGGCCGATGAACTGCAGGTCGAGCCGCTTCGTGCCGATGCGATGGATCGTGCCGACGTTGATCCAGTCGCCGTCGGGACTCTCGAGGTGGACACCGACGAGCTGGGCCCGTTGATCGACGATCCGCAGGAGGTCGGAGACCGACGCGTCGGCCGGGCACTCGAAGCTCTCGAGCGGCACGCCGCTCCCGGCCACGGCTCGGCGCAGGTAGGACTCCCCGAAGCCGGCGCCGTCCCACCCCGGCCCGACCTTGGTCACCAGGTCCAGCCGCAGCAGGACCACGTCGTCGAGGTAGACACCATCCAGCGCGTGCAGGACGACCCAGTCGTCGGTCAGCGCCAGGACGAACCCGGTGTCCTTATGGCAGTCGAGCCGATTGCGGCGCACCGTCACCGGCGCCTGCTCCTGCTGGGCCCGGGTGAGCCGGCGAACGATCTTGCTCCGAGACTGCGCCACCCGGCAGTGTGGCAGTCAGTCGGGCGGACGAACCCCGAATGGGTGAACCGGGCCCGGGCGCTGGAGGGTCCGTCGCCACCGGTACCCATCGGAACTCGCCCCTCCATTTTTACTTGCATCCCAGGGGATTTCACGTCCCAGGACTGTTTCCATCCTCACGTCCGCAGGGCTTCGGTTGAGGGCTGTGGCCGACCTACCGTGGACGGTCCAGGGGGGTGAGGTTCCTCCTGCTCGAAACCCTGATAGGAGGAAGATGACCAAGCACGACCCGCACCCGGGTGCGGCGAAGAAGTGGATGCGGCTGGCGACAGGACTGGCGACGATGGGCGTCGTGACACTCGGCTGTGGTGCCGCAGTGTTCGCGACCGGCAGCACCGCCAACGCCGAGCCGCCGGGGGGCAAGGTGGGCGTGTGCCATCGCACGGCCTCTGAGTCCAACCCGTACGTCTTCATCTCGGTTCCCAAAGACGAGGCCAACGGCCACATCACGGGCACCGACAAGCAGCACAACCACCAGGTCACGTGGGCCACCGACGGCACGTGGCGCGGCATGGCCCACAAGGCCGGCGACCTGCGCCTGGACTACTACGCGTCGGCGGAGGAGGTCGCGGCCGGCAGGTGCTTCAACACGACCGAGCCCACCACGGAGCCGACGACGCCGCCCACGGAGCCGACGACGCCGCCCACGGAGCCGACGACGCCGCCCACGGAGCCGACGACGCCGCCCACGGAGCCGACGACGCCGCCCACGGAGCCGACGACGCCGCCCACCGAGCCGACGACGCCGCCCACGGAGCCGACGACGCCGCCCACCGAGGAGCCGACGGACGAGCCGACGACGCCGCCCACCGACGAACCGAGCGACGAGCCTGGTACCGACCCGTCGACCGACCCGAAGATCAGCGGTGAGGACGAGTCAAGGGGCCCCGACGACTCCGGTGGCAGTGACGACAGCAACGACGGCACCAAGAGCAAGAGCAAGGACGAGGTCCGCGCTCACGGCGTGCCCCGCGCTGTCGACGCCGGAGTGAGCGACAGCGCGAGCCGGTGGGGCTCCGGCCTCATGGGTGGTGGCACCGCGCTGGTACTGAGCTCCGGTGGCGTGCTCCTGGGCGTGCGTCGCTTCGAAGGGTGACATGAAGCGCTCGCATTCCACCGAGGCCCCGGCGCGAACGCGCCGGGGCCTCTCGGTGATGGCCGCACTGGCGCTGGCCGTCTCGACGTCAGGACTGGTCTCCTGCGCGGTCGGTGACAGGACGGCGCGGCAGAGCGAGTCACCGTCGACCGCGTCCCCGAGTCCGTTGGTCGAAGCCACCCCCGATCCGGCCGAGGGACAGCCGTCGCGACTGAGGATCCCCGCGATCGACGTGGACGCCACCGTCATCCCCCTCACCCTGAACGAGGGAGACGTGCTGGAGCCACCGGCCGACTTCACTCAAGTCGGCTGGTGGGCCGAGGGCGCCCTGCCCGGCAGCACCCGAGGCGCGGTGGTGCTCACCGCCCACACCGTGCACGAAGGCGGCGGGGCGTTCGACGACCTCGGCAAGCTGGAGCGCGGTGACACGGTCACGATCCGGACCGCGGCGGGCACGGTGCGCTACTGCGTCGACGACGTCGCCGAGTACTCCCAGCAGGAGCTGCGTGAGAACGCGCCGAAGATCTTCAGCCAGACCGGCACGAGTCGGCTCGCGATGGTCACGTGTGGTTGGTACCACCTGGGGCACTACGACTCGAACATCGTGGTGACGGCGACACCGATCGCCACCTGACGTCATCGGATCGCCCCGCGGCGCTGCTGCGGCGATGATGGGGCCGATGACTTCTCGCGCCGCCGCCGAGCGCCGGCACCCCGGCTCGGTGGCCGAGGTGTTCTGGGTGTTCCTGCGGCTGGGACTGACCTCGTTCGGCGGCCCTGTCGCCCATCTGGCGTACTTCCGCGAGGCGTTCGTCGAGCGCCGCCGCTGGCTGACCGACGAGGCCTATGCCGACCTGGTCGCGCTGTGCCAGTTCCTGCCCGGGCCCGGGTCGAGCCAGGTCGGCATGGTCCTGGGGCTGCGGCGCGCCGGGGCCGGCGGCCTGCTGGCGGCGTGGATCGCCTTCACCCTGCCGTCGGCCGTCGTGCTGGTGGCCTTCGCGTACGGGGTGGCCGCGTTCGGCGATCCCGCGGGCGCCGGGTGGCTGCACGGGGTCAAGGCCGCCGCGGTGGCCGTGGTCGCCCAGGCCGTCCTGTCGATGGCCCGCACCCTGACGCCCGACCTCAAGCGACTGGTGATCGCCGCCGCCGGCGCCGCCTGCATCCTGCTCGTGGCCGGTCCCGGGATCCAGATCGGCGTGATCGTGCTCGGGGCACTCGCGGGCTGGCTGTGGCTGCGCGCCGAGGAGGCCCCGGCGGTACGCGGTCTGGCGTACGTGTCACGGCGCGCCGCGATCGCTGCCCTCGTGGCGTTCGGTTCCCTGCTCGTCGCGCTCCCGGTGCTGGCCGCGGTCACCGAGGACCCGACCCTGCGCCTGGCGGACATCTTCTACCGCACGGGCGCGCTCGTGTTCGGCGGCGGCCATGTCGTCCTGCCGTTGCTGCAAGCCCAGACCGTCGAGGCCGGGCTGGTCGACCCCGACACCTTCCTGGCCGGATACGGCGCGGCCCAGGCGGTGCCCGGTCCGCTGTTCACCTTCAGCGCCTACCTCGGCGCCAGCATGGAGTCCGGCCCGAACGGGGTGCTGGGTGCGACGATCGCCCTCGTCGCGGTGTTCCTGCCCGCGGGCCTTCTGGTCGTGGGTGTGCTGCCGTTCTGGGACCGGCTGCGCGAGGCCCCGACCGCACGGCGCGTCGTGATGGGGGTCAACGCTGCGGTCGTCGGAATCCTCGCCGCGGCGCTCTACGACCCCGTCATCACGCAGGGCATCGTCTCGGTCGGCACGGCGGTGATCGCGGTGGCCGCGTTCGCCTCGCAATGGTGGGGTCGCATTCCCGTGTGGGCGGCGGTCCTGGCCGCCGCGGCCCTCGGTCAGCTCATCGCCTGATGCTGCTCACACGACGGCGATCGCCACGGCCGAGCGCACGACGATGGCGCTGAGCACGCCGATCAGGTGGGCCAGGATCGCCGCCCCGGACTCGCGCGGTGGGTCGAAGACGACGCCCGTGGCGCGGAGCCGCTTCTCGAACTCCGGCGCGAGCGAGCGGGCGTAGGTGGCGCCGAGGTGTTGCTCGTCGCGGTACATGATCTGGCCCTTCGGCGTCACCGTCCGGCACACCCCGCCGGGGCAGTACACGTCGCGCATGTCGAGGCGGAACGCCGCGTTCGGGCCGTACGTCCGACGGGCCAGGACGACCGCAGGGACGGTCCAGTCGAACGACATCACCTCGCGCGCGGGTGCGGTGCAGTCCTTCCATTGCTCCGGCGTGGGGTTCTTGCGCAAGCAGTCCGGCGGCGTGGACGGCCAGTGCGGCGCGCCCGACACGGCGATCACGGGGATCTTCCGATCGAGCGCGACCCGCCACGCCTTCACGGTGTCGGGACCACGCTGCGCCTCGGTGCCCTCCATCCATCGGGCCCGATGGTTCGTGATGATGGCGCGCAGGTCCTTCTGGTCGCGGATGTAGCGCTGCACCTGGGCCCGCCACGTCTCGCACTCGTCAGCGACCCAGGGCAGGTCGTGCTCGAGCTTGCGGGTCGTCCAGCCACAACGCGAGCGGGTGAGCAGCGTGACCCGGATCTTCCCCTCCTCGGCCAGCCGCCGGAACGCCGGCGACAGGGCCCGCATGTGCGAGTCGCCGACGAGCAGCAGCCGCGGGCCACGGTCGCCGTATTCGCAGGTCAGCAGCTCTGTCTCACCGGGGTTCGCGCCGGGGAAGCACGCCGGCGTTCCCGGCGCGACGTCCATCTCGGCCGCCGTGATGCTCGACAGCTGCGGTTCGTCGGCGACGGCGGACGGGGTCCCGGCCAGGGCAGTCGTCGCGAGGACCAGCAGGGCAACGCCCACGAGGCCGATCCCGCGTGAGATCGCTCGTACGCTCATCGACACCCCCCGGTCCGGTCGCGATGACTCTCTTCCGGACAGGTTGACATGGGAGGGGGGTGTGTCGCGAGTGCTCCGCTCAGCTCCGCGCCAGGGCTCGGCCGGCGGCCCGGCCCGAGAAGATGCAGCCACCCAGGAAGGTCCCCTCGAGCGCGTTGTACCCGTGGACGCCGCCGCCGCCGAACCCGGCGACCTCGCCTGCCGCGTACAGGCCCGGCACCGGCAGTCCGTCCTCGCCGAGCACCTGCGACTCGAGGTTGGTCTGCAGTCCGCCGAGGGTCTTGCGCGACAGGACGTTCAGCCGCACCGCGATGAGCGGACCGTGCGCCGGGTCGAGGATCCGGTGCGGTTTGGCGACGCGCACGATCTTGTCCATGCGCGAGCGGCGGGCGTTGTGGATCGCCATGACCTGGACGTCCTTGGTGAACGGGTTGTCGAACTCGCGGTCGCGCGCCACGATCTGGCGCTCCAGGAGCGTCGGGTCGAGTTTCGGCCCACGGGCGATCTCGTTCATCCCCAGGACGAGGTCGTCCAGGGACGGCGCCACGACGAAGTCGACGCCGTGCTGCTTGAACTTCTCGACCGGACCCGGCGCGCCCTTGGCCAGTCGGCTCTTGATGAGGAACTTGATGTCGCGCCCGGTGAGGTCGGGGTTCTGCTCCGAGCCCGACAGGGCGAACTCCTTCTCGATGATCGACTGCGTCAGCACGAACCACGAGTAGTCGTGGCCGGTCGCCAGGATCTGCTTCATGGCGCCGTTCGTGTCCGCGCCGGGAACCCCGGACATGCCGGTCAGTCGCTGGCCGTTGGCGTCGAACCACATCGACGAGGGGCCGGGCAGGATCCGGATGCCGTGGTCGGGCCAGATCGGGTCCCAGTTGGTGATGCCCTCGGTGTACGACCAGAGCCGGTCGCGGTTCACGATGCGCCCGCCGGCGCGCTCGGTGATCTGGAGCATCCGGCCGTCGACGTGCGCCGGGACGCCCGAGATCAGGTGGTCGGGCGCCTCGCCGAGGCGCTCGGTGGGCCAGTTGGCGCGCATCAGCGCGTGGTTGTGGCCGATGCCGCCCGAGGTGACCACGACGGCGCCGGCGCGGTGATCGAACTCGCCCACGACGGTGCGCGACGACTTCACCCCGCGCTCGGAGTCGTCCGGCGCCAGCACCGATCCGCGGATGCCGACGACCGCGCCCTTCTCGACGATCAGGTCGTCGACCTGGTGCCGGAACGCGAACTGGACCAGCCCACCGGTCTCGGCCTTCAGGACCGGCTCGGCGAAGGTGTCGACCAGCCGCGGCCCGGTGCCCCAGGTGAGGTGGAACCGGGGCACGGAGTTCCCGTGGCCGGTGGCCGATCCGCTGCCGCGCTCGGCCCAGCCCACCATCGGCATGACCCGGTGTCCCAGTCGGCGCAGGTAGTCGCGCTTGCCCTCGGCCGCCCAGGTCACGTACGCCTTGGCCCAGCGGCGGGCCCACAGGTCCTCGTCCTGGAGCCGGTCGAAGGCGGCCGAGCCGAACCAGTCCTGCATCGCCAGCGCGGCGGAGTCCTTGATGCCCGTGCGGCGCTGCTCGGGACTGTCGACGAAGAACAGCCCGCCGAGCGACCAGAACGCCTGCCCGCCGAGGTTGTTGCGGTTCTCCTGCTCGACGACCAGGACCCGCTTGCCGGCCTGTGCCAGCTCGTGGGTGGCGACCAGTCCGGCCAGGCCGGCGCCGACGACGATGACGTCAGGGGTGAAGGACATGCGCACACGGTGGCCCAGTGACGGTTCCGGCGCCACTACGGTGAATGGACGTGACAACCATCTTTGTCACCGACTGAGGAGCGACATGACCGACGTGACCGCCCACCGCCGGGCCATCGCCGCGGGCCTGACGGAGGGCGAGGCCGCTCTGGTCGACACCTTCCTGGTGACGATCGCCGCCGAGATCCCGGCGTACGCGTCCCTCGACGAGCGACAGCTCCAGGAGGTCCGCTCGATCATCGTGTGGACGCTGCACCGCGTGCTGGAGCTGTGGGCTGAGGACGGGACGCTGACCGAGGAGGACATCGCGCTGTTCCGTGGCGTCGGCGCGGTCCGGGCGCGCGACGGCCGGCCGCTGTCGGCGGTGCTGCGGGCCTACCGGGTCGCCGCCGGAGAGTTCCTGGACCAGATGTCGGACCGCTTCCGCGGCGCGCTGGCCGCCGAGGACGTGACGTCCCTCGTGCGGGTCTGGTTCGCGGTCCTCGACGAGCTCTCCGAGGCGATCTACGACGGGTACGAGGTCACGGGCCGGTCGCTGGGCGCCGACCGCGAGAGCTCGCTGCGCGACCTGCTCACCGACCTGCTGCTGGGCCGCCAGAGCCACGCGGGATCCCTGGCCGCGCGACTGCGCGAGCTCGACGCGCAGCTGCCGACGACCTTCGACCTCGTCGTCGTCGGGCCGTCGCGGGTGGTCGATGCCGAGCGCGCCGCGGCGCTGGTCGAACGGGCCCTGGAGGAACGCGACGACGCCCCGACGACGGTGGCGTCGATCCACACGGTCCAGGACGGGGCCGGTGTCGTGCTGCTGCGATCGGTCGACACAGCGCGCCTGGCCGAGGTCGTCGAGGAACACGGTCTGCACGCGGTGCGCCATGGCCGGGTGACCGCCCGGACGGCGCCCCGGGCGTACCGGCTCGCGGTCACGGCGCTGCGTGCGGCGCCTGATCTGGCCTGGTCCCAGCGCGGTGTGCTCGACGACGGCGACCTGGAGGTCCTCGCGCTGGTCGCGGGGCACGGGGACGCCGACCCGGTTCGCGCCGCGGAGGCCGTGCTCGGGTCGCTGACCGAGGACACCGAGGCGTTGACCACGCTCTGGGCAGTCCTCGAGGCAGACGGGGCCGCACCCGCCGCGGCCCGGCTGCACGTGCACCCGCAGACCGTGCGCTACCGGATGCGTCGCGTCGCATCGCTCACCGGCCGCGATCCGCGGTTACCGTGGGATCGCTACGTCCTGCAGACCGCGCTGCTGGCCGCACCACGCTGAGCCCCGGGGGTCGCCGTGAAGTTCGACGTCAAGAAGCAGATCCCGACGTACACCGCGCCGCGCGGCCGGTTCGAGGTCGTCACCGTGCCCCCGATGACCTACCTGATGGTCGACGGGGAGGGCGACCCCAACCGCGCGCCGCGCTACCAGGACGCGCTCGGCACGCTGTATCCCACGGCGTACGCGTTGAAGTTCCTCAGCAAGACCGAGCTGGACCGCGACTACGTCGTGCCGCCGCTCGAAGGGCTGTGGTGGTCCGACGACTTCGCCACGTTCACCAGCCAGCGGGACAAGTCCCGCTGGTCCTGGACGATGATGATCCTGGTGCCGGACTGGATCACCGACTACCACCTGGACCGGGCCCGCTCGAGCGTGACGGCGAAGGGTGGCGCCCCGTTGCTCGACGAGATGCGGCTCGAGTCGCTCGACGAGGGACGTTGCGTCCAGACGCTCCACGTCGGCTCGTACGACGACGAGGGCCCCGTGCTGGCGGCCATGCACGACGAGTTCATCCCTGCGCACGGACTGCGGATGACCGGCCGCCATCACGAGATCTACCTCGGTGACCCCCGGCGGACGGCCCCCGAGCGGCTGCGCACGATCCTGCGCCAGCCCGTCGAGGCGGCGCGATGAACCGTCACGGCGCCTCGAAGAACGCCAGCTCGTGGCGCATCGAGGCCGCGAACGCCGCGGTCATGGCGTTGCGCCCGTCTGATGACGCCGCCTCGGCCACGCGGTCGACGATGCTTCGCGCGGTCTCCGCTGCGTCGAGGAACGCCGGGTCGGCGTAGGTCCGCAGCCAGGCGCCGTAGGGGTGCGCCGGCCGGTCCTGCGCCACCAGTCGCCGACCCAGATCGGCGTAGAGCCAGGAGCAGGGCAGCAGTGCGGCGATGAGGACCTCGTAACCGTGGCGGTGCGCGGCGTGCAGGTGGTCGAGGTAGGCCCGGGTGGCGGGTGCAGCTGCCGGCATCCCGGCGACCCACGCCCGGTGCAGCCGCATCTCCTCCTCCTGCGCCGCGACGCTGCCGCGGGCCCAGAAGGCCTGCTCCTCCGGCGCGCCGGCCAGTGCGGCGGCCCGGGCGAGGAGCTCGGCGTACTCGCCCAGATAGACGGCGTCCTGGGCCAGGTACCAGGCGAACCGCTCGGGTTCGAGGGTGCCGTCGCCCAGCCTGCGCACGAACTCGCAGGCGTCGACGCGGTCTCGCACGGGCGCGCTGTCGTCCCAGGCGCGGCCGGTCCACGTGGGGCTGCCGACGTCAGCGCGCAGGTGCGGCACGTGCTCACGCAGGTGGTGGAAGTGGTCGATCGGGCCGTTGCCACGTCCGACCTCGAGTGCGGCGCCGTGCTCGATCGCGCCGGTCAACCACTCCTTGGCATGACCGAGCGCGTCGAACCACGAGAATCCGGACGCCCTCAGCGTCGCCATGGCCGACGACAGCGAGCACCCCGTGCCATGGGTGGTCGTGGTGATGACCCGGCGCCCCTCGACCGGCCGGACCGCCTCCGCGGTCACGACGGCGTCGGCCGACGTCGCGCCAGCCAGGTGTCCGCCCTTGAGCAGCACCACCGTGTCGGTCGCGGCGGCGAGTGCCTGCGCCTGGTCGACGGCAGCGGCCCAGGTCGTCGCCTCCGGCTGACCGGCCAGCACCGCCAGCTCGGGCAGGTTCGGCGTGACCAGGTCGACCCGCGCGCACAACCGCCGGATCGCCGCCTCGGCCGCGGCGTCCAGCAGCCGGTCGCCGCTCGTGGCCACCATGACCGGATCGAGCACGACCACCGGCGGCCGCACGCGCTCCAACCAGGCCACGACGATGTCGATGAGGGGCGTCGAGTGCAGCATCCCCAGCTTCACCGCGTCGATCACGACGTCGTCGGAGACGGCGTCGAGCTGCTCGGCCAGGAAGGCGGGCGGCGGGACGTGGACCGACCGCACGCCCTCGGTGTTCTGGGCGACCAGGGCGGTCACGACGGCCATGCCGTACCCGCCGAAGGCCCCGATCGTCTTGAGGTCCGCCTGGATTCCCGCGCCACCGCTCGGGTCCGTGCCGGCGATGCTCAGCACGCGCGGCGTCATCGGGCACCCCCGGCCGCCGCGACGAGGTCCGCCGCGGCCCGCCCCGGATCGGCAGCCTCTGAGATTGCGGAGACGACGGCCACGCCGTGCGCGCCGGCGGCCATGAGCCCCGGGACGTCCGCCAGCCGCACGCCGCCGATCGCGATGCACGGCAACGGGGCCGCGTGCGCGAACGCGCCGAAACCGTCGACGCCCAGGACGGGCGGGCCATCCGCCTTCGAGGTGGTGGGGTGGACGAGGCCGACCCCGAGGTAGTCGACGGTGCCCGGCGGCAGGACGTGAGCGGCCTGCAGGTGCTCCGGCGCGTGCGCCGTCCACCCCACGGTGGCGTCCGGTCCGAGCAGGGTCCGCGCCACGACCGGGTCGAGGTCGTCCTGGCCCAGGTGGACGCCGTCGACCCGCACGCCGACGTGCCGCGCGGCCAGCGCCACGTCCACCCGGTCGTTGACCAGGACCAGCGCCCGCCCCGCCACGGCGGCGCTGATCGCCGCGACGAGGTCCGTGAACTCCCGCGCGGTGGCGTGCTTGGCCCGGACCTGGACCGCTGCGACCCCGGCGCCCGCCGCGGCGGCGACGACCGCGAGCAGCCGGTCGCGCCCCAGGCGCTCGTCGGTGACCAGGTGCAGCCCGGCGGTCACGCCAGGCTCGAGACGCGGTCGCGCACGTCCTCGGGACCGATCGCCGCGAGGGCGTCGAGGAAGGCCACGGCGAACGAGCCCGGGCCTGAGCAGCCGGCCGCCGCGCGCTCGGCCGCCACCGCATGCACGACGGAGGCGCTCACGGCCGCCGACAGCGGGTCGCACACGCCGAGGAAGGCGGCCATCGTGGCGCCCAGCGAGCAGCCGCCGCCGGTCACGAGCGTCAGGAGCCGGTCGCCACCGGCGATCCGGACCACCCGGGTGCCGTCGGTGATGACGTCGACCTCTCCCGAGACCGCGACGACGGTGCCGTGCTCGCGGGCGATCTGTCCGGCCGCCTCCAGCGCGTCCTCGGAGCCGGCGACGGAGTCGACCCCGCGCCCGCCGGTGCCGGCCCCCGCCAGCGCGATGATCTCCGAGGCGTTGCCGCGCACGATCGCCGGCCGGGCCCGGACCAGCTCGGCGGCCATGGCCGTGCGCACCGGCAGGGTCCCGATCGCGACCGGGTCGAGCACCCAGCGGTCGGTGGCGGCCACGGCGACGCGCGCGGCATCGGCCTGCTGGGCGTTCGGCGTGCCGAGGTTGACCAGCACGCCGTCGGCGATGCCCGCGAAGATCCCCGCCTCCTCGGGCAGGTCGACCATGGCGGGCGCCGCGCCCACGGCGAGCAGGGCGTTGGCGGTGAAGTTCGTGACGACGCTGTTGGTGATGCACTGCACCAGCGGGGTCGCGGCGCGCAGGCGCGTCAGCGCTTCGTCGGTGGGGACGGGAATGGACAGGACGGTCATGGGACATCCCTTCGCGAGTGCGAACTCGAGCAGGTTCGACGGGTCTGATCTCAGCCCGCTCGGTACGGGCACCCCGTGTCTGTCACCACTGTAGATCCGTTCGCAGGGTCCGCCTCTTACGGTTGAGGCATGAACGTGACCCCGGACGACGTGACCCTGGCGACCGAGCTGGTCGTCGAGGCGGCCGCCCTCGCCGCCCGCATCCGGGCCGAGGACGACCTGCAGACCCGCTCGAAGACCAGCGTCTCCGACATCGTGACCGCTGCCGACTACGCCGCCGAGGCGCGCATCGTCGAGCACCTCGACCGCGAGCGCCCCGAGGACGGGCTGCTCGGCGAGGAGGGCACCTCGCGCGAGGGCACCTCGGGCCGACGCTGGGTCATCGATCCGGTCGACGGCACCTACAACTTCGCCTCGGGCTTCGACTACTGGTGCTCGGCCATCGCCCTGGCCGACGGAGACCGGCCGCTGCTGGGCGCCGTCGCGCACCACGCCACCGGCACGGTCGTGGTGGGCGGGCCCGGCGTGCCCACGACCATCAACGGACGGCCGGTGTCGCCCATCGAGGACGCCGCGGTGTCCCAGTTGGGCGTCGCGACCTACGCGCATCCGGCGTTCATCGTCGACCATCCCGGCTTCGCCGCCTGGCGCCGTGCCGCGGCGCTGCCGGCGACCATCCGGATGCTCGGGTCGGGCTCCATGGATCTCGTCGGTGTGGCCACCGGCCGCCTCGGCTGCTGGTTCCAGCACAGCACGCCCGACTGGGACTGGCTGCCCGGAACCGCGCTGGTCCTGGGGGCCGGCGGCGTCACCGAGCGGGTCGAGGTCGACGGCCTCGTGTGGTCGGTCGCGGGTCCGCCGACCGGCGTCGGCCAGATCGTCGACGCGTTGCAGGGAGATGCCGCATGAAGCTCGTCGTGCTGACCGGTGCGGGGATCTCGGCCGAGAGCGGCTTGGCCACCTTCCGTGACGCCGATGGGCTCTGGGAGGGCCACCGGCCCGAGGACGTCGCCACACCCGAGGCGTTCGCGTACAACAGGGCGCTGGTCCAGCGGTTCTACGACGAGCGCCGCGCCGCCCTGGAGCGCGTGCACCCGAACGCCGCGCACCACGCCCTGGTCGAGCTCGAGAAGGAGTTCGGCGACGACATGCTGCTGGTGACGCAGAACGTCGACGACCTGCACGAGCGCGCCGGATCTCGGCGGCTGCTGCACATGCACGGCAGCCTGCGCCACGTCCGCTGCGAGGAGTGTGAGCACCGGTTCGAGCACGACGGGCCGCTCGAGCTCGAGCCCGAGTGCCCCGAGTGCGACACCGCCGCGCTGCGACCCGACATCGTGTGGTTCGGCGAGTTCCCGCACGGCATGGACGACATCCACGAGGCGCTGACCGAGGTCGACGTCTTCGCCGCGATCGGCACGTCGGGCGTCGTCTACCCGGCCGCGGGCTTCGTCGACTACGCGCACGCCTCCGGCGCGCACACCTTCGAGCTGAACCTGGCGCCGACGGGCGGCGGCTTCCACACCACGTTCGCCGGTCCCGCGACCGACGTGGTGCCGCGCTGGGTCGACCACCTGCTCGGGCGGGACTGACCCCGCCTCCGGCGACTACGCGCCGAGTGGTCCGCCGCCGGGCTCGGCCGCCTCGAGCACCTCGACCTCGTCGCCGACGCGGGCCGTGACGCCCGCGACGTCGGGGATCAGGTTGACGCCGAACCAGACCGCGCCGGAGAACCGGCGGATCCGGGCCAGGGTGCGGATCGGCTCCTTGCCGCGCGCGACCTCGCCGGAGTCCTGGGCCTCGAGCGTGGTGATGACGCAGCGTGCGCAGCCCTTGACGGCGCGGAAGGTGGCGTCGCCGACCCGGATGCGCCGCCAGTCGTCCTCGGTCCAGGCGGCCTCGCCGTCGATCACGAGGTTCGGGCGGAACCGGCTCATCGGCACGGGGTCGCCGCCGTCGGCCTCGATCGCCTGGTTGAGCGCGGTGAGGGACGTCTGCGTCGTGACGAGCAGCGGGTACCCGTCGGCGAGGCTGACCCGGTCGTCCGGCTCCGAGCGCGCGGGGTTCACGGCCCGACGGGTGGGGTCGTCCAAGTGCACGAGGCGCACGTCGCGGCCCAACAACTCGGTCAGCCACGTGGTGGCGTCGGTGGCCTCGGCGGCCGTGATGAGCGAGCTCCAGATCCGCACGGGGACCTGATGGGCCGGATCGGGATCGGGCACGTCGAGCGTGGCCCGGCCCGGGGCGCTGAGCCGGATTCCCGCACCGGTCAGCCGCGCGTCGATGGTCAGCAGCCGGCGCTCCTCGCGAGCCGTGAGGAAGGTGCCCTCGGCGTCGACGACCATCCAGCGCCGGTCGCCGGCGAGTCCCCACGGATCGACCGTCGCCTCGTCGAGGTCCTCGATGGACCCGGACTTCAGGGGATGGCGATGCAGGGACATCAGGTGCACCGGCTCAGGGTAACGACGGTCTGGAACGATGTTCGGCGTGACCACCGTGACGAGTGAGGCTGAGTTGGGCGCGTCGGCGCGTCGAGCCGAGCGGGGAATCGCGTTGGTCGTCCCGGCGATGCGCGCCGTGGTGCTGTTCCAGATCATCCTGAGCATCGCGTCCGGCGCGCAGCTGGCCGAGCACCGCGAGGTCTACGTCGCACTCGGCCTGCTGGTCTCAGCCACCTCGGTCCTGTTGATCGCCCAGTGTCTGTCGAACGGCTCGGTGCGCCCCGGCTGGTGGCACGGACCGGACATCGTGCTGGCCTGGGTGGCCGTCCCGGCGATGGTCCTGCTGCTGCCGTCCAGCCACGTCGTCGGCACGTGGGAGTCGTGGGCCTCGGGCTTCGCGATCAACGTGGGCGCGCTGGCCTCGACGTGGCTCCGGCCGGCCCTGGCCGTGGCCCACGGCTTCGGCCTCGGCGCCTGGTACCTGTCCTGGATGATCACGGCGGACACGGCGTCGTGGGAGACGAACGTCAACAACGCCCTGACGATCCCGGGCTACGCGCTCGTCGTGGCGCTCATGGTCCACTACCTGCGCTCGCTCGCCGCCGACGCCGACCAGTCGCGTGAGGACGCCGTGGCGGCCACGCGCGCGCTCGAGCTCGAGCGCTACCAGATGACGGTGCACGACGCCTCGAGCATCCTGCGCCTGCTGTCCGACGAGGACACCCCGGCCGAGGTGCTGCCGGGCCTGCGGCTGCAGGCGCACCGCGAGGCGAACCGCCTGCGCAACTACCTCGCTGCCGAGCCGTCGCCCGAACACGCGGACCGCGCGCGCACCGTCGCCACGATGCTGGCGGTGGCGCTCGAGGGGTTCGACGACCTGCCGCTCGAGCTCGCCGTCGACCTCGGCGGTCACGCGCGGCTCAGTGAGCCGGTCTGGCACGCCACGAGCCGTGCCGTCGCGACGGTGCTGCACAACGTGCGGCTGCACGCCCGCGCCCATCAGGTCGTCGTGCACGCGGACTGCGAGGACGACCGGTGGGAGGTCGTGGTGTCCGACGACGGCGTCGGCTTCGACCAGGCCAGTCAGCCGATGGGCTTCGGGCTGAACACCCAGGTCGGCCACGCGCTGCGCGAGGTGGGAGTAGACGCACAGGTGCGTTCCGCGCCGGGCCGCGGCACCTCCGTGACGCTCGTGGGACCCGTCCACCGCCAGGAGGAGCCGTGACCGATCGCCCCCGCGTCGTCGTGATCGACGACAGCACCGTCATCCGGGGCGGCTTCGCGACCGTCCACCCCGAGGTCGAGGTCGTCGCGACGTACGCCAGCGTCGAGCAGTTCGAGGCGGCGCCCGTCGCGTGCGATGTCGTCGTTCTCGACCTGCTGCTGCGGGGCCCGCAGGGTGCGGGCACCGGGACGAAGCAGGGGCGTGCGGCCATCCGCGCCATCCGCGCCAGGGGGCTGCCGGTGTGCCTCTACACCGACGAGCGGCGCGCGATCGTCCTCGCGCTGTGCCTGCGGGCGGGTGCCCACGGCGTCGTGCACAAGTCCGACCAGCCGGCCGTCACCGTCGGCGCGATCGAGGACGTGCGGGCCGGGAACGTCGTGGTGACCCAGTCCCTCGTGGGGCTGACCGAGCTGTTGGACCGCCGCGGCGCGCCGCTCGACCTGAGCCCGCGTCAGCGCCAGGTCATCTCGGGCCGTGCCCGCGGACGGCACTGGGCCGACATCGCCGGCGAGCTCTACATCACCGAGGACACGGCGCGCGAGCACTACCGGGCGGCGTGCGCCAAGCTGCGCTCGTACCTGCGACACACCAGCCCGGGCGACATCGAGCGCGCGGTCGGACTGGCGCCGGGCGACGTCCTCGACGAGCCCTGATCACCCCGCGTCCGGGCGGAGGTTCTCGATCTCCAGGACCGGGATCCGCTCGTCCGCCGGCAGCGCGAACCCGAGGACCTGCGCGTAGAAGGAGAGCTCGGCCTCGAGCGAGTCCTTGATGTTCTCGGCTTGGCGGAAGCCGTGCTGCTCGCCGTCGTACAGGCGGTACGCGACCGGGAGTCCCTTGCGGCGCAACGCCTCGACGATCGCCTCGGACTGCGCCGGCGGCACCACGGCGTCCTCGGAACCCTGCAGCACCACGAGGGGAGAGGTCAGCGAGTCGAGGTGGGTGAGCGGCGATCGCTCGACATAGGTCTCGCGGCCCTCGGGGTAGGGCGCGATGAGGCCGTCGAGATAACGGGACTCGAACTTGTGGGTCTCCTGCGCCAGTGCCTCGGCGTCGGCGACACCGAAGTAGTCGGCTCCGGCAGCGAACACGTCCGACGTCGCGAGCGCCATGAGGACGGTGAACCCGCCGGCCGACCCGCCGCGGATCACGGCGCGCGCGGGGTCGATGCGGCCCTGCTCGCCGAGCCAGCGCACCACGGCGACGCAGTCGCCGACGTCCAGCACGCCCCACTGCCCCTGCAGGCGGTCGCGGTAGGCACGCCCGTAGCCCGTCGACCCGCTGTAGTCGACGTCCACGACGGCGAAGCCGCGCGTCGTCCAGAACTGCCGGGCGAGGGAGAGCGTCGAGGTGGCGTTGCCGGTGGGACCGCCGTGGATCATCACGATCAGCGGGGGCAGCTCGCCGTCGAGCGGCCGCGACTCCGGATTCCGGGGCGGGTAGAAGTGAGCGTAGGTCGGGCGGCCGTCGCCGCCCGGGAACTCGATGTGCTCGGGCTCGGAGATCCACTCCGGGCCCAGATCGACGTCGCGCACCGCGCTCAGCGTCTGGACCGGGCCGACCAGCTCGCCCCGCTCATCCAGCTCGAACCGCAGCACCGCCGGCTCCTGCTGCGGCGAGGACCCGATCAGCACGACGGTGCTGCCCGCCGCGGCGAGGTCGTCCACGCTCGTGACGTCCACCGCGAGGGTGCGCGTGCTGCCGTCGGTGTCCAGCAGGACGAGGGAGTCACGACCGCGGTGCGACACGGCCAGGACGACGCTGCCGTCGGCGAGGAACGCGTAGCGCCGAGGCCCGAAGACCCAGTGCGGTGCGCCGACGTCGCCCGGAGCATGGAACATCCGATCGACGCCGCCGTCCGGTGTCCAGCGGTACAGCGACCACCAGTCGTCGCGGTCGGAGCAGAACCAGAGCGATCCGTCCGCGGCCCACGAGGGCTGGCAGATCCCCTCGGGCGCGTCCGCGTCACCGCCGGCGACCCGGATCACGCCACTGGAGTCCCGCACCCGCAGCCGCGTGTCGTCCCACGGCATGTTCGGGTGGTCCCACTCGAGCCAGGCGAGGGCGGAGCCGTCGGGCGACCAGCGCGGGTCGGAGACGAAGTCCGGGCCCGAGACGACGACGTCCGCCACGCCGGTGGAGTCCAGGACGACGATCTCGTTGACCACGTCGACGGCCCCGCGCGAGCCCGGCGGGTGGGTCTCGCGGACGACGGCGACCCGGCCGCTGCGGGGGTCGACGTCGCCGTCGGCCCAGCGCACCGAGCCGCCCTCCGGAGCCGGCGGGGTGATCGACACGGGCGAGGCGCCCGGGTCCACGCGGCGCAGGCGCTGGTCGGACCACTCGGCGTACCAGAGGGTGCCGGCGCGCACCCACCACGCGCCGCCGCCGTACTCATGGACTTGGGTGCGCGCGTTCGCGCCCTCCGGCAGCAGGTCGGTGGGGGTTCCTCCGGGCTCGAGACGGACGATCTGGGTCCGGCCGCCCTCGTGCGGACGCTGCTCGGACCAGAGCACGGCGTCGCCGTCGAGGGCGACGGCTCCCAGCCGGCCGGACTGCTGCACGACGAGGTCGGCCGTGACCGGCGTGGGCCACGACCCGCACGGGCGGGAGGTGCTCATCGGACGACGAGCCGCTCGATGTTCTCGAACGCCTGACGGGCGTACCCGCGCCACATCCGGCCGAAGAGCGGCATCGCCAGCGAGCCCAGGCGCCCGGCCGGGTGGACCGTCCACGTCCAGGCGATGCGCACGCCGGTGCCGACCGGCTCGAAGGTCCAGGCGCCGTCGAGTGAGGTGACGAGCGGCTTCATCGGGCCGGTGATGCCCTCGATCCGGTAGGTGAACCGGGAGGGCGACTCGACGGCGGTGAGCTCCTCGCGCATCGTGCCTCCGTCGGCCAGCTGGATCGTGCGGGTCTGGCCCGGCGTCGTCCAGGGCCCGGCCTGGTCACGGACCGCCGCGATCGGCGGGATCGCGCCGTAGCGCCGACTGAACAGCGCCGGCAGCTCGAGTGGCAGGAGCGCGTCGAAGGCGGCATCCACCGCCAGGGGATAGGTACGGCTGTAGCGGAGCACCACGTCGTCGGTCATGCCCCTGACCGTAGGCCGACGACGCCTACGATGACCAGCGATGGATCTCCAGGAGCTCGCCGGACTCGTGACCGGCCGACGCGCGGCGGCCGGTCGGTCGGTCGTGGTCGGCATCTCCGGCTACGGCGGCTCGGGCAAGTCCACGCTGGCGCGAGCCCTCGTCGAGGCGTTGCCCGACGCCGTGCGGATGCGCGGTGACGACTTCCTCGACCCGGTCCGCGTGCACGCGCGGTCGGACGACTGGGCCGGCGTCGAGCGCGACCGGCTCGCCACCGAGGTGCTGCACCCGTTCCGCGAGCAACGGCCCGGCGAGTTCCGGCGGTACGACTGGGACCTGGGCCGGTTCCGCGAGCCGGAGCCCGTGCCGCGGGCCGACGTGCTGGTGCTCGACCTGATCGGCCTGTTCCATCCCGAGACCCTGCCGCTGCTCGACCTCACGGTGTGGTGCGACCTCGACCTCGCCACCGCGGTGCAGCGGGGCATGGAGCGGGATCGGCGGGCGGGCAACGATCACGACCGGGTGTGGAACGAGGTCTGGGCGCCGAACGAGCGAGCCTTCGCGGCCGCCTTCGCCCCGCGCGACGCCGCGGACGTCCGCTTCCCGACGGGCTGAGCCCGGCCGGCGACGCCATGCGGGGCCCCGCCGGCCCGCCTAGCGTGGTGGGCATGAACCCCACCGCCGAGCGCACCGACCGCCGACTCGGGTGGGTCCTGCTCGCCGCCGCCGTCCTGCAGGCCGCGGCGCCGATCGTGCAGAGCCTGTCCGACGTCTCGCAGCCCTCCGACGGCAGCAAGGACCTGCTGATCACGCCCGCGGGCTGGGCGTTCTCGATCTGGAGTCTGATCTACCTGCTGGCGATCGTGCACGCCGTGGTCACGATCTGGCGCGGCGACGGCACCGGCAGCACCCGGTTCGTCGTCGACCTCATCGCGCTCTACGTCGGTGCCGCGGTCTGGATCGCGGTGTCGGCCGCCGGCATCAGCTGGGCGACGTTCCTCGTGCTCGTGCTGATGACGGGGTTCGCGATCGACGCGGCCCGGATCGCGGCCCAGGCCCCCGGGACCGATCCGGGCTGGATCGGGCACCTCGCGCGCGCCACCAGCGGGATCTACGCCGGCTGGGTCACCGTGGCGGTCTTCCTGAACTTCGCCACCGGCGTCGTCGAGCTGGATCTCGTCTCGCCCGAGCGGGAGAGCTGGCAGATCACGGTGCTGGCCGGGGCGGCGATCTTCGCGCTCGGCGTCAACCTGCTGATGCCGCGCAGTCCGGGCTACGCCGCGGCCACGATCTGGGCCCAGATCGGCGTCATCGCAGCCGTGGCCGGCGAGTCCACGTGGGCGCTGGGGGTGGCGATCGCGGCGATCGTGCTGCTGCTCGCACAGACCGCGTGGCAGTGGCGCCGCGTCGTCACCGACTGACCGAAGCGGGGCGCCCGTTGCGATTTCGTCATCTGGGCGACGCACAGTTGTTGGTCTCAACACTCACACGTAACGCATACGCAACATCTCGTTCCTAGCGTGACGACGTCGGGGGATCGGACGTCGAGAGGAACACACGGTGAGACGCACACCCACCCGGGCCGGGGCGGCATTGTCGCTGGCCTGCATGGCCGGCGCAGTCCTGATCGCGGCCGGACCGCCCGCCTCCAGCGCCGAGGGAACGACCGACGCCGGGTCCTACCTGGCGCCCTTCAACACCACCGGTGACCTCACCGGCGACGACGCCATCACGCAGGCGGACGTCGACCTGCTGGCGGGCCACGTCGGCGCCACGTCGACGGACGCCGCCTGGAAGACCGTCGCCGCCGCGGACCTGGACGACGACGGCACGATCACCGTCACCGACGTCGCCGCTCTGTCGCAGAAGATGATCTACGACGACGGGCCGTTCGAGCTGGTCGAGGCCTCCGTCCTGGACATGCAGGCCGCGATGAACGCCGGCGTCACCAGCTCGGTCGCGCTGACGCAGCAGTACCTCGATCGGATCAAGGCGTACGACACCGCGACGATCGACACCGCCGAACGCGGCCGACCGCTGAACTCGATCATCTCCACGAACCCCGAGGCGCTGAAGCTGGCCGCGGCGGCCGACGAGGAGCGCAAGGACAAGGGCATGACCAGCGTGCTGCTGGGCATCCCGGTCCTGCTCAAGGACAACTACGACACGAAGGACATGCCGACCACCGCCGGCTGCGCGTGCTGGGAGGAGAACCAGACCGACGACGACGCCGAGATGGTCGAGGGACTGCGCTCGCAGGGCGCGGTCGTGATGGCCAAGGCCAGCCTCGACGAGTTCGCCTACGGGTTCTCGTCGCAGTTCTCGGCCTTCCAGGGCATGACCGAGGACCGGCAGAACGCGACGTCGATCGCGAGTCCCTACAACACGAGCAAGACGGCCGGTGGCTCGTCGGGCGGCACGGGCGCGTCGATCTCGGCGAATCTCGCGGCCCTGGGCTTCGGCACCGACACGGGCGGCTCCATCCGCGTCCCGTCGAGCTACAACCAGCTCGTCGGCGTGCGGCCGACCGTGGGTCTCGCCTCACGTGACGGCATCGTGCCGCTGGCCCTGTCGCAGGACACCGGCGGCCCGATGACGCGCTCGGTCGCCGACGCCGCCATCGCGCTCGACGCCGTCGTCGGCGTGGACGCGAACGACGTGGCCACCGAGCGGCAGCGCGGCAAGGTGCCCAACTCGTACACGAAGTACCTCGATCCGCAGGCTCTCGCGGGCAAGAAGATCGGCTACTTCGCGCAGATGATCCCGTCGCCCACGGCGACCAACGCGGCCCAGGCCGCCGCCGGTCGCCGCTTCGAGCAGGCGAAGGCCGACCTCGAGGCCCAGGGCGCCACCGTCGTCCCGGTCGAGATGACCCCCGACGAGGCCACCGCCTTCACCCGGGTCCTCAATGAGGGCTCGGGAAGCACCAACGAGTTCAAGCACGACCTCGACGAGTACATGGCGACGCACCTGTCGCCCGCGGTCGAGGCGAACACGCTCCAGGGCATCATCGACAGCGGCAAGTTCACGCCGGCGTACCGCTCGACGTACGTCTCGCGCGACAAGATCACCGAGGAGACCTACCAGGCGTGGGCCGGTCCTGACGGAACGCACACGCGGCAGCTCGCGCTGGGCCACGAGCAGGTGACGGGTCTGCTGGACGCGCAGGAGATCGACGCGGTCGTCTACCCCTCCGGCACGCCGTTCGGCACGTTCAGCACGAACATGCGGCTCAGCCCCAACACGGGCATGCCGGCGGTGACGGTGCCGATGGGCGCTGACGCCACCGACCCGAGCGCGGGCATGAACCTGGAGTTCTTGGGCCGTCAGTTCGACGAGGGCCCGCTGCTGGGCCTGGCCTACGCCTACGAGCAGGCCACCGGCCACCGCACGACGCCCACCCTGTTCGGCCCCCTCCCGCAGGAGGCGCCGTGAACCGCGACCAGACGATCCGAGGACGACAGACGATGACGAAGAAGACGATGTGGCGCGGTGGGGTCGCGGTGCTCTCGGGCGCCCTGTTCGCCGGGGCGCTGGCGATGTCGCCGGCACAGGCCGAGGCGGCCTCGTTCGCGGTGCGCACCTCGGCCTCGACCGTGGGCGTCGGTGACCAGGTCACGGTCACCCTCGCGGCGCGACACGTGCAGGACGTCTACGCCTACGAGCTCGCGCTCGACTACGACGAGTCGGTCCTGGCGTACGTGCCCGGCAGCGCCTCGACGGACGTGACCGGCTCGACGTACGCGTCGGTGGTGGACGGCGACCTCACGGTCCTGCACACCAAGCTGGGCACCTCGCCGGCGGCCAACGGTGACGTCACCCTGGTGACCGCCACGTTCCGGGCGCTCAAGGCCGGCAGCACGAAGCTGGCGGTGCCGAGCCTGGAGCTCGTGGTCACGGGCGGCGGCTCCACCTCGGTCGACGAGGTCGAGGGCGCCTCGCTCGCGGTGGACCCGAGCGCCGCTCCGACGGTCGTCAAGGCGCCGAAGATCAGTGGCAGCGCCCAGGTGGGTCGAGTCCTGAAGGTCTCGGCGGGCACCTGGTCGACGCCCGGCGTGAAGACCTCGGTCCAGTGGCTGCGCAACGGCAAGGCGATCGCGGGCGCGACCGGCTCCGCCCACCGCGTCACGCCGGCCGACTTCGGGTCGAAGCTCTCGGCGAAGGTGACCGCCACCAAGGCGGGCCACCGGTCCGGATCGGCGACGGCGAAGGCCGTCAAGATCTCGAAGAAGGCCGTCAGTCGGACCAAGGTGAAGGCGAAGTCGGCGGTGAAGGCGCGCGGGGTGTGGAAGGCCCGCGTGTCGGTGGCGGCGAGCGGCGTCAGCCCGCGCGGCACGGTGAAGGTCATCCACCGCGGCAAGGTCGTGCGCAAGGTCAAGGTCGTGGACGGCAAGGCCACGGTCTCGCTGCGACTGGGCGCCAAGCGCGGGAAGACCAGCGTGCGGTTCGTGTACGTCCCGCAGTCGGGCGTCAAGGCCAGCTCGACGACCGTGAAGGTGCGGGTGCGCTGAGGTCGGGGGCCCACAGGCGGCCGCGGAGTCGGGGAGACATGCCCCCGGCTCCGCGGCCTTTCCCGTCCCCAGCTGGCTTCGTGGAGACTGGACGGGTGTTCGACCTCACCGACGACGCCCTGCGCGACCGCGACAACATGAAGTGGACGACCACACCCGAGGGTGTGATCCCGGCGTGGGTGGCCGACATGGACGTCACTGTTCCCGAGGTCGTGACCCGTGCCGTCCACGATCGGCTCGCCCGCGGCGACGTCGGGTACCCGGACTTCGACGCCCCCGATCCGCTGGTCGCGGCCTTCGAGCGGCGCATGGCCGAGCGCTTCGACTGGACGCCGACTCCCGAGCGGGGCCGGCTCTTCACCGACGTCATCCAGGCGTTCCAGGTCACCCTGGACCTGCTCACGGAGGGCGGGGACGGGATCGCCCTGCACGTGCCCAGCTACCCGGTGTTCCTGAACTCCGCCGCCGAGTCCGGTCGCCGGGTGGTGCCGATGCCGTTCGGTGCCACGAGCGCCGAGCTCGTCGAGCTCTGGCGCCGCGAGCGGGTCTCGCTCGTCGTGCTGGTCAACCCGCACAACCCGCTCGGGCGGATGCTCGGCGAGGACGAGCTGCGGCCGATCGCCGACGCCGCGGCCGAGCTCGACCTCGTCGTCCTGGCCGACGAGATCCACGCCGACCTGGCCCTCGACGGCCGCCGTCACGTGTCGTTCGCCTCGCTGGGACCCGACGTCGAGGACCGCACGGTCACCGTGACGTCGGCCTCCAAGGCGTTCAACCTCGCCGGGCTGCACTGCGCCGTCGCGCACCTCGGCGCCGCCCGGGTGCGCGAGCCGCTGGCGGCGCTGCCGTTCGCGTACCTCGGCGGAGTCAGCACCCTGTCGCGGGCCGCGGCCGTGGCCGCCTGGACCGAGGGCGACGACTGGCTCACCGAGCTGCTGGGCGTGCTGCGGCGCAACCGGTTCACGATCACCGACTGGGCCGCCCAGGTGGGTGTGGACGTCCAGCCCGCCGAGGCGACCTACCTCGCGTGGCTGGACTTCGCCGGCACGAGCATCGCGGCCGATCCCGCCGGCATCCTGCTCGAGCGTGGCGGGGTCAGGCTCGCGCCGGGACCGGAGTTCACGGCGCACACCGACCTGGAGTCCGGCACGTTCGCCCGGTTGAACTTCGGCACCAGCCCCGAGCGGCTGGAGCGGATCCTCGAGCGGATCACGGCGACGCTGGGCTGAGCGGGCGGCCGGCTCACTGGTAGGTGATCAGCTGCGGGCGCGGCCGGACCTGCTGCCACGTCTGCGGCACGGTCAGCATCGGCTCGTCCTCGTCGAGGAAGTTCTTCCAGCCCCAGCCGACCCCGTCGGGCGCCGCGGTCCGGATCACGCGCCAGGTGCCGAACTTGGCGCCGGGGCTGCCCTGCCCGTCGACGTGGATGATCGTCGACAGCTCGGGATGGTCGGTCCGCACGCGGTCCCGGTCGCGGATCATCTGCGTCTGGAACTGGTGCAGCACGAAGATCTTCTGCGGCAGCGCGTGCTTGCGGGTCAGGGCCGCGAGCCACGCGGAGACCCGGTTCACCTCGGCGGCGCCGACGTGGCCGATCCGCTGCAGCGGCTTGCCCTGGGGGCCGAGCCTCCACTCCGGGTCCAGCGCCAGGCCGACGTGCGGGCGGCGCAGCAATGACTCGTACTCCTTGGCCTGGGAGAGGAAGTCCGATCGGCCGGGCTGCAGGTCGAGGATGACCGCCACGCCGGCGCGCTCGGCCGCGTCCACGAGCGGCTCGATCTCGGCCACGCGGGTGCGGGCGGAGTAGTCGCCGCGCGGGCCCTTGGCGGCACTGGCGACCGTCGTGATGATCTCGAAGGCGGGGACGAACCGCGCATCCGGATCGACGCGCTCGTACTCGCCCACCAGCCGGCGGGCCCGATCGATCGACGCCTCGACGCCCTGCTCGCCCAGCACGCCGAGCGCGGGCCCGGACGGGTGCCCGTACAGCGCCACGAAATGCTTGCCGCGGGTGGCGAACCAGCCGCCGCCGACCGTCTGGGCATCGGCGCGCACGACCCGAACGGCGTAGGGGGAGGCGCCGAGCGTCAGCAGGGGCGCGTCGGGGTCGCGGCGCAGCAGCTTCGCCGAGGGCTCGTGACGGCGCGGGTCGCGCGCGATGCGGACCAGCTCGCCGTCGCCGAGGTCGACGAGGTCGGTCAGCTCCTGCGAGGGCTCCGAGGTGGTGGCGATCGTGACCGGCGTCGACCGTGCGATCGGCGGGGCCGCGGCGGCCGTCTTGTCGTCGGCGCCGAGCACGCGCGCGCCGAGCCGCTCGGCCTCGGCTCGACCGGCCTCGGTGTCCGGCAGCGCGGGCACCCGGAGGTCACGGGCGCGCTCGAGGGCGGCCGCGCGGTCCTGCTCATTCACGAGCACGACCGCCGAGGCGGAGTCCAGCAGGAACCGGGACACGGCCACGACGTCGTCGGCGGACACGGTGGTCAGCCCGGTCGGCGAGGCGGCCTCCACCGACTCCCGCTCGGTTCGGTCGTCGCCGTTGTCGCCGTCACAGGCCGCGAGCAGGGTCGTCAGCAGGACGGCGGCGCCGAGGGCGGCGAGGAATCTGCGGAACGAATGCACCCCAGCGACGGTACCGCGTTCGGCGGAGACACCCCAGTCTGTGAGTCGCTCGTTATGCTCTGCCGGGTGATGACTCAGGCAGCCGACCAGCAGATCGACGGCCTCGCGGGCTTCATGGTGGACATGATGGACCGGCTGGGGCTCTTCGGCGCCGCGCTGGCCGTCGGCATGGACAACCTCTTTCCCCCGATCCCCAGCGAGATCGTGCTGCCGATGGCGGGCCTGGCCGCCAGCCAGGGACGCTTCTCCCTCGCCGGCGCCCTGTTCGCGACGACCGCCGGATCGGTGATCGGCGCCTGCATCATGTACTGGCTCGGCCGGGTCTTCGGCCGCGACCGCACGGCCTGGGTGTTCGCCAAGGTTCCCCTGCTGAAGGTGCGCGACCTCGAGGTCACCGAGGAGTGGTTCGCCAAGCACGGCACCAAGGCGGTGTTCTTCGGCCGGATGGTCCCGATCTTCCGCAGCCTGATCTCGATCCCCGCCGGTGTCGAGCAGATGAGCTTCACGGTGTTCCTGACGCTCACCACGGTCGGCAGCCTGATCTGGAACTCGATCTTCGTCGGCGCCGGCTACACCCTCGGCGAGAACTGGCACGTCATCGAGCCCTGGGCCGACTGGTTCCAGCGCCTCGTGATCCTGGCCGTCGTCGTGGTCTGCGGCTGGTTCGTCGTCACGCGCGTCCGCGAGCTCCGCGACCCGCGCGAGCGCTGACGGTCTCCCCGGCTGGCGGGCTCCCGGCCCCCGGGTGGGAACCGCTCACTCGCGCAGCGACGGAGGGATGCCCGCGTCCTGGGCGCCCGTGTCGAGGAGTTGCTGCTGGAGGCGGCGCAGATCCTCACGGGACCACCCCGGCGGCTGCAGCACCGAGGCCCACCCCGCTACGTGCTCGCCCACGAAGTCGTGACCGTGACCCGACGGCACCGCCATGGCGACCGCCATGTCGGCCGAGGTCTGCCAGAACGTGATGATGGGGTACCACCGCATCGCCGCGGCGACGTCCGACCCGCGCGGCTCGGAGAGCCAGTCGGGCTTGTCCCAGATCAGATCCGGGCTCCACCACGTGATCGGGTCCGACGCGTGGACGAGGTAGAGCAGGTGCGGGCCGTCCCACGCGCGATCCTGGGGGATCACCGGGCTCCACGGGTCGGTCGTGAACCGCACCGTGCGTCCGTCGCGGAAGACCGGCTCGATCTCGCGACTGCCGGGGTCCCGCTGCTCGCGGAACTCCGTGAAGAGCGAGTTGAACCCGGGCGGCCCCACGAACAGACCGCCCGATGTCCGGTTGCGCAGGTCGGCCTCGCCGCTGAACGCGGTCTCCAGCGCGAACGAGCCGAGGCTCTCGCCGAACAGGTAGAGCCGGGGCCGCGCATCGGCGGGGAGAGCCGACCACCGCTCGTACACGGCGTCGAACAGCGCCCGCCCGGCGTGGCGCGCCGCCTGCTGGTCGACCAGGAAGGAGACCCAGGACGGTAGGTGCGAGTACTGCATCGAGACGATCGCCGAGTCGCCGTCGGTGAGGTACTCGAACGACTCGGACGCGCTGGGCTCGATGAAGCCGGACCCGGTCGTGCCGGCGACCAGGAGGTTGGCCCGCTCGAAGCCGCCCGCCCGCTCGAGGTCGTCCACGGCGAGCCGGGCTCGTTGCTCGACGTCCTCGGCGTGGGCCGTGCCGGCGTACGCGCGGATCGGGTCCAGGGCGGTCCGCCCGGTGAACACCGCGATGTCGTCGCCGCTGGGGCCGCGTGCGACGAACCGACGGCCCTGACGCCCGAGGTCCTCCCAGGCCAGGTCCGACGCGGGGCTGCCGGATCGCAGCGCGCTCGCGGGCGGGTCGAGCCGCGACGAGACCTGCTGGTCTCCCAGGGCGAAGGACGAGTCCACCGCGTCGATCGCGGTGTCGTACACGACCCCGCTGAGGGTGAAGAAGGTCAACGCCGCCACCACGACCACCGCCGTCGCGCGGGCGGCCTGCGCGCCGATCCGGCGGGCCAGCAGGTCCGAGAGCGCCCGGGCGGCCCGGCGCAGTCCGCGTCCGGCCGCCAGCAGCAGGCAGAACACCACCACGGCCACGACCGGCACGGAGACCAGGCGCCACGCGCTGGCGTCGCCCAGGCCCATGAGCTCACGGATGCGGTCCTGCTGGCGGACGCTGATCACGTCGGCCGCGCCGAGGGTGACGACGCCGATGCCGGCGGCCCACCGCCACTGCCGGGCCCCGGGTCTCCGTGCCTCCCTGTCGGCGAACGCGCGCCAGACCCAGGCCAGAGCGACGCCGAGGCCGTAGCCGATCACGGCCGTCACGCCCGTGACGAGTCCCTGGAACAGGGCCGGCCGGGGGAGCAGCGACGGTGTCAGCGACACCAGCGCGAACAGCAGCGCCCCGACGAGTCCCGGGAGCGTGGGATGGAACAGCCCCCGCAGGGTGGCGACCATGGCTCGAAGTGTCGCAGGTCGAAGGGATCGCCGGGGAGAGGTAGCGTCGACCCATGCCGAACCAACTCTTCATCGCAGGTCAGTGGCGCGACGCCGAGGGTGGCGCGACGTTCGAGGTCGAGAACCCGGCGACGGGTGAGACCCTGGCGACCGTGGCCGACGCCTCCGTGGCCGACGGCAAGGCCGCCCTGGACGCGGCCGTCGCGGTGCAGGACGACTGGGCGCGCACCGCGCCGCGCGACCGGGGCGAGATCCTGCGGCGGGCCTTCGAGATCATCACCGACCGCACCGATGAGCTGGCCGAGCAGATGACCGCCGAGATGGGCAAGCCGATCAGCGAGTCCAAGACCGAGATCGCCTACGGCGCGGAGTTCTTCCGCTGGTTCGCCGAGGAGGCCGTGCGCATCTCGGGCCGCTACTCCGTCGCGCCGAACGGCGCCACGCGGCTGCTGACGCTCAAGCAGCCGGTCGGCCCCTGCCTGATGATCACGCCGTGGAACTTCCCGCTGGCCATGGGCACCCGCAAGATCGGCCCGGCCGTCGCCGCGGGCTGCACGATGGTGATCAAGCCGGCGTCGCTCACCCCGCTGACGATGCTCAGCCTGGGCGAGATCATGGCTGAGGCGGGCCTGCCCGAGGGCGTCCTGAACATCGTCACGACCAAGAGCACCGGCAAGGTCATGGAGCCGCTGATCCGCGATCCGCGCCTGCGCAAGCTGACGTTCACCGGGTCCACCGAGGTGGGCCGCTCGCTCATCGAGCAGTCGGCCGAGCAGGTGCTGCGCGTCTCGATGGAGCTCGGCGGCAACGCCCCGTTCCTCGTCTTCGAGGACGCCGATCTGGACAAGGCCGTCGAGGGCGCGATGCTGGCCAAGATGCGCAACCTCGGCGAGGCCTGCACCGCCGCCAACCGGTTCATCGTCCACGAGTCCCTGGCCGAGGAGTTCGCCTCCCGCTTCGCCGCGAAGATGGCCGAGGCGCCGGTCGGCCCGCTGGTCGAGGCCAAGCAGCGCGACAAGGTCGCCGAGCTGGTCGACGACGCCAAGGAGCAGGGCGCGAAGGTCCTGACCGGTGGCGAGGTGCCCGACGGCGCCGGCTACTTCTACCCGCCGACCGTCCTGACCCACGTCCCGCAGCAGGCGCGGATGTGGCAGGAGGAGATCTTCGGTCCTGTCGCTCCCGTGTTCACGTTCACGGACGACGACGAGGCGCTGCGGATGGCCAACGACACCGAGTTCGGTCTCGTCGCTTACGCCTTCACCGAGAGCTACTCGCGGGCGATCAAGGTCTACGAGGGACTCCACACCGGCATGGTCGGGATCAACCAGGGCGTCGTGTCGAACCCGTCCGCGCCGTTCGGCGGCATGAAGTCCTCGGGCTTCGGCCGCGAGGGGGGCGACGAGGGCATCGAGGAGTACCTCGAGACGAAGTACGTCGGTCTCGCTCTCTGACGCGAAGATCGCGGGACGGGTGCGGCCCGCATTGCCTCATGTGACTCATGTGGCGCGGAACATGACACTTTCGTCCATCTCGCGTAGTTCTTTGTGACCGTTCTGGGCAGGTCGCGGGCCCGTGCGTGCTGAAACCGCCATGGGCACCAGGTGTCACAGGTAGCGTCCCTGACGAGCGAGTCCGGAGGGAGTCGGCTCCGCTCACGGCCTCCGGCCCCGGTCATGGCGACCGTGGTGTGCCCGGGCCCTGCTCGATCTCGGCCGTGTCTGTGAATCTCCCATTCTCGAGAGGTTTCCGGATTTCATGGCATTCCGCCTGCGCAGCCGTCTGCTCACCTGTGCGACAGCCTTCACCCTGACCGCGCTGAGCCTCGCCGGCACCATGACGGTGCTGGCCCCGGCAGCCGAGGCGGCCGCCCCGCCGGCCTTCGACTGCACGGTGCCGCGCTTCTTCGCCCAGGCCGAGGACCCGGTGGGCACCGTCAAGCTCAACTCCGGGTCCTACACCCGCACGGGTGGGTCCCAGTGGACCGAGATCGGGACCTACACGGGCGCGAACGTCTTCAACGCGCTGGCGTTCAACCCGACCGACGACTACCTCTACGGAACGTTCTACGAACAGTCCTCGGGCGAGAAGATCGAGGGCTCGTTCGCCCGCATCGACCGATCCGGTGTCGTGAAGCCGCTGGGCGTCGCGAACGCGGCTCTGGGTACGGCGCCGAACACGCTCTGGGACAGCGGTGAGTTCGACGCGGCCGGCAACTACTTCGTCGCCTCGGGCAACGGCGGCACGAAGACGATCTACAAGATCGAGAACCTGAAGGACGTCACGACCGTCACCGGGGGTACGCGGCCGACGCGAACGGCGATCCCGCTCACGGGGGTCCCCTCGGCGGGCATCCACTTCGCAGACATGGCGCTTCTCGACGGGTACCTGTGGGCGCCCAGCTACGGGAAGGCACCTGAGCTCCACCGGATCGATCGCACCACCGGCGCCGTGAAGACCTTCACGCTGTCCACAGAAGTCATGCCGGTGAACTCCTACGGCTCGGCCTTCACGATGACGAACGGCAACCTCGCGCTCATCGCGACGAACGGCAAGATGTACCAGATCGCGATCAAGGACGCCGCGACGAATGCACCCACCTTCACGAAGATCAACGAGGTCACCGCGCCGACCAACCAGCGCAGCGACGCGACGAACTGTGCATCCGCGCTTCCCTCGAAGCTCAGCGTGACGAAGACCGGACCGGCCACCGTCGTCGTCGGCAGCACCATCACGTGGCGCGTCGTCGTCAAGAACGAGGGCCCGGGCAACACCTCGGGCTTCGTCCTCAAGGACACGCTCCCGAACAACCTCAGCAACGTCAGCGCGACCAGCACGGACACGTCATGCGTCGTGACGGGCACCACGCAGAAGGTCGCCACCTGCAACGGCGGCTACCTCGGGGTCGGTGACGAAGCAGTCGTCACCGTGAGCGCCACCGCGCCGTCCGCGCCGGGCTCCCTGATCAACAGCGCGCAGGCCGTCGGCAACGAGGACCCGAACCCCGCGCCGCCGGCCACGGCGGAGACCCAGGTCGTGATCGCCACCCAGGTCGACGTCCCGGCCACGGTCACCGACACCTCGAACGGCACGTATGACCGCTCCTCGCCGCGGGGTGGCACGATCACCTACGCCGGCGGCCGCTACACGTACACGCCCCCGGCGGGCTACTCCGGGCCCGACTCCTTCACCTACAGAACCTCGGGCGGGGCGCTGGTGACCGTGCTGATCCAGGTCACTCCCGAGGCGGAGCCGGACAGCCGGACGACCCGGGCCAACGTCCCGGTGACGATCTCGCAAGCCGCCCTCGAGGCGCTCGGACACGGCACGGATCTCGCGCTCGTCCGCGTCGGCTCGCCGCAGAACGGGGCGGTGAGCTTCGCCGACGGCATCGTCACCTTCACTCCGACGGCCGGGTTCTCCGGCACTGGCAGCTTCACGTACACGCTCCGCGACTCCTCGAACCAGGAGATCACCGAGACGATCACCGTCACGGTCACGAACGTGTTCGCCGAGGGGACCGCCGTCGAGGACGGCGTCACGACGCCGCAGAACACGGCGAAGCAGATCCCGCTGGCCGACGTGGTCTCCCCGTCGGGCAAGCCGCTCGATCCGACCTCGGTGACCGGCAGCGGCAGTCCCATACACGGCACCCTGTTGGTCCCGACCACGGGCCTGCTCACCTACGTGCCGAACCGCGGGTACACGGGTGCTGATTCCTTCCAGGTGCGTGTGTGCGACACCGCCGCACCGGTGCAGTGCACGACGGTCACCATCCAGGTGACGGTCGGCGCGAACTCGGTGACGGCGGTCGACGACTCGGCCACGACCACGGTGGCGTCGCCCCGCACGATCGACGTGCGTGGCAACGACGGCAGCGCCTCGGGCCAGTCGTTCGCGCCGCCGACGGTGACGACCGCTCCGGGCCATGGCACCGCCGTGGTCGAGTCGGACGGCGAGATCACCTACACACCCGAGGCCGGCTTCTCCGGTCAGGACACGTTCGAGTACCGGGTGTGCGACACGTCGCACCAGACCGCCGTGTGTGACACCGCGACGGTGACGGTCACGGTCGACAACGTCTTCGCCGAGGGGACGGCAGTCGAGGACGGCGTCACGACGCCGCAGAACACGGCGAAGCAGATCCCGTTGGACGATGTGGTCTCCCCGTCGGGCAAGCCGCTCGATCCGACCACGGTGACCGTCTCGGACGCTCCCGGGCACGGTGACGTGAGGGTCGACCCGACCACGGGCCGGCTCACCTACACGCCGAACCCCGGGTACACGGGTGAAGACGACTTCGAGGTGCGCGTGTGCGACACCTCCGCACCGGTGCAGTGCACGACGGTCACCATCGAGGTGACGGTCGGCGCGAACACGGTGACGGCTCACGACGACTCGGCAACGACACCGGTCGGGACGGCCGGCACGATCGACGTGCGTGGCAACGACGACAGCGCCTCGGGCCAGTCGTTCGCGCCGCCGACGGTGACGACCGCTCCGGGTCATGGCACCGCTGTGGTCGAGTCCGACGGCGGCATCGCCTACACGCCGGCCGCTGGCTTCTCCGGCCAGGACACGTTCGAGTACCGCGTCTGTGACACGTCGACCCCGGCCGTGTGCGACACCGCCAAGGTCACCGTGACGGTCGACAACGTCTTCAGCGAGGAGACGGCCGTCGAGGACGGCGTGTCCACGGGGCACAACACGCCGAAGGAAATCCCGCTGGCGGACGTGGTGTCGGCTTCGGGCAAGCCGCTGGATCCGACCAAGGTGACCGTCTCGCGCGGTCCCGGGCACGGCACCGTGACGGTGGACCCGGTCACAGGTGAGCTGACGTACGCGCCGGCCTCGGGTTACTCCGGTGACGACGAGTTCGAGGTGCGCGTGTGCGACACGTCGAACCCGGTGCAGTGCACGACGGTCACCATCGAGGTGACGGTCGGCGCGAACTCGGTCACGGCGGTCGACGACTCGGCCACGACCACGGTGGCGACGCCCCGCACGATCGACGTGCGTGGCAACGACGACAGCGCCTCGGGCCAGGCCTTCGCGCCGCCGACGGTGACCACGGCGCCCGGCCATGGCACCGCTGTGGTCGAGTCGGACGGCCGGATCACCTACACGCCCGAGGCCGGCTTCTCCGGCGAGGACACGTTCGAGTACCGCGTGTGCGACACGTCGACCCCGACCGCGGTGTGTGACACCGCGACGGTGACGGTCACGGTCGACAACGTCTTCGCCGAGGGGACCGCGGTCGAGGACGGCGTCGCGACGCCGCAGAACACCTCGACGACCATCCCGCTCGCTGACGTGGTGTCCCCGTCGGGCAAGCCCGTCGATCCCACGACGGTCACCATCCCCGATGCCCCCGAGCACGGCACCGTGACGGTGGACCCGGTCACGGGTGAGCTGACGTACACGCCGGTCCCGGGGTACTCCGGTGACGACGAGTTCGAGGTGCGCGTGTGCGACACGTCGAACCCGGTCCAGTGCACGACGGTGACGATCGCTGTCGAGGTGTCCGCCAACGCGGTCGCCGCGGCCGATGACTCGGCGACGACGGCGTTCGGCACCGACGTGGACATCGACGTGGCGGACAACGACAGCTCGGCCTCGGGCCAGGCGCTGGCGCACCCGGTGATCGTGGCCGGACCGTCGCACGGCACCGCCGTGGTGGGTCCGGACGGCGAGATCACCTACTCGCCCGATGCGGGCTTCTCCGGTCAGGACACCTTCGAGTACCGCGTCTGTGACACGTCGACCCCCACGCCGGTGTGCGACACCGCCACGGTGACGGTCACCGTGGCGAACGCGTTCGCGATCTCGCCGGCGGCCGCCGCGGGCTTCGAGACCGACCAGGATGCTGAGCTGACGATCCCGCTGGGCGACGTCGTGAGCTCCGCCGGTGCGGGCCTGGACCCGCAGTCGGTGCAGGTCGTCGGCGGTGCGGCCCATGGCGACGTCAGCGTGGACGCGCAGACGGGCGCCGTGACGTACACGCCGGACGACGGCTACTCCGGTGACGATGCGTTCGACCTGCGCGTGTGCGACACGTCGCGGCCCCAGCAGTGCCACATCGTGTCGATCCCCGTGACCGTGCGGACCAACACGGTCGTGACCGGTGACGACACGGCCACGACCCGAGCGGGCCGGCCGGTGGTCATCGAGGTCGACCGCAACGACTCCAGCCGGACCGGGCGCCCGCTCGCGGCCGCGCGGATCACCAAGAAGCCGAAGCACGGCGTCGCGGAGGTCCTGGCGGACGGCACCGTGCGGTACACGCCGCGCCAGGGCTTCGTCGGCTCCGACTCGTTCGAGTACGAGCGGTGCGACGACTCCACGCCGCTGCCCGTCTGCGACACGGCGACGGTCACGGTCGACGTCACGGCGGCTCCCGAGGTTCCGACCGAGGCCGGGTCCGGCAGTGACGGCCAGGGCGACGACGAAGCCGGCGACGAAGGCGACGACGGCCGGTCGCCGCTGGCCGACACGGGCTCGGGTGCCACCCTCGCCGCGGTGGCGGGGGGACTCGGTGCGGTCGTGCTCGGTGGGCTCGCACTCCTGCTGGGACGGCGCCGCCGCGCCTGAGCGAGTGCAGCGCGCCGTGCCCCCGGCCTGCGGCGTGCCGCGTCAGCTGTTCTGAGCGGAGTTGTGGTCGTACTCGTCGGCCGAGACGCGGCGGACGAAGTCGGCCGCCGATTCGTCGGGGAGCGGCTCGAAGAACGAGACCACCATGTCCACGCCCAGGTCCTCGACGACGACGTGAGCGGGGATCGCCTCGAAGTGGGCGTCGAGGATCGGCGTCACGAAGGTCCAGGTGTCCAGGCGGGCCCATTCGGTCTCGGTCCATCCACGCTCGGCGGCGCGCGCCTCCATGCGCCGGGCCATCAGGAACATCACCTCGTCCGCGCGCCGGGGGGTGCGCGGCTTGATGTCCAGGCGGAGCACGCGCTGGCCCTCCTCGGCCGCGGCGCGCAGCTGATCGACCGCGGCCTTGCGGCCGAGCGTCTGCGTCGCGGGGTCGTGGCCCTTGAGTGCGCCGGAGACGGTGGGGAACGACGAGCTCTCGACGGACGACCTGACCGGCCGGAACATGAGGACCCGGTCGCTGGTGCGCGAGAGGGGATCGACCGGGTGCACCGACAGCGAGGTGCGCAGCTCGCCGCCCTCGATCTGCAGGGTCACGGTGGACTCGTCCAGGAACGGCATCGACATCCCCAGCGCCGCGGCCACGTCGAGGTCCCGCCGAGCCGTGTGACCTTTGAGCCGCAGCAGGCTGGCGGCCGGGCCGTTCCAGTCCTGCAGGCGACCGGAGCGGTCGACGACGAGGATGAACACGCCGATCGAGTCCAGCAACCGGCCGGCTCGCGACGCCGAGCGCGACCACTCGCCGACGTGGCCGGTCGTCCACACCATCACCATCGCCGTGGCGGCGACCGCCAGCGGGGTCAGGGACGGGTACAACACCTGGAGGGTCAGGACCAGCAGGGCGCCCAGCTGGACGGCCGAGACGACACGGCGCACGTGGGGTGACGGGTCGTGCTGGCGGGAGCTGAGGGTCAGGATCCCGGCGCCGAAGAGCGCGAACGAATACGCCAGGTGCACGACGTAGACCGGACTGGCGTAGTAGTCCTCACCGGTGGTGAGCCCGACCGACGGGAGCATCCCGATGAAGGTCGCGGTGCTGACCCCGATCGCCAGGGCCCAGAACCAGCCCGACATGCGCCAGCGCCCGTAGACGAGGCGCCGCGTCGCGACGTAGAAGGAGGCCGCGGTGATCTGGACGAACACGACGTTGATCGCGACGGTGACGCTGGGCGCGGGGTCGACGGCCCCGCGATCGGCTCGTGCCAGGTTCCAACCGGCGGCGGCCAGGAGCATGATCAGGACGGGCACCGAGACGGACGACCGGTGGTGACGCACCGCCGCGACCGTCAGCACGAGAAGTGCCGACGTCACCAGGTAGGCGGTGGTCATGGAGGTGATTGTGGCAGCCTCCGAGAGCCGTGACCATGGCCACCTTTCGACCCCTTGGAATCACAGGGATACATCGGCGCGCAGGAATCCCACGGGTCCCTGGCCTCGCGTGGCGTCGGGTGTCTGCCGCCGGCTGGCGAACTGCTCGCGGTACAGCCGGCCGTACAGGCCGTCGGGATCGTCGACCAGCTCCTCATGGGTGCCGCGCTCGACGACGCGCCCGTCGACGAGGCCGAAGATGACGTCGGCGTTCTGGATCGTGCTGAGCCGGTGCGCGATCGCGAGCGTGGTGCGACCGGTCGTCGCGCGCTCGAGCGCCTCCTGCACGAGGCGCTCGGTCTCGTTGTCGAGGGCGCTGGTGGCCTCGTCGAGGATGAGGATCCGCGGGTTCTTCAGCAGCACGCGGGCGATCGCGATGCGCTGCTTCTCGCCACCGGAGAGCCGGTACCCGCGTTCGCCGGTGACGGTCTCGTAGCCGTCGGGGAAGCTCATGATCCGGTCGTGGATGTTGGCGTCGGTGGCGGCGGCGACGATCTCGTCGGCGGTGGCGCCGGGCTTCGCGTAGGCGATGTTCTCGCGGATGGTGCCGTGGAAGAGGTAGGGCTCCTGGGTGACCATGCCGACGCAGTCGGCCAACGAGGACGAGGTGATGTCGCGGACGTCGATGCCGTCGATCAGCACCTGTCCGCGCTGCACGTCGTAGAACCGCGGCACGAGGTACGTGGCGGTGGTCTTGCCCGAGCCGGAAGGCCCCACGATCGCCGCCAGCTGACCGCCCTCGATCGTGAACGACAGCTCCGACAGGGCCCAGGCGTCGGCGTCGGCCGTGGACGCCGCGTCGACGGGGCCGCTGGAGTCGCCGAACCGCTCCTTCGCGCTCTCGCCGGTCAGCACCCGCGGCGGGGGGTAACGGAACCACACGTCGCGGAACTCGATCGTGCCCCGCAGGTCGGCGGGCGTGACCGTGCGCGCGCCGGGCCGGTCGACGATCGCCGGCTCGAGGTCGAGGTACTCGAAGATGCGGCGGAAGAGCGCCAGCGAGGTCTGGACGTCGAGCGAGACCCGCATGAGCTGCAGCAGCGGCATCTGCAGGCGGGCCTGCACGGTGGTGAACGCGACCAGGGTCCCTGCCGAGAGCGACTCGGCGCCGCCGGGCAGCCGGCCGGCGATAATGAAGCCCGCCGCCAGGTAGATCAGGGCCGGTGTGATCGCGAAGAAGGTCTGGACGGTGGCGAAGAACATCCGGCCGGTCATCGCCTGCTCGACCTGCAGCCGGGTCTGCTCGAGGTTGGCGTTGCGGTAGCGCTGGGCCTCCGACGCGCTGCGGTTGAACACCTTGGCCAGCAGGATCCCCGAGACGCTGAGCGACTCCTCGGTGATCGCCGTCATCTCCGAGAGGCTCTCCTGCGTGCGGCGCGCCAAGTGCTGGCGCCGGCGCCCCACCTTGAGCTGGAGCCAGATGAACAGCGGCATCAGGACGACCGTCAGGATCGTCAGCTCCCACGACAGGATCACCATCGAGATGAACGCCGCCGTGACGGTGACGGTGTTCTGCAGGATCGAGGTGGCGGTGTCGGTGAGCACCGTGCGCACGCCCGCGACGTCGTTGGCCAGCCGGGACTGGATGGCACCGGTCTTGGTCGTGGTGAAGAACGCCAGCTCCATCTTCTGCAGGTGCGCGAAGAGCTCGCTGCGCAGATCGGCCATGGCCGAGTTGCCGATGGTGGACGTCAGCCAGTTCTGGGCGATGTTCAGCATCGACGCCAGGATCGGCAGCGCGCACATGCCCGCGACGAGCCAGCCCAGCAGACCCAGGTCGGGGCCGCCGGAGCCGAAGAGGGCGCGGTCGAAGACCGCCTGGGTGAGGAACGGGACGATCGAGGTCAGGACGGCCGACAGCACCACGATGACGGCGACCGCCACCATCTTGGCGCGGTACGGCCGCAGCAGGATCGCGATGCGGCGGAGGACCGGGCCGTTGTTCGCGGCGAGCTCGGCGTCGCTCAGGTGAGTGACCGCGGGACCCGGTCGGGGCACTCTGGTCAGTCTCCGATGCGGTTCAGCTCGACGGTGCCGAGGTCGGCCGGGACGAGCTCGAGCGTGCCGTACCCGCTGCCGTCGCTCGCGCGCAGGAAGGCCCAGACGAACAGGTCGCCACGGACCATCTCGTCGTCGAGGGTGACGCTGAACGGCGCGGGCGCCTCGTCGACCTCCAGCGCGGCGGCCGCGAGCACCTCCCCGGCGTCGTCGACCACCTTGACCGTGGCGATCGCGCCCGGCGGGATCTCGGAGACTTCACGCACGAGCAGGGAACCGGAGACGGTGAGCAGGGCCATGGCGACCAGCCTAATCCTGCAGCCCGATCGCCACCCCGCGTGTGGCACGACTGCTGGAGAGTGGCGGGCGCCATACGACTATTCTCTTCAAGGCTTCCCAGAGTGTAGTGAAAGTTTGCTATCATGGTCGGCTAAACCTTCTCGGACGGCGACGTCCGGCCAGTTCCCCCAGAAAAGATGATTGATGCGCCGCGCGCTCTCGCTCCTGTCCGCTCTCCTGCTCGTCCTGCTGACCTTCGCCGTCGGCACGTCCTCGGCGCTGGCCGCGGAAGCGACCGCCGACCTGCAGATCATGAAGTCCGTGGACTCCGCGGGCCCGCACGGACCCGGTGACACGTTCTCCTACACGATCGTCGTGGGCTGTTCGTCGACGAACGACCTGGGCTGCGTCGACGCCGCGCTGAACGACGCGCTGCCCGATCCACTGGTCCTCGACCCGGCCGTGCAGAACCCCGTCGCGGTCAGCCTGTCGCCGACGGGTCCCGCGGACGTCAAGATCACCGGTGACGACGTCACGGTGCGGCCCCAGCACCAGCTGGGCTCCGACGTCGGTCTGCGCGCGGGCGGCTCGATGACGGTGACCATCGCGGTGCAGGTGCCCCCGACGGTGTCCGCCGACTTCAACGGCGAGACCCTGACGAACGTCGCCTCGGTCGTGGCGGACAACGCCGACCGACAGTCGTCCTCGGCCGACGTGACGGTCCGGGTCACCACGACGCTGGCGGCCGAGGTCACGAAGTCGGTCTCGCCGGCCACCGTCGGTGCCACCGCGGGCCGGCCGGTCACCTGGACGCTCAAGCCCGGCAACGCGTCGAACCAGACGGTGGACACGATCGTCGTCGAGGACGTCTTCGACGGCGCCGGGCAGGACCACCTGGACTTCGTCTCGGTCGACGCGACGCGTCGACCGGCGACGACCACCTCGACCAAGGTCGAGTACCTCGTCGAGGGCGCGTGGACGACCGCGGCGCCGGGCGACCCGAGCGACGTCGACGGCGTCCGGGTCACCTACGCCGGCAGCTTCGCGCCCGGCGTGTCCGGCGAGGTGCGGATCGCCCAGCGGACGAACTCCCGCGTGGCCGCGATCGCCGACCAGCAGTCGGTCCGGGTCGAGAACTCCGTGACGACGACGGTCGCCAAGGGCGGCACCGTCAGTGCCGAGGCGGACGACGACGCCTCGCTGTCGATCCTCAAGCGCGACCCCGACGTGACGATCACGAAGAGCTTCTCGGACACGACGCTCGTCATCGGCCAGGAGGTCACCGCGGCCCTGCACGCCGCCGTGGGCGCGCAGGACGTGCACACGCTGGTGATCCACGAGCCGAGCGCGGGTCGCCCGTCGTTCAGCGACCAAGGCCTGGCGTTCACCGGCTTCGGTGACGACCTCGAGTGGCCGGTCACCGCGGTCTCCGCCTCGATCGACTACCGGTACTCCGACTGCGCCACCTCGACTGCGCGCACGACGCGGACCGACACGCTCCCCGGGCCCACCGCGGGCTGCACGGTGGAGGGCTTCACCCTCACGTTCACGGCGGCCGACGGCACCGACGGCATCGAGTCGTCCGCGTACGCCGAGGTCCCGGTCGAGTTCACCGCGCTGACCGACATCACGGCGGCCACGACCTCGACGAACCACGTCGACACCCAGGTCTCGACCGTCGACGGCGCCACGGGCCGCGACGACGACGCGGCGACCTTCACGATCCGCCCGCTGGAGGTCTTCACCGCCGTCGACAAGACGATCAGCCCCAGCCAGATCTGGGCGCTGCCCGGCGCTCGCGCCACCGTCGGGCTCTCGGCACGCGTCCGTGCGGACTCGACCGCCGGCTCGGACCGCCTCGTGATCTCGGACCCCGTCGATCCCGCCCGGTCCCCCAGCTTCTTCTCCTCCTTCGACGTCACCGCGATCGAGAACACCGACATCCCCGCGTGCGCGCAGCTGACCGTTCGGTACTGGTCGAAGGGCGACGAGGCGTGGGTCGTGTTGCCCGGTGCGGAGAACGTGGCCGGTGAGGTCGCCAAGTGGGGCATCGCGATCCCCGCGTCGGTGCGTGCCGACCTCGGCGGCATCCAGCTCGACTTCGCCCCGCGGGCGGTCAACGGCTGCCCGCAGGTGCTGCCGCCCGGCTTCAACGTGATGGCCGACTACGCGGTGGCGCTCAAGTCCGGCGTGCCGAACGCCGCCGCCACGATCGACAACGACGTCCAGTCGCGGGTCCACAACGCCACGATCGACAAGGGCCACACGGACACCGCGGCCGACGACGTCATCCTCGAGCCCACGTCCGGCACGGGACCCGACCTCGTCGACAAGACGTGGCTGGAGAACACCGTTCCCGCACTCTCGGGCGCGACCCGCACGGCTCGGATCGGCTGGAGCACCCAGGGCCTGAACTTCGCCTCGATGACCATCACCGACCCGGCGACGACCGCGGAGCTCGGCCCGGGAGCACCCGGCATCGCCACCTCCGTCTACGACGCGTTCGACCTGCGTGCCATCGCCCCGGTCACGCCGGTGATCGACCCGCTCATCGTCAACGACCGGGTCGCCAAGGTCGAGCTCTTCCGCTCGGGCACCTGGGTCGACGTCACGGCGCAGGCGTGCTCGAGCGAGCTGGCCTGCCGCGGGACGTTCCCCGGCCTGACGCTGACCACCGCGCAGCAGGCGGACACGACCGGGGCACGCATCACCTTCACCGAGCTCGTCGCCGGTGCCGGCGTCGGCTCGTCGTACGCGCGCCGTCCCCTCGACCTGTCGTTCCAGGTGCGCGACACCCTGCGCAGCACGGGCGACTACGTGCTCGGGACGCGCCACGCGTACACGTACAACACCGCAGACGCCGGTGTCGTGAACAACACCGTGAGCGTCCGCGGCTTCGGTGGCGTCTCCGGCGACCGTGAGACCCGCGACTCCGACCGCATCACGATCGTCGACAGCCCGGTCAACGTCAGCCTGACGAAGACGTTCGACCAGACCCAGCTGGGCCTGCCGATCCGCGGAACGGTGGACGCCGACGACTACCCGCTGATCACGTCGACCCTGACCGCGAGGAACACCTCGGCGGTCAGGATCTCGTCGATGGTCGTCACGGACCCCTCGCCGGACCAGGTCGCGCCGACGGCGTTCGACGTGCTCGACCTGCACCAGATCGCGACGATCCCGCTGCCCAGCGGGATCGGGGCGGCCGACGTCACGGTCACCCTCGACCACGACGGCACGCCGCGCGACTACACCCGCGCGCAGGCGCTGGCGCTCAGCCCCGCCGACCTGGCCGACGTCGTCGGCGTCACCGTCGCCTACGCCCGGGCCGATGGCCGCCCGGTCATCGCGGCGAACGCCTCGGCGGCCATCGATCTGGTCTTCCAGCTGCGCCAGGACAAGCGCAGTGGCGACCCGGTCGCGACCACCTCACCCGGCGGCGTGCCGATCCTCAACGAGGCGCGCGTGCAGGCCGACAGCCCCGGTCGCGTCCCGTGCCTGACCGTCACGACCCCCGGCTGCTCGGCCGGCACGGCCACCGCGGACGACGAGTTCAACATCGTCGGCGCGGACTACCGGATCACCGGCTCCAAGACGATCGCTCCCGCCAGCGTCCACGAGGACGAGTCGACGACCTACACCACCACGCTGGTCGGCCAGCCGCTCGGCTCGGCGCGCACCACCGTGATGACCCTCACCGACGATGCCTCGACGTTCTGGAACGTCATGGACTACGCGAGTGCGTCGATCCGCCTGCCCGCGCCCGTCAACCAGGCCCGGATGGACGTGAAGATCGGCACCACCTGGACCAGCGGCGACTGGGTGTCCTCGGCTGCGGGATCGACCGTGAACTTCGCACTCCCCGGGGGCACCTCGGCCGGCTCCGTCGTGGGCGTGCGGTTCGCGTTCCGGCAGATCGTGAACGGCGCGCCCGTCCAGTGGGAGCGCGCCCACAACCCGCGCCTCCCCATCACGCTCGTGACCACCCGACGTCAGACCCAGCGTGGCAACGGCGATCCCGTCTCCACCACCCGGCCCGGCATGGACCCGAACGAGGGCGAGACCCAGCAGGGCGTCATCAGCAACACGTTCGTGGTCGACGCGCAGGCCCAGTTCGGCGCGCACCAGTCGTTCACGGCCACCCAGTCGTACTCCGCCAGCACGCTCGTGCGCCACCGGGCCAACGCGATCAAGGTCGAGAAGGCCCCCGGCAACACGACCCGTCCGCCGACGTACGCGCCGTCGGGCACGATCCCGTACGTCCTCACCATCACCAACACCGGTGACTGGGACATGACCGGCTTCACGGTCGTCGACCAGTTCGACCTGGTCGTCGGCGCCTCGCCGGTCAAGGCGCCGTCGCCCGCGGCGTACACCTTCTCGCTGACGTCGAGCAACGCTGCCAAGCCCGTGCCCTCGCCGGCGCCGGCCTTCTCCGCCGCGTACGACGAGGCCACAGGACGACTCTCGGTGACGGCACCGTCCGGTTTCGTGTTCAAGTCCGGGTGGAAGCTCACGGTCAACGCACCGATGGAGTTCGCCGACGGCCTGGGCGCCGACACCGTGGTCGCGAACAGCGTGACCGCGTCGTCGGACCGCGACTTCGAGCGGTGCGACTACACGGTCGACCGCTCGGACCGCCCGCGCGTCTTCGGCGTCGCGGACTGCACCGCGACGACCCACGTCCAGCCACTGGCCGCGGCGACGCTGTCCATGCGCAAGGGCGTCAAGGGCGACGAGGCCGGTGCCCCCGGCACGGGCGCCGACGACCTCGGCGTCGTCGACCTGCTGAACCGTGACCCCTCCGAGTGCGCGGCTCCCGACGCCGACGGCTTCCACCACGGCAGCTGTGTGCCCGTGACCCGCCCCGGCGGTGAGGAGACGTGGCGCCTGGAGATGCTCAACACGGGCAACACGAACGCGAAGACCGTGGCGGTCGTCGACACGTTGCCCCAGGTGGGCGACCGAGGTGTCATCACCTCGGCGGGCCGCGGATCGCAGTTCGACGTGACGCTGCGGAACGGCTTCGACAGCACCATCGCGTCGCTGCGCCACGACGGTGGCGTGCTGAAGGCGTACTACTCCACCGCCCGCCTGAGCACCGCGTGCAACACGAACACGATCCAGGTGCACACGAACAACGCGAGCGCCGACGGCTCGTGCGCCTTCGGCTGGACGGAGTACACGCCGTCGACGCCGAACTCGGCGCTGGCGAAGGCGCAGTCGGTCAAGTTCGTGATCGACTGGTCGGCCACCGCCGGGGCGGGCCTGCGCCCGGACGAGACCGTCGCGGTCACGTTCAACACGCGCACGCCCACCCAGCTGCCGGCCGCGGTCGCCACGGGCACGAGCCTGCCGATCGCGTACAACTCGTTCGCCGGCACGTCGCGGACCGTCGCGACCCAGACGCAGGCCGAGCGTGGCGAGATCGTGCTCGAGCCGACCCGCGTCGGCGTCGCGACCGCGACCGGTCGCGTCACGATCGACAAGACGGTGGACGCGCCCACGTTCTCCGTGCCGGTCGACCTGCCCTCGAGCTACACGTTCGACATCGCGTGCACCTCCGACGGCGACCCGGTGCGCCTGGCCGACTCGACCGGCAAGGCCTTCGCCGGCCCGGTGCGGGTGTCGGTCGACGCCTACGGTGACGGATCGACGGTTCTGAACTCCCCAGGCTCCCCGCTCTCGGTGCCGCTGTTCGCCGAGTGCGTCGTCGTCGAGAGCCCGGTGCCCGCCGGCGCGACGGTCACCGTCGATCCCGCCGACGGCACGGTCGTCGCCGACCGCAGCCTGGCGGGGGTCACGGGCATCCAGAACCCCCACGTCGGCGCCGCGAACGGTCCGGTCGTGGCGGTGACGAACACCTACACGACGGGCGGGTTCGAGATCACCAAGGCCGTGGACAACGGCGGTGCCGTCAATCAGGACGGCGACCCCGTCGTCTACGACCGCGACTACGCGTTCGACGTGACGTGCGAGTACCTGGGTCGCGAGATCCTGGCCGAGCAGGTCACCCTGGCTGACGGCGCGACGAAGCGGTACGCGTCGATTCCCGGTGGCGCCGAGTGCTCGGTCGAGGAGACCGACGCCCGCGGTGGCACCGTCAGCGTCGAGGTCGACGGCGCCGCGGCGGCCAACCCGGCGACCTTCACGGTCGTCGAGGGCACGCGGGTCGAGGTCGACGTGACCAACACGTTCGCCGTCGGCTCGGTCCGCATCGAGAAGGACTTCACCGGTCCGGGCGCGCCCGCATGGGGCCTCGAGCCCGTGCAGCTGCGACTCGTCTGCGAGCTCGGCGGGGTGGAGGAGACCACCGTCTTCGACGACACCCACACCCTGCGGGCCCCCGACGACCTGGAGTGGGAGATCGACGATCTCCCGGTCGGCGCGGCGTGCGTTGTCAGCGAGCCGAAGAACGGCGGGGCGAACCGCGTCAGCATCCAGGACGAGGAGTTCGAGGTGCAGGCCGGCAGCCAGGCCGTGCTCGTGGCGGCGGAGAACTTCTTCGACGAGGGCTCGGTCAAGGTCACCAAGACGCTCTCGGGCAACGGGGCGGCCTTCCGCGCCGTGCAGGACGGTACCTGGACGATGTCGCTCGAGTGCACCCGCGAGGTGGACGGCGTCGTGCAGACGATCGCCGTCCCCGGTGGCGCCGACCGCGTCATCACCGGCGCCGGCGAGGCGACCTGGGACGGACTGCCCACCGGTGCGACCTGCGTCGTCGACGAGCCCGCGTCGTCCCCGGTCCCGCAGCAGGTGACGATCACCCCGCAGAACGGCGAGGTCGTCGTCCCCGGTGGCGGCGCGTCCGGGACGCCCGTCGCCGTGACGGTCGACAACCGGTTCGACGCCGGCTTCCTGATCGTCAACAAGCTGATCGACGGTCCGGGTGAGGCGCTGCACGGTGGTGACTCCTACGAGTTCGAGGTGGAGTGCACGCTGGCCGGAGCGCCGGTGCTGACGGACCGGGTGACGATCGAGCGCGACGGCGACGCGACGTCGCTGTGGTCCGACCCGATCGGACCGATGCCGACGGGCACCTCGTGCCACGTCGTCGAGACCGAGGCGGGAGCCGCCGACCGTTCGACGGGGGCGGCCACCGTCGTCATCGGCGCGGGCACGACGGCCGAGGCGGTCGTCGCGACGATCACCAACACCTACGGCGCGGGGGAGGTCGAGGTGACCAAGAAGGTCGAGGGTCGCTTCGCGGACCGGCCCGAGGTGGTCCGGGCGGCGTTCGCCATGACCTTGACCTGCCAGATCGAGACGACCGGCCCGACGGGCGCGACCGTCCTCGGGACCGTCCACGCGGCGGACTTCTCCGTTCGTGCGGGGCGGACCGCGACGTTCGCCGGCGCGGACGGCGAGCCGCTGCTGCTGCCCACCGGCACCCGGTGCTTCGTCGAGGAGACGGACGCCGGTGGCGCGACCGAGGTCGAGGTCAGCCACCCCGACTTCGCGAGCGGCGCGACCGTGACGTCCGTGGACACCACGGCGCGGATCGGCATCGACGTCACGAACGTGTTCGACGAGAACGTGTGGGACGTGTCGAACGCGGGCTGCCCCGACTGTGGGACCTCCGGCAGCGGCGGTGACCTCGCGGACTCGGGCTCTGGTGTGACCGCGGGCTGGGCCGCACTGGGTGTGCTCAGTCTGCTGGCGGGCGGGTCGGCCGTCGCCCTCGCCAGGCGGAGGTCACGCGCGGCCTGACGCGGGCCCTGAGAACGGATGAGCCGGTCGACACCGAGGTGTCGACCGGCTCATCTGTGTGCGGACGGGCTCAGCCGCAGAGCTCGTCGAGCTTCTCGCCCTTCTTCTGGATGTCGGTCGAGATGGTGCTCATCTGCTCGGACACCTTGGTCAGCTTGGCGGTGTCCTTGTCGGCGGCCTTGAGGTCCGCGAAGGCGGTCTCGAGCTTGTCGAACTCGCTCGACAGGTCGCCGACGGCCTTCTTGACCTTCTCGTTCTCGAGCTTCTTCTCGGTCTTGTCCAGCGCGTCGCCCATCGACGAGATCGACTTGGTCGCCTCGTCCGTGTCGCCCGGGTTGATCCCGTTGAGATCGCCCATCGCGTCCTTGACTTCCTTCTCGGCGACGTTGCAGGCGTCGGCGACGGACTGCTCGCCTCCGCCACACGCGGTCAGGCCGAAGGACAGGGCCACGGCGGCGAGTGCGGCGGCGGGCTTGCGGTAGTTCATGGATTCCCCTCGTCGGTACGGCGCCGCCCCGATGCGGACGCCGCGATTCCCCGGAATCGTGTCACGACGAGGCCGGTTCGGCATCGTGGACCCGCCCGAAACGCCGCAGGCGCAGTGAGTTGGTGACCACGAACACCGAGCTGGCGGCCATGGCGAAGCCGGCGATCATCGGGCTGAGGAACCCCAGCGCCGCGAGCGGGATGGCCGCGACGTTGTAGGCGAACGCCCAGAACAGGTTGCCCTTGATCGTGCGCAGGGTCGCGCGCGACAGGTCGACGGCGACGACCGCGGTGGCCAGGTCGCCGTGCACGAGCGTCAGGTCGCTGGCCGCGATCGCGACGTCCGTGCCGGTTCCCATCGCGATGCCCAGGTCGGCACCGGCCAGTGCGGCGGCGTCGTTGACACCGTCGCCGACCATCGCGACGACGCGCCCCTGACCCTTGAGGTCGTTGACCACGTCGAGCTTGTCCTGCGGGGTGACCTCGGCGTGGACGCGGTCGATCCCGACCTCGGCCGCGACGGCCTTCGCCACGCGCTCGTTGTCACCGGTGAGCAGGATCGGCTCCAGACCCAGCCGGCGCAGGTCGGCGACGGCCGCCTTCGAGGTCTGCTTGACCTCGTCGGCCACGGTGATCGTGCCCAGGACGCGGTCGTCGCGCGCGACGGCGATGACCGTGCCGATGCGATCGGGCCGGTCGGCGGCCCCGATCCAGCCGGGACGTCCGGCGCGCACGCGGTGGCCGTCGACGACACCCTCGACACCCTGCCCCGCATGGTTGCGGAAGTCGGTCACGGGCGAGGGAGCGGCCAGCGACGTGATGGCCCGGGCGACCGGGTGCTCGCTGGCGGACTCGACCGAGGCGGCCAGCCGGCGCAGCTCGTCGGGGTCGACCCCGTCGGCGGGATCGACGTGCGAGACCGTCATCGTGCCCGTCGTGACCGTGCCGGTCTTGTCGAGCACGATCGTGTCGACGGCGCGGGTCGACTCCAGGATCTGCGGGCCCTTGATCAGGATGCCCAGTTGCGCGCCGCGTCCGGTGCCCACCATGAGGGCGGTGGGCGTGGCCAGGCCGAGGGCACAGGGGCAGGCGATGATCAGGACGGCCACGGCCGCCTCGAACGCGCCGATCCCGGGTGCGACCAGCAACCAGACCAGCAGCGTGACGGCGGCGATCGCGATGACGCCGGGGACGAACCACGCCGAGACGCGGTCGGCCAGGCGCTGGACGTCGGCCTTGCCCTCCTGGGCCTCCTCGACGAGGCGGGCCATCTGGGCCAGCTGGGTGTCCTCGCCGACGGCGGTGGCGCGCACGACGAGACGCCCGGACTGGTTGACCGTGGCGCCGGTGACCGTGTCGCCGACGGCGACGTCCACCGGGACGGACTCGCCGGTCAGCATCGACTCGTCGACGGCGGACCCGCCCTCGACGACCTCGCCGTCGGTGGCGATCTTCTCGCCGGGGCGGACGACGAACAGGTCACCCTCGTGCAGCTGCTCGACCGGCACCTCGACCTCGGCGCCGTCGCGCAGGACGGTGACGCGCTTGGCACCCAGATCCATCAGGGTGCGCAGGGCGGCACTGGACCGGCGCTTCGCGCTGGCCTCCAGGTAGTGGCCGGCGAGGATGAACGTCGTCACCGCCGCGGCCGTCTCGAAGTAGTAGTGACCGTGCTCGACGCCGTGGCCGGTCACGCCCAGCCAGAGCTGGACGATCGACCACAGGTAGGCCGCGCCGACGCCCATGCTGACGAGGGTGTCCATCGTGGCCGCGCCGTGGCGCAGGTTCAGCCAGGCCGACCAGTGGAACGGGTACGCCGCCCACAGCACGACGGGCGTCGTGAGCGCGAAGACGACCCACGGCCAGGCGGTGAACTGCAGCGCCGGGATCATCGAGATCGCCAGCACCGGCACGCTCAGGATCGCCGCCCCGATGAGGCGCCGGCGCATGGACTCGGCCGAGTGCAGGCCGCCGTGGGCCGCGTGCTGGTCGTGTCCGGCGTGCGGGTCGTGCACCTGCGCCGTGTAGCCGGTCTTCTCGACCGTCTCGACGAGCGTCTGCGGATCGACGTCGCCGTGGGCGTGCACGGTGGCCTTCTCGGTGGCGTAGTTGACCGTGGCCTCGACGCCCTCGAGCCGGTTCAGCTTCTTCTCGATCCGGGCCGCGCACGAGGCGCAGCTCATGCCACCGATCGCGAGACGGTAGGTGGTGCCCGTGTCCGTCCGCGTCTCGGTGGTCATCAGATCAGCGGCAGGTCTCGCGGGCCTGCCAACGTGTAGCCCGCCTCGTCGACGGCCGCCGCGACCGTGCTCTCGTCGAGCGGGGCCGCACTGGTGACGGTGACCTCGCCGGTGGCGACGTCGACGTGGACGCCCTCGACGCCGGGGATGGTGGTGATCTCCTGCGTCACCGCGGTGGCGCAGTGGCCGCAGGTCATGCCGGTGACGGTGTACGTGGTGGTGGTGCTCATGGGTGTCAACTCCTCACCAGACGCGCGATCGCGTCTGATGCTTCCTTGATCTTCTGGTCGGCTTCGGGGCCACCCTTGCTCGCGGCGTCCGCGACGCAGTGGACCAGGTGCTCGTCGAGCAGCTTGAGGGCGACGGCCTCGAGTGCCTTCGTGGTCGCGCTGATCTGGGTCAGCACGTCGATGCAGTACGTGTCGGCCTCGACCATCCGGTTGATCCCGCGGACCTGTCCTTCGATCCGCGCCAACCGCTTGAGGACGGCCGCCTTGTCGTCCGCATATCCGGGGTGCGAGTGGCTCATACGTCCGACCATACCCCCGAGGGGTATCAAACCCAAGGCCTCCGGGCGGTGATCCGCGGCGCTGGCTAGAGTCCCGGCATGAGCGATCTTCCCGGCCTGGACGGAGTGCTCGGCGTCGAGCACGTGGAGCTGACCCCCGACAAGGTGGTCGTGCGATTCACCATCACCGACCGCCACCTGCAGCCCTTCGGCATCCCCCACGGTGGCATCTACTGTGCGGTGCACGAGTCGACGGCCAGCATGGCCGGCCAGATCTGGCTGGGAACCAAGGGCGTCGTGGTGGGCACCAACAACTCCACCGACTTCCTGCGCCAGGCCCGCAACGGCGACACGATCACCACCACGGCCACGCCGATCCACCGTGGCCGCTCGCAGCAGCTGTGGCACCTGGACTCGGTCAACCAGGACGGCAAGCTGATCGCGCAGGGCCAGGTGCGACTGGCCAACCTCGACCAGGAGGTTCCGCCCGAGGCCGTCGCCGCCATGCAGGGCAACCTGACGAGCTGACCGCCGCGATCCGGACGCGGGTCCCCGGGCTGGCCCGAGCCGCTACGATGGACAGGTCCGCGCGCGACTGGCGTTGAGGTGGTTACCACCAGGGAGCCGCGGCAGCACGACTTCGGGACCGTTCGCCTGGGCCCCGCGTCAGCCCGATACACCGCTGACCCGGAGGCCCCTCACGATGACGATGATGACCATGAACTTCGACGTGCACGCACCGTTCACGCAGATCGACGACCAGGACGTCAAGGTCCTGCTCCTGGAGAACATCCACGCCGACGGCGTGGAGTTCCTGCGCAACAAGGGCTACCAGGTCGAGACGCGCTCGGCCGCGCTCGGCGAGGACGAGCTCATCGAGGCCATCAAGGGCGTTCACCTGCTCGGCATCCGCTCGACGACCTACATCACCGAGAAGGTCCTGCAGAACGCCCCGGACCTGCTGGCCATCGGCGCCTTCTGCATCGGCACGAACCAGATCGACCTGGCCGCCACGAAGCGTCACGGCGTCGCCGTCTTCAACGCGCCGTACTCGAACACGCGCAGCGTCGTCGAGTTGGCTATCGCCGAGATCATCTCGCTGGCGCGTCGCCTGCACGAGAAGTCCACGGCGATGCACAACGGCGTCTGGAACAAGTCCGCGGCCGGCAGCCACGAGGTCCGCGGCCGCACGCTGGGCATCATCGGCTACGGCAACATCGGCAGCCAGCTGTCGGTGATCGCCGAGGCGCTGGGCCTCTCGGTCGTCTTCTACGACATCGACGACAAGCTCGCGCTCGGCAACGCCAAGAAGTGCGCCACGATCGACGAGCTGCTCTCGGTCTCCGACGTCGTCTCGCTGCACGTCGACGGCCGCCCCGGCAACGCCGGCCTGTTCGGCGACGAGCAGATGAAGGCGATGAAGCCGCGCTCGCTGTTCCTCAACCTGTCGCGCGGCATCGCGGTCGACACGACCGCGCTGCGCAAGCACCTCGAGTCGGGCCACATCGCCGGCGCCGCGCTCGACGTGTTCCCGGTCGAGCCGAAGGCCCAGGGCGACCCGTTCGAGAGCGAGCTGCGCGGCGTGCCGAACGTCATCCTCACGCCGCACGTCGGCGGCTCCACCGAGGAGGCGCAGCAGGACATCGGCCGCTTCGTCGCCTCCAAGCTGCGCGCCTACGCCAAGGCCGGCACGACGAACCTGTCGGTGACGTTCCCGGAGCTGAACCTGCCCAGCGACCCGGCCCGTCACCGACTGGCGCACGTGCACCGCAACGCCCCGGGCGTCCTGGCCGCGATCAACACGATCCTGGGCGACCACGGCGTCAACATCGAGGGCCAGCAGCTGGCCACCCGCGGCGAGCTCGGCTACGTCGTGACCGACGTGTCGGCCGAGGTCGGCCCCGAGGTGCTCAAGGAGCTGGCCTCGCTGCCCGAGACGGTGCGGCTGCGTCAGCTCAGCTGAGCCGATACGAAGGGCCCGGTGGTGCTAGCACTAGCACCACCGGGCCCTTCGTCGTCTCAGGCGCCGGAGAGCCGACGCAGCGTCTCGGCGACGCCGTCGTCGATGCGCACGTCGGCCAGAGCGTCGCCGCGCGTCGGGCCGCGGTTGATGATCACGACCTCGGTGCCGTCCTTCGCGGCGCGCCGCACGAACCGCAGTCCGCTCATGACCTGCAGCGACGACCCCATCACGACGAGCGCCGCGCCCTCGCGCCCGGCGCGCTCGACGAGGTCGAAGCAGTGCGCGACCTTGCGCTTGGGCACCGATTCGCCGAAGAAGACGACGTCGGGCTTGAGGCGCCCGCCGCACTGGGTGCACTCGGCGACGACGAACTCGGACGTGTCCTCGAGGTCGACGTCGCCGTCGGGTGCGATCCGAACCTCTTGGTCGGCCCATCCGGGGTTGAGGGCATCGAGGCGGGCCTGCAGCTCGTCGCGCGCCGTGACGTCGCCGCAGTCGAGGCAGGCCACGCGGTCGAGCCGGCCGTGCAGGTCGACGACCTCGCGCGAGCCGGCCTTCTCGTGCAGGCCGTCGACGTTCTGGGTGATGAGGCCGACCAGCCGGTCCTGGTGCTGCGCGAGAAAGTGGTGGATGAAGTTCGGCTCGGCGCCGCCCATGCGGGCCCAGCCGATGTGGGCGCGGGCCCAGTACCGGCGCCGATTCTCGGCCGAGGCGATGAAGTCCTGGTAGGTCATCGGCTGCCGGGGGACGGCGTCCGGCCCGCGGTAGTCGGGGATGCCCGAGTCGGTGCTGACCCCGGCGCCCGTCAGGACGAGCCAAGGCCGGTCGTACCAGTCACTCATGGGCGAGTTCGGTCAACTTCTCCACAGTATTGAGGTTACGTCCGGTGCCGTGGCTGCCCAAGGTCTTGAGGATGAAGGCCGGTGTCAGCTTGGTGTTCACGACGCCCTCGGCGTAGCGGATGTGCAGGTCGCGTCCGATGACGGCGAGCGCGTCCGGAAGCCCCTTCGCGAGCAGCGCCTCCACCTGCTCGGGCGCGGGAGGTCGCAGCAGGAAGTAGACGTGGTTGGCCCTCGTCTCGGTGTCGATCTCGAACGGGTGGGCGGCCAGGGCATCGCGCAGCTCCTGCGGCGACCGGCTGATCGCCTCACGGAAGAAGCCGAACCGCTCCTGGATCGCCTGCTCCAGGGCTCTGTCGAAAGCCTCGGCGTCCTCGACGTCGACCAGCAGGTTGCCCGAGGCGATGAACGTCGACACGTCCGTCGCCCCGAGCTCCTCGGCCACCTCACGCAGTTGTGCCATCGGCAGCCTCGCCCCGCCGACGTTCACCGCCCGCATCAAGACCACGCGCTTGCTCATGCCCTCAGTGTGCGCCCGGGCGATGACGGAAACCGTCAGAGCCGAGCAGCCAGCTCGGTGGCCTGCTTGATGGCGCGCTTCGCGTCGAGCTCGGCGGCGACATCGGCGCCGCCGATGACGTGGACCGAGACGCCGGCCGCCTCGAGCGGCTCGACGAGGTCGCGCACCGACTCCTGGCCCGTGCAGAGCACGATCGTGTCGGCCTCGATGACGCGCGACTCGGGGGAGTCGCCGTCGGCGCCGACGGTCACGTGCAGGCCGGCGTCGTCGATGCGGTCGTACCGGACGCCGCCGACGAACTCGACGCCCGAGTCCTTCAGCGTCGTGCGGTGCACCCAGCCGGTCGTCTTGCCCAGGCCCTTGCCGAACGTCGTGCTCTTGCGCTGCAGCAGGGTGACCGCGCGACGCGGCGGTGCCTGGACCTTGGTGGCCAGGCCGCCACGCTCGACCTCGGGGTCGGTGACGCCCCAGCGCTGCATCCAGTGCTCGAGGCTCTCGTCGGGCTCGTGCAGCAGGTACTCCGAGATGTCGTAGCCGATGCCGCCGGCGCCCAGCACGGCCACGCGCTCGCCCACGGGCGCACGGTCGCGGATCAGCTGCTGGTAGGTCACGACCGAGGGGTGGTCGATGCCCGGGATCGACGGCACGCGCGGCTCGACGCCGGTGGCCAGGACGACCTCGTCGAAGCCGTTGAGGTCCTCCACGGAGGCGGCGCGGTTCAGGTGCACCTTCACGCCGCGGCGCTCGAGCATCACCGAGTAGTACCGGACGGTCTCGGCGAAGTCCTCCTTGCCGGGGATCTGCATGGCCAGGCGGAACTGACCGCCGATCTCGGGCAGCGCCTCGAACAGCTCGACCTCGTGGCCGCGCCCGGCCAGCTCGACGGCGGCGGCCAGCCCGGCCGGCCCGGCGCCGACGACGGCGATCCGCTTCGAGGTGCGCGTGGGCAGCAGGATCAACTCGGTCTCGTGCCCGGCGCGCGGGTTCAGCATGCAGCTGGCGCGCTGGTTCTTGAACGTGTGGTCCAGGCAGGCCTGGTTGCAGGCGATGCACGTGATGATCTCGTCCGAGCGGTTCTCGGCCGCCTTGTTGACGAAGTCGGGGTCGGCCAGCAGCGGCCGCGCCATCGAGATCAGGTCGGCCTCGCCGCTGGCGAGGATCTGCTCGGCCAGCTCGGGGGTGTTGATCCGGTTGGACGCAACCACCGGGACCGAGACCTCGGACTTGAGCTTGGCCGTGACCCACGTGAACGCGCCGCGCGGCACGCTCGTGACGATCGTGGGGATGCGCGCCTCGTGCCAGCCGATGCCGGTGTTGAAGATCGTGACGCCCTCGGCCTCCAGTGCCTTCGCGAGCGTGACCGTCTCCTCCCAGGTCTGCGCGTTGTCGACGAGGTCGAGCAGGCTGATCCGGTACTGGACGATGAAGTCCTCGCCCACGAGCTCGCGGGTGCGGCGGACGATCTCGATGGGGAAGCGCATGCGCTTCTCGGCCGAGCCGCCCCAGGCATCGGTGCGGGTGTTGGTGCGCGCGGTGAGGAACTGGTTGATCAGGTAGCCCTCGGAGCCCATGATCTCGACGCCGTCGTACCCGGCACGCTTCGCCAGCGCGGCCGACCTGGCGAAGTCGGTGACGGTGCGGTCGACCTCGCGCGTCGACATGGGGGAGACCTTGAACGGCGTGATCGGCGACTTGGTCGACGAGACGCCCTTCTTGAACGGCGAGTAGCCGTACCGGCCGGCGTGCAGCACCTGCAGGGCGATCTTGCCGTCGTGCTCGTGCACGGCGTCGGTGACGAGGCGGTGCTTGTCGGCGTGGCGCTTGCGTGACATCTCCGAGCCGAACGGCAGCAGCCAGCCGCGCCAGCTGGGCGCGAACCCACCGGTGATCGACAGCGCGACGCCGCCCTTGGCGCGCTCGGCGAAGTAGGCGGCCAGCTTGGGGATGTCCTTGGCGTGGTCCTCCAGGCCGGTGTGCATCGAACCCATGACGACGCGGTTGCGCAGCGTCGTGAAGCCCAGGTCGAGCGGGCTGAGCAGGTGCGGGTACTCGGTCACTGCTGGGCCTCCATGTACGCCACGGCGTCCGCCTGGATCTGGGGGAACTGGGCCGCCATCGCGTCCATCAGCGCCTTGGCGCCGGACATCGGCCGGACCATGACGGTGAACTCGCTGATCAGCCCGTCCTCGTTGGTGGTGATGAAGTCGCAGCCGTTGACGGTCACGCCGTCGACCGTCGCCTCGAAGACGAGCGCGCTGCGGTTCCCCTCCTCGATCGAGCTGACGTAGCGGAAGTCCTCGAACACCCGCGAGACGCCGTTGAGGATGGCCGTGGTGATCGCCTTGCCCGGGTAGGGCTTGAACGCGACGGGGCTGCGGAACACGACGTCGTCGGCCAGCAGGCTGTCGACGCCGACGAGCGATCCGGTGGCGATGCTGGTCTCGACGAGATCTCGGAAGGCCTTCATGGGCGGGTTCCCTTCGAATGGGAGAATGGATGGGTGATCGGAAAGCTCGCTGCCTGGCTGCTCATCGCGGCCGGAGTCTTCAACGTCGTCATCTGGCCGCGCTTCTTCAAGGCGATCGTCGACGACGACCGGGCCTGGGGCGGGGCCGAGAAGTGGCAGGATCCCCAGGGGTTCTTCTGGGTGCACCTGGTCCTGATCGTCACGGCCATGACGCTGGGCATCATCGTGCTGGTCATCGGGATCCGGGCCCTTCGAGGGCAGTGAGGATCTCGTCGCACCACTCGATGCCGCGGCGCTCGGTGTGGATGCCGCCGCGCAGCGCCAGCCAAGCGCCGAGGTCGGCGCCGTCCAGGGCCGAGGGGTCGGGGTAGAACCGGGCCTCGCTGGCCTCGTACTCGGTCAGCCGCGCGACGTGGTCGGCCCGGCGGGCGCGGGTGTCGGCGAGGATCGCGTCGCGGTCACGGAACCCGCGCAGCTTGACCGCGAAGTCGCTGCGCACTGCCTCGCGGCCGCTGGGCGTGGCGGACCATCGGTCGAGCTCGGCCTCGCCGGCGGGGGTGATGGCGTAGGTCTTCTTGTCGGGCCGGCCGTCCTGCTCCTGCACGGTGCTCTCGACCCAGCCGGCCTCCTGCATGCGGGCGAGCACGCGGTAGATCTGCTGGTGGCTGGCCGGCCAGAAGTAGCCGATCGACGCGTCGAAGCGCCGGGCCAGGTCGTAGCCGCTCGCGGCGCGCTCGGTCAGCGACACGAGGATCGCGTGATCGAGGGCCATGCAGAGACAGTAGGGCCCCGGCTGCTTCATATGCAACGAAGTTCATAGATTGGGACGAGCGTCGGGCGGGAAAATGCGCGGAACTAGGATTCACACCATGAAGCGATCCCTGCTCGCCGTCCCCCTGGCGCTCATGTTCTCCGTCGCGGCCGCCTGCGCGCCCGCCGACGACTCCGACAACGCGAAGGCGTCCGACTCCACCCCCGCCGCCTCGCAGTGCGCCGTCGACCAGCTGCCCCTGACGGCGAAGGGCAAGCTGACCATCGGCACCGACGACCCGGCCTTCGAGCCGTGGTTCTCCGACAACGACCCGAGCAACGCCAAGGGCTTCGAGTCCGCCGTCGCGTATGCCGTCGCCGAGCAGATGGGCTTCGCCAAGGACGACGTCGTCTGGACCAAGGTCCCCTTCAACACGGCCTACCAGCCCGGCAAGAAGGGCTTCGACTTCGACATCAACCAGGTCTCGATCACCGAGGACCGCAAGAAGGCCGTCGACTTCAGCAAGCCGTACTACTCGGCCAACCAGGCCATCATCGTGATGGACGACTCGAAGTTCGCCGACGTCGACAGCCTCGACGACTTCAAGGCCGCCAGCCTCGGCGCCCAGATCGGCACGACCTCCCTCAAGGCCATCGAGAGCCTCGCGACGCAGGACGCCCCGCTGGTCTACGACGACACCACCAAGGCGGCGCTCGCGCTGACCAACGGTCAGGTCGACGGCATCGTGGCCGACCTGCCCACCGCGTTCTACCTCGTCGCCGCCGAGATCGAGGGCGCGAAGATCGCCGGCCAGTTCGAGTACGCGGGCGACGAGCCCGAGGAGTTCGGCCTGCTCCTGCAGAAGGACAGCGAGCTGACCCCCTGTGTCGACGCGGCCGTCACCGCCCTGACCGAGGACGGCACGTTCGCCGACCTCGAGCAGAAGTGGCTCTCGTCGTCGCAGGACGTTCCCGTCCTGAAGTGACCCGGTGACCTCACTCACGGGCCTGGCCGGCCCGGACCACCCGTCCGCGCGCCAGCAGCAGCGCAACGCCTACCGGCGTCGGCGCACGCTGCGGCGCGTGGCCGCGGGCACGATCTCGAGCATCGTCGTGCTCACCCTGGCCGCCTGGTTCATCACCCAGGCGCCGGGGTGGCCGCGCGTGCGCGAGGTCTACTTCAGTGCCGACCACGCCCGTGAGTCGTTCCCGGCGATCCTCGACGCCTTCTGGCTGAACGTCCGCCTCTTCCTGACGGTCGAGGCGCTCGTCCTGCCGCTGGCGCTGCTGGTGGCCGTCATCCGCGTCATCCCGTCCGCGGCGATGGCGCCGTTCAAGTTCCTCGCCGCGGCGTACACCGACATCTTCCGCGGCATCCCGACCATTCTGATCGTGATGCTGGTGGGCTTCGGCTTCCCGGCGCTCGGGATGGCAGGGGTCCCCACGAGCCTGTTCTGGCTGGGCGTCATCGCCCTGACCCTGAGCTACGGCGCGTACGTGGCCGAGGTCCTGCGCGCCGGCATCCTCTCGATCCACCCGACCCAGTGGGCAGCCGGCCGCGCGCTGGGCCTGAGTTACGGCCAGACACTGGTCTGCGTGATCCTGCCGCAGGCGATCCGCAACGTGACGCCGCCGCTGATGAACGACTTCGTGTCGCTCCAGAAGGACACGGCCCTGGTGTCGGTCATCGGCCTGGTCGAGGCGCTGCGCGCGGCGCAGGTCTACCAGGCCACCACGTTCAACGTGACCTCGATGTGCGTCGCCGCGGTGTTCTTCATCGTCGTGACGATCCCGTTGGCGCGATTCACCGACTGGTTGACGATCCGGTCCATGCGCCGGCAGGGAGGCCGCTGATGTTGCGTGTCGAGGGAGTCCGCAAGTCGTTCGGCGACCACCTGGTCCTGGACGGGATCGACCTGCACGTCGAGCGCGGCGAGGTCGTCTGCCTGATCGGTGCCTCCGGGTCGGGCAAGTCCACCCTGTTGCGCTGCGTCGACCTGCTCGAGCTGACCGACGACGGCGACATCCACCTGGGCGATCTCGAGCTGACCGACCCGGCGATCGACGAGAACGCCGCCCGGTCGCGGATCGCGATGGTGTTCCAGTCGTTCAACCTGTTCCCGCACCTGACGGTGATGCAGAACCTCACGATCGGCCCGCGCCGCGTCAAGGGTGTCGCCAAGTCTCGGGCCCAGAGCCGGGCGCTCGAACTGCTCACCCGGGTCGGCCTGGAGTCCAAGGCGCACGCGTTCCCCGACTCACTGTCGGGCGGCCAGCAGCAGCGCGTGGCGCTGGTGCGCGCCGTGGCGATGGATCCGGAACTGCTGCTGCTCGACGAGGTCACGTCCGCGCTCGATCCGCTGCTCGTGGGCGAGGTGCTCGACGTGGTCCGCGAGCTCAAGAACGAGGGCCGCACGATCGTCATGGCCACCCACGAGATGAGCTTCGCGCGCGAGTGCGCCGACCGGATCGTGTTCCTGGCCGACGGCCGCATCGTCGAGTCGGGCCCGCCCGAGCAGCTGTTCACCGCACCGCGCGATCCGCGCACCCGGGCGTTCCTCGAGCGCCACATGGCCTAGGCGCGGAGCGGCATCACGCGGTCGGCGTACCCGTCCTCCCACAGGGTGTGGCGGACGACGCGGTCGAGCCCGCCCTCGCTGCGGGCCAGGTCGGCCAGCTCGCGCAGCCCGGCCTCGGTCTCGTTCATCGTCTGGGGCAGGCGGTCCCAGAAGGAGGCGGCCGCCTCGTCGAACGCCCGGCGGGCGCGCGAGCCGAAGAACCACAGCAGGGGTCGACCCAGGCCCCTTCCCCGCACGGTGGCGCCGGCCTTCACGTCCCAGGCGCGGGCCGAGGTCTTGAGGTCGACCGAGCCGGTGCCGCGGAAGCGGTTGAACTGCCCGGAGGCCTGCGCCAGAGTGCCCTTGCCGCGCTGCTCGAGCGCCGCGAGGTCGATGCTCGCGGTGCCGGTCGCGATCCCGCCGAGCAGCCGAGCGAGGCACCCGGGGGCTCCCTCGGCGGCGATCATCGCGGTCGCGTCGTGGCGCCCGGCGAGCTCCACGCGCGGCAACTGCCCGTGGATCAGGTCCACCTCGACCGACCACACCCCCGCGGGGTCGGTGACCGAGACGGCGAGGTGGCGCGCGTCGTCGGCGATGAGCGTGAAGGCCGTCGTCGACTCGGTCATGCCGGTCTGCACGCTGATGGCGCGGCTGCGGGCGCCGTAGGCCTGCCAGTCGATGTCAGCAGCGCCGATGTCCTTCCCGTCCAACATCTCGGCGTTGAGGTCGCGCAGTTGCTCGGGGTCCGGCTCGAACACCGGCGTCCGCGTGATCAGCTCGTACCGCGCGCCGGGCGTCCGGTGCCGGCCGTCGGCCAGTACGAGGTCGCGGAACGGCTCGTCCGTGAGCGGGTTCATGACGGCGCCGCCGGGCCCGAAGGTGAGCCCGGCCCACTCGTCGCGCAGGGCGGTGATCACGGCGGCGGCGAGGGTCAGGTCGATCCGGCGGACCTTCCCGGACGTGGAGAAGCGCATGCCCGACCCTAAGCGGGTCGTACGCGGTCAGGCGACGGAGGCGTCGTCCTGCGCCACGGTCAGGTCGGCGCGCTCGGCCGTGCGCAGGATCGCGGCGACGACCTGCTCGGGGTCGTCGCCCATGGGCACGTGCCCGCAGTCCTTCAAGGTCACGAACTCGGCGCGCTTCATCCGCTTGGCGGCCAGCTTGGCCTGCGACTTGTGCAGGATCTTGTCCTTGTCGCCCCACGCGATCGTCAACGGCACCCGGGCCGAGCCGCGGAACGACTCGGGTGAGGTGAACCCCAGCGGGATACAGCGCAGGAAGTAGGGCCAGAAGCCGGAGCCCTTCTTCATCGCCAGTGAGTCGCCGTAGACGCGCTCGGGCGCGTAGCGGCCGGGTCGGTGGTAGAGCGACCAGCCGATGAAGAACCGGCCGAAGGTGGTCTTCGAGACCAGTCGCAGGATCGGCTTCGGCAGGTACGAGCCGATCTTGAGCGGCATCAGGGTGAGACCGGCCTGCAGCAGGCTCCACGGGCGGAAGTAGCCGGCCGGGGCCAGGCACGTCGCCGAGCGGGCGTGTCCGTTCTGGGCCAGCGAGATCGCCAGCAGTCCGCCCAGGGAGTTGCCGACGACGTGCGGGTTCTCGATGCCCCACTTCTGGAAGTTCTCGACGATGGCGGCGGTGACGTTCTCGGCCGAGTAGCCCGTGCCCTTCGGCAGCGGCGGGGAGTCGCCCAGACCCGGCAGGTCGGCGGCGATGACGTCGTAGGACTCCGCGAGGTCGTCGAAGATCGGCTCGAAGGCGGCCCGGCGGTGTCCGATGCCGTGCAGCAGGACGAGGGGCTCGCCCTGTCCTCGTCGCGTGTACGCCAGTTCGCTCAGCATGGGACTCCCGTTCTCGCACATCGACCCGCGTCGATGTGACACTTGCGATGTCGCATTGCAGCATGCCACAGAAACATCGAGGCGTGAACCGGCTCACGGGGTGCGCTGTGCGTGCAGAACGGATGCCCTGTTGCCACTGTGACAGCGATGGTGTCAGAATCGCGGCGTGACCCAGAACACAGGACCTCTCATCGGCGTGCGTGTCGTGGAGATGGTGGGGATCGGGCCCGGACCGTTCGCCGCCATGCTCCTGGCCGATCTCGGCGCCGACGTCATCCGCATCGATCGCCCGGGTGGCAACGCCTTGCAGGTGGCACCCCCCGAGCGCGATGTTCTCGGTCGGAACCGGCCCAGCGCCGCTGTCGACCTCAAGAGCGACCAAGGCGTCGACGTGGTGCTCGACCTGATCGAGCGCGCCGACATCCTCCTCGAGGGATTCCGTCCCGGCGTGATGGAGCGGCTGGGTCTCGGACCCGACGTCGCGCTCGAGCGGAACCCGCGCCTGGTCTACGGCCGCATGACCGGCTGGGGCCAGACCGGCCCGCTGGCCGACCGCGCCGGGCACGACATCAACTACATCGCGGTGGCCGGCGGGCTCGACCCGATCGGCCGCGCCGGCGGACCCCCGCAGGTGCCGCTCAACCTGCTCGGCGACTTCGCCGGCGGCTCGATGTACCTCGTCGCCGGCGTGCTGGCGGCGCTGGCGCACGCCCGCGCCACGGGCGAGGGCCAGGTCGTCGACGCGGCGATCACCGACGGCGTCGCGCACCTGCTGGCGATGACCATCAGCATGCAGCAGGCCGGGGCCTGGTCCCCGCGCCGCGGCGAGAACCTGCTCGACACCGGCGCCCCGTTCTACGACGTGTACGAGACGTCGGACGGCTACTGGATGAGCGTCGGCGGGCTCGAGCCGCGGTTCTGGTACGCGATGCAGGAGGTCTTCGCGTCGGTCGGGCTCGGCGACCTGCCCGACCGCAACGACCCCAAGAACTGGACCGAGCTGCGCGCGACGCTGCGCGGCTGGTTCCTCAGCCGCACGCAGGCCGAGTGGACCGCGCTGTTCGCCGGCACCGACGCGTGCGTCGCCCCGGTGATGGCGCTGGAGGAGGCGTACGAGCACCCGCACAACGTCGCCCGCGGCACGTACGTCACCGAGTACGGCGTCACCCAGCCGGCGCCGGCGCCGCGCTTCTCGGTCACCGAGACCACGATCCACCGCGCCCCGGACCGTCCGGGCGCCAGCACGCGAGAGGCCCTGACCGACTGGGGCATCGAGGGTGTGGACGACCTGATCCAGAACAAGGTCGTCGTCGAGAACCAGGAGAGCTGATGCAGCGCACGCTGTTCGAGTCCGAGCACGAGTCGTTCCGCGACACCGTGCGGTCCTTCCTCGAGAAGGAGGTCGTCCCGCACCACGAGCAGTGGGAGCACGACGGCATCGTCCCGCGCGAGGTCTGGCTGAGGGCCGGCGAGCTGGGGATCCTCGGCTTCATGATGCCCGAGGAGTTCGGCGGCGGCGGCGTCTCCGACTTCCGTTACAACGTCGTGCTCCAGGAGGAGCTGACCCGCGTCGGCGCCAGCGGCGTGGGCTTCCCGCTGCACACCGATCTGGTCTCGGGCTACCTGCTCAGCTACGCCACCGACGAGCAGAAGCAGCGTTGGCTGCCCAAGTTCGTGACGGGCGAGATGATCACCGCGATCGCGATGACCGAGCCGGGCACGGGCTCGGACCTGCAGGGCATGAAGACGACGGCGGTGCGCGAGGGCGACCACTACGTCCTCAACGGCTCGAAGACGTTCATCAGCAACGGCATCAACTCCGACTTCGTGATCGTCGCCTGCAAGACCGACCCCGAGGCAGGCGCCATGGGCGTCTCGCTGATCGCGGTCGAGCGCGGGATGGCCGGCTTCGAGCGCGGTCGCAACCTCGACAAGATGGGGCTCAAGGCCCAGGACACGGCCGAGCTGTTCTTCGACAACGTGCGCGTCCCGGTTGAGAACCTGATCGGTGAGGAGGGCCGCGGCTTCATCTACCTGATGGAGAAGCTGCCGCAGGAGCGCCTGACGATCTCGGTCGTTGCGGCCGCCGCCTGCCGCACGATGATCGACCAGACGCTCGAGTACGTGAAGAGCCGCAAGGCGTTCGGCAAGCCGATCGGCTCGTTCCAGAACTCGCGGTTCGTGATGGCCGAGCTGGAGACCGAGCAGCGCATCGCGCAGGTGTTCGTCGACCGCAGCATCGAGGCGCTGAACGAGGGCACGCTGTCGATCGAGGACGCCGCCGCGGGCAAGTGGTGGACGACCGAGCTGCAGAAGAAGACCGCCGACTCCTGCCTGCAGCTGCACGGCGGCTACGGCTACATGAGCGAGTACCCGATCAGCAAGGCGTACCTCGACACCCGGATCCAGACGATCTACGGCGGCACGACCGAGATCATGAAGGAGATCATCGGCCGCTCGATGGGCATCTAGGCCACGGTCACGGGGTCTCCGAGACCCCGCTCCACACGGGGACCTGGACCCCCCGGCTCGGTGCCGGCTGCCGGGTGGCCGCGGTGATCGACACCGCCGTGCCGATCAGGCCCAGCACGCACAGCAGGGTCAGCGACCAGCCGAATCCGGCGATGATCTCGGGCGGCACCTTGTCGCCCGGGATCGAGGCCTGCAGGACGGCCTCGCCCATGGCGGGTGACAGGCCCACCGTCAGCAGGGTGAGGCCGATCGCGAGGCTCAGCACGTTGCCGGTGTTCTGGACGGCCAGGCGCATCCCGTTGACGACGCCGAGGCTGTCGTCCGGGGTGGCCTCGAGCAGCGACGTGGCGTTGGAGCCGATGAACAGTCCGGTGCCCATGCCGACCAGGACGAGCCCGGCCGCGATGGCCCACTCGGTCTGCCCGAACACGGCGACGGTCAGCAGCATCATCCCGACCTGACCGACGATCGCGCCGATCATCGAGATGTGCCGGGCGGTGCGACGCCGGGACAGCCAGCCGACGCACAGCGATCCGAGGACGCTGCCGATCGGCATGGGGAGCAGGAGCACCGCGGTCTCGACCGGGCGCAGGCCCAGGGGTCCTTGCATGTACAGGCTCATCAGGACGATCGCGGGGAACCGCCCGGCGCTGAGGAAGAACCCGGCCAGCAGCAGCAGGCCGACCCCGTGGGTGCGCAGCGTGGCGACGTCGATGACCGGGAACGGGCTCCGGCGCTCGGCCAGCACCAGCAGCGGGATCAGCAGCAGGGCGATCAGCAGGCTCCCGTAGACGAACGGGCTGCTCCAGCCGAACTCGCTCACCATCGAGATGCCCACGGTCGTCAAGGTGATGAGACCGATGACCAGGACGTTCCCCGGCAGGTCCAGGCCGGTCGCCTCACTGCGATCACGGTGCCGCCGCAGCAGGAAGAAGCCGACGGACAACGCGATCAGCCCGACCGGCACGTTCATCCAGAAGATCCAGCGCCAGTCGGTGATCTCCAGGACGAAGCCTGCGGCGATCGGGCCGATGAGGCTCGCGACGGGGAACGAGGCCGCGTACAGGCCCATGGCCGAGCCGAGCGAGTCCTTGGGGAAGACCGAGTGGATCAGGGTCGCGCCGTTGCCGAGCAGCACCGCGCCGGCCAGGGCGGCGACGGTGCGCAGTCCGATCAGCCACTCCACGGTGGGAGCGAAGCCGCAGGCCAAGCTGCAGGCGGTGTACATCGCCAGGGCGCCGAGGTAGAGCATCCGCTGGTTGACCATGTCGCTGATGCGTCCGAAGAGCAGCAGGCAGGCCGTGCTGGCGACCATGTACGACAGCACGAGCCAGCTGGCCTCGAAGTGCGAGGCGTTGAAATGACGGGTCAGTGCGGGCAGGGCGACGTTGACCGTACTGGAATTGAGGCCGATCAACATGCTGACCAGGCACACGACGAACAACGTCGACCATGCGGCAGCACTGACGCCCGAGTGTTGGCTCTTCACGGCACCTCCGGCTAGAACGTTATTCTAAAACGTCATTCTTGTATATCCCGATGTCTCATATCGCACGCAGGACGCGGGGTGGGACCGATGGTGCTGGATGTGACCCTTGACACATCAACGGCACGGCTGGATGATCAACCCATCCTAGAGTCACATTCTAGATTGGGGATCAAGGATGACCACACCAAACGGTCGGCTCGTCGACGTCGACGACCTGCACGTGGAGTTCCGCACCGGCGGCCGAACCGTCGAGGCCATCAGCGGGGTGAGTCTGCAGATCGATGCTGGCGAGACCGTCGCGGTGGTGGGCGAGTCCGGATCGGGCAAGAGCGTCACGGCGCTCGCGATCCTCGGCCTCCTCGGCAACGGCCGGATCAGCGGCGGGACGGTGACCTGGGACGGCGAGGAGATCACCCACGCCACCCGGCAGCAGCTGCGGCGGATCCGCGGGAACGACATCTCGATCGTCTTCCAGGACCCGATGACCGCGCTCGACCCGCTGTTCACGATCGGCAGCCAGTTGCGCGAGGCCATCCAGGTGCACCAGCGGCTGAGCCGCAAGGAGGCCCGGGCCCGCGCGGTCGAGCTGCTGTCGCAGGTCGGCATCCCCGACCCGGAGTCGAAGATCGACGCGTACCCCCACCAGCTCTCGGGCGGACAACGTCAGCGCGTCATGATCGCCGGGGCGCTCGCGTGCTCCCCGCGCCTGTTGATCGCCGACGAGCCCACGACAGCGCTGGACGTGACGGTCGAGGCGCAGGTGCTGCGCCTGATCCGCGATCTGCAACGCGAAACCGGCGTGGCCCTGATGCTGATCACGCACGACATGGGCGTGGTCGCCGAGATGGCCGACCGCGTGGTCGTCTTCTACGCCGGCGAGGTCGTCGAGACCGGAACGGCCGAGCAGATCCTGAGCGACCCCCGCCATCCGTACACGCAGGCGTTGCTGCGGGCGATCCCTCGCCCCGACACCCCGCGCGACGAGCCCATGCCGGCCATCCCCGGCCAGGTTCCCGGGCTCGATGTCATGCCGCAGGGGTGCCGCTTCGCGAGTCGGTGCCCGCTGTCGGACGGTGATCGTTGCCTGGAGCCGCAGGCGCTGCTGGACATCGAGGACCGGCACGCCCGGTGCTGGCGCGCCGGCACCGGCACCCCCGAAGCGGTCCACCTGGCCGGAGCGGTCCGATGAGCGCCGCGATCGCCCGGCCGCTGGCCGTGGACGAGCCGGGCCCCGCGGTCGACACGATCCTCGAGCTGGACCAGGTGGTGAAGCACTTCCCCGGTCGGCGCAAGCAACCGCCCGTGCGCGCCGTCGACGGCGTGTCGCTGTCGGTGCGCCGTGGCGAGACCGTCGGCCTGGTGGGTGAGTCCGGCTCGGGCAAGTCGACGCTGGGCCGGCTGGCGCTGAGCCTGCTGGAGCCCACGGCGGGCTCGGTCAGGTTCGACGGCACGGACGTTTCGACGCTGCGTCGCCGCGACCTCGCGCACCTGCGCCGCCGCATGCAGCTGGTCTTCCAGGACCCGGTCAGCTCGTTCAGCCCGCGGATGACGATCGAGGAGGTCCTGACCGAGCCGATGATCGTCCACGGGGTCGGGAACGCGGAGTCGCGGCGGAATCGATGCCGCGAGCTGCTCGACCTGGTGGGTCTGCCCTCGAGCGCGCTGGAGCGGTACCCGCACCAGTTCTCCGGTGGCCAGGCCCAGCGCATCGGCATCGCCCGGGCGCTGACCACGAACCCCGAGCTGATCGTGTGCGACGAGGCCGTCTCGGCCCTGGACGTCTCGGTCCAGGCGCAGATCCTCAACCTGCTGCGCGACGTCCAGCGCGAGCTCGGACTGAGCTACCTGTTCATCGCCCACGACCTGAACGTCGTGCGGTACATGTCCGATCGCATCAGCGTGATGTACCTGGGCAAGGTCGTCGAGTCCGGGCCGACGGACACCCTGATGGGCGCGCCGCTGCACCCGTACACGGCGGCACTCGTCGAGGCCGTCCCGTCGCTGGAGCGGCGGGGCGAGCTGCGGGCCCCGCTGTCGGGCGAGATCCCCAGCCCCAGTCGGCCGCCGTCCGGATGCCACTTCCACACCCGGTGCCCGCGACGCTTCGAGCCCTGCGACCACCTCGAGCCCACGCTCCTGACCTTGGGGGAGCGGTCCGCCGCCTGCCACCTGGTCGAGGGCGCGGAGAGCGGAGTCCGCGCATGATCATGTTCACGAGTCGTCGGCTCGGATACGGCCTTCTCGTCCTGGGGCTCGTCGCATCGTTCACCTTCCTGACCCTGCGGGCGATCCCCGGTGACGTCGTCAGGCTGCAGTTGGCGGACGCGCCGGGAGCCACCGATGAACAGGTGGCTCAACGAGCGGCCGAGCTGGGGCTGGACCAACCGGTGCTGAGCCAGTTCCTGACGTTCATGTCCGACCTGGTGCGGCTGGACTTCGGCACGTCCTTCGAGGACGGCCGTCCCGTACTGGAGCACATCACCGAGCGGCTGCCGGCCACCCTCGAGCTGGGTCTGCTCGCGCTCGTCCTGGGTCTGCTGCTGGGCATCCCGCTCGGCGTCGCCTCGGCGCTGAAACAGAACTCCCTGCTGGACCAGGCGATGCGGATCCTCGCCGTCGTGGGGATGTCGGTGCCGAACTTCTGGCTTGCGCTCCTGTTGATCACGTTCCTGGCGCAGTGGTTCGGCTGGTCGGCTCCGCTGGTCTACGCCAGTCCCGGGGAGAACCTGGGACAGAACCTGACTCACTTGGCATTGCCGGCCTTCGCGCTCGCGGTGGGCTCGATGGCGGGTGTGGCCCGCATGCTGCGGTCCTCGATGCTCGAGGTGCTCGGATCGAACTTCATCCGCACCGTCCGGGCCCGCGGGGCCTCGGAATGGAACGTGCTGTTCAAGCACGCGGGCCGCAACAGCCTGATCCCGGTGTTCTCGTTGCTGGGCCTGCAGGTCGGCTCGATCCTCGGCGGCACCGTGATCCTCGAGTCGATCTTCTCCATCCCGGGCATGGGCTCGCTGATCTTCGATGCGGTCCAGCAACGCGACTACCCGGTCGTCCTGGGCTGCGTGATCGTCTACGGCGGCCTGTTCATCCTCGTCAACCTCATCGTCGACGTGCTCTACGCGATCGTCGATCCCCGGATCCGTTACTGAGAAGGCATGCCATGACCATTCCCGGAATCCACGTCCTCATGCCGCGGCTCTCGCGGCGCGCCGCCAAGCCCCAGGTGCTCACGCCACGGCGAGGGATCCTGCGCTACTTCAAGGAGCAGCCCCTCGGCGCGGCCGCGGCGATCATCATCGTCGTGTTCGTCGCCCTGGCCGCGCTGGCGCCGTGGCTCGCGCCGTACAACCCGCTGGCGCAGAGCCGCGACGAGATCATGGTGCCGCCCGGCGGTGGTCACCTCATGGGCACCGACGAGCTCGGTCGCGACGTGCTCAGCCGCGTCATGTACGGGGCCCGCACCTCGCTGCTGATCTCGGTGGCGACGCTGGCGATCGGCGGGTTGATCGGCCTGGTGCTGGGCATCGTGTCCGGCTACTTCGGCGGGACCTGGATCGACACCGTCATCCAGCGCGTCATGGACTCCCTGATGGCGGTGCCGTCCATCGTGCTGCTGCTGTTCGTCGCCGCGCTGCTCGGACCGAGCATCCGCAACACGATCCTGGCCCTGGCGCTGCTGGTGGTGCCGGCGTTCAACCGCGTCTCTCGCGGCGAGATGCTGCGCATTCGCGAGGAGACGTATGTCGAGGCGGCGCGCGCGGTGGGCTGCAGCACGCCGCGGATCCTGTTCCGCTACGGCCTGCCCAACCTGATGGCGCCGCTGTTCGTCGTCACGAGCCTGCTGTTCGCGATCGTGCTGATCGCCGAGTCGGCGCTCAGCTTCCTGGGCATCGGCACACCGCCGCCGACACCGTCGTGGGGCCGGATGCTCAGCGAGGCCTCGCGCCAACTCGAGATCGCCCCCTGGATGGCGCTGTTCCCCGGCCTCGCCCTGTCGCTGTCCGTGCTCGCGTTCAACCTGCTCGGCGATGCGCTGCGCGACTTCCTCGATCCCAAGCAACGCCGATGACGACCCCGACATCTTCACCGGCCCGTTCCGGGCCGCGCCACCACTCATCCCAAGGAGACACGATGCACCGTTCCCATCGCAGGGCGAGAATCGCCGCCACACTCGTCGCCACGGCGGTCGTCGCGTCCGGCTGCTTCGGCAGCTCGTCCGGAGGCAGCACCGATTCCGGCAAGGGCGCGCTCGTCGAGGACGACGGGCCGCCGCAGTCCGGCGGGACGTTCCAGGTCGCCGGCACGGCGGATGCTCCGTCGCTCGATCCGCAGAAGGAGCCGGCGTATTCGGTCCACAGTGCCGTGGGTGCGGTGTACAGCCGACTCCTGGCGTTCAAGACGGGCCCGGACATCGACTACGGCACCAACGAGGTCGAGGGCGACCTCGCCGAGGAATGGAAGTCCAGTGACGACGCGAAGACGTGGACCGTCACCCTGCGCGAAGGTGTCGTGTGGCACGACAAGGCTCCGGTGAACGGCCGCGAGCTGACCGTCGATGACGTCGTCTGCACCTTCGACCGGATCAAGGAGATCCAGGGTCACGCGCTCGGCCTGATCTCGAACGTCGAGTCGCTCACGACTCCCGACGAGCGCACGCTGGTCTTCCAGCTCAAGACGCCCTACTCGGCGTTCGACGAGACGCTCGCCAATCCCTTCCTGGCGATCCTGCCGTGCGAGGCCACGAACGGCGGATTCGATCCGGCGACCGACGCGATCGGCACCGGCCCGTTCGTGCTCGACAGCTGGAAGCGCAACCAGGAGCGCGTCTACCTGAAGAACCAGGACTACTTCGTCGAGGGTCAGCCGTATCTCGACGGCTACACGACGACGATCATGCCCGACGCGCAGGCGCAGATCGCGGCGCTGCGCAGCGGCAAGATCGACATGATCACCACGCTGTCGACCGAGAAGCGGCAGGTGGACCAGCTGCTCAGCCAGGTCAAGGGGCTGCAGAAGAGCCAGGAGGCCGGCACGACGCAGACCCGCGTCTACATGAACGCCGACAAGAAGCCGTTCGACAAGGTCGAGGTTCGTCGCGCGGTGGCGTTGGCGATCGACAAGCAGGGCATGATCGACGGCATCCGTGCCGGTGGAACCGTCACCGGTCCGATCACCCCGAGCCTGTTCGGCGCGCTGCCGACGGACGAGGTCGAGAAGCTCGTCCCGTACGACCCCGACGAGGCCAAGCGACTGCTCAAGAAGGCCGGGTTCCCCGACGGGTTCTCCGCGAAGATGGTCGTCACGACGGGCTACGGCGAGACGATCGTCCGTGAGGCGCAGTGGGTCCAGGAGGACCTGGCGAAGGTCGGCATCAAGGTCGAGCTCGAGGTCCAGGACTATGCGACGTACGCCGGTGACACCTGGCCGAACGGCAAGTACGACATCGGGTACGGCCTGCAGACGCCGATGCTCACCGCAAACGAGTACCTGAGCACGGAGTACCACTCGCAGGGCAGCCGCAACTGGTCGAACGTCGACGACCCCGAGCTGGACGCGATGATCGACGCACAGAAGGCGATGTCCGACGCCGACCAGCGCGAGAAGGCGCTGCAGGAGATCGACCGGCACATCCTCGAGAAGGTGCTGACGCCGTTGCCGTTGTACGTCTACGACGGTCAGACCCTGTTGTCGCCGCGGGTGCGCTCGTGGAACCCCCACCCTGACTACTCGGCCCGCGAGTACCAGGACATCTGGCTGAAGCAGGACTGACGTGTGGGACGTCGACGGTGCCGCGCCTTCACCGGGTTCCCCGGTGGAGGTGGCACCGGGAATCCATCTGGTGCTCGCGCCCAACGCGAACGCGTGGACGTTCGAGGGCACCAACACCTGGGTGCTGACCGGCGGCGGCGATGCGGTCGTGGTCGATCCCGGGCCCGACGATCCGGCGCACCTCGACGCGATCGACGAGGTGGTGAAGTCCAGTGGCTCGCACGTTCGTGAGGTGCTGCTGAGCCACCACCACAACGACCACTCGGACGCGGCCACCCCGCTGGCCGAGCGCTGGTCCGCACCCGTGCGGCCCCGCGTGCAGCGCGGGGTGGTCCCCGAGGGGACGAGGTTCGACGTCGGCGGGACCGAGGCGTGGGTGCTCAGCACTCCCGGCCACACGGCCGACGGGGTGAGCCTGGTCGTGCCGGAGCGCCGGCTGGTGCTGACGGGCGACACCGTGCTGGCGCGCGTGAACCCGTTCATCAGTCACCCGGACGGGACGATCGCGGACATGCTCGCGTCGATGCGCCGGCTGGGCGGGCTGGTCGACGACGACTGGGTGTTCCTCCCCGGTCACGGGCCCGTGGTGCGCGAGCCGCGCAGCTACCTGCGCGATCGCACCAGCGACCGGCGACGGCGGGTCGAGCAGGTCGCCGGGCACGCCGCCCGGGGCCACACGTCGGCCGAGATCGCCCGTCTGATCCATCCCCATCTGGAATCGACGCGCCTGCGCGCCGCGCAGGCCTCGGTCGAGGCGATCTTGCACTACCTCTCCGAACCCCGGAGCGATCACGACTCCATCACCAGAAAGGCCCATCACTGATGTCCATCACCGACACCAAGCCGCGAGCGGACGTGGCGGAGCGCTTCGTGCCCCGCCCCACTCCCGAGACGCAACCGTTCTGGGACGGGACCGCCGCCGGCGAGCTGCGGATCCAGTCGTGCCTGAGCTGCACGGAGCCGTTCTTCTACCCGCGCACCTCCTGCCCGACGTGTGGGTCGCAGGACCTGGAATGGATCCGATGCTCGGGGCGGGGGACTCTCTACTCCTACGTCATCTCGGCGCGTCCCGCCCCCGGTTTCGACGGGCCGACGGTCATCGCCGTGGTCGAGCTGGAGGAGGGTCCGCGGATGATGACGAACATCGTCGGCGTCGTTCCGGACCCGGCCAACCTGCCGCTGGACCTTCCGGTGCGCGTGGCCTTCGAGGACCGGGGCAGGTTGCAGATCCCGGTCTTCGAGCCGGACGAGGAGGCCACCCGATGAGCGCCGACGTCGTCATCCTCGGCGCTGCCGAGACCGAGGAGGTCGGCAAGCTGCCGAACCTGTCCACCATGGAGCTGCACGTGCAGTCGGCGCGTCGCGCGCTGGCTGACGCCGGTCTTCGCCTCGACCAGGTCGACGGGATCGCTTCGGTCTCCACCGGTGGCCCCGGACCTGTCGCGGTGGCCCACGCGTTGGGCATCACGCCGACGTATGTCGACGGGACGTCCGTCGGCGGCTCGTCCTTCCTGTTCCACGTGCGGCACGCGGTCGCGGCGATCCGCGCCGGTCACGCGGAGGTCGTCCTGATCACGCACGGTGAGTCCGGCCGGTCGCGGGTCGGTGCCGCGCCGTGGGCGCGCCCGGTCGACTCGGCGATGGCCCAGTTCGAGATGCCGTACGGCGTGCTGGGCCCGCCCACGACGTTCACCGTCCCGGCGCTGCGGTTCCTGCAGGAGACCGGCAACACGATCGAGCAGATGGCCGAGGTGGCCGTGGCGCAGCGCCGGTGGTCGTCGCGCAACACCCGCGCGATGTTCCGCGAGGAGCTGACGGTCGACGACGTTCTGTCGGCCCGGCAGGTCGCCTGGCCGTTCACCCTGCTGATGTGCTGCTTGGTGACCGACGGCGGCGGCGCCCTGGTGGTGACCTCGCGGGAGTTCGCCGAGGCGCACGGGTCCGACAAGCCGCTCGTGCAGGTGACCGGAACCGGCGAGGCCGCCACGACGCCGATGGTGTCGCAGATGGAGGACATGAGCCGGTGCCGCCAGTTCGAGCTGTCCAGCCAGGCGGCGTTCCGCGAGGCCGGGATGGGCCCGTCCGACATCGATCACCTGATGATCTACGACGCGTTCGCGCACGTCCCGCTGTTCGGTCTGGAGGACATGGGCTTCGTCGGCCGCGGTGAGTCCGGCGCGTTCGTCGCCGAGGGCAACACCTCGCCGGGCGGGTCCCTGCCGATGAACACCAACGGCGGCGGACTCTCGTACACCCACACCGGGATGTACGGAATGTTCGCCATCCAGGAGTCGGTCCGTCAGCTCAGGGGACAGGCCGAGGCCCAGGTCGAGGACGTCGAGACGAGCCTCGTGCTCGGCAACGGCGGCATGTTCATGAGCGCCGCGACCCTGGTCCTCACCCGCGGATAGCCCGCGGCGCCCCCATTCCACGTCCAGCACAGGAGGAAGCATGTCCACAACTGACCGTCAGGTCGTCATCATCACGGGAGCTGGCCGAGGTCTCGGCCGCGCCCACGCCCTGGAGTTCGCCGAGCGCGGTGCCGCGGTGGTCGTCAACGACCTCGGCGCCTCGCTCGACGGGACCGGAACCGAGCAGGGCCCCGCCGAGGAGGTCGCCGAGCAGGTCCGGGCCCGTGGCGGCGAGGTCCTCGTCAACGGCGACGACATCAGCGAGCCCGAGGGCGCCGACCGGCTGCTGGCCGCCACGCTCGACGCGTTCGGCCGCGTCGACGTCCTGGTGAACAACGCCGGCATCCTGCGCGATCGCACGCTCATCAACATGACCATCGACGAGTGGGACGCGGTGATCAAGGTGCACCTGCGGGGCACCTTCGCCCCCATGAAGGCGGTGGCGACCCACTGGCGCGAGCTCGCGCGGGCGGGTGAGCAGGTCGACGGGCGCATCATCAACACCACGTCCTCGTCGGGCATCTACGGCAACCCGGGCCAGAGCAACTACGGCGCCGCCAAGGCCGGCATCGCGGCGATGACCATCATCGCCTCGCGTGAGCTGGCGCGGTACGGCATCACCGTCAACGCCATCGCCCCGGCCGCGCTCACGCGGATGACCGAGGGGCTGCGCACGGATCGCCCCGAGATCCCGGAGGGGGAGTTCAACCCGGGAGCGCCCGAGAACGTGTCGCCGCTGGTGGCCTGGCTGGCCAGTCCGGCGGCGAAGGAGGTGACGGGCCGGGTGTTCAACGTGCGCGGCGGTCACGTCAGCGTCGCCGAGGGCTGGATCGCGGGTCCGGGCGTGGAGGAGCAGCGCCGCCTGACGGTCGAGGATCTCGACACGATCCTGCCGGACCTGCTGGCTCAGGCCAGGCCCAACGCCCTGATGAACGGCAAGGTCCCGCAGGAGGTCCCGGCATGAGCCTCAACCATGACGTGGTGGGAGTGCGCTCCGACCCGGTCGAGAAGTCCTGGACCAGCACCGACGCGCTGCTCTATGCGCTCGGTGTCGGCGCCGGTCACGACAACCCGCTGGAGGACCTGGCGTACACGACCGAGCACGGACCGCCCGATGGCGGCGGTCAGAAGGTGGTGCCGTCGTACGGCGTGATGCTGACGTGGGGGACGCGCGGGCGCAAGCTCGGCGACTTCGATCCGGCGATGCTCGTGCACGCCGAGCAGGCGATCGAGCTGCATCGGCCGTTGCCGCCGCAGGGCACGGTCTCGATCACCTCGACGGTCACCAGCATCGAGGACAAGCGCAGCGGCGCCCTCGTGCGGTCGGCGGCTGAGGCCGTGCTGGTCGAGACCGGCGAGCCGCTGGTCACCTCGCGGTCGGGCATCTTCATCCGCGGCGAGGGCGGGTTCGGGGGCCAGGCCACCGCGGCGCCGGACGACACCGTGCCCGACCGGGACCCCGACGAGCGGATCGTCACGGCGTCGTGGCCGGGGCAGGCCCTGCTCTACCGGCTCAGCGGCGACCGGAACCCGCTGCACAGCGACCCGTCCTTCGCGGCGCGGGGCGGCTTCCCGCGGCCGATCCTGCACGGACTGTGCACGTACGGCATCACGTGCCGATCGCTCGTCGACGCCGTGGCCAAGGGCGACGGCGACGCGATGCGCTCCATGTCGGGTCGCTTCTCGGCCCCGGTCCTGCCGGGGGACGAGCTGACGGTGGAGGTGTGGGACGTCGATGCCGGTCTCGTCGCGTTCCGGGTGCGACGGACCGACGGAACGGTGGTCATCGATCGTGGCCGGGCCGGGTTCTCGCTCGGCTGACTCTCCGTCAGTCAGGGCCGGGGTTCAGGCGGCGGATCAGCTCGACGGCATGTCGAGCGACCCGCTTGGCCTGGGCCACGGTCTTGCACTCGGCGGAGAACCGGGCCGCCTCACCCACGAGGCTGGTCAGCGACGCGACGGTCATCCGGTCCTCGACGCTGTTGCCCAGCCCCAAGACCTTCAGGTTGCGCCGAACCCACTCCGCGCTGCGTTCACGGCGCAGGGTCTCGAACCCGGGCGGGGCGTCCCCGGAGTAGAAGATCGGGAACAGCCGGCGGTCGCGCCAGACGGCCTCGAGGTAGGCCAGGGTGCCCGCCTCGAACTGGGCCAGCGGGTCGGTCGTGCCGGAGTTGCGCATGTCGGCGACGGCGCCCGCGGCGGCTCGCGCCAGCCGGGCGACGTAGTCCTCCCAGAGCGCGGTGTACAGCTCGGCCTTGCCTCCGAAGTGGTGGTAGACGCTGCCGACGCTCGACCCGGCGCGCTCGACGACGTCGGAGATCCCGGCCTGGGTGTAGCCCTGCTCGATGAACACGTCGGCGGCCGCCTCGAGGACCTGCCGACGGGTCTCCTCGGTCTTGGCCCAACGGCGTCCGCTGGGGCGCGTCGATTCGGGTGCGGGCATCGGTGCTCCGGTCATTCGGCATCAGGGCTGGTTCAGCATAGGCCGAATCGCCCCTTGACGGCAGGGAAAGCGTGCGTGATGCTAAACACAGTTCTAGAGGGAAGTTCTAGAAAGCCATTCTCAAAGGAGAGAACATGATCGACTTCGAACTCAGTGAGGAACAGCGTGCCGTCAAGGACGCCGTGCGCCAGTTCATCACCCGTGAAGTCATGCCGTTGGAGTCCACGGTGCTGCTCAACGAGCGTGAGGGGCGACCGGGCATCGACCTGGAGACCCTGCGCGATCTGCAGGCCAAGGCACGCAAGCACGGCTACTGGGGCATCAACACCCCCGAGGAGTACGGCGGCATGGCCGCAGGACCGATCATGTCGGCGATCATCGCGGGCGAGTCCGGTCGAACGTTCGTCCCGTTCCGCTTCGGCGGCTCGGCCGACAACATCCTCTACGCGGGAACCGAGGAGCAGAAGCAGGAGTTCCTGATCCCCACGATCGAGGGCGAGCGGCGCAGCTGCTTCGCGATCACCGAGCCCGGTGCCGGCTCGGACGCCCGGAACATCCGCACGCGGGCCGTGCGCGACGGCGACGAGTGGATCATCAACGGCGAGAAGATCTTCATCACGAACGGCAACGAGGCGGACTTCGTCATGGTGTTCGCCGTGACGAACCCCGAGCGCGGCGCCAACGGCGGCGTCACGTGCTTCCTCGTCGACCGGGCCATGGGCTGGGAGTCCACGCCCATCCCGACGATGGGCGAGTGGGGGCCGGCGTCCCTCAGCTTCCAGGACGTGCGCGTGCCGCACCGCAACATCCTCGGCGAGGAGGGCCACGGCTTCGACCTGGCGATGCAGTGGATCGGCCAGGGCCGGTTCATGATCCCGGCCGGGGCGCTGGGCGCCGCCGAGCGCATGATCGAGATGGCGATCGAGCAGGCGAACAGCCGCGTCTCGATGGGCAAGCCGATCGCCGAGTACCAGGCGATCCAGTGGCACATCGCCGACAGTGCGGTCGAGCTGGAGGCGGCACGCTGGCTGACCCTGCGGGCGGCGTGGCAGGTGGAGCAGGGCGTCGATGCCCGGCACTCCTCGTCGATCGCGAAGCTCTACGGCACGAACATGGCCAACCGTGTGGTCGACCGCGTGCTGCAGATCCACGGCGGCATGGGCTACACGAAGGAGCTGCCGCTCGAGCGCTGGTACCGCGAGCTGCGCCTGCTGCGCATCTTCGAGGGCACCGACGAGATCCAGAAGCGCACGATCGCGCGCAACCTCCTGCGCGGTCACACCACCGTGGGGGCGTCGCTGTCATGACCGGGACCTCGACCATCGACCCGATGGCGTTCTTCCGCCCGAAGTCCGTCGCGCTCGTCGGCGCGACGGACAAGTCGGGCTGGTCGGTCGCCACGTTCAACAACCTGCGGGTCAACGGATTCGCCGGAGACGTCTACCTGGTCAACCCGAAGGCCACCGAGGTGCACGACACCCCGGCCTTCGCCTCGCTGGCGGACATCCCCGCCGCGGTGGATCTGGTCTACGTCATGACGCCGATCGGCGTCGTGCCCGAGGTGATCCGTCTCGGTGCGGAGCTGGGCACGCGTCACTACGTCGTCCTCACGGCCGGCTACGGCGAGGTCGGTGGCGAGGGAGCGGTCCGCGAGCGCGAGCTGCTCGACCTGGCCGAGGAGCTCGACGTGACGATCCTCGGCCCGAACGGGAACGGCTTCATCAATGCGGCCGACGGGATCACTCCGTACGGCCTCCCGATCCCGCAACCGCTCATCGCCGGCTCGGTCGGCGTGGTGCTGCAGAGCGGCGCGCTCGCCAGCAGCGTGCTGTCGTTCGCGCAGTCGCGCAACATCGGGATCTCGCTGCTGGTCGCCATGGGCAACGAGACGGTCATGTCCGTGACCGACGTGGTCCGTGGTCTGGTCGCCGACCCCAAGACCAAGGCGATCGCCCTGTTCCTGGAGTCGGTGCGCAAGCCCGAGGAGTTCGCCGAGGTGGCGCGCGCCGCGCTCGAGGCGGGCAAGCCGATCGTGGCACTGAAGATCGGCCGCAGCGTGAAGGCGTCGCGGACGGCTCAGGCGCACACCGGTGCTCTGGTCGGTGACGACAAGACAGTGGCCGCGGCGTTCGAGCAGCTCGGGGTCATCCGGGTGGTTTCCCTGGAGGACCTCATCATCACGGCCGGCATGCTCGCCGCGACAGGTCCCCTGCCGGGCAAGCGGGTCGGCGTGGTCACGCCGTCGGGTGGTGCCTCCGAGATCATCGCCGATCGCGCGGAGGACGAAGGGCTGGACCTGCCGGAGTTCACCGATGAGACGACGGCACGGTTGCGGGAGGTGTTGCCGTCGTTCGCCACACCGAACAATCCGCTCGATGTCACGGGCTACGTGCTGCTGGACCGTGAGCTGATGGGCCGTGCGCTGCAGGTGGTGGCGGCCGATCCGGGGATCGACTTCGTCATGATGTTGCAGGACCTGCCGCGGCAGACTCCCGATCCGCAGCTGGCCCTGGAGTTGTACTCCCGCAACGCGGCCACGATTCGCGAGGCGTCCACGCCGATCATCCCGGTCGGGAACGTCCTGACGGACATCAACGAGACGGGCCGGATGATCCAGGCGGGCTCGGACTATCCCCAGGTCGCGGGCGGCATCGAGCACGGGCTGACCGCGCTCGGGCATGCGGTGAGGTGGTCCGAGACGCTGCGGAACCACCGCGCGGGCCGGCAGCAGCCGCCGCAGGTGACCGCGGCGTTCCCCGACGGCCTGCCTGAGCGCCGGGGGTCGTGGTCGGAGGCGTCGGCCGCGAAGTTCCTCGCGGCGAACGGGGTGCCCATGGTCCCGGCCGAGCTGGTCTCGTCGGCGGACGACGCCGTCGCGGCCGCGGAGCGCATCGGTTATCCGGTGGTCGTGAAGGCGGCCGTCGAGGGGCTCGAGCACAAGAGCGACATCGGGGGAGTGAAACTCGACCTCGCATCGGCGGAGCAGGTGCGCGAGGCCGTCGAGCAGGTCCTGGGGGCGACGGCCCGGGCCGGTCACGAGGGAGCTCAGGTCCTGGTGCAACCGCAACGCAGCGGTGGGACCGAGCTCCTGGTCGGCGTGGTGCGTGACCCGGCGTGGGGCCTCACTCTCGCGGTCGCCCTCGGCGGCGTCTGGGTCGAGTTGCTCGGCGAGAGTGCGCTGCGCGTCCTGCCGGTGGCTCAGGACGAGGTGCGTCGAGCGATCGGCTCGCTGCGCGGACTGCGGGTCCTGCAGGGGGCGCGCGGTGGCGAGGCGGTCGACATCGACGAGCTGGCGCGCGTGGTCACCCAGATCGGTGCGCTCGCCCATGCGCTCGGTGACGAGCTGGTGGCCCTGGAGGTCAATCCCCTCCTGGTCTCGGCCGAGCGGATCGAGGCACTCGACGCCCTGGTGACCTGGGCCGCCGAGTGACAGAGGGAGGCGGACCGCTCGGCTCGTCCGGGCGGTCCGCGTCCCTCAGATGATCGCGGCCGTGTCCCGGGGCAGGCCGAGATCTGCCACTACGCTCGGGCCGTGAGAATCGCGCGGCTGGTGGGTCGGTGGGTGCTTCGGGGCTTCCTGGTGCTGTTGGTGGCACTGCTCTCCGTCGGAGTGTGGGCCCAATTCAGCCCGCGGCCCGGGGTCTTCGTCATCAACTGGCTGTTCTCGCTGACAGACACCGGTGAGGTCAAGGGCATGTCGGCGACCGGCGTGACCGGTCGCACCGACCTCGCCTACGGCACGGGCAAGGACGAGACGCTCGACGTGTGGTCGCCCGAGGACCAGACGAAGCCCTTGCCGGCGATCGTGTGGGTGCACGGCGGCGCCTGGATCGGCGGTGACAAGTCCCAGCCCGCGCCGTACCTGCGGCTGTTGGCCCAGCACGGGTACGTGGGCATCGGCATCGACTACTCGCTCGCGCCGGACCACCACTATCCGGTGCCGTTGCGCCAGTTGGGTGACGCGCTGCGGTACGTGCAGGAGAACGCGGCCGAGCTGGGGGTCGACCCCGATCGCATCGTGCTGGCCGGCGACTCGGCCGGATCCCAGATCGCGGCCCAGTACGCGGCGGTGGTGACCAATCCGAAGTACGCGAGCGAGGTCGGCGTCGAGTCGGCGCTCGAGCCCGCCCAGTTGCGGGGGACGATGCTGCACTGCGGGCCCTACGACCCGCCGATGGTGGTGAACGCCGGCGGCGCGGGCGGCTGGTTCGTGCGCACGGTCGGCTGGGCGTACCTCGGGACGAAGGACTTCACCGATCCGCGCGTGAAGCAGGCGTCCGTCGTCGACCACGCCACGGCCGCCTACCCGCCCACCCTGCTCAGCGGTGGCGACGACGACCCGCTGACCGAGCAGGGCCGCGCGTTCGCGAAGCGGCTGAAGGACCTGGGCGTCACGAACGAGCCGCACTTCTTCCCCGGTCTGGGTCATGAGTTCCAGTTCGACCTGACGCGCCCGCAGTCCCGCGAGGTGCTCGACGCCTCCATCGAGTTTCTGGGGCATCTGGGACAAATGTGACAAAACGCGTCATGCGAGCCGGTCTGCGTGGTCTCATGTATGACGGCGCAGGGGGCGCCGATGTGGAGGTGGAACACGATGGCTTCCTGGTGGAGGGCGTCGAACCCCGAGCTCGTCGTGGCGCCGACCGGTGCCCCGATGATCGGATCGGTCCATGACCGGCGGTTCGTCGATCGCGAGCTCGTGCAGCCCGGGCCCAGTGGCCGGCTGCTGAGGAAGAACGTCGCCGAGGTGCTCGCCGCCGTCGGTGACGTCGACCCGATGAGCCTCTACGAGACCCGCGTCGACGACGTCACCGTCATCGACGGCCCTTCCGTGCACTGTTACTTCCGCTCCGAGGGTGACGTCGTGGTCGAGTCCGTCGACCCGGACGGCTGGCGCCGGTTCACCTTCGTGACCGAGCCGCGCGTGATGGCGCGCCTGGTCATCGACTTCGCGGCGATCGTCCCCGGTGGCCCCGGCCGACTGGTCGCCTGCGCGTTGGCCGAAGGCAGCGCGGTCCTGCTCTCGGACGGCACGAACGTGGTGCTGGGCGACCTGCCCGAGAGCCACGGCCCGGCGCACCACACCGTTCGCCTCGAGCCGGAGGACCTCCAGCTGCTGTTGCTGGCACGGCTGCGGACGCCTGCCCTGGCCTGAGCCACCGCACGACGGTGGTGATACCCACCCGGTCGGTAGCCTTGCGGGGAGCCCACGACGATCCTGTCGCGGGCTCGTGTCGCGCCATGCGCCGAGAGGAACCGATGACCCCGCATCCTGCTGCCGAGCTCCACGTCCACATCGAGGGCACCCTCGAGCCGGAGCTCATCTACGAGCTGGCCGAGCGCAACGGCATCGACCTGCCGTACGCGGGGCTGGACGATCTGCGGGCCCGGTACGAGTTCGACGACCTGCAGTCCTTCCTGGACCTGTACTACGCGAACATGCAAGTGCTGGTGAGGGCGCAGGACTTCACGGACCTCGCCCTGGCGTACCTGCACCGCGCGGCGCAGGCGAACGTGGCGCGGGCCGAGCTGTTCTTCGACCCGCAGGCCCACCTGGTGCGCGGTGTCGAGCTGTCGACGGTGATGGAGGGGCTGGGCGCGGCGATCAAGCGGTCGCCGTCCGAGACCGGCGTCGAGGCGGCGCTCATCGCCTGCTTCCTGCGTGACCGCCCGCCGGCCGAGGCGGTCGAGGTGCTCTCGGAGCTGATCGAGATGGGCGCCCCGATCATCGGGATCGGCCTGGACTCGGCCGAGCGGGACTACCCGCCCCGTCTGTTCAAGGACGTCTTCGACCTGGCCGCCGCGCACGGACTGCACCGCGTGGCCCACGCCGGCGAGGAGGGCCCGGCCGACTACATCCGCGAGGCCCTCGACGTGCTGGGCGTCGAGCGCATCGACCACGGCGTCCGCTGCCTGGAGGATCCCGACCTCGTCGCTCGCCTCGTGCGCGACCGGGTGCCGCTGACGGTCTGCCCGCTGTCCAACGTGCGCCTCAAGGGCATCGCACGGATGGAGGACCACCCGCTCAAGCACATGCTGGAGCTGGGCCTGAACGTCAGCATCCACTCCGACGATCCGGCCTACTTCGGCGGCTACCTCGACGACAACATCACCGCCGTGCGCGAGGCGCTCGGGCTGACGCCCGAGGACCTGGCCACGCTCGCGGCGAACTCGCTGGCGTCGGCGTTCCGCTGACGGTCAGTCGCGCCCGTAGATGTCGCGCGTGTAGACCTTCTCGCTGACGTCCGCGAGGACCTCGGTCCGGCGGTTGGCGACGATCAGGTCGGCACGCTGCTTGAACTCCTCGAGATCGTTCACGACCTCGGAGTTGAAGAAGGAGTCCTCCGCGAGGGCCGGCTCGTGGACGATGACCTCGATGCCCTTGGCCTTGAGCCGCTTCATGATCCCCTGGACCGACGACTCGCGGAAGTTGTCCGATCCGGCCTTCATGATCAGGCGATAGATGCCGACGACCTTCGGGTCCCGCGCGAGGATGTCCGACGCGATGAAGTCCTTGCGGGTCGTGTTGGACTCGACGATCGCGCTGATGAGGTTCTGCGGGACGTCCTGGTAGTTCGCGTGCAGCTGCTTGGTGTCCTTGGGCAGGCAGTAGCCGCCGTACCCGAAGCTGGGGTTGTTGTAGTGGTGGCCGATGCGGGGGTCGAGACTGACGCCCTCGATGATCTGGGCCGCGTCGATGCCCTTGTGCGAGGCGTACGTGTCGAGCTCGTTGAAGTAGGCCACGCGCATCGCGAGATAGGTGTTGGCGAAGAGCTTGATCGCCTCAGCCGCGGTGGACTCGGTCAGCAGGACGGGGATGTCATCGGCCTCGGCGCCCTGGACCAGCAGATCGGCGAACACCTTGCCGGCCCCACCCTGGTCGCCGACCACGATGCGTGACGGGTGCAGGTTGTCGTGGAGCGCACGTCCCTCGCGCAGGAACTCGGGCGAGAACATGATCGAGGCGTCCGGGAACTCGGCTCGCAGGCCCTCGGTGAAGCCGACGGGGATCGTCGACTTGATGACGATGTGCGCGTCGGGGTTGAACGACAGGGCCGTCTGGACGACCGTCTCGACCGAGCCGGTGTTGAAGTAGTTGGTCACCGGGTCGTAGTCGGTGGGCGTGGCCACGATGACGTAGTCGGCGCCGGTGTAGGCCGCCTCGGCGTCGAGGGTGGCGCGCAGCGACAGCGGCCGCGAACGCAGGTATTCCTCGAGCTCGACATCCTCGATGGGGGAGCGTCCCGCGTTCACGAGCTCGACCTTCGCCGGGTCGATGTCCACGAGGTGCACCTCGTGGTGCTGGGCCAGCACCACGGCGTTCGAGAGGCCGACATACCCGCTGCCGGCGACGGCGATCTTCATGGGCCAAGCGTAGGTGACGCACCTCTGGGGCTGGACGCGATCCTGATCGCCGATGCACCGACGACCCTCCGGGAGCGTCCCGCTGGCTAGCATGGCCAGACCTGTCCGGTGACGTAGGGAGCGAGATGACCACTCTGCTTGCGCACGAGTGGCTCGCGCCGATCGGGGGCTCGGAGAACGTCTTCGAGGAGTTGTCGCAGATCCTCCCGACCGCCCACCGGATGTGCCTGTGGAACGACGCCCCGGAGCGGTTCAGCGCCGAGATCGAGGAGACCTGGCTGGCGCGATCGCCGCTGCGGCGATCCAAGGCGCTGGCCTATCCGTTCCTCTCCGACGCGTGGAAGCGGGTCGATCTCGACGGGGTCGACCGCGTCGTCGTGAGCTCGCACGCCTCGTCCCACTACCTGGCGTCGCGGGCCGCCGAGTCCGGGATCGCGTCCTTCGCCTACGTGCACACGCCGCCGCGGTACGTCTGGGCGCCGGAGTTCGACGCGCGCGGAGACTCGAGGCTCGCGCGGGCCGGTCGCGCGTTCTTCAAGGGACACGATCGGCGACTGACCTCGCAGAAGGTCGCCTACGCCGCCAACAGCGAGTTCATCCGACGTCGGATGCGGGAGGCGTGGGGGGTGGACGCCCACGTCATCCACCCGCCCGTCGACGTCGAGACCATCCAGTCGCGCGATGACTGGCGCACGGAGGTCGTGGACGCCGAGGAGCTCACGAGGCTCGATGCGCTGCCACCTCAGTTCGTGCTGGGTGCCTCGCGGCTGGTGGAGTACAAGCGGCTCGACGCGGCGATCGACGTGGCCGAGGCCCTCGGACTTCCCGCCGTGATCGCGGGATCGGGGCCCCACGAGGCGGCACTCAGGGCGCTCGCGGCGCAGCGGCGGGTCCCCGTGACGTTCTTCGGCCACGCGAGCACACCGGCTCTCCATGCGCTCTACCAAGCCGCCGGCGTCTTCGTGTTCATGGCGGTGGAGGACTTCGGCATCATGCCGGTCGAGGCGATGTCGCTGGGCACGCCGGTGGTGGTCTCGCCCCTGGGCGGTGCGAGGGAGAGTGTCGAGGCGATCGGCGGCGGTGTGGTCCACGAGGGCGCCACGTACGAGGACCTGCCGGACGCGCTGAGCGCGCTGGAGGTCGACCCGGCCCGGATGGCCGACCGGGCGCGGCAGTTCTCCCGGGAGTCCTTCGGCAGGAACGTGCGGGCGTGGCTGGGGTCCGGCGACTCGGAGCCGGTCACGTGAGCTCCCGCGCCTCGGTCCTGGTGCTGGGCACCGCCGACTGGAACCAGCCGATCGCCACCAACCAGCACTACGCCGTGCGGGAGCTGGCGCGCGAGTTCGACGTGACGTTCGTCGAGTCGACCGGTCTTCGCCGTCCCGAGCTGTCGCGACGGGACCTCGGGCGGATCCTGCGCAGGCTCGGGCGGGTCGTCGGGAAGAAGGGGCCGATCGAGAGCGCTCACGACGCGCGACCGGTACCCGACGGGGTGACCGTGGTGAGCCCTCTCGTCATCCCGTGGCACGTCCCGCCGTTCACGTGGATCAATCGACTGCTGATGACGCGCCTGGTCCGCGCGTGGTCCTCCGGTGGAGCGAGCCGGATGCTGTGGACCTACACGCCCGTGACGTTCGGGCTGGAGCGGTCGGTGCCCACGGTGTACCACTGTGTCGACCTGCTGGGATCCCAGGCGGGGATCAGCCAGTCGGTCGTGGAGAAAGGCGAACGGGCGCTCGCTCGCGCAGGGGCCGTGGCCGGCGCGAGCAGTGAGGCAGTCTCTCGCCATCTGCGCGACGTCGGCTTCCGCCGGATCGAGGAGTGGCCGAACGTGGCCGACCTCGAGGTCTTCGCTGCCGGTGCGACCTCGTCCCCACGGCGCCCGCGTGCGGTGTTCGCGGGGAACCTGACGGAGTCGAAGGTCGACTTCCGGCTGCTGGCCGAGTTGCTCGGTGCGGGCATCGAGGTTCATCTGGCCGGCCCGATCTCCGAGGGCGGCGGGGACTCACACCGGGCGGTTCGCGACCTCGAGCGCGCCGGCGCGATCCACCACGGAATGGTGGGGCCTCAGGAACTGGCCGACCTGCTCCGCTCCTCGACCGTGGGCCTGATCCCCTACGTGATCAACGAGTACACCCGAGGCGTCAATCCGCTGAAGACCTACGAGTACCTGGCGGCGGGCCTCGCAGTGGTGTCGACGCCGGTGCCGGCCGTGGTCCCCGACTCGGTCGACGTGTTCGTGGCCGCCACCGCGGAGCAGCTCGTCGCCCGGGTACGCGACCTGCTGCCGGTGCCGGATGAGGCCGCGGTCGATCGGCGAGGCGCGCACGCGTCGTCCCATGGGTGGCGCGACCGAGGGGTTCGGATGCGCGCGCTCGTGGACGAGCTGACCACCACGATCTGAGCGTCTGCTCACGTGACCTACCCGGCCTCGGGCAGCGATGACTTCGCGGTGGCCGGCACGCCGGCGTAGACACGATGCGGCTCACAGTCCGAGGTCACCACGGCGCCCGCGGCGATGATGCAGCCGGATCCCACCCGGACGCCGGGCATGATGAGCGCCCGCGTCCCGATCCACACGCCGTCCTCGATCACGATCGGTGCGCCGCCGGCCTTTCCCGCGCGCCGGTCCGGACCGCCCTTCTCATGCGTGCTGGTGCACAGCATGGCCTCCATGCCGATGTCGCACCGTTCGCCGATCGTGATCGGCGCGGCGGTGTCGAAGAAGACGCCGTAGTTGACGGTCGTGCCGTCGCCGATGTGCACGTCGGTGCCGCCGAACCAGCACCCCGGCATGATCGCCGTCCACCCGGGGATGTCCATGCCGAGGGCTCGGAGCAGCCGGAATCGCAGGGCTCGGGGCAGGAGGCTCGACCGAGCGAGCCCGTTGAGGGTCAGGTCGCGGTACAAGCGTTTCGCCCCCATGGACTCAATGTATAGGTCCCGGATTCGGCGTTCGCCCGCTGCGAGTCCGTCCCTTGCGACGCGGTGAGCGGCTCCGTGCGCTGTAGCCTCACTGGGAGAGAAAGGCATCCGTCGGCAGGGTCCGAGAGCGCTCACGGCGGGCGTGGTCCACGTGCAAACGATCACGGTGACAGGTGGGGGAAGCTGGGCGATGAGCCGGACGTCGAGAGGTCCTGCGACGCTCACGCCTGCCAGCGTCCTGGGGTCGGGCGCGGTCGTGGTCGGCGCCCTGATCCTGGGATTCGTGGGCGCCTCGTCGCCGCTCGTGGTCGTCGCATCGGCGGGTCTGCTGTGCGCCGTTCTCGCCCCGCGACCGACCATCGCGGTCGCGGTCGCCTGGATCGTCCTGTGCCGGGTGGGCGGCGAGCTGGTCAGCACGCAGGTCGCCGGCGCCACCGTGACGGAGATCGATGGGCTGATCGTTCTCGCGTCGGTCTCGGGTCTCGTCCTGCGAGCCAGGCGGGGACGGCTGGAGCATCACGGCTCGCTGCTCCTGCTGATGCTCTGGCCCACGTGGTTCGTGGTGCGGACGCTCGTCGGCCCGGACGCGGAGGGGTTCATCCAGGTCGCCCCGCTCGTCGACCTGAGATACGTCGCCGCGTTCGCGATCGCCCCGGCCGTGCGCGAGGCCCTGCTCCGGACCCCGAACCCCCAGCGCGTGCTCGTCTCGGCGATCTGCTGGCTCGCGTACATCGCGTGTGCCCTGGCGATCGCCGGCCGCCTGCTGCTCGAACTGGGGCTGCTCGAGCCGGGGCGGTACTCGTTGTTCCTGGTCGGCGTGGACGCCACCAAGGAGATCCGACCCGGCGGCGAGATCCTGATTCCCGTCGTTCTGGTCTTCGCCCTGCGCGGCGACGCGGTGCCGGTGCTGGGGAGACGATGGATCCCGTTCGCCCTCGTCGCCTCGGAGATCGTCCTGAGCCAGACGCTGAGTCTGCTCATCGCGAGCGTTGTCGGCGTGGCCTTCGCCGCAGGGATCGCCGGGCGGGGGACCACCCTGCTCTCGCGGCTGGGGGCCGTCCTCGCCCTGGTGGTGGGTGTCGTCCTGGCCCTGGGTGTCGTGGACGCCGGGGGTCGGTTCAATCTCAGCGAACGGGTGGGCCAGGAGTCCGCCCAGTACCGGTTCCACGAGATCGACGTCATCAGCGACCGTCTTCGCGACGACCCCACGGCGATGCTGATCGGGGCGGGCGGCGGAACGATGATCCAGTTCGACGGCATCGGTGAGGTGAAGCGCGACTCCCACAACGTCTACGCCAGCATCGCGTGGAAGACGGGCCTGGTCGGACTGGCCCTCTTCCTGCTCCCGTTCCTGGCTGCGGCGGCCCGGGCCAGACGCCGGGGTCGTCTGGGCGGAAGCGTCATGGGAGGGTTTGCGGCGATCGGCGTGCTGAGCTTCACGGTGCCCTTCGCCTGGACGGCGTCGGGCCTGGTGGGGTTGAGTCTTCTCGTCGTCCTGTCCGAGTTCCTCGATGACGATCCGGAGGTCTGATCGGGTGTCGCGCAGTCTCCTGGGCAGACGGCTCGCCAACCCGAGCTCGGTCCTGCTGCTCTCCACTCTCGTCTCGTACGCGGTGGCCTTCATCACCGGTGCGATCCAGGCCCGGCTGCTCGGACCGGTGGGCCGTGGTGAATTGGCGACCGCGGTCGTCCCGGCCACCCTCATCGCACTTCTGGCGACGTTCAACACCCAGGACTACTTCGCCAACCGCTCCGCGGTCGGGGACGACCCCCGCCGGCTGGTGCGGGAGTCGGCGGGCATCTCCCTGGTGCTGGGGGCGGTGCTGGTCCCGGTCTACGTCCTCGCGGTCTCGGTCATCCACGACCCCCTGAGCCACGTCTGGTGGATCTTCGTGGGGTACGCGCTGGTGCTGCCCCTCACGCTGTTCACCACCAACACGGTGTGGATCGCCACCGGGCGCGAGCGATGGGCGACCGTCGCCTGGAGCCGGATGCTGCCGGGCCTGCTCCTGGCCCTCGGGCTGGGCATCGCGGCGTTTCTGGGCGCGGGCGTCCTCGGCGTCGGTGCGACGGTGGTGGTCACCGGGACGCTGGGTCCGCTGCTCGCGCTCGCCTGGGCCCGGATGATCCCGCTCGGCCGTCCGAGCCTCACCGCTCTGGGGGCGGCGTGGCGCTTCGGGCTGAAGGCCTGGCCGGCGAGCACGATCTGGTTGTTCTCCCAGCGGATCGACGCGCTCCTGGTGACCGTCATCGCCACCAAGGACGAGGTGGGCTTCTACGTCGTCGCGGTGAGCATCGCCTCCGTCCTGATGGCCGTCTCGAACGCCATCGGCCTCCCGGCCCGGAACTTCGCGGCGCAGGGCAACTTCGTCGCGGTCCGCAAGCGCTTCGCGATCTCCCTCGTGGCCACGGCAGCGGCGGGCTGTGTGCTGTCCGCGGTGATCCCCTTCCTCGTTCCCGTGGTCTTCGGCGCCGCGTTCGAGCCGGTCAACCAGATCGCCTGGATCCTGATCGCCGCCCAGGTGCCGCTCGCCGGAGCGACCGTGCTCAGCTTCGCGCTGGTCGGCTCGGGACACCCCTCGCGTCCTCTCGTCGCCGTCACGCTGGGCCTGGCCACGGCCGTCGGCGCGATCTTCGGGCTCTACCCCGTCCTCGGGGTCGAGGGGATCGCCGTCGCCTCTCTGCTGGGAGCCGTGGTCACCTTCATCTGTCTGCTGGTCGAGGCGCAGCGGATCTCGCACGTCTTCTCGCTCCGGCGTTCCACCCGCAACCAGTCCGCGGCCGATGCCGCAGAGAGGTGAGTGATCGTGGACCAGCCTGACTACGACCTGGTCGTCGTCGGCTTCAACTCGGAGCGTTTCGTTCCGCGCCTGGCCGAGGCATGGCGCGACGCGACCCACCTCGCGCAGCTGGTCTTCGTCGACAACGCGCCGATCCCGACCACCATCGAAGCCGTGAGCACGCAGGCCTGGCCGGTCGAGCCGCTGACGGTGGCCGTTCCGACCAACCCGGGATTCGGCGGGGGCGTCAACCGTGGGGTGGCTGCCCTCGTCGAGGCCAGTCCGTACGTCGTCGTGGCCAATCCCGACCTGCTGGTCCGGGAGGAGCACATCCTCGCCGTGATCGCCGAGCTGGAAGGAGATGAGCGCCGCGCGGTCGGGGGAGTGCAGCTCGTGACCTCCGACGGGCGCCGGGTGTCCAGCGCCCGCGCCTTCCCCACGGTGGGATCACTCGCCGCACGCCGGGTCGAGGACATCGACCTCAGCGCGCGCTCGCGCGAGGTGGACTGGATCTGCGGCGCGTTCATGGTGTGGAGGCGCGAGTGGTTCGATCGCGTCGGCGGTTTCGATGGGCGGTTCTTCCTGTACTACGAGGACGTCGACATCTGCCGGGCCGTTCGCGCCGCCGGCGGGATCTCGTGGGCCGTCTCCGGGTTCCAGGTCATCCACGACCAGGGTCACGGAGAAGAGACCAGTGAGGCGCTGCGTGCGCAGAGTCGTGCCGCCAAGGTGATCTACGCCCGCAAGTGGCTGGGCGCCGCGGGGGTCGCGGCTGCCCGCTGGGGCAACGCGATGGAACGGCTCCGGGCCGTGGCGAGGAGGATTCTCAGGTGACGAAGTCCGTGATGCTGGACGGGCGACTCCTCGTCCGCGGTCCCAGCGGAGTCGGGGACGTCGCCGCCGGCCTGCATGCCGGTCTCGTGGATCTGCATCGATCCGGCGCCATCCGCCTGCAGGTGGCCGTCGACCAGCCGACCACGCAGTTCGAGGCCACCGTCCTTCCGCCGCGAGGATTCATGCACTGGCACCTGCCCCGCGCCGCGAGGAGGGCCGAGTCCGATCTGATCGTGGTGCCGCGGCAGACCCGCCCGATCATCTCGTCGGTGCCGGTCAGGCCCGTCATCCACGACGTCGGCTTCCTGAGCATGCCCGAGGAGTACCTGGACGCGCGGGCGATCACCCTGAGCACGAGGTACGCGATGCGCCGGTCGAAGGTCGCGGTGGTCTCGGAGTTCACGCTGCAGGAGATGCGCGCCCAGGGATTCCACGGCGGCGCCTCGGTCCTGCCGATCCAGGCGGTCCACCGCGTCGAACGTCGAGAAGGCGCCGGCGCTCCGTATCTGTTGACCGTCGGCGTCCAGAACCGGCACAAGAACCTGGCGCGCCTCGTCCAGGCGTGGGACCTGGCCGACACCGGGGACTTCGAGCTGCGGATCTGCGCCAGGCCCGGGAACGCTGCCCGGGAGTTCGAGGAGGCCCTCGAGCGGTCGACCAAGCGACAGTCCGTGCGCGTCGTGGGAGGACTGAGCCAGGACGAGTACCTGGCGATGCTCGGCGAGTGTCACGCCTACGTGCAGCCCTCCCTCTACGAGGGTCTCGGCATTCCGCTGCTCGACGTGGCGGCTGCCGGCATCCCGGTCATCGGCAGCGAGCTGGGCAACACCGGCTCGGTCCTGGAGCCGTCCGAGGTCGGTCTGACGTTCGACCCGTTGCGTCCCGACGAGATGGCGCGAGCCATCGAGAGGGTCCTGCACGATGCCGCGTACCGCGAGGCCGCCTCGCAGTGGCAGATGCAGAACATCGCGATGACCGATTGGCGGGCCGTCGCGCAGGCGGCCATAGGCTAGAGCGCATGCTCCTGTCGGTCGTCACGGTGACGCACAACTCCGCGGGGGTCCTGCCGACGTTCCTCGAGGGGCTGGGCGAGCTCGCGCCGGAATCGGTCGAGATCATCGTCGTCGACTCCGGGTCCGCGGACCTGCCGCAGGTGGAGCGCGCGGTCGAGCGCGTCGGCGGCGTGCTGGTGGCCGCCCCGGACAACGTCGGCTACGGCTTCGGCTCGAACCTCGGAGCACGGTTGGCCTCCGGCACCTGGGTCGCCTTCGTCAACCCGGACGTGACCGTCTCGGCCGGCGACCTGCTGCGGTTGGTCGAGGTCGCCCGCAGCCACGGCCTCAGCGTCGTCGGCCCGACGCTCCGCAACGCGGTGGGTGAGGCACCCCCGTCCGCGCGACCGCTGATCGAGCCGCTCTGGCGCAGGCCCTCGTGGGAGTTCCCCGAGGACGGCTCGGTCGTGCTGGCGCCCAGCATGAGCGGTTGCTGCATGGTCGTGCGGGCCGACCGCTTCCGCGAGATCGGGGGCTTCGATCCGCGGTACTTCATGTTCGCCGAGGAGACCGACCTCCATCTGCGGCTTCGCGAGTCCGGCGACGCGGTGGGAGTGTCGCGCGAGATCGTCGCGTACACCGAGGGCGGCGGAAGCTCCGAGGGCGTCACGTCGAGCTGGGCCGTCGTCCAGCGCTGTGTCTCTCGGGTGGTCTACTCCTTCACGAACCTCTCCGTGCCGGCGGGCATCGTGGATCTGGGATGGCGCGTCCTGCAGCTGCTGAGCGGCCGGGACGCTCCCCGCCGCGCAGCGCTCAGCCAGTTCTCGCGCGAGCTGCTCAGGACACGCCGGCTGGCCCGGCGAGACCCGGAGACGTACGTGCGCACCGTGCGCGTGCAGGACCATCGCCCGACCTCGGGGACGACACAGGCGGCCGGATGACGCTGCGCGTGGCGGTCGTGACGCACTCCGACGTCGAGGGAGGAGCCGAGATCTACCTGCAGCGGCTGTACCGCGAGCTCCCGGAGGTCGAGGTGAAGGTCTTCGGCCGGCTTCCCGGCTGGGACGGGGCCGCGGACGAGCTGGAGCTGAGTCCGAAATGGAGTCGCAGCACCCTCGCGTCGGGATGGCTCCGGCTGCGCCGCGAGCGGCGCCGGGTGCGCGATGCGGTGGAGCGGTTCGCGCCCGATGTCATCCACCTGCAGTTCAAGCGCGAGCAGATCGGGTTCACCCGGGTTCTCTCCGAGATCGCGCCCGTGGTGTGGACGGAGCACGGAGTCATGCCGCGGGCCATGCGCATCGCACTGGGATCGATGTACCGACGGGCCGCGAGGCACGCGACCTCGGTGATCACCGTGTCCGATGCGGTGGGGCGGCAGGTGGCGCCGGTCGTGGGTGACGACAAGGTCCGCGTCATCGAGAACGGCGTCGATGCGACCGCCGCCGCGATCGCGTCGGCGGCCGCGCGTGAGCTCGCCCGTCACGAGCTGGGTATCGGCGAGGGACCGGTGGCCGTGTGGGTCGGCCGCCTGGACGTCGGCAAGCGGCCGGGTCTGGCGATCGAGATCCTCAACGCCTGGGACGGCAACCTCGTGATCGCGGGGGACGGGCCACTGCGCGACGAGGTGGAGCGCGGCGCGGCGGCGAACCCCCGCGTGCACTACGTCGGACGCGTCGATCCCGCGGCGCTCTACCGGGCGGCCGACGTCCTGCTGATGACCTCGGACGGCCGATCAGAGGGCCTGCCGTACGTGATCCTCGAGGCGGCGGCGTTCGGAGTCCCGGCCGTGGCCACGGACATCGACGTCTTCCGCGATCCGGTCCTGGCGTCGGGCGGCGCGGTCGTCTCCGGGGTGGCGCCGGTCGCCTGGGCAGAGGCCGCGGACCGTCTGACGGGGGATCCGTCCCGTCGGTCGACGGTGCGAGCCTGGGCGCAGGAGCACGACCTCCCACGCTGGAGGGACCGGCACCGAGAGGTCTTCGAAGCCGCAGTCGTCGGCTCCGGACCGGGCTGAGCCGCGACCGAGAGGTGACCGGCGCCCGACCGTGCCGATACCGTGAAGCATGCTGTCGCGAACGCGGTCCCACGTTCTGCTCGCGCCCTTCCGGGTCCACAACTACCGGACCTTGCGACGCAGTCTCCGGGCGTACACGAACCCGATCAGCACGCTGTACCGGTACGTCTCGAACCGCGGCGACTATCCGGTCGAGATCGGGGTGCGGACGCCCGTCGGCCCGGTCAGGGTCACGGCGCCGACGTTCCACGACCTCCGGACGATCAACGAGGTCTTCTGCCGCGGGGACTACGCGGTCGGCCCCGATGTCAGGGTCGTCGTCGACGTGGGCGCGAACATCGGCATCAGCGCCCTGTTCTTCCTGACCCGGAACGAGAGCAGCCGGGTCTACTGCTTCGAGCCGTCTCCGATCAACGCGCCGCGCCTGCGGGCCGCGCTCGCCCCCTTCGGCGACCGCGCCGCCATCAGCGAGACGGCCCTCTCGGACCGGGACGGTGTCTTCGAGTTCAATGCCGAGCCCGTCGGACGCTACTCCGGTCTGGTCGCCCCCGGGTACGCGCGCGACCTGGTGAACGTGGTGCAGGTCCAGACCGTCAACATCAGCGACGCCCTGGACGAGATCCTCCAGGTCGAGTCGTTCATCGACGTGCTGAAGATCGACACCGAGGGCAGCGAGGAGGCCATCTTGCGCTCCATCCGCCCCGACCTCCTGCCGAAGATCGGCGAGATGTTCGTCGAGGTGAACCTCGACGAGCCGCTCTTCCCGGACCACTTCACCCAGGTCAGTCGTCCCGACGGCATCGCTCACTTCCGCGCCCGCGAGCACTGATGCAGGCACGGATTCCCACCCGCGCGAGCACGGCCCGACGTCGTTAGGCTGCACGCGTGCCCTCCGTCGCCACGCGACTTCGCAATCGAGCCGTCACGGCGGCGTTCCCCGCGCTGTTCCGGGTTGACGAGCGCCGGTCGGACCTGGTCCGTCTCGGGACGCCGTACGGCGGGTGGTGGGTGCCCGAGAGTCTCCTCGGCCCCGAGAGCGTCTGCTATCTCGGCGGCATCGGGACCGACATCAGCTTCGATCTGGCGATGATCGAGCGATTCGGCTGCCGGGTGTGGGGGATCGACCCGACGCCGAAGGCACTGGACTGGCTCGGCGACCAGACGCTGCCGGAGCAGTTCAGCTTCCTGCCCGTCGGGCTCGCGGGTGAGCGCGGAGAGCTGAAGTTCTTCCTGCCCGAGAACCCCGAGCACGTCTCGGCCTCGGTCAAGAACCTGCAGAACACCGGCGACTACTTCACCGCTCCGGTGCAGACGATCGCCCAGACGATGGAGGCGCTCGGGCACGACCACGTCGACCTCGTGAAGCTGGACATCGAGGGTGCGGAGCACGAGACGATCCGCCGGATGCTCGCGGACGGCATCCACCCGAAGGTCCTGCTCGTCGAGTACGACCAGCCCGAGCCGGTCGCGTGGCCGCGCGCGACGACGCGACTGCTGCGTGAGAACGGCTATCGGCTGGTCAAGCTCGAGAAGCTCAACCTCACGTTCGTGCGGCAGGAGGAGCCTGTCCGGCACGCCGGCTGATCGGTAGGTTCGGGACATGCCCAGCCGAGAGTTCAAGGACCGGATCAAGGGGAGCCGCGCGGCCCCGGTGGCCGCTCTACCGCTGCGCGGTCGCCTCGTGGGACGCCACGTGGGGCGTCAGGTCAAGGAGGCGGCGCGGTGGATCGTCCGGTCGCGTGAGCACGAGAACTTCACGTACGACCTCACGCCGCGGAACCTGGAGCATCTGGCCTGGTTCGTCGCTGCCGTGACGCCTTGCACGGTGACCGAGGCGCGGGGATACATCGCCGAGATCGAGGGCGATGCGCAACTGCGCCGGCATGCGCAGGCGCGCGCTCGCTCCGGCCCGCAGCCGGGGCTCTCGGACGTCTCGATCCGGTACGGACGCCGCGTCGGCTGGTACGCGATGGTGCGCGCGACGCGGCCGAACGTGGTCGTCGAGACGGGCACGGACAAGGGACTGGGCACGCTGGTGCTGGCTGCGGCCGTGCGACGCAACGGCGTGGGCCGGGTCGTGACGGTCGACGTCGACTCCGCGGCCGGTCATCTCATCGCGGAGCCCTACGCGGGGTTCATCGATCAACGCATCGGGGATTCCCTCGACCTGCTGACCGGCTTCGGCGAGCCGGTCGACCTGTTCCTGCACGACAGCCTGCACACACCCGAGCACGAGGCCGCCGAGTTCGCGGCCGTGGCTCCACTCCTCTCATCGGACGCCCTCGTGCTCTCCGACAACGCGCACGTCACCTCGGAGCTGGCGTCGTGGGCCGAAGCGACCGGACGGCGGTTCCTGTTCTTCGACGAGCGTCCGGCCGGGCACTGGTATCCGGGCGCCGGGATCGGGGTTGCCGTCTCGTCCTGAGGAGGGGGCGCGCGGTCAGCTGCGGCGCCGGACCGTCTCGCGCTTCTGCTCGTCGACCGCCTGCTCGTAGGCCGTGACCAGCGCCTGGATCGTCAGGGGCTTGAACCGCTCGATCATCGCCGTCGTCGCCTCGGGCGGCTGCCCGGAGGACTTCAGGTGCGGCCAGACCTGGTCGCGGAAGAGCGCCGTCAGCTCGTTGGCCAGCGCCGTGCCGTGGGCCAGGATCAGCTTGCGGGCCGCGTGGGCGGCCTCGATCGGCAGCTCCGCGTCGAGGAATCCGATGCCGACGGCCAGGTGGGCCGGGGCCAGGCGGAAGACGTCCTCGTCGGGAGTGGGCTCGATGACGCCCAGGGCGATGAGCAGCTCCAGGTCGTCGTCGGAGAGCGATCGGCCGGCTCGCTTCTCCAGCGCCGCACGCTCGACCGATTCGGGGAGGTCCGGCATCCACGGGGCGAGCAGGGTCCGGTGGAGCGCGACCTGGTCGGGGCTGGCGTCCGCCGGGATCTTCTCGAGGTAGCCCTCGATCGCCTGCAGGGTGAAGCCGTGGGCCTGGAGCTCTCGCACCAGCTCGAGGCGGGCGATGTGGTCGGCGCCGTAGTACCCGTTGCGGCCCTCGCGTCGCGGCGGCGGGATGAGTCCGCGCCCGGCGTAGAAGCGGACTGTGCGCACCGACATCCCGACGCGCTCGGCCAGCTGCTCGATGCCGATCGACTCCACGGGCTCGTTCACGGTGACGAGACTAGTGCGAGCAGTCGCCCGGGCGTCAGTGCCAGTCGGCCTCGACGCGACGAACGTCACGGGAGGTGCTCGCTGACGGTCCGCCGTCGGCTCGGGCCGGTCCCTACGCTGGTTCGATGCAGCCCGAGCCCCGTCCGTACGGCATCGCGGCCGGCATCGCCGGCGCCTATGCCGTGCTGCTGGCGCTCATCGGGTGGTGGCCGCGGCACGTCGACTCCGGCCTGGGCCTGGTCGATCAGCCTGTCGTCCACTCGCTGGCGGACGCGCTGTCCGTGCCACCGGGGCACGTGGTCGCGGCGGGCGAGGTGATGGCGAACGTCGTCCTGTTCGTCCCCATCGGCCTGTTCCTCGCCCTCGGCTGGCGTCGGGCGTCGATCGGCGTCGCCGCCGCGGTCGCCCTGGCCGTCTCGGTGGGCATCGAGGTCGTGCAGTGGCTGGCCCCGATCGACCGGACCGCCTCCGCCGTGGACGTCGTCGTCAACGTCGCCGGCGGCTGCCTGGGATTCGCTGCGGTGCGCGCGGTGCGCGGACGCCCCCGCGCGCAGCGGTGGGTGGTGGGCGGTCTCGCCGTGATCGTGCTGCTCGTGGCGGCGGTCCTGGTCCGGGGCCTGACCGTCTCCTGAACCGCCTCAGCGCCCTGAGAACCCGGGCCGGAACGGGGTGCCACACCCTCGCGCGGCTTGGGATCGGGATGAAATACTGGGGCCCTATGGCCACTCTGACAGTAATGGTGTCAGAATCAGCGCCAACGCTTTTCTTCCGGCTGTGAGGACATCCATGACCGAGGCATTCATCTACGACGCCATCCGTACCCCTCGTGGGCGCGGCAAGAAGACCGGGTCGCTCCACGAGGTCAAGCCGATCTCGCTGGTCAACGGCCTGCTCGACGAGATGCGGGTGCGCAACCCTGATCTCGATCCCAACCAGGTCGACGACGTCATCCTGGGCGTCGTGTCGCCCGTGGGCGACCAGGGCGCCGACATCGCCCGCACCGCCGTGCTGGCCGCCGGATTCGGCGAGCAGGTCGCCGGTGTGCAGCTCAACCGCTTCTGCGCCTCGGGCCTGGAGTCGGTCAACCAGGCCGCGGCTCGCGTGAAGTCGGGCTGGGAGGACCTCATCGTCGCCGGCGGCGTCGAGTCCATGAGCCGTGTGCCCATGGGTTCCGACGGCGGCGCCTGGGCGATGGACCCCAAGACGTCGCTCGACACGGGCTTCGCGCCCCAGGGCATCGGCGCCGACCTGATCGCCACCCTCGAGGGCTACAGCCGCGAGGACGTCGACACGTTCGCCGCCGAGTCGCAGGCGCGTGCCGCCAAGGCGATCGCCAACGGCTACTTCGACAAGTCGATCGTGCCGGTCAAGGACCTCAGCGGTCTGACGATCCTCGACCACGACGAGTTCGTCCGCGAGGGCACCACCGTCGAGTCGCTGTCGGGCCTGAAGCCCTCCTTCGCCGACATCGGCGACCTCGGCGGCTTCGACGCCGTCGCGCTGCAGAAGTACGTCGACGTCGACCGGATCAACCACGTCCACCACGCGGGCAACAGTTCGGGCATCGTCGACGGCGCCTCGCTGGTGCTGATCGGCAACGAGCGTGCCGGTGAGCGTCACGGCCTCAAGCCGCGTGCGCGCATCGTCTCGACGGCCGTCATCGGCTCCGAGCCGACGATCATGCTGACGGGCCCCGGCCCCGCCTGCCGCAAGGCGCTGGACAAGGCCGGCCTGTCGATCGAGGACATCGACCTGCTCGAGATCAACGAGGCGTTCGCCGCCGTCGCGCTGAAGCTCATGCGCGACCTCGACGACTTCCCGCACGACCGCACCAACGTCAACGGCGGCTCGATCGCGATGGGCCACCCGCTGGGTGCGACCGGCGCGATGATCCTGGGCACGCTCGTCGACGAGCTGGAGCGCCGCGAGAAGCGCTACGGCATGGCCACGCTCTGCATCGGCGGTGGCATGGGTATCGCCACCATCGTCGAGCGCATCTGATCCGACCGACCCCGAAGACCACGAAGGAATACGCATGACCACTACCGACGCGGTGCGCTACGAGGTCGAGAACGGCATCGTCACGCTGACGATCGACGATCCGGACCAGAGCGCCAACACGATGAACGAGACCTACCGCGCCTCCATGGAGGCCGCGGTCGACCGTCTCGCTCGCGAGGTCGCCGAGGACGGCGACTCCATCAAGGGTGTCATCGTCACGAGCGCGAAGAAGACCTTCTTCGCCGGCGGCGACCTGAAGCTCATGACCCAGGCGACGCCGGACGACGCCCAGGCGCTGTTCGACAACGTCGAGTCCATCAAGGCCACGCTGCGCAAGCTGGAGAAGATCGGCAAGCCGGTCGTCGCGGCCATCAACGGCGCCGCCCTCGGTGGCGGCCTCGAGATCGCCCTGGCCTGCCACCACCGCATCGCCGCGGAGGGCCGCTACGAGATCGGCCTGCCCGAGGTCTCGCTGGGCCTGCTGCCCGGCGGCGGTGGCGTCACGCGCACGGTGCGCATGTTCGGCATCCAGGACGCGCTGATGAACGTCCTGCTGCAGGGCCAGCGCAACAAGCCCGAGAAGGCGCTCAAGATCGGCCTGATCGACGAGATCGTGCCGGCGGGCGAGCTGATCGTCGCGGCGCGCGCCTGGATCGAGTCCAACGCGGGCAACGAGGAAGCGGCCTCGCAGCCGTGGGACCGTCCCGGGTACAAGATCCCCGGCGGCGCCCCCAGCAACCCCAAGCTGGCGGCCTTCCTGCCCAGCTTCCCGGCCAACCTGAAGAAGCAGCTCAAGGGCGCGCCCTACATCGCCCCGCGTCACATCATGAGCGCCGCGGTCGAGGGCGCCCAGGTCGACGTCGACACCGCCAGCCGGATCGAGTCGCGCTACCTGGTGAACCTGCTGATCGGTCAGCAGTTCAAGAACATGACGCAGGCGTTCTTCTTCGACCTCGGCGCGATCAACGCCGGCGGCTCCCGTCCCGAGGGCATCGCTGTCCGCAAGGCGGAGAAGCTGGCCGTCCTGGGCGCCGGCATGATGGGCGCGGGCATCGCCTACGAGGCGGCGCGTGTGGGCATCGAGGTCGTCCTCAAGGACATCAGCATCGAGGCTGCCGAGAAGGGCAAGAGCTACTCGGACAAGCTGCTGACCAAGCAGGTCGAGCGCGGCCGTCTGACGCAGGAGAAGAAGGACGAGATCCTCGGCCGGATCCAGCCCACCGCCGACTACGCCGATCTGGCCGGCTGCGACTTCGTCGTCGAGGCCGTCTTCGAGTCGGTCGAGCTGAAGCACAGCGTCTTCGGTGAGCTCGAGCCCATCGTCAACGGCGATGCGCTGCTCGGCTCGAACACGTCGACGCTGCCGATCACCACGTTGGCCGAGGGCGTGCAGCGTCCCGAGGACTTCATCGGCATCCACTTCTTCAGCCCGGTCGACAAGATGCAGCTCGTCGAGATCATCGTGGGCGAGAAGACGTCGGACGAGGCCCTGGCCCGTGCGATCGACTTCACGAAGCAGATCCGCAAGATCCCGATCGTCGTCAACGACAGCCGCGGCTTCTTCACCTCGCGCGTGTTCGGCACGCTCGTGATGGAGGGCGTCGAGATGCTGGCCGAGGGCGTCGACCCGACCCGCATCGAGCGCGCCTCGCAGCTGGCCGGCTTCCCGGGCCAGCCGCTGGCGATGTCCGACGAGGTCTCGCTGACGCTGCAGCAGAAGATCGAGGGCGAGGCCCGCAAGGCCGCCGCCGCCGAGGGCAAGGAGCTGCCGGTCACCCCCGCGATGGAGGTCGTCAACAAGATGGTCGAGCTCGGTCGCCCGGGCAAGGCTGCCGGCGCCGGCTTCTACGAGTACCCCGAGGGCGGCAAGAAGTTCCTGTGGCCCGAGCTGTGGGACCTGTTCGTCAAGGAGGACGCCGATGTCCCGCTCGAGGACATCAAGGAGCGTCTGACGTTCATCATGGCGCTGGAGACGATCCGCTGCTTCGAGGAGGGCGTCATCCGCCAGGTGGCCGACGCCAACATCGGCTCCATCTTCGGCATCGGCTTCCCGCCGGTCCACGGTGGCGCGCTGCAGTACGTCAACGGCTACGAGTCCGCCGCCGGCGAGATCGGCGTCAAGGCGTTCACCGAGCGTGCGCAGCAGCTGGCCGAGAAGTACGGCGAGCGCTTCAGCCCGCCGGCGCTGCTGATCGAGAAGGCCGAGAAGGGCGAGAAGTTCGCCTGATCCGCCCCCGGCAACGACGAAGCCCCGGTCCACTGGACCGGGGCTTCGTCGTGTGTTCGGGTGGTCAGACCGCGCCGTCCTTGGCCAGCACGGCCCGCAGGGTCCGGAGCAGGAGCTGCAGGTCGCCCACCAGCGACCAGTTCTCGACGTAGTGCATGTCCAGCTGGATCGCCTCCTCCCACGCCAGGTTGGAGCGGCCCGAGACCTGCCACAGGCCGGTCATGCCGGGGCGCACCCGCAGTCGGCGCCAGTCGCCGTGGTCGTAGAGCGCGACCTCGCTCTCGCGCTGGGGGCGCGGCCCGACGAGGCTCATGTCGCCGCGCAGCACGTTGAACAGCTGGGGCAGCTCGTCGATGGAGTAGCGGCGGATGACGCGCCCGACGCGGGTGATGCGGGGGTCGTTCTCGACCTTGAACAGCGGTGCGCCGTCGGCGCCCTGGGCGGCCAGCAGGTCGCGCAGGCGCGCGTCGGCGTTGCGGTGCATCGAGCGGAACTTGATCATCGCGAAAGGCTCGCCGTCGCGCCCGATGCGCTCCTGCCGGTAGAAGACCGGTCCTCGGCTGGTCGCCTTGATCGCCACTGCCGTCACGACCATGAGCGGCCACGCGACCATCAGGATCACGAAGGCGCCGACGATGTCGAGGGCCAGCTTGGGCCAGTTGCCCGCCTCGGCGTACTGCGGCTTCTTCACGTGGACGAAGGGCATGCCCGCCACGGTCCTCATCGCGATGCGCGAGCCCGAGACCGGCAGCAGGTTCGGCGAGAGCATGAGGTCGATCCCGGCGGCCTCGAGGTCCCACGTGAGATCGCGCAGGCCATGGTGACCCAGCTCGTCGGTGGAGGAGACCACGACCATGTCGGCCTCCGACGCGTCCAGCGCGGGGGCGAGCGCCGTGGACCCGCCCACGGAGGGGATCAGCCGGTCGCCGATCCGGAGCAGCCTGCGACCCTCGGGACCTTGGGGACGCCAGGCGCCGGTCACGTCGAGGCCGGCATGCGGGTTGCGCGAGAACCACTGCGCGATCTCCTTGGCCGCGGCGGGCTGGCCCACCACGAGCACCCTCTTGACGTGGTGTCCGCGCAGGAACTGCCGCTCGCGGAAACGTCGCCACGCGCGCCGCGAGAACAGCACGGCCGCCAGGCCGAGCGGGAAGGCGATGGCCAGGTAGCCGCGGGAGAGGTTCAGCTCGGCCAGCAGCGAGACGATCGCCAGCACGCCGAAGGTGGTGACCGTCGCGCTCACGACGCGCTGGTACTCGTCGCTCGTGCCGAGCACGTTGAAGCCGCGGGACCCGGCCAGTCGCAGGGCGCCCCACCACACGAGCGCCAGCAGCACGCCGAACTTGGTGTACCCCAGGCCGAACTGCGGCTCGATCGTGTCGGCCGACGTGCCGAGCCACAGGTACTCCGAGGCGACGATGGCGCTGATGAGCAGGACGAAGTCGGTGGTCGCGACGTACAGGATGTGGCGCTGGCGCGCGGCGGTCACGGCGCCGATCGGAGAGCGGCGAGTCGCGGTGGTGCCCCCGTGGTCGGCAACCGGAGAGTCCTCGCGGCCTGTGTCGACTGTCACACCCTCACGATAACCCCGCGGTGCAGGGGGGCACTGTGACACATCTCTCGCCTACGTAGAGGCATTTTGTGGTAATGGAGTGACGGATGTGACCAATGTTACGAAAATTAGGTGTTCGACAACCATCAGACTGCGTGCAACCATGAAATGACGCGTGCATCACATTCTTTCGAGGGGAACCCTTTTCATGTTCCGCAGAACGCTTCAACCACTGACTTTCCTGATCGGCCTCGGGGCCCTGCTGGTCCTCGCCCTCGCCGGTCCCGCATCCTCCGAGGGCTACGGAGACCCCGTCATCGTCCAGAACGGTGGCGCCGAGGTCGTCGAGCCGGGTGAGACCTTCACGGTGAGCCTCTCGTCCAACGTCGAGTGCGCCTGGTCCTCCACCTTCAACGGCCAGACCGGCCCCGCGGCCGTCGGCTTCGACTACAACCCGACGTTCACCGCGCCGACCGAGCCTGGCACCTACGAGGGCACGGTCGTGTGCCGCTACTCCAGTGCCGGCCCGTTCCGCCCCGTCGCCTACAGCCAGGACGCGACCACCGCCGCCGGTCGTGACCAGGTGATCAGCCAGACCTTCACCGTGATCGTCGATGCCGATGCCGGCAACGGCGATGGCAGTGGCGCCGGCACCACCGGGTCCGCCGGTGACAGCTCCGGCGCGCTGGCCGACACCGGTGGTTCGAACTGGGAGCTGCTCGCCGCCGGCGCCGGCCTGCTCGTCGTGGGTGGCGGCGTCGCCATCGCCGCTCGACGTCGCAAGTCCTGAACACTCACCTCGGCCGGCTGATCAGTCGGCACGCCTAGGATGGCCGCCATGTTTTCTCGGATCACATGGCGGTCTCCTGCTGTCTGGCTGACCACCGGATTCGTCCTGGCCGTCGTGGGATTCGCGCTGGTTCCGTTCATGTTGGAGGCCCGGACCGTGGCCTCCAGCCTGCTGCGTGCCCAGGACGAGGCCACGCGGCTGAAGGACCAGCTGGCATCCGGTGACGCCGAGGGTGCTCGCGGCTCGCTGAGCCGACTGCAGGCCGACAGCGCCGAGGCCCACCGCGTCAGTCGCGGGGGCATGTGGGACGCCGCCGCCAAGGTCCCGTGGCTCGGCCGCAACGTCGAGGCGGTGCAGATCACCTCGGCCTCGATCGACGACATCGCGTCCCGCGGACTGCCTCCGGTCGTCGAGGCCGGAACCGCGCTCTCTGCCGACAGCTTCAAGCCTCGCAACGGCACGATCGACGTCAAGGCGCTGGCCGCGCTGGCTCCGGCGGTGGCCTCGGCCAGTGACGTGCTGGAGCGGAACGCCGACCGGATCGGCGCGATCGAGGCCGAGAGTCTCGTCGGCCCGCTCGTGCGTCCCGTGCTCGACCTGCAGCGTCAGATCGACGACGCCGACCGCGCCGCGGACGCCGCCAGTCGCGTCATGCGCCTGGCGCCCGCCTCGCTCGGCGCCGACGGCGTGCAGAACTACCTGCTGGTGTTCCAGACCAACGCCGAGATCCGTTCCACCGGCGGCATGGGCGGCGTGTTCGTGCTGCTCAGCACCGAGAACGGCACGATCACCCTCGGCGAGCAGTCCAGCTCCGAGGATCTCAACCGGGGCACGGACGGGACGCGCCTCGCGGACGCCGCGCTCAGCGACGACGAGAAGCGGGCCTTCGGCACGCTCATGGGCCGCGACGTCCGCGCGGCCAACATCAGCCCCGACTACCCCCGCGTGGCCCAGATCTGGGCCGACCGCGCCGAGGCCGCCTACGGGGTCGACGTCGACGGTGTGATCAGCCTCGATGCCGTGGCGATGTCGTACGTGCTGCGCGGCGTCGGGTCGGTCGACGTGGGCGAGGGCGCCAAGCTCACCGCCGACAACGCGATCGACCGGCTGCTGAACGGGGTCTACCTCCAGTACGAGGACCCGGCCGATCAGGACGCCTACTTCGAGGCGGCCACCAGCCGCACCTTCGAGGCCGTCATGAGTGGTCGCGGCGACTGGACCCAGGTGGTCTCGTCGCTGTCCGAGGCCGTGGGCGAACGACGGTTGCAGGTGTGGTTCCGCGACGGGGAGCGTCAGCGGGTCATCGCCTCCACCGATGTCGCCGGACGGGTCGTCCAGGCCGACGACACCCCGCACGTCGGGCTCTACATCACCGACTCCGCCCAGTCGAAGATGCAGTACTACCTGCGATACGACACGCGCGTGAAGGCCACGACGTGCTCGGCCGATCGTCGCCAGACGATCTCGGTCACCACGTCCTTCCGCAACCAGTTCAGCGGCGATCCGAAGAAGACCCCCTGGTACATCGTCGGCCGCGGCGACCGCACCGCGAAGGGCAACCAGCTGCTGACCTACCGGTTGCTGACACCCAAGGGCGGGCAGGTCACCGGCTTCACGATCGACGGGACCGAGCAGTACCTGGCCTCCAGCAAGGTCACCTACAAGGACCGTGCGGTCCAGTACGGCACGCTGAAGGTGCCGCCCGGGGACGAGATCTCGGTGACGTGGCAGGTCCAGACGGCTCCGGGCGCGGTCGCGGACGCGCGGTACTTCGAGACGCCCGGCATCGCCACCTCCAGCAACGACGTCCGGGTGCCGAGCGCATGCCGGTAGCCCGGGGCGGCGCCTCAGTCGTCGAGGCGGTCGAGCACGTCCGCGATCGTCCGGACCGCGGTCTCGATGCGTGCGGCGACGTCGGCATGGACCTCGGTCGGCTGGCCGATCGGGTCGACGAGGTCGACATCGCGCGGGCCGCGCGAACGGGCGGCGGCCGCGGCGGAGACCAGCCCGGCGACGTCCGTGGCCTCGACCTGGGTGCACAGGCCGGCGAACTCGACCAGCGTGAAGGTGCGCCGCAGGGCGCGCGGATCCAGGTCGAGCACCTCGGCGCGATGCGACCGCGTGGCGGTCAGCACGAGGTCGGCCGCAGCCACGAGGTCGGACCTCAGCTGGCGCGCCGTCCGATCGGGCACGGGCACGTTCCTGGCGCGCAGCTGGGCGGCGGACGCGGGATCGATGGGCTTGCCCCGCGGCGCCATGACGCCGGCACTGGTCACCTCGAACCGGCTGGCGTCCAGGAGTTGTGCCAACATCGCTTCCATGACCGGGGACCGACAGACGTTCGCCGTGCAGACGACCAGGATCCCGTGACTCACGGGCAGGAGCCTACTGCCGGAGCCCTCCGGCGGCCGTGCTCGTGGCCCGCACCCGCCCCCCACTTCCCGCTTCGGAGGCACCCATGGAGTTGAAGGACTACCTGCGCATCGCACGGGACAGGTGGTTGCTGATCGCCTTCGTGTGCCTGCTCGTCGTCCTGGCGTCCGGTATGTACACGCTCTCGGTCACGCCGCAGTACCAGTCGACCGCGCGCCTGTTCGTCAAGACTCCGCAGAGCTCCGAGAGCGGCGAGCTGGCCCAGGGCGGCCAGTTCAGCCAGCAGCGCGTCAAGTCGTACGCCACGCTCATCAAGGGTGAGGAGGTCGCCAGCCGCGTCGTCGAGAAGCTGGGGATCGACGAGACTCCCCAGCAGCTGATGGCACGCATCGAGACGAGCGTGGAGCTGGACACGGTGGTGCTGTCGGTGTCGGTCACCGACCCGTCGCCCGAGCGGGCCCAGCAGCTCACGCAGACCGTGGCCGAGGCGTTCGTCGGCTACGTCCGCGAGCTGGAGACGCCCGACGGCCAGCGCGAGGCGCCGGTCAAGGCCTCGATCGTCGACCGGGCCACCGTGTCGGACTCGCCCGTCTCGCCGCAGCCCGTGCGCAACCTCGGCCTCGGGCTGGTCCTGGGCCTCGTGCTCGGCTTCGCCCTGGCGGTGGTGCGCGAGATGCTGGACAACCGCATCACGTCGCAGGAGGACATCAGCAAGGTGTCGGGCCGCGAGGTCCCGGTGCTGGGCAACATCCACTTCAACCGCGAGGCGATCAAGCACCCGCTGGTGCGCGACCTGCCCAGCTACGACCCGCGGGTCGAGGCGTTCCGCGTGCTGCGCACCAACCTGCAGTTCATCGATGCCGGCGCCAGCCACAAGTGCTACGTCGTCACCAGCTCGGTGCCCTCGGAGGGCAAGTCGACGACCGCCGCCAACCTCGCGCAGATCCTCGCCAAGAGCGGTCAGCGTGTCCTGCTCGTCGAGGCCGATCTGCGCCGGCCGAAGCTGGCCGAGTACCTCCAGCTGGAGGGCAGCGTCGGCATCACCACGATCCTGCTCGGCCGCGTCGAGCCGCACGAGGCCATCCAGCAGGTCGGCGACTCGCTCGACGTCCTGCCCTCGGGCCGGATCCCTCCGAACCCGGCCGAGCTGCTGGAGTCCCCGGAGATGATCAAGCTGCTGCACCGCCTGCGCCAGGAGTACGACATCGTCCTGGTGGACGCCCCGCCACTGCTGCCGGTCACCGATGCCGCACCGCTGGCCGCGGCCACCGACGGCGCGATCATGGTGATCAAGCACGGGTCGACGACGACCGAGCAGTACGCCGCGGCGCTCGAGCGCCTCACCAGCGTCGACGCCCGCCTCTGCGGCACGGTCGTGACGATGTCGCCGCAGCCGAAGAAGCACCGTTCGGGCGCCGGCTACGGCTATGGCTACGGGTACGGGTACGGCTACGAGCCGGAGTCGGCCAAGCGCGTGGCGCCCAAGCGCACGTTGTTCGGCCGTGGCGCGAGGAAGTGAACGTGACATCGCGAGTGTGACGTGGACGACCCTGCCCCCGTTCGCCGTGCGGACGGGGGCAGGGTCTGACTACGGTCAGGGCATGGGCACGTCCATCGTCATCCGCGGCGAGAAGATCGCCGTCGCGATCTCACCCGACGGCGCCGAGCCCGTGTCGATGCGCGACGAGGACGACCACGAGTACCTGTGGTCCGGTGACGACCCCTGGCACCGCCACGCGCCCGTGCTGTTCCCGGTGATCTGCCGGGTGCCCGACGACCGCATCCGCGTGGGTGACGAGACGTACCCGATGCCGCAGCACGGCTTCGCGCGCGACCGTCGCTGGACCGTGGTCGACAGTGCGAACGACCGGGTCTCACTCGTCCTCGTCTCGGACGAGGAGACGCGCAAGCACTTTCCCTTCGACTTCGCGCTGGCCGCCACCTATGTGACGGACGGGCGCAGCCTCACGACCCAGTACACGGTCGAGAACCGCGGGGACGAGCCGATGCCGTTCGCGCTGGGCTCGCACCCGGCGTTCGTGTGGCCGCTCGACGAGGGCCAGCCGCGCTCGATGCACCAGATCCGCTTCGACGAGCCCGAGAAGGCGCCGTTCCGTCGCGTCGTCGACAACCTGCTGACGCCCGAGCGGTTCGACAACCCCGCCTGGGACCACGTCATGACGCTCAACGACGCCTGGTTCACCGACGGTGCCGTGATCATGCCCGAGGTCGCCAGCAACCGTCTGACCTACTCGTCGCCCCGGGGTCGCCAGGTGCGCCTGTCGTGGGAGGGCTTCACGGGGATCACGATCTGGTCGGTGCCGGGCGCGCGCTTCGTCTGCGTCGAGCCGTGGCGCGGCCAGCCGGCGCCCATCGACTTCGTCGGCCAGTTCGCCGGCAAGCCCGGCAACGTCGTCCTGCCGCCCGGTGGCCGAGAGACCCTCTCCTACTGCGTCGAGCTGCTCTGAACCCGGCCGGGGGACAATGGAGTTCGACCCCCGGAGCAGAGGAGATGTGGCGTGGCCGAGTTGGTGCGACCACGTCTGTTGGCGCGCCTCGACACCGGACTGCCGGTGGTGGTGGTCGAAGCACTCGCCGGGGCGGGCAAGCGGACCCTGCTGCGCCAGTGGGCCGATGAGGCGCCCGACGGTGAGGTGCGTCTGCTCGTCGACGTGGGAGGACGCCCGCTCGACGCGGCCGGCGTGACGAGTGTGCTGCTGGCCGCGCTGGACGCGCGGGGTGTGCTGATCGACGCAGTCGACGCGGCCCAGCATCCGGCGCGCGCCGCGGCGGCGGCGTTCCGGGCCGCCGGACCGACGCGGGTCGCTCTCGTCGGCGCCGACCGGGTCGAGGCGACGATCGTGGGTGAGCTCGTCACGCGGTGGTCTCGCGAGGCCGGCGTCGGCACCATCGTGGCCACGCAGGACGCCACCGGTCTGCTCCGTCTGCTCACCGAGGACGCGATCGCCCACCGCTCCATCACGGACGCGGAGTTGCGGCTGGATCGCGGCGAGCTCATCGACTACGTGCGGCTGGCCCTGACCGAGCTCTCGGAACCCGCCGTCGACCGGCTGATGGAGCTCACGGCCGGGACGGTCGGAGTCGTCGCCACGCTCGTGCGGACGTGCGAGGCCGACGTCCGGGCCGCACGGCTCGCCCAGGACCAGGTGGCCGCGGCGGCTTGGGCCCCCGCGGCTCGTCCCGCCGGCCCGTTCCGGCAGTTCCTCGCCGCGGCACTGCTGGCGCCGCGCTTTCCGTTGAGCGCGTTGCCGGAGCTGGTGACCGTCGAGAACGGCCAGCGTCAGGTCGAGCGAGCCGTCGCGTTGGGCCTGGCCGACGTCACGCCCTCGGCCCGCTTCCGGTCGCCGGTCTTCCGGTGGCGGCCGCACGCACGCGAGCACCTGCTGAGGATCGCCGACCGCGCGCCCGAGGACGACGCCGCCGAGCACGTGCGCATCGCGGCGATCGCGCGACGTCACGGCGACCACGAGCAGGAGGTGCTCTCGCTCGTGTCGGCCGGTGACCTGAGCGACGCCGCGCGCGCGGCGCGGGAGCGGGTGTGGGAGCTGGTCAGCACCGATCACCCGGCATCGTGGGCGCCACTGCTCGAGTTGCCCGTGGGGTCGCTCCTGGACTTCCCCTCGCTCGCCTGCCTGCGCATGGTTCTGCGAGCCCGGTTGGGACACCGCGTGGCCCGGAGCACGGTGATCCGCGAGCTGGAGCGCCGGACGCCCCCGTCGGGCAGCACGTCACCGGCCGACCGCTTCCACCACCGCGTGATGGCCTTCTACGTCGCCGTGCGGCTCGGTGAGCTGGAGCTGGCCCACGGGGCGATCCACGAGCTCGGCGGGTTCGCGGAGCTGTGGTCCGACCTGGACATGGACACCGGCTCGGTGTCGGACCTGTTGTTGGCGATCGAGGCCCTGGTCAGGATCGACCGGATCGACCTGGCCGCGGCGGCTGCCCGCCAGGCGGTCCGGGCACTCGAGCTGGATGCAGGCAGCCGCACCGACCCCGCGGGGTCGCGCCGCGCTCACGCGGAGCTGGTGCTGGAGATGTGCGCCCGGCACATCGGAGACCTCGAGGTGCTGGCCCGAGGTCCGGCGCCGAGCATCGCGGTGGACCCGTGCCGTGAGATGGACGTGGTCGCTGATGCGGTGTTGCGGGCCTGGGAGGCACTGGACGCCGGAGATCCCGAGCGTGCTGTCGACCTGACCGGCTCGGCCATGACACAGGTCGATCCGGTGGACTGGCCGCTGCTGCTCGTGGCGCATGCGCTCTCGGCCGCGGGGGCGGGCCGACTCGACGAGCTGGACCGGGTGTGGGCCCGATACCTGAAGGGCCGTCGCTGGCGCTCCCGCCACCTCACGCCGACGCGAACGGGCGTGTCCGCGAGGGCGTTGGACGCGCTGGCCGTCCGGGTCCTGCGGGTCTGGCCCTCCGGCGACGAGCAGGGTGCCGCCCCACCGGTCCGCGTCCGGCTGGAGCCGTCGATCGCCGAGGCGACCGGGCGACCCCTCCCGCTGAACGACCGGCTGACCAACGACGACCCGGCCCTCGACCTCGATGCGCTCGAGCCGCGGGCCCAGGAGATGGCCCTGGTGATGGAGACGACCCGCGCCGTGCGTGCCGGAGAGCCGGAACGTGCGCTGGCGGCGTTGGCACGGGCCAGTGAGTGCGCGCCCGGATCCGGTCTCGTGCGGGTGCTGCTCGGCACGGCGGCTCCGACCGATCTGGCGCGACTGCGTGAGTACGTCGCGGCGGGCACGGGTCACGACGTGCACCGGGTCGCCGAGGTGCTGGACGAGGTGGTGGCCATCGGCCGCACCCGAGACCGGGCGCCGACCCTGTCCGAGCGCGAGCGCGAGGTGCTGGCGCTGGTGCGCTCGGGACGGACGAACAAGGAGATCGCCGAGAGCCTCTTCCTCTCGGTGAACACCGTCAAGTTCCACCGCGCCAACCTCTACCGGAAGTTCGACGTGGACACCCGCGACCGGCTCGTGGCGGCCACCCACCGCTTCGGCCTGTGACGCCCTTCACGACAGGGGTGGGAGGCAGGGGTGGTTTCCCGGGAAGGCCGGCCGTTCTCGCCCCGACCGTGCCTAGGTTCGACTCGACCGCCACAACGTCGTGGCGGTCTTGTCACGGTGGAGGAACTCGTGGAGAGCACGACTCGGGTACGGAAGAACGCGAACCGCTGGACGGCGCTGACGGTGGCGGTCACCGTGGCAGCAGGTGCGGGCCTGGCCGTGATCGCGGCGCCCGCGGCGACGGCGACGACAGAGACGTTCAACCCGTTCTCCGTCAATCGTGGATTCAGCGTGGTCTCTCGCGGCGACGCGGTGCTGGGCAACGGTGAGATCGAGGGATCGATCGCCGCGTTCGGCAGCATCTCCTCATCCGAGCGGAACGGGTACCCCGTGGTGCACACCGTCGCGGGCATGGGCGACTACGGCGTGCCGTCGATCGACGGGACGCCGGTGCGCATCCTCGCGGACCGCTTCGTCGGCTCGGGCGCCTTCGACGTCTCCAACCGCGATCAGGGCAACACGATCACCGCCGGGTCGGACGAGGCTCGCGCGAGCGTCAGGCTCGCCGACGTCACCGGATTGACCGGTTCCGCGCGTGGCGGCGGCGCCTGGGCGGCCGCGGGGCAGGACTTCCTGCGCGTGACGAACCCGTCCGGCGGCATCCTCGACCTGAAGATCGAGCCGTTCGCGACCTCGTCGGTGGCCGGCCTGAAGACCGCTCGGCCCGCCGTGGCGGACTACTTCCCGGGCCTGGCGACCGATCTCGCCCGGATCGATGACTGCCTGGTGTCGATGTACGACCCGGCCAACGATCTGGTCAGCGTCGTGACCGCGCGCGAGGAGCACGGGATGCTCTTCCCCGAGGGATTCTCGACGACCCGGCCGAACGTGCTGGACTACGCGGCCGCCGCCGGCAAGACGATCAAGATGGACCGGGCCGGTGGCTACGTCCCCACGGCGCAGGCGCCGCTGGTCATCAAGGTGCCGGCCGGAACCACGCGGATCGGCGCCCTCGACATCGAGGGGTGGAGCGCCGACAGCAGCCGCGACCAGGCCTTCGCCCGCCACATCCTGATCGACCTGTCCGAGGTCTCGGGCACGGTGCGGATCGACGGCCTGACGATGGGCGCGGTGTGGGCGCCCGACGCGGACCTGGTCTTCGACTCCAACGTCACCACGAACGGTCAGTGGTTCGCGGGGAACGTGACCACCGGGCCGGCGCGCGGCGAGATCCACCACCACGTGTTCGACGCGGCGCTCCCGTGCGCGGCGGGGGCTCAGCCCACGACTGCTCCGACGACGGAGCCGACCGCCGAGCCGACCACCGAGCCGACCACCGGACCGACGACGCAGCCCACAACGACTCCCACGACGGAGCCGACTACCGAGCCGACGACGGAGCCGACTACCGAGCCGACGACCGCTCCGACTACCGAGCCGACGACCGTTCCGACGACCGCTCCGACCAGTGCGCCGACGACGCAGCCGACGACTGCTCCGACGACGCAGCCGACCACGGCTCCGACCACCGAGCCGACGACCGCACCGACCACGGCTCCGACCACCGAGCCGGCGACCGCACCGACCACCGCTCCCACGACGCAGCCCACCACCGAGCCGGCGACCGCTCCGACCACCGCTCCCACGACGCAGCCCACCACCGAGCCGGCGACCGCTCCGACCACCGAGCCCACCGCCGTGGGTGGGTCGGGCGACAGCGACGACCCCGATCAGTCGGCGTCGGGTGACGACCGCCGCGATGGCGGCCCCGACGGCCTGTTGGCGGCGACCGGCTCCGGGGCGACGCCGGCCATCGTCGCGACCGGCCTGGTCGCCCTGCTGGCCGGACTCGGACTCATCCTGACGCGCCGTAAGGGACGTCAGTCCCGATGAGGACGGCGGTGAGGACGTTCCGACGTGATGGCGGCCGTCCTCACTGCTCCGTCGACGCGGCCTGCTGGCCCAGTCGCGAGTGCGTGCGCCCGTACACGGCGTAGATCACGATGCCGAGGGCCATCCAGATGATGAAGCGCTCCCACGTCAGCAGGGACAGGTTCAGCATCAGCCAGACGCAGGTCAGGATCGCGCCGCCGGCCACGAGCGGCGCCCACTTCACACGGAACGCGCGTGGCAGGTCCGGGCGCGTCCGGCGCAGGATCAGCACGCCGGCCGACACGAGCGCGAACGCGAACAGCGTGCCGATGCTGACCAGGTGACTCAGCTCGGCCAGCGGGACGAACCCGGCCAGGCCCGCGACGACCACCGACGTGATGAGCGTGATGCGGTGCGGGGTGCCGTACTTCGGGTGCACCTTCGCCAGCTGGCGCGGCAGCAGGCCGTCGCGGCACATCGCGAAGAGGATGCGCGACTGCCCCAGCAGCAGCACCAGGATCGTCGTGATCATGCCGGCGACCGCGCCCAGTGAGATGAGGTTGGCGGCCCACTCGACCCCGTTCGCGGAGAACGCCTCGGCCAGCGGCGCGCTCGTGTCCATCCGCTTGTCGGTGTACGGCAGCATGCCCGTGATCACGAACGAGACCGCCATGTAGAGCAGCGTGCAGATCAGCAGCGAGCCCAGGATGCCGCGGGGCACGTCGCGCTGCGGATTCCTCGTCTCCTCGGCCGTCGTGGCGACGACGTCGAAGCCGATGTAGCTGAAGAAGACCACCGAGGCGGCCGCGACGATGCCCATGACGCCGAACGCGGTCGGCGCCATGCCGAAGACCGCCTGCAGCAGGGTCTGGTCGGCGCCCTTGGCCAGCTCGGTCGGCTCCGACGGCGGGATGAACGGCGAGTAGTTCGCGGCCTTGATGTAGAACAGGCCGGCGATGACGACGAACAGGACGACGCTCACCTTGATCAGGACGAAGACGCTCGAGACCGAGCTGGACAGCTTGGTGCCCGCGATCACGAGGAACGCCAGGATCATGACGATCGCGATGGCCGCGACGTCGACCACGGCCTTGTCCCCGGCGAAGGCGGTGGGCAGCTCGAGCAGCTCCTGCAGGTAGCCCGACCACCCGCGCGCGACCACCGCCGCGCCGAGAGCCAGCTCGAGCAGCAGGTCCCAGCCGATGATCCAGGCGATGAACTCACCCAGGGTCGCGTAGCTGAAGGTGTAGGCGCTGCCGGCCACCGGCACCGTGGCGGCGAACTCGGCGTAACAGAGCGCGGCCAGGGCGCAGACGGCTCCGGCGATGAGGAAGCTGATGACGATCGCGGGGCCCGCGTGGTTGTGCGCCTCCTGGCCCGTCAGCACGAAGATGCCGGTGCCGATGATGACGCCGATGCCGAAGACGATGAGGTCCTTCGTCGTCAGGTCGCGCTTGAGCTGGTGCTCCGGTTCTTCGGTCTCCGCGATCGACTGCTCGATGCTCTTCGTGCGGAACAGGTTCATGGCCTCGATGCTGGCCCTCCCGAGACCGGGTTGCAACCGTCACCGTCAGGTCTGGGCCTCGGCCGCCTTCGCCACGTTGCGCTGCATGTCGCCGAAGATGATGCCGTGGAACGGCCACACCACCCACCAGTAGAGGTGGCCGAGCAGGCCGCGCGGGTGGAACAGGGCGCGCTGGTGGAAGGAGGTCGTGCCGGAGTCGTCGGATCCGACCCGCAGCTCGAGCCAGGCCAGTCCGGGGACCTTCATCTCGGCCCGCAGCCGCAGGAAGGAGCCCTCCTCCTCATCCTCGACGCGCCAGAAGTCCACGGCATCGCCGACCACGAGCCGGCTGTGGTCGCGCCGGCCCCGGCGCAGCCCGGGACCTCCGAACGCCCGGTCGATCAGGCCGCGGACCTCCCAGGCCAGCGACCAGGAGTACCAGCCGTGGTCGCCGCCGATGCCCTCGATGACGGACCAGAGCTGCTCGGGAGTCGCCTTGACCTCGATCGTCCGCTCATCGACGTAGAGCGAGCCGCCGGCCCAGTCCGGGTCGAGGGGCAGCGGCTCGGACGGGGCGCCGCCGGTCGACGCCGACGACCACCGGGTGGGGACGTCGAGGTCGCGGATCTTCGTCAGGGCCAGCTCGACGGAGCGCTCGAAGCCGGTGCGTCCACCCGGGGGCAGGTGGACGTAGCGGCTGATGTCGTCCTCCTGCGCCACGACGTTGTTGCGCAGGCTCTCGACCAGGGGCCGTGCCAGACCGGAGGGCACCGGGGTGACGAACCCGACCCAGAGGCTGGAGATGCTGGGGGACAGGACGGGAACCGGCAGGATGCGCCGCGGCGGCAGCTGGGCCACCTTCGCGTACCGCTGCATCATGTCGAGGTACGTCAGGACGTCCGGTCCGCCGATGTCGAAGCGCCGGTTCACGTCCGGCGGCAGGTCGGCGCAGCCGACCAGGAGGTGCAGCACGTCGCGGATCGCGATCGGCTGGATGCGCGACTGGACCCATCGCGGCGTGACCATGACCGGCAGCCGCTCCGTCAGGTAGCGCAGCATCTCGAAGGACGCCGAGCCCGAGCCGATGATGATCCCGGCCTGCAGGACCGCCGTCGGAACCTTCGAGTCCAGCAGCACCCGGGCGACCTCGTCGCGCGAACGCAGGTGCTCGGACAGCTCCTCGTTCTCGGGCGCCATGCCCGACAGGTAGACGAATCGGCCCACGCCGGCGTCCTCGGCGGCGCGGGCGATCGTGGTGGCCATGTCGTGCTCGGTGCGCACCAGATCGCCCTTCGATCCGATCGAGTGCAGCAGGTAGTAGAAGACGTCGATGCCCTCGCAGGCCCGCCGGACGTCGTCGGCGTCGGTCGCGTCGCCCACGACGATCTCGACGTGGTCGGCCCACGGATGGGCTCGCGCCTTCCGCTCGTCGCGGACCAGGACCCGGACCTCGTGGCCGGCGGCCAGGAGCTCGGGGACCAGTCGGCCCCCGACGTATCCGGTCGAGCCGGTGACGAGACAGCGCATGGTCCGAGTCTCAGGGCCCGTCATGGTCCCCGCACCCGGGGGAGCCGGTGGTGCGGCGGTGCGTGGGGTTCCGGTGCCTCATGATGGGTTCCGTGTCCGCGCTCCTGATCCTGCTGTCCGTCGTCATCACGCTCGTGTTCGGACTGTTCGCCGTGGGGGCCGTCCTCCTGCTGGTGCGGGCCACGAACACCCCGGCGAGCACCGTCCAGCAGCCCGGCTGGCAGGGGGCGCCCCGGCCGCCGAGCGTTGCGGGCTCCGGCTCCTGGAACGCCGAGGTCATGAGCGACGGGCTCGTCGGCATGGCCGGCGGCAGCCTGCGCTCGACCTTCGGCCGCTTCGATCTGCGCGACGGCGTCCTCGCGTTCACGCCGAACGGCGAGATCGCGCCCGCGTGGCAGGTGCGATGCGCCGATCTGACGGTGACCCGCCACGGGGTGCTGTCGCAGAACGCGGTGACGCTCCAGGGGCCGATGGGCGTCGTGCGCTGCAGCGTCAGCATCGAGCACATCAACCGCTTCTCGCGGAACAGCATCAAGACGATGCGCCAGGCGAGCTACGCCACGGCGTTCGTGCAGGTGCTGCGCGCCCACGGCGCCCGCGGCTAGGCGGGCGCCTACTGCAGGACGTCCTTGGCCGCCTTGGCGGCCGTGAGGTTGTCGGTGGCCTCGAGGGCGGCCGCGGCGGCCTCCTCGCACTGCGCCAGCGTGACCTGCGAGATGCGGGCCCCGACGGCGCGGACGGCGGTGGCCGCGCAGGACAGCGACGTCACGCCCAGGCCCGTCAGCACGCAGGCGAGCAGCGGGTGCGCCGCCGCCTCGCCGCAGATCCCGACGGGCTTGCCGGCCCGGCGGCCGGCGTCGGCCACGAGCTTGATCGAGGCCAGCAGCGCGGGCTGCCACGGGTCGGTCAGGTTGCTCAGCGTGGGAGCCATCCGGTCGGCCGCGAAGGTGTACTGCGACAGGTCGTTGGTGCCGATCGAGACGAAGTCCAGGTGCCGGAAGAGTCGGTCGGCCAGCAGCACGGTCGAGGGGGTCTCGATCATGATCCCGGCCCGCATGCCGCGCGCCCGGACCCGCTCGGCGAACCACTGCGCCTCGGCCTCGGTGGTGACCATCGGCGCCATGACGCGCACGTCCGCGTTGGTCCGCTCACGGGCCGCGGCGATGCCGTCCAGCTGGCGATCGAGGATCCCCGGGTCGGCCAGGCCGATGCGCAGGCCGCGCACGCCCAGGGCCGGGTTCGGCTCGTCGGGCTGCGTCGCGAAGGCCAGCGGCTTGTCCGAGCCGGCATCGAGGGTGCGGACGATGACCTTCTTGCCGTCCAGCGCCTCGAAGACGGCGGAGTAGAGCTCGACCTGCTCGTCGACGGTCGGCTCGGTGGTGCGCTCGAGGAAGAGCAGCTCGGTGCGGAACAGGCCGACACCCTGGATGGGCTGCTCGGCGGCGACCCGGGCGCCCGGGCCGTCCTGGACGTTGGCCAGGATCTCGATGGAATGGCCGTCGGAGGTCCGGCCGGGTCCGGTCCAGCCCTCGGCCGCCGCGCGACTGCGGCGATCCTGCTCGATGAGGGCGTTGATCTCGTCCTCGTCCGGATCGACGGTCACGTTGCCGGAGGTGCCATCGACGGCGACGCGCCCGCCGGCGGGGACCTCCTTGAGGTTGGTGACGGCGACGACGCAGGGGATGCCCAGCTGCCGCGCGATGATCGCGGTGTGGCTGGTCGAGCCGCCCAGCTCGGTGGCGATCGCCACGATCTTGGTCGGGTCGAGGCCGGCGGTGTCGGCCGGCGCGAGGTCCTCGGCCAGCAGGACGACGGGCTCGTCCGGGACGGGGATGCCCGGCTCGGGCAGGTGCAGGAGCTCGGCGACGATCCGGTCGCGCACGTCGTAGAGGTCGGTGACGCGCTCGGCCATCAGGCCGCCGGCCGCCGTGAACATGGCGGCGAGCTCGTCGATGGCCTTCGAGGTGGCCGTGGCCGGGCCGGAGCCGGCGGCGGCGTGCTTGGTGACGAACGTGGCCAGGCCACGGTCCTCGGCCAGGGCGGCGGTCGCGGCGAGCACCTCGGACGCGGCGCCGCTGGCGGCGTCGGAGCGGGCGCGCAGACGTCGCGCGACCTCGGCGGCGGCCGAGCCGAACGCGACGGTCGTGGCAGAGGGGTCACCGGCTGGTTCGTTCTCGGGCGCGGTGGGACGAGGAGCCGGACGAACGGCCGGGCCGACACCGATTCCGGGGACGACGGCGGTTCCGGAGTAGAGGCTGGTCACCCTTCGACGGTATCCCTCGCGTGATCGGCCGCACAGGGGAGCCTTGACATCTGTGCGGATTGGACATAAAACAAGGCAAGACCACACGAAAGCCACATAGACCCACATCGCGGAAGTCTCGCGGGCGTGTGACCGTGGAAACAGGGGACCGAAAGGGGGCCGTCGTGATCGTCACCGTCACCGCCAATCCCGCAACCGACAGGTTGATCAGCCTGCTCGAGCCGCTCGAGCGCGGCGCGGTCCTGCGCAGCGAGGCGGCCCACGACGATCCCGGCGGCAAGGGCATCAACGTCGCGCGCGTGCTGCACGCGGCGGGTGTGCCCGCGACGGCCGTGCTGCCGGGCTCGCCGGACGAGCCCCTGCTGGCCGCGCTCGACGACCTGGGGCTGTCCTACCGCGCCGTCCCGGTCCGCGAGCGACTGCGGGTGAACCTCACGCTGGCCGACCCCGACGGCACCACGACCAAGATCAACTCCCCGGGTCCGACCCTGGACGAGGCCGAGCTGAAGCAGCTCACCGAGGCACTCGTCGATGCCGTCGGCGCGGGCGACTGGGCGGTGCTGAGCGGCTCGCTGCCGCCCGGCGTGCCCGCCGACTGGTACGCCGCCACGACCAACGCGCTGAAGCAGGCCGGCGTCCGGGTCGCCGTCGACACCTCCGGTGACGCCCTCGGGCTGACCGTCGAGCATTCGTCGCCCGATCTGCTCAAGCCCAACTCCGACGAGCTCGCCGAGCTGCTCGGGTGCGACGCCGCCGAGATCGAGCGCGACCACGGCCAGGCCGCGGGTCGCGCGCAGCAGCTGCGCGACACCGCGGGAGTGGGCACCGTCCTGCTGACCCTCGGTGGCGACGGAGCCGTCCTGGCGACCGCCGAGGGCTCCTGGTTCTGTCCGCCCGTCGCGATCACCCAGCGCAGCACGGTCGGCGCCGGCGACTCGTCGCTCGCCGGTTACCTCGTCGCCGAGGTCGCCGGCCGTCCGCCGGCCGAGTGCCTCGCCAGCGCCGCCGCGCACGGAGCCGCCGCGGCATCCCTTCCCGGCTCGGCCCTCCCCGGGCCGGCCGATCTGCCACCACCGCCGACCGCGGTGGCCGTCGAACCAGCCTCTTGGAGGACGACATGGAACAACTGATCACTCCCGACCTCGTCTCTCTGGACGTCGACCTCGGCACGGACTCCTCGTCGGTCATCGAGGCGCTGGCCGCCCGCATCACGTCGGTCGGACGCGCCGGCTCGGCCGATGAGCTGGCCGATGCCGCGAAGGCGCGCGAGTCGCAGGCCGGCACCGGCGTGCCCGGTGGCATCGCGATCCCGCACTGCCGCACCGCGACCGTCACGACTCCGACGCTGGCCTTCGCGCGGCTGACGAACCGCGCCGACTTCGGCGCGCCGGACGGGCCGGCCGACATCGTCTTCATGATCGCCGCCCCCGAGGGTGCCGGGGACGCACACCTCAAGCTGCTCTCGTCGCTGGCGCGGGCGCTCGTGCGCCCCGACTTCACCCAGGCGCTGCGCGATGCCCAGTCGCCCGACCAGATCGTCTCGCTCGTCGAGGAGGTCACCTCCAGCACCAACCTCCAGCCGGCCGGCACTCCGGACGCCCCGGCGCCCGCCGAGACCAGCGAGACATCGGCGACGGCCGAACACACCGGAACCCGGGTGGCCGGTGGCGAGACCCCGCACGTCGTGGCCGTCACCGCCTGCACGACCGGCATCGCGCACACCTACATGGCGGCCGACGCGCTCGCCCAGGCAGCCAGTGACGCCGGGATCGACCTGGCCGTCGAGCCGCAGGGCTCGTCCGGCAGCACCCCGCTGACCCCGGAGCAGATCGCCGCGGCCGACGCGGTGATCTTCGCGACCGACGTGGGCGTCAAGGACCAGGCCAGGTTCGCCGGCAAGCCGGTGATCCGCAGCGGCGTCAAGCGCGCCATCAACGAGCCGCGCGCGATGCTCGACGAGGCCGTCGCGGCCGCGCACGACCCGTCGGCCCGTCGGGTCGAGGGCGACGCCGACGAGACCGGCACCGAGACCGGCGGCGGCGAGAACGAGGGCGCGGGCAAGAAGCTGCAGCGGTGGCTGCTGACGGGCGTCAGCTACATGATCCCGTTCGTCGCCGCGGGCGGCCTGCTGATCGCCCTGGGCTTCCTGCTCGCCGGCTACGACATCTCCAGCGGCGACACCGCCACGAAGATCCTCGCGGACAACACCCTGGCGAACCTGCCGTCCGCGGGCGACCACGCGCTGTTCGACAGCGGGCTGGCCTACTACTTCGGCGCCCTGGTCTACCTGCTCGGCTCGTGGGCGTTCAGCTTCCTCGTCCCGGCGCTGGCCGGCTACATCGCCTACGCAATCGCCGACCGCCCCGGCATCGCGCCCGGCTTCGTCATGGGCTTCGCCGCGACCCAGATCGGCATCACCGACACCAACCCGAACGGCGCCGGCTTCATCGGCGGCATCGTCGGCGGCCTGCTGGCCGGCATCGTGGCCGCCTGGTTCGCCAACCGCGGAGTGCCCCGGTGGCTCGCCGGCCTCATGCCCGTCGTCGTGATCCCGCTCGTGACCACCTTCGTGGTCGGCATGGCGCTGATCCTGGTGCTGGCCAAGCCGCTGGCGTGGCTGAACGAGGCCCTCGTCGACGGCCTGAACTCGATGACCGGCAGCTCGGCGATCCTGCTGGGCGCGATCCTGGGCCTGATGATGTGCTTCGACCTCGGCGGCCCGGTCAACAAGGCGGCCTACGTCTTCGCGGTCACTGGCCTGTCGACGGCCGGCGCCCTCGATCCGGGCTCGTCGCAGTCCAAGATCATGGCGGCGGTGATGCTGTCCGGCATGGTGCCGCCGCTGGCGATGGCCCTGTCCACCGCCATCCGGCCCCAGCTCTACACGCCGGCCGAGCGCGAGAACGGCAAGGCCGCCTGGCTGCTGGGCGCCTCCTTCATCTCCGAGGGCGCCATTCCGTTCGCCGCCGCCGACCCGTTCCGGGTGATTCCGGCGATGATGGCCGGCGGCGTCGTCACCGGCGCGCTGTCGGAGGCCTTCGGCGTGACCCTGGTGGCGCCGCACGGCGGCATCTTCGTGTTCTTCGCGGTGGACCACGTGCTGTGGTTCTTCGTGTCGCTCGTCATCGGGACACTGGTGGCAGGCTTCCTCGTGACCGTCCTCAAACAGGTCGGTCACTCCAAGAAGGCGGCGGCCACCGCTGCCGCCGATGACCCCGTCACCGTCTGAGAGGACCTCACATGCCCAGCAAGACCGTCACCGTCGGATCCGCCGTCGGCCTGCACGCCCGTCCGGCCGCCACGATCGCCGCCGCCGTCAGCGAGTCCGGCATCCCCGTCACCCTCGCGGTCCCCGGTGGCGACCCCGTCGACGCCGGCTCCGCGCTGTTGATCATGACGCTCGGCGCCGGTCAGGGCGCCGAGGTCACGGTCCAGAGCGACGACGAGGCGACCCTCGCCAAGATCGCCGCGCTCGTCGAGGCCGACCTGGACGCCGACGCCTGATTCGCCCGCCGGTTCCCGCCCCGCGTGGGCGGGAGCCGGGTGCGCGATGGGGGTGCCGCCGTGTCGGCCCGGTCCTAGGGTCGAAGCATGAGCGACGAATCCTCCTCCATGCGCAGTGTCCATCTCGTCCGCACGGGCCCGCAGGAATACCGTGCCGAGAATCCGCGCGGCGGCGTGATCGCCTTCGGCGAGGGACAGAACACCGACTTCACCCCCGTCGAGCTGCTGCTGGCCGCGCTCGGCGGATGCAACGCGCTGACGATCGAGGCCCTGACCAAGCGTGCCGAGCCCACCCGCTTCGACGTCGCGGTCGAGGGCCAGAAGCGCGAGCAGTCCGGCGGCGGCACGATCCTGGACGACCTCGTCGTGACGATCGACATCACCTTCGCCCATGACGAGGACGGCCGCGCCATGGCCGAGCGGGTGCCCTCGGCGATGGAGAAGTCGCACCAACTGTGCACCGTCAGCCAGACCATCGAGTCGGCCTCGCCCGTCCGGGTCGTGCAGGTGCGCGCCAGCCAGCAGTGATCCGGACCCGCGAAGAAACCGTCACGGGTGACCGGAAGTGACGGTCCGCGGGTACGGTGTCCCCATGGTCGACGAGGCAGACGCCGAGGTGCTGGACCGGTTGCTGGCGGCGCGATTCAGTTGCCGTGGGTTCCGCTCCGACGAGGTTCCCGAGGACGACATCCGGGCGGTCCTGCGCTCGGCGTCGCGCACTCCGTCGTGGTGCAACGTCCAGCCGTGGCACGTCGACATCGTCTCCGGTGACGCCCTCGCGCGGATGCGCAGGGACCTGGCCCTCGACGCCTCCCTGGGCTCCGACTACCCGTTCCCCCCGGGGTACGAGGGCGTCCACGCCGAGCGTCGCCGCGCGGTCGGCTGGCAGCTCTACGAGGCCGTCGGCGTCCAGAAGGGCGACCGTGAGGCCTCGATGCGCGAGATGCTGCGCAACTTCGAGTTCTTCGACGCGCCGCACATCGCCGTCATCTCGGCGCCCACGCAACTGGGGGTCTACGCCGCCATCGACTGCGGCCTGTTCGTCCAGTCGTTCCTGCTGGCGGCGCAGGCTCGCGGCATCGCGACCGTCGCCCAGGCGGCGCTGGCCCAGAAGTCCGAATTCCTGCGTGACCGGCTCGCCATCCCCGAGGACCGCTCGATCGTCTGCGGGATCTCGTTCGGCTACGCCGACCCCGACCACCCGGCGAACACGTTCCGTGCCGATCGCGCGCCGGTGCACGAGCTGGCGAGGTTCCACCGGTGACCGTTCCCGAGTGGTTCCGCTGGGCACTGGACCAGAAGCCCCAGCACCTCGAGGTCGAGGTCGACGGCGTCCCGATCGCCTACCGCGCCTGGGGTGACCCGGGCGACCCCGTCGCGGTGCTGGTCCACGGTGGCGCCGCGCACGCGGGCTGGTGGGACCACGTCGCACCCCACCTCGCGGTCGGGCACCGGGTCCTGGCGCCCGACCTGAGCGGGCACGGCGACAGCGGCCGTCGCGACGCGTACACGCTCGAGGTGTGGGCCCGCGAGATCCTCGCCGTCGCCGCGGCGGAGTCGGCCGAGAAGCCGGTCGTGTTCGGGCACAGCATGGGCGGGTTCGTCGCCCTCACGGCCGCCCGCGAACACGGGGCCGACCTGCTCGGCGCCGCCGCGATCGACTCGCCGGTCCAGGCCGTCTCGCCCGAGGCGCGCTCGTGGCGGGCAGACCGCGCGGTGCTGTCGATGCCGCTCTACCCGGACGCGGCCACCATGGTCAGCCGGTTCCGGACGCTGCCCGAGGACCCCTCGTGCCTGCCGTACATCCGCGACCACATCGCCCGCGGCTCGATCCGTCATGTCGACCGCCCCGACGGCACGGGATGGACGTGGAAGTTCGATCCTCGCGTCTTCCTGCGCTCGATGATGGAGCCCGACGACGTGGCCCGCAGCCAGTGCGAGGTCGCGCTGCTGCGCGGCGAGCGCGGCATGGCCACCACGGACATCACCGAGGAGATCCGATCGAGGCTCGGCGGGAACGTGCCCGTGACCGTGATCCCTGACTCGGGTCACCACATCATGCTGGACCAGCCCACGGCGCTGATCGCGGTGCTGCAGACGTTGCTCGGACAATGGAGGAGACGATGACCGATCTACTCGTCGACCGCACGGACGGTGTCCTGCGGCTCACGCTCAACTGCCCCGAGCGGCTGAACTCGGTCACCACCGAGATGTTCGAGGCAATGAGCGACGCGCTGGCCGACGCCGACGGGGTCCGCGTCGCCGTGATCACCGGCGAGGGCCGCGCCTTCTGCTCCGGAGCCGTGATGCGCCCGGACGCGACCAACACCGGCATCCTCGAGGCCGCCGACCGGTTGATCCACCTCGTCACCGAGGCGCCGTTCCCGGTCGTCGCGGCGCTCAACGGGCTGACCGCCGGCATCGGGTCCTCGCTGGCGCTGGCCGCCGACTTCCAGGTCGCCAAGGACACCGACTACATCCTCCAGGCGTTCGTCAACGTCGGCCTGATGGGCGACGGCGCGGCGCACGAGCTGATCGCCGCCTCGATCGGCCGGGCCCGCGCGACCCGGCTGTTGATGCTCGGCGAGAAGTTCCCCAACGCCGAGGCGTTCGCCGCCGGACTCATCACGCACTGCGTCAGTCCCGACGAGTGGCAGTCCACGGTCGAGGCGCTGGTCGAGAAGCTGCGCACCGGCCCGACGATGGCCTACGCGCGGATCAAGTCGACCATCAACGCGGCGTCGCTGATGAATCTCGACCAGACGCTGAGGACCGAGGCGGCCGAGCAGGCCGTCCTCGGTGCCAGTGCCGACTTCGCCGAGGGCGTCGCCGCCTTCACCGAGAAGCGCTCGGCGAGCTTCACCGGCAGCTGAGTCACCGTCGCGTGAAGGTCGCGATCACCGGGAGGTGGTCCGAGGCCTCCAGGCCGGGCACCTCGACGTCCGAGGCCGTCAGGCCGGGACTCGAGAAGAGGTAGTCGATCCGCTTCACCGGCCGGTCGGCCGGACTGGTCGGAGCGCCGCCGGGCGCGGCATCGGTCAGGCCGAGGGACGTCACCGTGCCGTGGGCGGCGCTGCCCTCGCGCATGTTGAAGTCGCCCCCGAGGACGACGTCGCCGTCGAGCGCGCGCATCCACTCCGCGAGGTCGGCGGCCTGGGCCGTGACGCCTTCGTCGTTGTCGACGGGCTGCAGGTGCGTCGAGACGAACCACGTGGACGACCAGGGGCCGTCGGGTCGCACCGCGATGACCTGCGCGCCGGTGACGGCGCCGTGGGACGGCAGCCGGTGGCGCCTCACCTCGGCGCGGTCGGCGTCGGCCAGCACGCCGTCGCCCCACACCGGATCCGCGGCCGCGCCAAACCAGGCCGTGCGACCGGTGAGCCGCGCCAGGATCGCCAGCTGGTCCTGCCCGCCGTTGAGGAACCAGCCGCGGTCGATCTCGCTGACCAGGGCGACGTCGGCGTCCGCCAGGACGGAGGCGACCTCGCGCGGCCGGAAGACCCCGTCCATGCCGTAGCCCATGCGCAGGTTGTAGGCGGCCACCCGCACCTGGTCGTCGCTCGGTTGGCGGGTGTCGAGCGGGCGGATGGTCACGGCCGGACCGACCAGGGCCAGTGCGCCGGCGACCACCGCGGCACCCGCGATCCCGACGAGAACGGCCGGCCGGGCCGTGGGCCCGGAGGCCGGCGCGGCGGTCGCGCCGACGAGTCCGATGACCGCCGCTGCGGCCACCAGTAGCCAGTCCGCGCGGTAGCCCAGGTCGTACCCGGCGTAGTAGGCGAACAGCAGGGCGACCCAGACGACGCCGCCCACGGCGATCGTGACCGCGCCGCCGCGACGGCCGGTGTTCGCCGCCTGCCACACGTGAGCGAGCGCGGGCATCCCCACGACGAACGCCGCGACCGTCCACACGGGCAGGAGCCCGTCCCCGTCGGTCACGAGCGCCGAGACGCCGACCGCGAGCACGAGCAGAAGGGCGGCGAGCACGGCCGACCACCGGCGCACCGGGACGAGCGTCGCGGCGATCGCCAGGGTCGCCCCGAACGCGGTCGCTGCGGCTCCGAGGCCGTCCGCCACGGCCGAGGCGCGGGCGGCATTGGCCACGATCACCCCGCCGAGGAACAGTCCGGGAAACAGCGTGAGAGCCAGGGGCCGGCCGATGCCCTCCTCGTGACCGCGATGGGTGAACGCGGGCACGAGACAGCCGACCTGGACCACGAGCAGCGCCCATGCCCAGCCGTCGGAGCGCCAGACCGCGCCCCACGTGCCGAGCGCGGCGTGGGTGGTGACCGAGAGCGCCAGTCCCGCCACGACGCCCGTGACGGCCGCCTCGCGATGGCGGGGGAGGACCAGAGCCAGCCAGGTGACCGCGGCGACCACACCGCCGGACGCGAGCACGAGGTGCGGCCGTCCGCCGTCGGTCAGCTCGAGACCGACGCGACTCAGCACGGCTGCCGCCAGGGCGATGCTCGCGGCGGCGTGCGAGATCCGGCGGCGCGTCCCGATCAGGGCCAGGACCACCGGAACGATCATGCAGGCGAGGGCGAACCCACCGATCAGCTCAGGCGGCGTCGAGGCCGCCTGGCCGAAGATCGTGATGAGCGTCGGCGTCCACGCCCGCAGCAGGTCCAGCAGCAGCCACGTCCCGCCCGCGAGGGCGACGACGTCGATCCACCGGGGTCGACTCATGCCCCCGTTCTACCGGGGCGGAACGCCGCGTGGGGTCAGGCGCGGGAACCGGCGAGTCCCAGCACCGCGGCCAGCCCGAGTGCCGACCGGGGGTGGTAGCCCGCGGTCCACAGCCCGCCGTGCGCGGCCGCGAAGGCCTCCTCGCGCCACGGCTCGTCCGACGGGGTTCGGTCGCCGCGCAGGTCGTGGACCAGCAGGGCGGCCATCAGCACGTTGCTCGTCGCGGGCTCGAAGATCTCGACCCCGAAGCGGTGCGCACCCGCATAGGCGGCCGCGAGCGCCCGGTTCTTGACGACCGAGGCCGTCCGGGTCGCGGGCGCCACGTTGAGCGAGACGGTCGCGCCCTCGTGGCGGGCGACGGCGGCGCGCCACCGCTGCAGTCGCTTGGCCATCGCGTAGTTCGGTCCCTGCTGCGGCACGAGGGAGTCGCACACGCCGATCTCGGCGTCCGGCGGGTAGTTCCGCTGCAGCAGCCGGCCGCCGCTCAGGGCTCGGAAGGGCGCACGAACGATCCGCCGGCCCGCGGAGTACGCCTCGTTGGACGTGGTGACCGCGCCGGCCGGCACGGCGAACACGTCGGTCGGGGTGGCCAGATAGGCCAGCGCGGTGTCGGGACGCTCGGCCAGCAGTCGGGTGGCGATCGCGTCGGCGGCCATCGACACCCGCACGTGGGTGGCGCCGTCGGCGTAGCAGTACGTGCCGAGCACGAGGCGGCCGTCGAGGTCCTCCAGCCAGTGGGTCAGCTCGGGGAGGCTGTGCAGCAGGTCGGCCCCGGTCTCGCGGCCACCGACGGGCAGCCGCACGCGGCCGGCTCCCTCTCGCGCGTGACCCCGGATCCGCTGCTGGACGTCAGCACGGGGCAGGTCGACCGCGACCACGTCGGCGCCCCAGCGCAGCAGGGACCGGTACGGACCCATCTCGGCGCCGGCGCCCAGGACGACCACGGTGTCGCCCTCGAGCCGCAGCCACTCCGGGTGGGCGGCGACCTCGCGGATCGCCTCGGAGAAGGTGGGTTCGACGACACCGCGCCGGACCCAGTCGTCGAGCTGCGCGTCGAGCTCGGACCCGGTCAGTCGTCGACCGCGGTAGGGGACGCTCAGCTCCGTCTCGGGGTCGGCCTCGCCCTGGATCGCGACCGTGGTCCACGGATCGTCGGCGATCACCGGCGTGGCCACGGCCTCCGCCAGCGAGGTGTCCCCGCAGAGCATCTGCTCGTTCATGCTCCGCAGCCCCTCGGCTGCGATCGTCACCGCATCCTCGGGTGCGCCGAGGCCGGCTTCGACGAGGCGGGAGAAGTGGGTCAGGTAACCGCGCCGCCAGTTCGTCTCCTGCTCGACGGAGCGCGCGCCGACGGGGTCGACCTTGCGCAGCGCGTCGGCCACGACGTGCCGCGCCGTCGCGGTGGAGCTGTCAGTGGGAAAGCGGACTCCGGTTGCCATGAACGTGAGGATACCCTCACGTACGGTGAGATTGTCTAAGCAAGCGCTTAGAGATCCGCTAGGCTCACTCCATGCGAGCGATCCAGATCACATCCCTGGACGGCCCCGAAGCCGTCGAACTCGTCGAGATCCAGGCCCCGGAGCGCGGTGAGGACCAGGTCCTCATCGACGTCAAGGCCGCCGGCGTGGCGTTCCCCGAGCTGCTGCAGAGCCGCGGCATGTACCAGCTCAAGCCGCCGCTTCCCTTCGTCCCGGGCGCCGAGATCGCCGGTGTCGTCGTCGAGGCCCCGGTCGACTCCGGCTTCGCGCCGGGCGACCGCGTCGCTGCGCTGCCGATGCTGGGCGGCTTCGCCGAGCAGGTCATCGCCGACGTGGACCTGACCTTCCCGCTGCCCGACGACGTCACGTTCGCCGAGGGCGCGTCCTTCATCTTCAACTACGGCACCGCGTACTTCGGTCTCGTCAACCGCGGCGCCCTCGCGCCGGGTGAGCGCGTGCTGGTCCACGGCGCCTCCGGTGGTATCGGCACCGCCTCGATCCAGGTCGCGAAGGCGTTCGGTGCCGGTCGCGTCATCGCCGTCACCTCGACCGACGAGAAGGGCGAGATCGCGATCGCCGCGGGCGCCGACGAGTACGTGCTCTCCGCGGGCTTCAAGGACGCCGTCAAGGCCACCGGCGGCGTCGACATCGTCGTCGACCCGGTCGGCAACGCCCCCGAGGGCGACCGCTTCACCGACTCGTTGCGCTGCCTCAACGACGACGGCCGGATCCTGATCATCGGCTTCACGGCCGGCGAGATCCCCAAGATCGCCGCCAACCGCCTGCTGCTGAACAACCTCTCCGCCGTCGGCGTGGGCTGGGGCGCGTACGCGATGAAGCGTCCCGGCCTGATCAAGCAGCAGTGGGAGGCCATGGCCGAGCACCTCGCCTCGGGCGCGCTGCGTCCGGTCGTCGGCCAGACGTTCCCGCTCGATCGTGCGACGGAGGCGCTGCTGACCCTCGACCGGGCGCAGGCCACCGGCAAGCTCGTCCTGGAGGTCTGAGCGCGTGGGAACCCTGCACCTGGTCCGCCACGGTCAGGCGTCCTTCGGCACCGACGACTACGACCGCCTGAGCGAGCTGGGAACGCGCCAGTCCGCCGCGCTCGGCACGTCGTGGGAGGCCGGGGGAGCCGTCTTCACCGACGCGATCGCGGGCGGGATGCTGCGGCACGCCCAGACCGCCATCGCGGCGATCGACGCCAGCGGGCTGGGGGAGGAGGACGCCGATCCCGGTCTCTCGGGCTACGACGTCGACGCGCGGTGGAACGAGTACGACCACCTCGCCGTCGCCACGGCGTTCGACCCCGGCGCGCTGCAGAAGAACTCCAAGGAGTTCCAAGCCGCCCTCAACGAGGCCATCACCGTCTGGCGCCGCGGCGAGGGCGACTTCGCCGAGCCGTACGCCGTCTTCCGGGACCGCGTCATGGCCGGGTTCGCAGAGGCCGTCGAGCTGGCCTCGCAGAAGGGCCGGCGCGTGCTGGTCTTCACCTCGGGCGGACCCATCGCGATGGTGGTCTCGCACCTGATCACCGGTGACGACTCGGCGTTCCAGAAGCTCAACGACGTCGTCGTGAACTCCAGCGTCACCACGCTCATGGTCGGGGCCACCGGTCCGCGGGTGCTGACCTTCAACGATCATGGGCACCTGCCCGCGGCGGACGTCACCTTCCGCTGAGCGACACACGAGGAGCGACATGCGACGGAACACGCTGATCACGGGAGCCAGCTCGGGCCTGGGTGAGGGGATGGCGCGCCACCTGGCCGCCTCCGGTCACCACCTGGCCATCACGGCTCGACGCGTCGAGCGGCTCGAGGCCCTCAAGGCCGAGCTGGTCGCCGCGCACCCCGGGATCGAGGTCTCGGTGCACGCGCTCGACGTCAACGATCACGACGCCGTCTTCCGTGTCTTCGGTGAGGCCGCCGCCGAGCTCGGCGGCCTCGACCGGGTGATCGTCAACGCCGGACTGGGCAAGGGCGGGCGCATCGGCACCGGCAAGTTCGAGGCCAACCGCGAGACCGCGATGACGAACTTCGTCGCCGCGCTGGCCCAGTGCGAGGCCGCGATGCAGCACTTCTACGAGCGCAAGACCGGACACCTCGTGGTGATCTCGTCGGTGTCCGCGATGCGCGGCATGCCCTCGTCGATGACGACGTACGCGGCCACCAAGGCCGGGGTCGCTCACATCGCCGAGGGCATCCGCTCGGACCTCATCGGCCGGTCGGGCCTCGAGATCAAGGTGACCACGCTCTACCCGGGCTACATCGCCAGCGAGATGAACGAGCAGGTCGAGCAGGAGCAGCGGCTCATGGTCGACACGAAGACGGGCACCGCCGCGATGGTGAAGTACATCGAGAAGGAGGTCGCCGAGGCGGCCGTGCCCGCGTGGCCGTGGGCCCCGATCGGCAAGGTCATGAAGCACGCCCCGCTGTCGGTCGTCCGCAAGCTCGTCTGAGGCTCAGTCGAAGCCGACGAACCGCGTCACGTCGTCGACGGACTCGCGAGCCGATCGCACCAGATTGGCCTGGAAGTCGGGGTCGGGGTAGCCCATCGCCACGGCCGTGAAGATGGTCTGGTCATCGGGGATCTGCGCCTCGCGGCGCACCACGGCGCCCTGCATGATGCCCTGGCTGTTGATGACCGTGCCGAGGCCGTGCGACCACGCCGACAGCACCAGCGCGTGGACGACGGCGCCGAGGTCGAAGTGCGCGACGGGGCCGATCGGCTCGAGACTGCGGTCGAACGCCACGACGATCGAGACCGGTGCGTCGAACTGGCGGAACCCGCGCATCGTCCAGTCGAGGCGCCCGTCGGTGTCGTCGCGGGCGATGCCCATCGCGGCGAACAATCGCTTGGCGATGTCGACCTGGCGGTCGCGGTGGACGCCCTCGTACTTCTCGGCCACCGTGATCTCGCGCTGGATCGCGGCGCCGCTGAGCATCAGCCGCGAGTTCTCGGCGCGGATGCGGTCCAGCACGCCGCCGGTCAGCACGTGGAACTTCCACGGCTGGGTGTTCATCGACGAGGGAGCCAACGTGGCATCGGCCAGGACCTCGCGGATCAGCTCCTGCGGGACCGGATCGGGCCGGTAGCCGCGGATGCTGCGCCGCCCCCGCAGGAGATCGCGCAGCGACGCGCGATCTCCCTCGCCGAGGGCGGCCAGCTCCTGCGGAGCCACGTCGTTCGTGGTCACGCGATCTTGAGGACGAGCTTGCCGGTGTTGCGGCCCTCGAACAGGCCCAGCAGGGTGCGGCCGAAGTCCTCGACCCCGCCCTCGACCACGGTCTCGCGGGCGACGAGCTTGCCCGAGGAGATCAGGTCGGACATCTCGGCGATCGCCGCCGCGTCCTTGTCCGGGTAGTCGAAGACCAGGAAGCCCTGCATCTTGGCGCGGAAGACCAGCAGCGACATGTAGCGCTTCGGGCCGGGGGCCAGCTGCTCGTCGTTGTACGTCGAGACGGCGCCGCAGATGATGACGCGGGCGCCACGGCGCAGGTTGGCCAGGGCGGCGTCGAGGATGTCGCCGCCGACGTTGTCGAAGTAGACGTCGATGCCCTTCGGCGCGACCTCGCGCAGGCGCTTGAGCACGTTCTCGTTCTTGTAGTCGATGACCTCGTCGAAGCCGATCTCCTTGAGCCATGCGCACTTCTCGGGGCCACCGGCGATGCCGATCACCGTGCAGCCCTTGGCCTTGGCCAGCTGGCCGGCGACGCTGCCGACGGCACCGGCGGCGGCCGAGATCACGACCGTGTCGCCGGACTTCATCTCACCGACCTCGTGCAGGCCGTGGTACGCCGTGAGGCCGGGCATGCCGAGGGCGCCGAGCCACGTGGCGGGGCCCGCGACGGAGGTGTCGATCTTCTGGACGCCCGTGCCGTCGGTGACGGCGTACTCGGTGACGCCGAGGTTGCCCGTGACGGCGTCGCCGACGGCGAAGTCGGGGTGGTTCGACTCGACGACGGTGCCGGTGGCGGCGGCGCGCATGACCTCACCGATCCCGACCGGCGGCAGGTACGAGCGGACGTCGTTGAGCCAGCCGCGCATCGCGGGATCGAGCGAGATGTGGTCGACCTTCACGAGGAACTCGCCGTCACCGGGGGCGGGAAGGTCCACGGTCTCGCTGGCCCACGTGCTGTCGTCGGGGAGGCCGGAGGGTCGCTGGGCGAGGGTGATGCGCTCGGTGGTGGTCATGCTTCACGACCGTACTCGGTCGAGACGGCGGCGCACACGCTCGCGATCTGGGCGGCGGATACGGGCGGTTCGAGGGCGGATCGGGCGCTCACGGGAAATCCTCTCGGACAGCAGTTGAATTCGGACTCAAGTTCAGTACCCTAGGGATCCTAGGGTGTGACACACGGCACATCAAGAGTGATCATCCAAGGAGTGCGCATGGCGACCGTCCAGACCGTCAAGGGCCCGATCGACAGCAGCGAGTTGGGCCGGACCCTGGTCCACGAGCACGTCTTCGTGCTCGGCGAGGAGTACCGACTCAACTACGAGGACTGGGACGAGGACCAGAAGGTCGCGGATGCGATCCGTGACCTGAACGACCTCAAGGCCGCCGGCATCGACACGATCTTCGACCCCACCGTCCTGGGTCTGGGCCGCTACATCCCGCGCATCCAGAAGGTCGCCGCGCAGACCGATCTGAACATCGTGGTGGCCACGGGGCTCTACACCTACAACGACGTGCCGCACCAGTTCGAGCACCGCGGCCCGGGCCTGCTGTTCGACCAGCCCGAGCCGTTGGTCGAGATGTTCCTCAAGGACATCAACGAGGGCATCGCCGACACCGGCGTGAAGGCCGCGTTCCTCAAGTGCGTCATCGAGGAGCCGGGCCTGACCCCCGGCGTCGAGCGCGTCATGCGCGCCGTCGGCCAGACCAGCTCGCAGACCGGCGCGCCGGTCACGGTCCACACCAACCCGCACACCCGCTCGGGTCTCGTGGCGCAGAAGGTCCTGGGTGAGGAGGGCGTCGACCCGGCCAAGATCGTGCTCGGTCACTCCGGCGACTCCGATGACATCGACTACCTCAGCGAGCTGGCCGAGAACGGCTCGCTGCTGGGCATGGACCGGTTCGGCCTGGACGTCTACCTCAGCACCGAGAAGCGCGTCGACACGATCGTCGAACTGGTGCGCCGCGGCTACGTCGAGAAGATCACGCTGGCCCACGACGCCTCGTGCTTCATCGACTACTTCGACCCCAAGGCCAAGGCCGAGGTCCAGCCGAACTGGAACTTCCGCCACATCCCCGAGGACGTGCTGCCGATGCTGCTGGAGAAGGGCGTCAGCGAGGACGACATCGACACGATGCTGGTGAAGAACCCGCGCCGATACTTCGAGTGATCCTCCCGCTCGAACCTGGAGGACCCCGGCTTCGCGCCGGGGTCCTCTGGCGTTTGCGGGGCCGGGGGAGTCCGGTCTCACGTCGTCACGATGGGGGCATCGGGCCGTTCGACTGCTAGAGTCGAAAGGTGAACGCGCCTCTGAGCGCTGTTCCGGCCCGACGATGTTGCGCGGAGAATCGCGCCCCTGGCAAGCGGGCACATCATCGATTGAGACCCCTTGACCCTGATTGACAGCAGCCCTGTGCTGCCCACGTTCAACGACTTCAACCTCGCCGACGGCCTCGTGCGCAAGCTCGCGCAGCAGGAGATCGTCAACCCGAGCCCCATCCAGCAGGCCGTGATCCCCGCGGCCCTCGAGGGCCGCAACGTCCTCGGCCGCGCCCGCACCGGATCGGGCAAGACGCTCGCGTTCGGCCTGCCGGTCCTGGCTCGCCTCGCCGGAGGCACCAGCCGCCCGAAGGCGCCCCGCGCGCTCATCCTGCTGCCCACCCGCGAGCTGGCCATCCAGGTGCACACCGCCCTGCTGCCGCTCGTGCAGAAGCTCGGCCTGAAGCACACCACCGTCTACGGCGGTGTGCCGATCAACAAGCAGATCAACGCCATGAAGACCGGCGTCGACCTGGTCATCGCGACCCCCGGTCGCCTGACCGACCTGCTCGACCGTCGCTGCATGACGCTCGACGCCATCGAGATCACCGTCCTCGACGAGGCCGACCACCTGTGCGACCTCGGCTTCTTCAAGCCGATCGACGCGCTGCTGTCGCGCACCCCGGCGAACAGCCAGCGACTGCTGCTGTCGGCCACGCTCGACGGTGACGTCGACAAGCTCGTCCGTCGCCACCTGCCGCAGCACGCGCTGTTCGAGGTGGACTCCACCGACGACAACGTCGAGACGATGGAGCACCACGTGCTCGTCACCGAGGCGACCGACAAGACCCGCGCGGCCTACGAGCTGCTGAGCGCCAACCCGCGCAGCATCGTGTTCACCCGCACCCGTCGTGGCGCGACCCGCCTGGCCAAGCAGCTGACCATGAAGGGCGTCACCGCCGTCGACATGCACGGCGACCTCTCGCAGCGTCACCGCGAGCGCAACCTGGCGCAGTTCAGCCGCGGCGACGCGTCCGTCATCGTCGCGACCGACGTCGCCGCGCGTGGCATCCACGTGGACGGCATCGGCCTGGTCGTGCACTACGACGCCCCCGCCGAGCACAAGGCGTACCTGCATCGCTCGGGCCGTACCGCCCGCGCCGGTGAGTCGGGATCGGTCGTCACGATGACCACGCCCGCCGACCTGCGCGACGTCATGATGCTGCAGCGCAAGGCGGGCGTCACCGCTCGTCACCACAACGCGTCGACGGCCACGCTGCCGATGACGGCCGAGTCGCTCTCGACCTCCGGCACCGACGCGCCCGAGATGGCGAACGACTCGCGCTCGCGCAACGGCGGCGGCCAGTCTCGCGGCGGTCAGAGCCGTGGTGGCCAGGGCAACCGTGGCGGCGCCGGCCGTGGCGGTCAGGGTCGCGGCCGTCCGGGTGGCCCCGGCGGCCGGCCCCAGGGCTCGCGTACCCCCGGTCGTCGCCGCGACGGCGCGCCCACCAGCGCTCCGACCAGCGCGCGGAGCAACTGACCTCCCACGCACGACATCCCCACGAGGGCCCCGGCACACGCCGGGGCCCTCGTGGCGTTTCGTGACCCGCGCAAGCTGCCGTCTCGTGATGTGGCCCACGTCACAACAGGCCCTTGACATTCGCCGGCGCTCGTACGCATGGTGAGTGCAGCAACTATCGGCACAGGGTGTGCAGATACTTGGATCGGCCCGTCATCGGGGGGCAAGCCACGTGTTTGAGACGAGCTCGTCCCGGCGGTTCGATCCAGACCGTCAAAGGAGACGAGCATGAAACTGTCCAGACTGATCGCGATGGCCTTCGCCAGCGCGGCACTCACCGTGGGTGCGGCAACCCAGCCGGTCGCGGCGGCCGACAACCCGTACGAGCGCGGTCCGAACCCGACGAACAGCAGCATCGAGGCGTCGCGCGGCCCGTTCGCGGTCAGCACGAAGACGATCTCGTCGCTGTCGGCCCGCGGGTTCGGTGGTGGCACGATCTACTACCCGACCTCCACCTCGGAGGGCACCTTCGGCGTCGTCGCGGTCTCGCCGGGGTACACGGCGGGGCAATCCACGATCTCGTGGCTCGGCCCGCGCATCGCCTCGCAGGGGTTCGTCGTCATCACGATCGACACGAACAGCCGGTTCGACCAGCCCGGATCGCGTGGCAACCAGCTGCTCGCGGCGCTCGATCAGACGATCGCCGACACGACCGTCCGCGGTCGGATCGACGCATCGCGCCAGGCCGTGATGGGTCACTCGATGGGTGGCGGCGGAACCCTCGAGGCCGCGAAGTCGCGTCGCTCGCTCGAGGCGACGATCGGGATGACCCCGTGGAATCTCGACAAGTCGTGGCCCGAGGTCGAGGCCGCTTCGCTCGAGATCGGTGCCCAGAACGACTCGGTCGCGCCCCCGCGCTCACACGCGATCCCGTTCTACGAGTCGCTGACGAACGCCGAGCGGCGTGCGTACCTGGAGCTGCGCGGTGCCAGCCACTTCGCGCCCAACACCAGCAACACGACGATCGCGAAGTACTCGATCGCCTGGCTCAAGCGCTACGTCGACGATGACACCCGCTACGAGCAGTTCATCACTCCCGGCCCGACGCCCTCGATCTCCAGCGGGGTCTCGGCGTACCGGATCGACTGACGTCCCCCCGTCCCCCTGTCCCCCTGTCCCCCTGAACGGCGCGTCCGGCCGTCGACCCCACGTGGTCGGCGGCCGGACGCGTGCTGTCAGGAGTCGCGCAGCATGTCGATCAGCTCGGACTTCTTCTTGCCCGAGTGGCCCGACAGCCCGATCTCCTGGGCGCGCTTGCGCAGGTCGTCGACGGTCCGGTCCTCGTAGGCCGGCGAGCTGCCGCCCCGCTTGCCGACGGCCTTCCTGCCGTCTCGGGCGGCGGCGTTCGAGATGACGCACCGCCGGGACTCGCATCCGGGCGAGGAGCGGTCAGTTCACCAAGAGGTCGTGGGCCAGCGCGCCGACCTGTTCGTGCTCGATGAGGAACCCGTCGTGGCCGTGCGGCGAGGTCACGACGGCCAGCGGCTCGGCTGTCGGGATGAGATCGGCCAGCTCCTGCTGCTGGTACGGCGGGTAGAGCCGGTCCGAGTCGATCGCCGCCACGACGGTGCGCGCGGTGACCCGGCCCAGGGCGGCCGCGAGCCCGCCGCGGCCACGGCCGACGTCGTGGCTGTTCATGGCGTCGCCGAGGGCGATGTACGACCAGGCGTCGAAACGCTTGACCAGCTTCTCGCCGTGGTGCTGCAGGTAGGACTGGACGGCGTAGCGACTGTCGGCCTGGACCTCGCGGCCGAACCGCTCGGCCAGCTCGGCCTCGCTGCGGTAGGTGGTGTGCGCGATCCGGCGGGCCAGCTCGAGTCCGGCGACGGGCCCGGCCGCACGGATGATGTCGGCCTGTGTCGTGGTCCAGGCGATCTGCTCGGCCGAGGCGTAGGCCGAGGACGCCAGCAGGAACAGCCGCTGCACCCGCTCGGGGTGCATGACCGCCCACTCGACGGCGCGCATGCCGCCGGCGGAGCCGCCGATCACGGCGTGCCAGCGGTCGATGCCCAGCTGGTCGGCGAGCATCACCTCGGCCGTCACCTGGTCGCGCACGGTGACGGCGGGGAAGCGGTTGCCCCAGACCCGGCCGTCGGGGCCCTCGGAGGCCGGACCCGTCGTGCCCTTGCAGCCGCCCAGGATGTTGGCCGCGACGACGAAGAAGCGGTCGGTGTCGATGCCCAGGCCGGGGCCGACGACCCGGTTCCACCAACCGTCCGGGCCGGCCACGATCGAGTCGCCGGTCAGGGCGTGCAGGACGAGGACGGCGTTGTCGCCGGTGAACTCGCCCCAGGTGTCGTACGCGACCTCCAGACGCGGGAGGACCTCACCCCCTTCGAGGGTGAGGTCTCCCAGCGGCTGGATGGTGCTCACGGACTACTTCGCTGCGCGGAAGCCGGCGTCCAGGTCGGCGAGGATGTCGTCGATCCCCTCGATGCCGATCGCCAGGCGGACCAGACCGGGCGTGACGCCGGTGGCGGCGTGCTCCTCGGGCGTGCCCTGCGAGTGGGTCGTGCTGGCCGGGTGGATCGCCAGCGAGCGGACGTCGCCGATGTTCGCGACGTGGCTGAACAGCTCGAGCGCGTCGATGAAGCGACGGCCCGCGTCGATGCCGCCGGGCAGCTCGAACGTGAGCACCGCGCCGGAGCCGCGCGGCGTGTACTTGTCGGCCAGCTCCTTGTAGGGGTTGCCGTCGAGCGAGGCCCAGGTGACCTTGGCGACGTCCTCGCGCGCCTGCAGCCACTCGGCGACCTTGCGGGTGTTCTCGATGTGGCGCTCGATCCGCAGGCTCAGGGTCTCGAGGCCCTGGGCGATGAGGAACGCGTTGAACGGGGCGACGGCCGGACCCACGTTGCGCAGGTACTGCACGCGCAGCTTCGTGATGTACGCGGCCGGGCCGAGGGCCTCGGCGAACACGAGGCCGTGGTAGCTGGCGTCGGGCGTGGTGAAGCCGGGGAACTTGTCGCCGTGCGCGGCGTAGTCGAAGGTGCCGCCGTCGATGACGACGCCGGCGATCGCCGTGCCGTGGCCGCCGATGTACTTCGTCGCCGAGTGCACGACCGTGTCGGCGCCGTGCTTGAGCGGGTTGAGCAGGTACGGCGTCGCGACGGTGTTGTCGACGATGAACGGCACGCCGACCTCCTTCGCCACTGCGCTGATCGCCTCGAGATCGAGGATGTCGCCCTTGGGGTTGCCGATGGTCTCGCCGAAGAACACCTTCGTGTTGTCCTGGACGGCGGCGCGCCAGGCGGCCGGGTCGTTGTTGTCCTCGACGAAGGTGACCTGGATGCCCAGCTTCGGGAACGTGTGGCGCAGCAGCGAGTCGGTGCCGCCGTAGAGGCTGGCCGAGGCGACGATGTGGTCGCCGGCCTCGGCGACGTTGGTGAGCGCACCGGTCGTGGCGGCCTGGCCCGAGGCCACGAGCAGCGCGCCGACGCCGCCCTCGAGGGCCGCGAGGCGCTCCTCGACGACACCCTGGGTCGGGTTCATGATGCGCGTGTAGATGTTGCCCGGCTCGGCCAGACCGAAGAGGTCGGCGGCGTGCTGGGTGTCGCGGAACTGGTACGAGGTGGTCTGGTAGATCGGCAGCGCGCGCGCACCCGTGGTGGGGTCGGGCGTCTGGCCGGCATGGATCTGCTTGGTCTCGAACGACCAGTTCTCGCTCATACGTGCTCCTTCGGCGTCGGGGTGACAGGTCGAGCCTGTCACCCTTCGCCTGAGCCTTCCGGGTGTCTCATGATGTGGGAACGGCGTCCGCCCCTCAGAACTCGACCAGGCTGCGCCGATCAGGACATGTCGAACGGCTGGGCCGTGGACTCGAGCACCGACAGCCACAGATCGCCGTCGGGGTTGACGTTCTGGGTGTTCTTGACGACCACCGAGATCGGCACGTGGGCGAAGCGGTGCCGCGGTCGTCCGATCACCATGTCGGTGCGTCCGGCCATGGCGGCGTGGACGGCCGCCTGGGCCAAGCGGGTGCAGTACACCGAGTCGGCGGCGTCGGCCGGGACCGAGCGGATCATGTAGCCCGGGTCGAAGTAGCGCAGCGTCAGCGGCTCGTCGTGGTCCTTGAACTCACGGGCGATCTGGGCCCGCAGGAATCCGGCGAAGTCGCCCAGGATCGGGTTGCCGCTGGCGTCCTTGCGGCGGCTGGCCGGGACCAGGTCCTGCCCGGCGCCCTCGGCCAGCACGATGACCGCGCTGCCACGCTCCTTGACGCGCTTGCGCAGCGACGCGAGCAGTCCGTTCTCGCCCGAGAGGCTGAACGGGACCTCGGGGATCAGCACGAAGTCGGCGTCGTGGTTGGCCAGCGCCGAGTAGCAGGCGATGAATCCGGCGGCGCGGCCCATGACCTTGACGACGCCGACGCCGCCGATGGCCGCCTCGACCTCGACGCGCGCGCCCTTGATGGACTCGGCGGCCTTGGCGTACGCGGTCTGGAAGCCGAAGCTCGTGCCGATCAGCGGGATGTCGTTGTCGATCGTCTTGGGCACGCCCACGACGGCGATGTCGAGCTCGCGGGCGAGGGTCTCCTCGGCGATCGCGTGGGCGCCGCGCATCGAGCCGTCGCCACCGATGACGAAGAGGATGTCGATCTGGCGGTGGACCAGGTTGTCGACGATCTGCGGGACGTTCTGGCTGCCGCGCGACGAGCCCAGCACCGTGCCGCCGCGATCGGTGATCGTGTCGACGAACGAGGGGGTCAGGGTGACCGGGTCCGGGGCCTTGCCGGGCACGAGGCCGGCGTAGCCGTTCCTGAACCCGGTGATGTCGGTGACGCCGTAGTGCTCGAACAGCTCCAGCACGATGGCGCGGATGACGTCGTTGAGGCCGGGGCACAGGCCGCCGCAGGTGACGATGCCGACCTTCGTCTTCTTCGGGTCGAAGAAGATCTTGCGGCGCGGGCCGCCGGGCTCGAACGAGGGCACCTCGGTCAAGGGGGTGTCGCCGCGGGCCGCCAGCAGCGAGATCGTGTCGTCGATGAGGACGCGATCGGTCTCGGCGACGTAGTAGGTGTTGGTGGTGCGGTTCGCGACGTACTCGGACAGCGGCGAGTCGTATCGGCACTCGCCGAGAGTGCGGACCTGTAGTTCCTCGAGCGTCACCACACCCTCAGGCTATCGGAGCAGTGGGATTCGCACGTGTCTCGTGTGATCCGGCCGCTCGCGGACGGCGTCCGACGGTGCCCCGCCGTACAGTGAAGTCGTGGCTCATCGCTCGCATTCCGGCTCCGGACGCCGTCGTCCGATGCGTGCCGTGCACACTGCTGCGACGCTCCACGACGACCCCACGCCGCTGGCCAGGATGGTGGATCGGGGCGCGCGGATGACGGTCAAGCCGCTGTTGCGGCTCGCGCCGGTGCACGAGCGCACGTTCCGCCGGCTCCAGCGGTTCTCGGCGGCGGTCAACCGCGGCGGATCGTCCGACATCGCGGCCGAGGTCGGCGAGATCGGTGGCGTGCCCGGCGAGGTGCTGACGCCCGGCGACGGCCCGACGACCGGACTGCACCTGCTCTACCTGCACGGCGGGGGGTTCTTCACCGGCAGCGTCCACTCCTACCGTTCGATGCTCGAGGAGATCGTGCGCGTCACGGGCGGCACCATCTACGCGATCGACTACCGCAAGCTGCCGGGCCACCCCGTCGCCGACTCGGTCCAGGACGCCATCAGCGCCTACGCCGATGTGCTCGAACGGGCCGGCAACCCCGAGAAGGTGGTGGTGGCGGGCGACTCCGCGGGCGGCTACCTGGTGATGAAGGTCGCCGAGCTGGCCCGCCGGCGCGGCCTCCCCGCGCCCGCCGCGCTGATCGCCTTCTCGCCGTTGCTGAGCCTCGAGCCCGACCGCCAGGACAAGAACGTGATGCGGGTCGACAAGGTCCGCGAGGCGATCCTGCCGATCGCGCGGGTCGCGGCGCTGCGCCGGCTGTGGTTGTCGGACGACGCGATCATCGAGGGGTTCGCCGATCCGCTGCACGCGACCGCCTACATCACCTCGCCCACGCACCTGGTGGCCGTCGAGGACGAGTTCCTGCGCCCCGAGGTCGAGGCCTTCGCGCTGCTGCTCGACGACAAGGGCGTCGAGGTCGACGTGCACCTGTGGCGCGGGCAGCTGCACGCGTTCCCGATCATGGCCGGGTACCTGCCCGACGCCGACCTGGCGATCGAACTGGCCGCGGAGTTCGCCCTGACGCACATCGGAGAGCCCCCGGCCGTCGGGGTCGACGACACGGGGGCTCAGCCCGACCTGCTCAAGGGCGAGCTCGCGGACTAGGTCAGCCCGTGACCTTCACCTTGATGACGTGCAGCTTGCCGTTCTGCGTGTAGCCGAGGTTCCACGAGCGGGTCCCGCTCGTCGTCATCGACATCGTCACGCCGAGCGTCCAGGTGTTCTTGCCCGCCTTCTTGAAGGGCACCGAGCCGCGGTTCGGCTTGCCCGGGGCCGGCGTCGCGTAGACGTAGCGAGCCTTCGCGCCGCGCACCTGCAGCGTGTAGGTCTTGCCCTGCTTCACGCGGTACGTGTTGCCGACCTTCTTCGCGCCGCGGATCGTGAACTTCGCGAGGCGGTACGTCACGCGCTTGGTGCGAACGTTGCCGGCGACGTCCGTGGCCTTCGCGGTGACGACGACCTTGGTGCCTCGACGCTTCGAGGTGACCTTGCACGTCTGCACGCCCGACACAGAGTCCGTGACCTTGCAGGTGGGCTTCGGCGCGTCGAAGTAGCCGCGTCGGGCCTTGACGCCCTTGATGGAGACGCGCGGCTTGCTGCGGTCCACCTTCACCGCGGCGGTCGCGGTGGCGATGCCGCCGTCGGCCGTGCGGATCGTGCGGCTGACGCTGCTGGCGCCCTGCTTGCTGACGGTGACGGGCTTCGGGCAGGGGGTGACCAGCTCGGCGCCCTTCGCGTCGCAGGTGAAGGTGACCTTCACCGGGGTGCGGTACCAGCCGTTGCGCGACTTCTTGCTCGAGCTGACCTTGGCGGTGATGCCGGGGTTCGCGCGCGACGTCGAGGTCGACGAGGCCGTGAAGTCCGCATCACCGGCGTACTCGGCCGAGACCGCGTGCGTCGTGTCGGTCGGGACGGCGTAACGGAGCTTCGCGGTGCCGCCGTCGAGGGTGGCGGTGCCGACCTTCGTGCCGTCGACGTGGAACGTGACCTCACCGGTCGGGGTTCCGGCACCGGGGGCGACCGGTTGCACCGTGGCGGTGATCTCGGACGCGGTGACGGAGGCCTTCGTGGTGGTGTCCGCCGCCGCGACGGTCAGAGCCGCCGCGTTGCTCGAGCCCACGTAGTGCGTGCTGTCCGCCGGCACGTAGGTCGCGACGACCTGGCGCGGGCCGACACGGCCGCCGAGCTCCTCGCTGACGGCATGACCGTCGGCGTCGATCGCGACGGGGGAGCCGACCGCGGTGCCGTCGACCGTGAACTGCACGGTGCCGCCGGCTGCGGCGAGCGAGCCCGCCGCGACGTCGACGACGGCGGTGGCCGTCGTGCTCTGGCCCGTGACCACCGAGGGCAGTGCGAGGTTCACGGTGACAGTGCTGGGGATCGCGCTGACCGTGATGTCCTGCGTGACGCTCGGTGCCGCCGTGTAACTGGCGGAGCCGGCCTGGCCGGCCTCGATCGTGCAGGTGCCGGGCGTGCCGAACGTGACGGTGGACCCGTCGATCGTGCAGTGCTCGGCGGTGGTCGATGACAGCGTCACCGGCTTGCCGGACGCGCCACCGGTGGCGGTGATGTCGTACGTCTTGCCGGGGTAGGCGGGGCTGGGGGCGGACGACGTGAAGGTGATCGCCTGTCGACCGAACGGGACGTCGTCCGCGACGGAGCCCGAGCAGTTGCCTCCCACGCGGAACCTGGCGCCGTAGATCTCCCAAGGGAACCTGCTGTGCAAGGCGGAGACGCTCCTGGTCACGCCCTGCCAACCGGAGATCGAGTACCAGGGCGCGACCCGCTCGGAGGACAGGTCCTCCCACACATAGTCGGCGGACAGTTCCCGGGTTGCCGGGTCGATGGTCCAGATGGCGGTCTGGCGGCCGCCGACGGAGCTGGACCCGACCGGGGTCGGCGACCCCTCCTTGAGGAAGGTGTAGGCACTCGGTGACCCAGAGGACATCTGGGGGTAGGCCGAGGAATCGACACCGAGGGCCAGGTCGGGCGAACCCTCGATCATGAGATTCTGGCGTGACCCCGGTGTCGCGGTGACCACGAAGGCGTTGTCGGTTCCGCGGAGCGTGTAGCTCGGGCCTGGAGCGACGCAACCGACGATGTTTCCGTCGTCACTCACGACTTGGACGTGACCCATGTAGGTGGCGGGTGCAGGGGCGGCGTGGGCACTCGCGGGGAGCAGGGCCACCGCGGCGGCGAGCCCGAGGGCTCCGCTCGTCGCGATCGAGGTGACGCGCTTCAGCATCGGGTTTCACTCTCGTCGGGGGTGCCGAACGGAAGCTCGGCCTCCAAAACCCTAGGGATGACCTAGGTCACACGAGCATTATTGAGCCACAACCATCACTCGTGACTACTTTTGCACTCGCTGCACCAGAAGAAACCGACAGGCTTGACGGTAAGTGTGTCGTCGAGCATGCTGGGCCGGTGACCGACAGCCCCACGAGGACGCCGCAGCCCGAGCGCACGCGGCTCATGCGGCAGCGCCTCCTGGAGGCCACGGTCGACTGCCTCGTCGAGTTCGGCTGGGCCGGCACGTCGACCACCGTGGTCAGCCAGCGGGCCGGCGTCAGCCGCGGCGCCCAGCTGCACCACTTCCCCAGCAAGCAGGACCTCGTGGTCGCCGCCGTCGAGTACATCGCCGAGCGACGCCGCGAGGAGCTGTTCGTCGACCTCGACCTGCTGCCGGAGCAGGGCCGCACGCGGGCCGTCCTGGATCTGTTGGCCGGCCAGTTCACCTCGCCGGTCTTCCTCGCCGCTCTCGAGCTGTGGGTCGCGGCGCGCACCGATCCCGACCTGCAGGCCAAGGTCGCCCCGTTCGAGCGCCGCGTGGGCCGCGAGACGCACGCCCGCGCCGTGGAGCTGCTCCAGGTCGACGAGTCGCGTGGACGCAACCGTCAACTGGTCCAGGCCACCCTCGACCTGCTGCGTGGCCTCGGCCTCGCGGCGACCCTGACCGACGACTCCACCCGCCGGGCCTCGATCCTCGACGCCTGGGCCGAAACCCTCGACCGAGAACTGGAACGATGACCACTCTTGACACCGTCCTGGACGACCTGGCCGCCGAATCGCTGCAGCTGGACGGCTGGGTCGCCGGCCTGAAGCCCGACGAGTGGGCCACGGTCACCACGCCCGAGGGCTGGACCGTCGCCCACCAGGTCGCGCACCTGCACTGGACCGACGTCACCTCGACGCACGCCATCAATGACAAGGCGGCGTTCGACGCGCTGATCATGGCGGCGCTGGAGAACCCCGAGGGCTACATCGACCAGGCCACCGACGAGCTCGCGCTCGAGCCGCCGGAATCGCTGCTGCCGGCGTGGCGAGCCGGCCGCGCGGCTCTCGTCGAGGCGCTGAAGTCCGTTCCCGAGGGCCAGAAGATCCCGTGGTTCGGCCCGCCGATGAGCCCTGTCTCGATGGTCACCGCCCGACTGATGGAGACCTGGGCGCACAGCCACGACGTCGCCGAGGCGCTCGGCATCTCGGTGCCGCGCACCGATCGCGTCAAGCACGTGTGCCACATCGGCGTCCGCACGTTCACGTTCACGCACATGATGCGCGGCGAGGAGGCGCCCGACGTCCAGCCGCGCGTCGAGCTGACCGCCCCGTCCGGCGAGGTGTGGACCTGGGGCCCCGAGGACTCGCCCGAGCGCGTCACCGGCGACGCCTGGGACTTCGCCCTGCTGGCCACCCGTCGACGTCACCGCTCCGACGTCGACGTCACCGCCGAGGGCCCCGCCGCCGACCACTGGCTCGACATCGTCCAGGCCTTCGCCGGCCTGCCGGGCAACGACCCCAAGCCGTTGGCCGAGCGCTGACCGCTGGCTGAGTCCGGCCGCGCGCAGCGCCCGGCCGAGATGTGTGGACTTGCGCACCGAACCCGTGCTGAAAGGTGCGCAGGTCGACGCCAGGGTGTCGAGGGCGCGATCGACAAGAAGAGGGCCAGGTCCGGAGCACACTAGGGCGACGCAACGTCGCGTACAACACGTACCGCGTGACGGGGTCGGACGAAGACGGCGAGCGGGTCACCACGTGCTTGGAGTTTCTGTCACCGTCGTGGCTGGCGAAGTCGCGAGCTGATGTGGTCGACAAACTGGAGGCGCTCGTGGCCGCCGTCGTCGAAGCCATCCAGGAGAACGGCGAGTCAGTCCCGAAGCCGCTCGCTGAGCGCCGGTACTCGGGACCTTCAATGCCCGCATCGGCGAGAACATGCACCGGCGCTCGTTGGCGATGCATGCGGCGCAAGAGCACATCAGCCCCAACTGGTACGTGGTCCGCAAGCTTGCCGCTGGCTGACGTCTCTGCGCCAAAACCGCGAACTCACTGGCCCTGGGAAGAGAGCATCCGTTCGTTTCTATGAGCGATGAACGCAATAGTCCGTTCGCGGTAGGCCATGTAGCCATCGAGGTCACGGGGCACGGCCGGCCCTCGGAAATCTTCGAAGGGCAGGAAGAAGTCGACCCCATCGTCGGGCGTGAGCAGGTCCTGCAGCAGGAAGAACTCGACGTAACCGGCGAAGCCGTTGAACAACTCGAAGAAGTCCGTGTATCGGTTTAACGTCTCCCCAAGTGGACTCGGCAGGCCGCAATAGTGACGGCGGATGCACTCGAGAGTTAGGTCCATGCGGTCCTTGATGTGCGGGTGGAATCCTCGCGCGCCGTTCAGTGTCTGCTTTCCGTCGACTCGCTGGCCGGGCCAGATGATGAAACCGCCGACCGTGTACGCGAGGTGGACAAAGCTCTCGATGCTCGCTGGGTCGGCACAGCCGATGATCGGCTGCATCGCTGCCTGCGTCGTGAACGTTGGGATGATCGAGTCGCTGGAGAGCCAGAAATCGCCCTTGTCGGATCGATGGTGCAGGTAAACGCCCGGCGTGTCGGTGTGGAGTTCGAACGTCGAGCCGCACGTCGAAGTCGGTGTCGATCGTCATGGCCGAGTGCCGATCAGTTCCGGTTCAAACCGAATTCGCGCGTCAGCAGGCTCTCCTTGAAGTGCGACTCTGCTGCGTTGACCTCGGACGCCGGCGTGCTCGGACCGAAAACTCGAAGGATGCTGAACACGAAGTGGCGAGCGTGCACGGTCTTCGCGACGTCACCACCCACACTCTCGTAGGCAAGTTCGCGCAAGCCGACGTTTCCGCCGTGCCCGTCCTTGGCGTAGGCCGTCCAGCGTCCGAGGATCCGCTCGGCGCCGTCAGCCTTGCCCACATACTGCTTACCGTTCGTCGAGTCGGTGATCAGGTAGATGCCCTGGACCTCCCGCAGCGCGGATCGCCAATCCTCATGCCGGTGGCTCTCAACCATTTCCTGTAGCTCGTGGAAGGTCAGGCGCACGCCGTCGAACCCGGGGAAGGGGACCTTGTCGCGGTCGGCGATCTCCAGCACGGGCAGCCTCGCGGCACTCGCTGCCCTGCGGTGCCAGTTACGTGGACTGTTCCACTCGACGACGAGTCGGCCCGCCAAGGGAGCGAGGAAATCGCTGGGGCCGAGGTCGAACGTTCGGTGCGTGTCGTCACGGAGCTCGGTTAACTCGCCTCGGTTCTCGAACGTGCCGAAAAGACGGGACCGCTTCTGCCCGTCAGCGATGAGGATCACCCAGTAGCGCGGGGGATCCGCCGGGAATCGCCTGGTCAGCACGCTCTGCTGACGCGTGTAGGCGAGGACGCGCTCCAGTCCCAGGTCCTCGGGACCCCGGAGTCCGTCGTGTGAACCGGGATTGAAGCTGTGCCGGATGACATGGATGTCCTCGAGCGCGATCGGCGGATCGTGTTCGCCGCCGAGGCCGACGAAGATGTGTCCAAGCTTCAATGAAGCGGGCTGCGAGGGCGTTGTCACGGAGGCCGTCGAGGCAGGGTGTAGCACGCCGTCAGGCTAAGCGGCGGAAGCTCCTCGGTGCGGAGGTTTTGATGCCTTTACGAGTAGAGCAACTACTTCGTTCTGGAGAGGATCTTGTCTCCGGCCACAGGACTACCTTCGAACGCGGCCGAGTCTGAGGTCCGCTCATGCTGACGGGAGGTTACCCGGGCAGTCGCCAGTTGGGTCGGAAGCGAATCCGCGCAACGTCTGTGACTCGACGAACTCGCCGCGAAGGCACGAAGCGCCCGGCAAGCCACCGTGCGCTTCGTGCTGGGGTCACTTCCGTGAGTACTTCACCCGCGGCGTGAACGTCTTCTTGTACGGCAGGTGATCGATGCGAGCCGGTGTGTACTCGTGGTAGCCGAACTCGTCGATCTGCCCGGACTGGATGGTCCGCACGTTCACCCGGACGTACTTCGGGTGGTACAGGCAGCCCTTCTTCGGCTTGACGTGAACGACGACCTTGCCGGCCTCGAGGTCGTACCGTTCGCGCACCGTCTTGCCGCACTTCCCGGCGAACGGGTAGGTCCGCCAGCTGGTGCGGTGCTTCTTCGACCCCGTGAGCGCGCGGAAGCCGCCGTCACCCGGGATGCCGACCTCTTCGGCGAACTCGGCACCGCGCGAGCGGTGGTTCGTGTCGAGCAGCAGGCGGAACTCGCCCACGGGGGTGGACTCCGACTCCCAGTCGACTGCCTTCATCTTCACGGTGATCCGCACGCCCTTGGCGTTGTTGACCACCTTGACCTGGTAGAGGTCGAGGGCGCTCGACCCGCCGCCGAGCGGATCGGTCGTGGCGCGCTCCTGTGCCTGGGCGGTCGGCGCCCCGGCGAGCAGGCCCACCGCGATCGCAAGCGAAAGCAGAAGGCTGCGGATGAATGGACGGTTCGTGCCTGAGGCGCGGTGGACGTTCGTGGTCGCTCGATAGCTGGGCATGGGATTCTCCATCTTCGTGAGCCGCTGGTGTCGTCGATGGAGAGACGGTCACGAGCGAATTCGTACGCCCTGCGGTGCGGACAACCGAAGGAGGACCCAGAAGATTGGGGAGGATCGCAGTCACTGAATGACCGCAATCCTCCCCAATGAGACTCGAGCCGACCGCTCAGTTCCGGCGGCGCGACCCCGGGCGGCGCGGTTCAGCGCCGGCGACGACGAGGTCGTCCTCGGTGTCGACGGGTGCCTTCGCCTTGCCCCGCTCGGGCATGTGGCGCGGGCCCAGGGGCGCCGGCGGGCGCGCCCCGTTCCGGTTAAGCCAGGGATCCACGACGAGGAAGTTCACCGCGAGGCCGACCAGGCCCCAGATCGCGATGACCATGACGTCGCGACCGATGCCGACTCCGTCCAGATAGACCGCCGAACGGGCGATGTCGACGGCTGCGGGCAACGGCAGGATGTCGGCGAGCGGACGGAAGAACTCCGGCACCATGTAGAGCGACAGGCCGCCGCCGGAGGCCGGCACGCCGGCCAGCATCACGACGATCATCACCGGGACCAGGCCACCCAGTCCGAAGACCCGGATCACCGCCGCGCTCGCCCAGGCGACGGCGAAGACCGTCAGGGCGCCGAAGCCGATCAGCTCGAGGGCGTGGCCGTTCACGGCGCCGATCAGGACGTCGTAGAGGAACCAGAGCCACACCGAGATCCCCACGGACCAGCCCGCCACTAGCGGCAACAGCTGGCGCGTGCGGGTCAGGTCCGGGGCGCCACCGCGCATCACGGCGAAGAACAGGAAGCCCGCCATGATCCAGCCCATGCCGACGTACAGGCTGTTGCTGCCGTTGACGTCGTCGTCGCTCAGCGGGGCGATGTCATCGTGCGCCAGCTCAGAACCCGACCCGGCGGCGACGGCGTCGAACATCTGCGTGACGGCCGACTGCTGACTGGAGCCCGCGCCACCGGCCGTGACCAGCGTCGGATCCTGACCGGCCGCCGACGGCAGCACGTAGGCCGCCACGATCTCCTGGCTGCGGACCAGGTCCTCGGCCTCGGCCGCGGAGTCCACGACCCGCAGGTCGACGAACTCGCCGAGCTGCGGCTCGACGCCGTCGACGAAGGCACCGGCCTGGGCGGCGGGGCCGACCACGGCGACGGGCATGTCGGCGACCTTGGCCTCGTGCATCGAGAAGCTCATCAAGGTGACGACCGTGATCATGATGGCCAGCGGGAACATCGCGACCGCCACCAAGCGCGTGCGGTAGGGCGCCACGGGACCTCCCGGCAGGGCGGCCAGCGGTGCGTCCGGCTCGGTGTAGAGCGGGCCGCCCACGACGAGGTGGCCGGAGCGGCGCTCCTTCACGATCGCCAGGGTGAGCGCGACGACCAGCCATGCGGCGAGCGTCAGCACGTGCCTGCCGAAGCCGTCGCCATCGAAGTAGATGACTGACCGGAGCGCCTCACCGGCGGCAGGCAGCGGCAGGATCTCGTGCAGCCACTGGAAGAACTCGGGCATGGTGTGGACCGACATCGCCAGGTTCGACGACGGGACGCCGAAGATCACCCACATCAGCATGCCCAGGAGGACGGCGAACGGTCCGAGCACCTTGGTGAACAGCAACTGCGAGACGCCCACCGCCGTCACCGCGAGCGTTCCGACGCCCAGGAACAGCGGGTAGTGCCCGTCCACCGCTCCGACGAGGGGTCCCAGGATGAGCCAGATCAGCGAGCTGGTCAGGGCGCCCCAGCCGACGGCGATCGGAAGGAAGCGCCGCACGCGCAGCAGGTTCGGCAGGCCGGCGAGGAGCGTGCTCAGCGGCACGTATCCGGCCAACATCATGCCCATCGCCGCGAACAGCACCATGGTGCCCGTGCCGTCGGACTCCGGCAGGGGCACGAGGTCGTTGGTCTCGACCTGCCACCCGTTGGCGACCGCTGCCGGCACGAGGAGCTTGTCGACGGTGGTGGCCTGCGAGGCACCGGAGGCCATGGCGTGGTGAACCTTCGCGACCGTGCCGGTCACCGGGATCTCGATCGCGCCGCCGATCTCCTGGTCACGGATCAGCTCCGCAGCCGCCGCGGCGTCATCGACGCGGCGAACGTCGAGGGCACCGTCGGAGTCGGCCTCGAGCTTGTCGGCGAACTGTTGCGCGACCTCGCCCTGACCGACGACGGCGACCGGAAGGTCGCGCGGGTGCGGGTTGTGCATCGTCCCCATGTACGTCGCGTACATCATCGTGACGATCAGGAACGGCATGACGAACAGCGCGATGAGGCGGCCCTTGCGCTCAGCCGGCGTCTCCGGCGGGGGCGGCGGGTACTTCTCGTGGGCGCGCGGCTCGGCCGTCGCTGGGGTTGCTGACACAGGTGACTCCTCGGATCGCGCGTGGGCGCGAAGGGTGAAAGGGGGACGGCCGGTGGAACGGCCACGTCCCAGCGTAAGGCACTTGGCTTAATTCGGCGGGGTCTCGCTAGGGTTGTCCTCGTCACCTCGGCTCGCGGAAGGAACTCATGGCGCGCCCCAACGCCCGGAATCTCCTGCTCGACGCCGCCGAGCGCCTGTTCGCCGAGCACGGCATTTCGACGGTCTCGGACCGTCAGATCGCCGACGCCGCCGGCAACACCAACCACTCGGCGGTGAGTTACTACTTCGGTGGTCGTCGCGGCCTGATCGAGGCCCTCCTCGAACGGCACCAAGCAGGTCTCGAGCCACGTCGTCGCGCGATGTTCGAGGAGTCGGACTCGTTGCTGGGCGACATCCGGTCAGCGGTGATCCCGCTGACGTCGGCCTTGGCGGAGCTGCCGACGCCATCCTGGCGCGCGCGCTTCCTCGACCAGGCGCTCCACGACCCGCCGACGGCCGAGCTGCTGCGGTCCGGGCCGTTGGGCAACCCGATGGCAGGCGCCGTCGCGCGCTCCGTCGTCCAGCGGCTGGCCCACCTCGACGCGAACGTGGTCCGGGCGCGGGCCCAACTGACGGCACAGATCATCAGCACCACGTGCGCGCAGATCGAGGAGCTCGCCGAGCAGTCCGGCCAACCGGCGCGCTGGGCCGAGGCGGGCACCTTCTTGTGTGACGCGCTCGCCGGACTGCTGCAGGCGCCCATCACCTCGGACATGGCGGCAGACAACTCACGGCCCGACGTGTGAGAGTGAACCCACTCGCGCCCCGTGTCGTCCAGGAGGATGCATGAGCTCTCGCAGCACCCTGACCCGAGCCGCTGCCGGCGCGCTGCTGGTGAACGCCGTGCCCCACGGCGTCGCGGGCCTGATCGGTCGGCCTTTCCCCACTCCCTTCGCCGACCCTCCCGGCAGAGGCCTGTCCGGGCGCGTGCCGAATCTGGCGTGGAGTGCAGCCAACCTGGCGCTCGGCGCGGCTCTGCTGCGTGGCCACGACGGATCGGCCCGCGAGAAGAAGGTCGTGGCGGTGAGTGGGGCTGCGACCGCCGTGGCGCTGACTGCCTACTTCGGGAGCCTGGACCTCGGTACGGACTGACGGTCGCCGGGAACGAAGCTGTGGAAACTAAAAAGCAGGCTTGACTGTTTCTTTGTGACGCGGGACACTCGTCCCGTGCGTACTCTTCGTGTCGGCAACTGCTCGGGCTTCTACGGCGATCGCTTCTCGGCGATGCGCGAGATGCTCGAGGGCGGCGAGCTCGACTACCTCACCGGCGACTACCTCGCCGAGCTGACGATGCTGATCCTGGGCCGCGACCGGATGAAGGACACCGATCTCGGGTACGCCAAGACGTTCCTCAAGCAGCTGACCGAGAACCTCGCGCTGGCGAAGGAGCGCGGCGTCAAGGTCGTCGCCAACGCCGGCGGCCTCAACCCGGCCGGCCTGGCCGACGCCATCCGCAAGGTCGCCGCCGAGCAGGGCGTCGAGGTCTCCGTTGCGCACGTCGAGGGCGACGACCTGGTGGCGCGCTCGGCCGAGTTCGGCTTCGGTGACGCGCTGACCGCCAACGCCTACCTCGGCGCGTTCGGCATCGCCGAGGCGCTGCAGGCCGGCGCCGACATCGTCGTCACCGGCCGCGTCACGGACGCCTCCGTCGTCGTCGGGCCCGCGATCGCCGAGTTCGGCTGGGGGCGCGAGGACTTCGACCGGCTCGCCGGCGCGGTCGTGGCAGGCCATGTCATCGAGTGCGGCGCGCAGGCGACGGGCGGCAACTTCAGCGGCTTCCTCGACATCGACACCACCCGGCCGCTCGGCTTCCCCATCGCCGAGATCAGCGAGACCGGCGACGTCGTCATCACCAAGCACGAAGGCACCGGCGGCGCGGTCACGGTCGACACCGTCACCGCGCAGCTCGTCTACGAGATCCAGGACCAGCGGTACCTGAACCCCGACGTCGTGGTCGACCTGACCAGCATCGACCTGGCCGCCGACGGCGACGATCGCGTGCGCATCTCCGGCGTCCGCGGCGGTGCGCCGCCGGCGACCACGAAGGTCTGCCTCAACGCGTTCGGCGGGTTCCGCAACAACGTGGAGTTCGTCCTGACCGGCCTCGACATCGAGGAGAAGGCCGCCTGGGTGCGCCGCCAGATCGAGACGGCCCTGGCTGGCAACCCGCCCGCCGAGATTGTCTGGGACCTCGCGCGCACCGACCACCGCGACCCGGCCTCCCAGCCCGAGGCCGCCGCGATCCTGCGCTGCCACGTCAAGGACGCCGACCTGAACTTGGTCGGCCGCGGCTTCAGCGGCGCCGCCGTCGAGGTCGCCCTCGCGTCGTACCCCGGCTTCACGATGACCGCGCCTCCCGGCCGCGGCGCCCCCTACGGGATCTACCGCGCGGCGTACGTGCCGCAGGCCGAGGTGCCCCACGTGGTCGTGCACGCCGACGGCTCGCGCACGGAGATCGCCCCGCCCGCCGTCACGGCCGACCCTGAGAGCCACTTTTGGAACCGGATCCACGCAAGTTCGGCAGAGAATGGTGGATCCGTTTCCAAAAGTGGCGAGGGGCGGCCGAGCGCGCTGGGCCGCCTGGTCCACGCGCGCTCGGGCGACAAGGGCGGCAACGCCAACGTCGGCGTCTGGATCCCCTCGAGCCACCCGCGCCGCGAGCAGGCCTACGCCTGGCTCGAGACCTTCCTGACCGAGGATCGCGTCCGCGAGCTGTTGCCCGAGGCGGCCGACCTGGCGATCGACGTCCACCCGCTGCCGAACCTGTCCGGCATCAACCTGATCCTGCACGGCCTGTTGGGGGAGGGCGTCGCCTCGTCGACGCGCTTCGACCCCCAGGCCAAGGCGCTCGGCGAATGGCTGCGCGCCCGCATCGTGACCATCCCCGAGGAGCTGCTCGCATGAACCCCTGGAACACCGACGAGCGGCAGGCGCTGCGCCAGGCCGTCGAGGCCTTCACCCGCGCCGAGATCGCGCCGCACCTCGCCCAGTGGGAGGACGACGGCGAGCTCCCGCGCGAGCTGCACCGCAAGACCGCCAAGGCGGGCTTCCTGGCCGTCGGGTTCCCCGAGGAGGTCGGCGGCGACGGTGGCGACATGATCGACGCCGGCATCGCCACCGAGGCGATGCTCGCCGCGGGCGGATCGACGGGCCTGCAGGCAAGCCTGTTCACCCACGCGATCGCAACGCCGCACATCATCGACTCGGGCAACGCCGACCTGATCGACCGGTACGTCCGCCCGACGCTCGCCGGCGAGATGATCGGCGCCCTCGGCGTCACCGAGCCCGGCGGCGGCTCCGACGTGGCCAACATCCGCACCCGCGCCGTCCGCGACGGCGACCACTACGTCGTCAACGGCGCCAAGACCTTCATCACCAGCGGCGTGCGCGCCGACTTCGTGACCACCGCCGTCCGCACGGGCGATGAGGGCCACGGCGGCATCAGCCTGCTGGTCATCGACAAGGACACGCCCGGCTTCACCGTCGGCCGCAGCCTGCGCAAGATGGGCTGGCACTGCTCCGACACCGCCGAGCTGTCCTTCGAGGACGTGCGCGTCCCCGTCGAGAACGTCGTCGGCGAGGAGAACAGCGGCTTCTACCTGATCGCCCAGCAGTTCGTCGGCGAGCGGATCAACCTCGCGACGCAGTCCTACGCCACCGCGCAGCGCGCCCTCGACCTCGCCGCCGCGTACGCCAAGGAGCGCGAGACGTTCGGCAAGCCGCTCATCGCCCGGCAGGTCATCCGCCACAAGCTGGTCGAGATGCACTCGCGCACGGCCGCCGCCCGCGCCCTGACCCGCGAGGTCGTCGAGCGCGCCGTCGACACCCCCAAGTCCGACCCGACCCTGATCCTCGACGCTGTCGTGGCCAAGAACCAGGCCGTCGCCTGCGCCGAATACGTCGTCCACGAGGCCGTCCAGATCTTCGGCGGCATGGGTTACATGCGCGAGTCCGAGATCGACCGCCACTACCGCGACGCCCGCATCCTGGGCATCGGCGGCGGCGCCACCGAGGTCATGAAGGACCTCGCCGCGAAGCTGCTGGGGTACTGAGTGACTCCCAACCGCCCACCCTCGAGCCACTTTTGGAAACGGATCCACGCGTTTTCGTCCGTGGACGGTGTCACCGTTTCCAAAAGTGGAGAGGGGTGGCGGACATGAGCCCAGCACAGGTCCGCGGAGAGCGGATGGCTCGGCAACGGTTGATCGGCGAGCCGTTCCCGGACCTCGCCACGTGCGTCGGAACCCTCGGCGCGGTGCAGTTCCAGGAGTTCGAGGACTCGCTGTGGTCGCTGGCCCGGCGCACGAAGGACAAGCCCTCACGTGAGGCGATCGCCACGGAGATCGCCGAGGGCTCGCTGGTGCGGCACCACGTGCTGCGCCCGACGTGGCACGTCGTCCGCGTCGAGGACCTCGGCTGGATGCTCGACCTGACGGCCGACCGGATCCGCGCGCAGTCGCGCCCGCAGCTGCGGTCCACCGGTCTGCTCGAGGACCGCGACCGGTTCGTCGCCGTGGTCGGCCAGATCGTCGAGGCCGCGGACGCCCCGCTGACCCGCAAGGAGATCGGAGCGGCCCTGGCCGAGCGCGGGGTCGAGCTCAAGGGCATGGCGCTCGGGCACGTCACGATGGGCGCCGAGCTGGACAAGGTCGTCACGACCGGCCCTCGCCGCGGCAGCTGGGACACCTTCGTTCCCTACGCCTCGCGCATCCCGGCCAGCGACCTCGACCGCGACGAGGCGCTCGTCCGTCTCGCGTCGATGTACCTGGCCGGCCACGCGCCCGCCACCGCCCGCGACTTCGCCTGGTGGGCCGGCCTGACCCTCACCGACGCGCGGCGCGCGTTCGAGCAGGTCGAGCCCGAGGCGTTCGACGCGCCCACCTCGGACGGCACCACGTTCCTGCTGAGCCTCTTCGACGAGCTCGTCATCGCCTACCAGGACCGCTCGCACTACGAGGTGCCCACGGCGCGCGACGGAGTCATCGACGTCTGGGGCGGCAACCTGGCCCTGATCGACGGCGTCGTCGCCGCGACCTGGCGTCGCCTCAAGCCCACGCGCAAGGCCGACCCGGTCCTGCTCGAGATCACCCCCGTGCGAGCCCTCTCGCCCACCGACCGCGAGCGCATCGAGTCCGATGCCGCCTCGCTCATCGACCACCTCGACACCACCGTCGACCTGCAGTGGAAGGACGCTTCATGAGTGCAGTCAGGACCGCCGTCGACCCGACGTCGGCCGCGTACGCCCAGAACCGGGAGGCGGCGCTCGAACGCGTCGCCGACCTCGCCGAGCAGCACGCCAAGGCGCTGGCCGGCGGCGGCGAGAAGTACGTGGACCGTCATCACAGCCGAGGCAAGCTGACCGCGCGCGAGCGCATCGAGCTGCTCGTCGACCCGGACGCGCCGTTCCTCGAACTGGGCGCGCTGGCCGGCTGGGGCACCGACTTCACCGTCGGCGGCTCGATCATCACCGGCATCGGTGTCGTCGAGGGCGTCGAGTGCATGATCATCGCCAACGACCCCACGGTGAAGGGCGGCTCGTCCAACCCGGTCACGGTCAAGAAGGGCTTCCGCGCCGCGCAGATCGCGGCCGAGAACCGGCTGCCCACGATCAACCTGGTCGAGTCCGGCGGCGCCGACCTGCCGACGCAGAAGGACATCTTCATCCCCGGCGGCGCCAGCTTCCGCAACATCACGCAGGCCAGTGAGGACCGCCGTCCCACCGTGGCGCTGGTGTTCGGCAACTCCACCGCCGGCGGCGCGTACGTGCCCGGCATGAGCGACTACGTCGTCATGGTCGACGGCGGCGCCAAGGTCTTCCTCGGCGGCCCGCCGCTGGTGAAGATGGCCACCGGCGAGGAGTCCGACGACGAGTCGCTCGGCGGCGCGCAGATGCACGCCAAGCAGTCCGGCCTGGCCGACTACCTGGCCGTCGACGAGCGCGATGCGATCCGACTCGGCCGCCAGATCATGCGTCGCATCAACTGGCGCAAGGCCGGCCCCGTCCCCGCCTCGGTCTACAGCGAGCCGCTGCTGGACCAGGAGGACCTGCTGGGCATCGTCCCGACCGACCTCAAGGTGCCGTTCGACCCGCGTGAGGTCATCGCGCGCCTGGTCGACGGCAGCGAGTTCGACGAGTTCAAGCCGCTCTACGGCCAGAGCCTCGTCACCGGGTTCGCCCAGCTGCACGGCCACCCGATCGGCATCCTGGCCAACGCCCAGGGCGTGCTGTTCAGCCAGGAGGCCCAGAAGGCCGCGCAGTTCATCCAGCTGGCCAACCAGATCGACACACCGCTGCTGTTCCTGCACAACACGACCGGCTACATGGTCGGCGCCGAGTACGAGCAGGGCGGCATCATCAAGCACGGCGCGCAGATGATCAACGCCGTCTCCAACAGCAAGGTCCCGCACATCTCGATCGTGATGGGCGCCTCGTACGGCGCCGGTCACTACGGGATGAGCGGCCGCGCCTACGACCCGCGCTTCATGTTCAGCTGGGTCGGCGCGAAGTCGGCAGTCATGGGCCCGGCGCAGCTGGCCGGCGTCATGGAGATCGTCGCCCGCCAGTCCTCGGAGTCCAAGGGCATCCCGTTCGACGCCGAGGGGTTCCAGGGCATCAAGGACCTCGTCGAGCAGCAGATCGAGGAGCAGTCGCTGGCGTACTTCACCAGCGGCCTGGGCTACGACGACGGCGTCATCGACCCGCGCGACACCCGCACCATCTTGGGCATCTGCCTGTCCGCCATCGCCAACGCGCCCGTCGAGGGCGCCCGCGGCTACGGGGTGTTCCGCCTGTGAGCGCCTCCACCGTCCAGCAAGGAGTCAACCCGGTGACCATCAGAAGAATCCTCGTCGCCAACCGTGGCGAGATCGCCCGCCGCGTGTTCCGCACGGCCCGTGACCTCGGCATCGAGACGGTCGCCGTGTTCTCCGACGCCGACGCCGACATGCCCTTCGTGGCCGAGGCGGACCTCGCGGTGCGCCTGCCCGGCAGCGCGCCCTCGGAGACCTACCTGCGCGGCGACCTCGTGATCGACGCGGCACGCCGCACCGGCGCCGACGCGATCCACCCCGGCTACGGCTTCCTGTCCGAGAACGCCGCCTTCGCCCGTGACGTCGAGGCGGCCGGGCTGGTCTGGATCGGCCCGAGCCCGGAGTCCATCGACGAGATGGGCAGCAAGATCCGCGCCAAGGAGATCATGGCCGCGGCAGACGTGCCGATCCTCTCGGTCGACGTCGCCTCGGCGACCGACGCCGACCTGCCGCTGCTGGTCAAGGCCAGCGCCGGCGGCGGTGGCCGCGGCATGCGCGTGGTCGAGCGCCTCGAGGACCTCGACGGCGAGCTTGCCAAGGCGCAGGCCGAGGCCCAGTCCGCGTTCGGCGACGGCACCGTCTTCGTCGAGCCGTACCTGCCGCGTGCCCGTCACGTCGAGGTGCAGATCCTGGCCGACACGCACGGCACCGTCTGGGCCGTCGGCGACCGTGACTGCTCGATCCAGCGCCGTCACCAGAAGGTCGTGGAGGAGGCGCCCGCGCCGAACCTGTCCGACACCGCACGCAAGACGCTGCACACCGCGGCCCGTGCGGCCGCCGAGGCCGTGAGCTACCGCGGCGCCGGCACGGTCGAGTTCCTCGTCGACGGCGACCGGGTCTTCTTCCTTGAGATGAACACCCGGCTGCAGGTCGAGCACCCCGTCACCGAGCAGGTGCACGGCATCGACCTCGTCGCCGCGCAGATCGCGATCGCCGAGGGCAAGCCGCTCGAGGGCGAGGTCTCCGCGCCGCAGGGCCACTCGATCGAGGTGCGCCTCTACGCCGAGGACCCGGCCGACGACTGGTCGCCGCAGACGGGCACGATCCGCACGTTCGACTTCCCCGAGACGGTCCGCGTCGACTCCGCGGTCGAGGTGGGCAGCGTCGTGGGCATCCACTACGACGCGATGATCGCGAAGGTCATCGCGCACGGCCCCGACCGCACCACCGCGCTGCGCATCCTGGTCGACGCCCTGCGTCGCTCGAGCGTGCACGGTGTCACGACGAACCGGTCGGCCCTGCGTCAGATCCTCGAGGCCCAGCCGGTGCAGGACGCCGACCTGTGGACCTCGATGCTGGAGGAGCACGCCGACGCGTGGATCACGACGGAGGCCGGCGATCCGCTGGTGCCCGTCGCGGCGGCGCTGGCCGAGGCCACGATCGCGGCCGCCTCCGGACGGGTGCTTTCGCGCATCCCCGCCGGGTTCCGCAACGTCCCGAGCCAGTCGCTCACCCGCGAGTACGAGGGCCACGAGCCCGTGCGGTACCGCAGCGCGGCCGGCCGGCTCACGGTCGACGGCGTCACCCTCGTCTCGATCGACACGTTCGGCTCCGCGGCCGAGGTGCTGCTCGAGGCCGACGGCGTCACCCGCCGCTACTGGGTAGAGACCGGCGAGAAGCACGTCGACGTCGACGGTCCGGAGGGTTCGACGAGCCTGACCCCCGTGCCGCGCTTCGTCGACCCGGCCGACGTCGTCGCCGAGGGCTCGCTGCTGGCGCCCATGCCGGCCGCGGTCACCGCGGTCCAGGTCGCCGACGGCGATCGCGTCTCGAAGGGCGACCCCGTCGTCGTCCTCGAGGCCATGAAGATGCAGCACACCATCACGGCGCCGTCCGACGGCGTCGTCAGCAACCTGGCGGTCACCGTCGGGCAGCAGGTCGAGGCCGGAGCCGTCCTCGCCGTCATCGAGGAGGAGCAAGAATGAGCAACTTCACCGAGTCCGAGGAGCGTCGTGAGCTGCGCAAGGCCGTCGCGGCCCTGGGCGCCAAGTATGGCGAGCACTACTTCTACGACGCCGCGAACTCCGGCCGCAAGACCACCGAGCTGTGGTCCGAGGCGGGCAAGCTGGGCTACCTCGGCGTCTCGATCCCCGAGGAGTTCGGTGGCGGTGGCGGCGACATCGGCGACCTCGCCGCAGTGTGCGAGGAGCTGGCGGTCGCCGGCTGCCCGCTGCTGTTGATGGTGGTCTCGCCGGCGATCGTCGGCACGGTCATCGCGCAGTACGGCACGCCCGAGCAGAAGCAGCGCTGGCTGCCCGGCCTGGCCGATGGCACCGAGACGTACGCGTTCAGCATCACCGAGCCGGACGCCGGGTCGAACTCGCACAACCTGGTCACCACGGCCACGAAGACCGAGGACGGCGGCTGGATCCTCAAGGGCGGCAAGACCTACATCTCCGGCGTCGACGAGGCCAGCCACGTGCTGGTCGTCGGTCGCACGGCCGACGCCAGGAGCGGCAAGCTCAAGCCCGCGTTGTTCATGGTGCCGACCGATGCCGAGGGCTTCAACGCCCAGGAGATCGAGATGGGCATCACGAGTCCCGAGAAGCAGTTCACCCTCTTCTTCGACGACATCCGCCTGCCGGCCGACGCGCTGGTCGGCAGCGAGGACGCCGGCCTGGAGCAGCTGTTCGCCGGTCTCAACCCCGAGCGCATCATGGCCGCCTCGATGGGCACGGGCACCGCGCGCTGGGCGCTCAACAAGGCCGTCGCCTACGCCAAGGAGCGCGACGTCTGGGGCAAGCCGATCGGCGCGCACCAGGCGATCGCCCACCCGCTGGCGCAGCTGCACATCGACATCGAGATGACGCGACTGCTGACCCAGAAGGCCGCGGCGCTCTACGCCGCGGGCGACCTGATGGGCGCCGGCGAGGCCGCCAACATGGCCAAGGTCGCCGCCGGTGACGCGGCCGCCCGGGCCGTCGACACGGCGATCCAGACCCACGGCGGCAACGGCCTGGCGAACGAGTACGGTCTCGTGCAGGCCCTGGCCGCGTCGCGCCTGTCGAACATTGCGCCGGTGAGCAAGCAGATGGCCCTCAACTTCGTGGCCCAGTTCTCGCTCGGCCTGCCGAAGTCCTACTGAGTCGGAGGAGCACCATGACCGAACTCGTCCACCTGGACGTCGCGGACGGCGTCGCGACGATCACCCTCGACAGTGAGCACAACCGCAATGCGCTGAGCCGTCAGCTCGTCACCGAGCTGGGGGCGCACCTCGAGGCCGCCGAGGCCGACGCAGACGCGAAGGTGATCGTGCTGCGCTCGGCTCACCGCGTGTTCTGCTCGGGCGCCGATCTGTCGGAGGCGGCGGAGGGCTCGATGCAGCAGGGCGCGGCAACGCTGATCGACCTGCAGCGCCGACTGGCCACGAGCGCGAAGCCGGTCGTGGTGGTCCTCGGCGGGCCGGTGCGCGCCGGCGGTCTGGGGCTGGTCGGCGCGGCCGACATCGTGCTGGCCACGCGGCCGGTCACGTTCGCGCTGACCGAGGTCCGGCTGGCGCTCGCGCCGGCGGTCATCAGTGCGTCGTTGCTGCCGCGGCTGTCCCCGCGTGCCGCGTCCGAGCTGTTCCTCACGGGGCGCAAGTTCGACGCGGCCGAGGCCGCCGAGATCGGCCTGGTCACCCGGGTCGTCGAGGACGGTGAGCTCGACGCGGCGCTGCAGAGCGTGCTGGCCGACCTCTCGCTGGGCTACCCGCAGGGATTCCGTGAGACGAAGGCACTGCTGAACCACGACCTCGTCGAGCGCATCGACCGGCTGGGCGACCAGCTGGCCGAGCAGTCGGCGCGGCTCTTCGGCAGCGACGAGGCCCGCGAGGCGATGCTGGCCTTCTTGTCCCGCAAGGGCTGAACCTGCTGAGACGACGAGCGCCCCTCCCCTGGTCGGGGAGGGGCGCTCGTCGTCTAGGGGTCGGGCGGAACCTCAGAGAGGCAGGACCGCCTGGGGCAGCGCGTTCACCGAGCAGTGCACTCGGGGCTTGATCAGGCCGGCACTCTGTGCGGCGTTGTCCGTGTTCTCGTCCACCATCATCGCGACGAGACTGCTCTGACGCTTGATCGGCCAGCGCGTCTCGACGACTCCGGAGTTGCCCGAGACCATCTTGACGGAGAAGCTCTCCGGGTCGTCGGTGATCGAACGCCCCTGGAACACGTAGACCATGGCCTGGTTGGCCGTCGGAGCCTCGACCGCGAGACCTGCGACGAGCGCATCGCATGAGCGGCCGGTGTCGATGAACAGGTAGCCGTCGTCATTGTGCTGGGTCGGGACGTAGGTCGGGGCGTGGACCTTGCCGTCGATGCGCAGCGAGCCGCGCGTCAGGCCGTCGGTGGCAGCGCTGGCGCCGGCATCGAGCCAGCGCCAGCCGACGAATCCGCGGGCGGTGCTCGACCCGGCGCGGGCCTTCTTCGACTTCGGCGCGACGACGCGCAGGTACTGCTGTCCGGCGGTGGTCACCGGGACGGTCGTGGCGTAACGACGCTTCGAGGTCGTGGTGATCTTTCGGACCGTCTTCCAAGCGCCGCCGCCGACCTTGCGCTGGACGAGCAGGCGCTTCTTCGCGGCCTTCGGGCCGGAGACCTTGCCCGAGATCGCGATGGTCTGACCGACGTCGGCAACGGAGCGGGAGGTGGAGATGCTCAGCTTGAAGGTGGGCTTCTTGGCGGCGTGGGCAGTGGCGGGCGCCAGGGTGAGGACCAGTCCGGTCGTCACTGCGATGGCAAGGGCGCGGGTGCGCATCAAGGGGATCCTTCGGGTTGGGGAACACACAGCGGCGCCAGCCTTGCAGTGTTTCCCCTGTGGCGGGTGTGAAACACGGAGTTACGGGGAGGGTCACCTGACGAGGGACGCCCTCCCGGCTGGGAGAGGCGTCCCTCGGTCTCGCAGTGGTCAGGGACCTACTTCGCGGTGAGGCGGTTCACCGCGCAGTGCATGGCCGGGTTGACCGCCGTGACGACGCCCGCGCCGGCGTCCATGCCGAACCAGTAGCCGCCCTTGATCGTGTACCGCAGGTTCTTGGCCGGAGCGTTCGCCGCCACGGCGTGCTCGGTGCCGTTGCCCCAGCCCGGAGTCGAGTGGAAGGTCGTGACGGACGCGTCCTCGTTGATGCCGTCCTTCACGCCGAAGCCGCCCTTGAAGACGTCGCACCTGTCGTTGGTGGTGAAGGTGGCGCGTCCACCGGACGTGAGTGTTCAATAAAACTATCCCGGGAGAAACATGCGCCACAGCAGAAACGGAGATCTCTCTCCACTTTGTGAAGAGAGATACGGGAAAACGCTCTCGGGGGCATCACTCGCCCCGTAGGTTCATCGGGTGCTCTCTTCGCCCACGCGCCCCGTGAGTCCCCGCGCGTCACGCCGCGGCTCGCGTCCGCTCGCTCTCCTGCTCGTCCTGCTCACGGTTCTCGCCGGTATGGTCTCGACCTCCGCGCCGGCGCAGGCCGCGAGCGGGCCGATCTCGATGGGTTCCTTCGGCTCCTCAGGTTCCGGTGCGGGCCAGTTCTCCGGCGCGAATGACCTGGCCGTGGGGCCCAACGGCCACGTCTACGTCGCCGACGCCGCCAACCAACGCATCCAGGAGTTCACGTCCGAGGGCGCGTTCGTCCGCAGCTCGGTGCGCAGCTACTTCGTGAGTGCAGTGACGGTCGGCTACGACGGCCAGGTCTACGCAGTGGACTCCATGGGCTCGGTCTTGAAGTACGCCTCGGGCCTGCAGAGCTACACCGAGATCCGCAGGTCGGGCGGCGCCTTCGGCATCGCGGTGGACCGCGCCGGCAACCTCTACGTCACCGACACGGGCGCCTCACGCATCGAGAAACTCGATTCCAGTGGGCGGCTGTTGGCCACGTGGAGCAAGGCCACGGGCGACTCCCGATCCTTCTCCAGTCCCTATGGCATCGCCGTGGACGGCGCAGGCTCCGTCCATGTCGCCGACTACGGGAACGCGAGAGTGGTGAAGCTCGACGCCAGCGGCGCCTTCGTGTCCGAGATGACCCAGGTCGGTGGCGGCTCGCTCGCCGGGCCGTACCGGGTGGCGGCGGATGGACAGGGGCGCATCGCGGTGACGGACATCGCCCGCGCCCGCGACAGCGTGTCGGTGTTCTCCGCCGACGGTGCGCTGGAAGCGACCTGGGACCCGTCGGGGCCGACATACGGGGTGCCGTACGGAGTGGCATTCGGCTCTGACGGAACGATCTACGTGCTCAACTTCTACATCGACGCGGTGCAGATGTTCCGCCTGTCCCCTGCCTTCGGCGCGTTCACGCCCCAGATCGCGGGTTCGGGTCGGGTCGGTGACACGTTGACGGTGTCTGCGTCGACGACGCCGGAGCCGGCCTCGTGGGCCTACGCATGGACGGTCGCGGGCAGTGCCGACGTGCGCTCGAACACGACCACGTTCACGCCCACCGCGGCCGACCAGGGCAAGACGGTCACGGTCTCGGTGACGGCGAAGGGCGCCGGCGGCGATCCGGAGGATCGAACCGAGACGGCCACGAAGGCGATCACGGGCAAGGTGATGGACACGACGGTGACCATCGTCGACTCCACGCCGGATTCGGCGCCCACGTCCGGCGACGTGCTGACCGTGAAGGCCGACGAGTCCACGCTTCCCGCAGGCGCGACCGAATCGGTCCGCTGGGGACGCCTGGCTGGCCAGGACTGTGTCGTGGCAGGCGCCGCCGCCGACGAGTACACCGTCGTCGCCGGGGACGCGGGAGCGACGCTCTGCGCCGAGGTGACCTATGGGGCGGCCGGCCACGAGTCGTTCACGAAGACCGCGACGGCGAGCTCCACCGCGGTCGGCGCGTTCACCATGGCGTCCTCGGCGATCGACGCGAAGGCGCCGGTCGTGGGCCAGTCGGTCACCGCGTCGATCGATCTGGCTGACGCACCCGCGGGCGCGAAGGTCACGTCCTGGCAGTGGGGTGTCGTCGCTGGCGGCGACTGCGTGGCCATCGCCGGTGCGGACGAACGGACCTTCGCCGCGGACGTGTCCGACTTCGAGAAGGTGCTGTGCCTGACGGCGACTGTGAGTGCGCCGCACCACCTCGACGCGCAGGTGACCGTGACCGTGGGTGCGGTGGGTGCCGGCACGTTCGGGCAGGCACCGACGGTCACCCTCTCGGACTGGGCCCAGGTCGGTGTGGAGCTGTCCGCCGAGGTGACCGGCGGCGACCCCGCCGGCGCCGATCGCGCGTACCAGTGGAACCTGGATGGTGACCCGATCGACGGTGCGACGCAGGCGGCCTTCACGCCGCGTGCCTCCGACGAGGGCCACGATCTGTCCGTGACGGTCACCTCGACCGTTCGCGGATACGTCGCTGACGTGACCACGTCGAACCAGGTGAAGATCGCGGCAGGTCGCCTGAGCGTGCCGGAGCCGACCTTCGACACCGCGCACCCGAGGGTGGGCACGGCGGTGTCGCTGCCGGTCGACCTCGCCGAGGCGCCCGAGGGCGCCGAGGCGCACTGGCAGTGGGGCACCCGCGACGGTGCCGAATGCGTCGCGATCGGCGGTGCCGAGGGTGACACGTTCACGCCGACCTCTGCTCAGGTCGGTGAGCCCCTGTGCGTGGTGGTCAGCGTCACGGCGCCGGGCTACGAGCCGATGGAGGCGATCTTCACGGTCGAGAACGCGGTGGTGCGAGGCACGTTGCCCGCGATGAGTGCTGTGTTGAGCTCGACGTCCCCGAAGGCTGGCGCGACGTTGACGGCGTCGCTGCTGGCCGGCGAACTGCCGGCGGGCGCGACGACGCGGGTCACATGGGGTCATGCGTCGACCGCGGAGGATTGCCGGCCCGACGAGGTCGCCGCGTCGTTCGAGGTCACTGGTGCGATGGCTGGCGGTGTGGTGTGTGCGCTGGTGGAGGTGACGGCCCCCGGTTATGCCGAGTGGTCGACGGTGTTGAGTGCCGAGGTGGAGAAGGGCCTGCTGCAGATCGCGGCGCCGGTGCTGAGCACCGACCGTCCGGCGGTGGGTGTGGCCGTGTCGCTGCCGGTGGATCTGTCCGAGGCGCCTGAGGGTGCTGAGCTGGTTCGGCAGTGGGGCGTGGTCGATGGCACGGAGTGCGTCGCGATCTCCGGTGCGACGGGTGAGTCGTTCACCCCGACCGCGGACCAGGTCGGGCAGGTGCTGTGCGCTGATGTGTCCGTGACCGCTGCGAGGCACTTCGCGTTCGAGATGACTGTGATCGCCGAGAACGCGGTGGTGCGAGGCACGTTGCCCGCGATCCGTGCGGCACTGAGTTCGACGTCCCCGAAGGCTGGCGCGACGTTGACGGCGTCGCTGCTGGCCGGCGAACTGCCGGCGGGCGCGACGACGCGGGTCACATGGGGTCATGCGTCGACCGCGGAGGATTGCCGGCCCGACGAGGTCGCCGCGTCGTTCGAGGTCACTGGTGCGATGGCTGGCGGTGTGGTGTGTGCGCTGGTGGAGGTGACGGCCCCCGGTTATGCCGAGTGGTCGACGGTGTTGAGTGCCGAGGTGGAGAAGGGCCGGCTCGAGGTCGCGGCGCCGGTGCTGAGCACCGATCGTCCGGCGGTGGGTGTGGCCGTGTCGCTGCCGGTGGATCTGTCCGAGGCGCCTGAGGGTGCTGAGTTGGTTCGGCAGTGGGGCGTGGTCGATGGCACGGAGTGCGTCGCGATCTCCGGTGCGACGAGTGAGTCGTTCACCCCGACCGCGGACCAGGTCGGGCAGGTGCTGTGCGCTGATGTGTCCGTGACCGCTGCGAGGCACTTCGCGTTCGAGACGACCGTGGTCGCCGAGAACGCGGTGGTGCGAGGCACGCTGCCCGCAATCCGTGCGGTGGTCAGCCCGATGGCGCCGAAGGTCGGCACGAAGCTGACGGCGTCGACGTTCTCGACGGCTCTGCCGGCCGGCGCGAAGACGACCGTCTCGTGGGGTTACGCCGTGCAGGGCGCGACGTGCCGCCCGGCGAAGGCTGCGGTGTCGTTCTCGGTGACGAAGGCGATGGCCGGGCGCACGGTGTGTGCGCTGGTGACGGTGACGGCTCCCGGCTACGCCGACTGGTCGACGGTCGTGAAGACGGGACTGGTCAAGGAGACCGCGAAGGTCACGGTGTCGCCGAAGAAGGTGCGGGGTGCGGCGAAGTTCACGATCCGTGCCCAGGGGCTGGCTCCGGGCCAGCGTTACCGCATCTCGCTGCGGACCAAGAAGGTCACCGGCAAGGCCGACTCCCACGGCCGGATCGTGCGCAAGATCCGGTACAAGGCCGGTCTGGTCTCCAAGAAGCGTGTCATCACGGTCCGCGGGTACGACTCGCGCGGCAAGGTCGACTACGTGAAGAAGGTCAAGGTCGTCCACCGCGCGAAGTGACCCTCCGCGAGGCGCCCCGCGAGCCCAGCCGTCCCCCCTCGGCGGCCGGGCGCTCGCGGGGCGCCGTCGTTGGTGAGACCCCCCGTCCGCCCCTGATACATCGGGGTGGTCACCCGGGCCGAATGTGAGTACGGTCACATGTAAACATCAGTGACAGGCTGGCCTCGGGAGCCTGCGGGAGCCAGGAGTCGTCGTGTCGCCAGTCAAGTCCTTCATCGCCGCCGTTGTACCCGCGGCCACCGTCGCCGCCACGCTGACAGCGGTCCTCGGCGGTTCCCAGGCGCAAGCTGCTGCCGGCGACCTGCCGGTCGGTCCGGGCGAGTTGGCGACGAACCTGCTCTACGACTGCCACGTCGAGTCCGGCGGCCTGGACCTGGGAGTTCGCCCGGTCGTCGTGACCCCGTCGGTGACGTACCCCGAGACCGCCGCACCGGGTGACGTGCTCCCCGCCCGGGCGCTCGACATGTCCGTGGTGCTTCCCGACTTCATCAGGCAGGCCTCGTACGACCTGCTGGGTGCGAGGTCGTTCGAGGGAGAGGCCGACGGTGTCCAGTTCGCCATCGAGACCGCCGGCCGCTGGTCCGGTCTGCCGCCGACCTCGCTGACGATTGCGCGGGCCGACCTGCCTGCATCGGGGAGTTGGACGCTGGACGCCGAGGCCACGGTGCCGGCGATCACCGTGCCCGACGATGCTCGCGAGGCGCTCTGGCTGGGACTGCCGAGGACCTTCGCCATCGCCGGATCCTTCGTGTCGGCTGACGGCGGCAGCATCCCCACGTCGCTCACATGTGAGGCCCCGGAGGATCACACCATCGGCGGTATCCGCGTCGCAGGGGCGACCAACCCGACGCCCCCGACGGACCGTCCGACGGTCAACCCCACGACCGAGCCCGTGCCGTCCGATCCGACGACCGACCCGTCCCCGGACCCCACCGATCCCACCGACCCGCCGACTGACCCGACGGACCCGACCGATCCGCCGACCGACCCGGTGCCCGGGCCCGGAGGAGCGGTCCCGGTCGGACCCGGGACGTTGTCCCGAGCCGCTTCCTACCAGTGCGCGGTGACCGCGGCAGGTCTGAACTTGGGCACCCAGGCCTTCTCCCTCGCGGCCACGGCCGACTACCCCGAGACCGCGGCGCCCGGGGACGTGTTGGCGGCGCGTGAACTGACGGTCCGGTGGACGTCGAGCGAGCGGCTGCGGCAGTCCGTGGCGCTGTTGCTCGGGGCGACGGAGGCGGAGGGGACCGCTGCCGATGCGGCGCTGTCGGTCACCACTGCGGGCCGGACCACCGAGCTCGAGCCGACCGCGCTGGCATTCTCGCGGGCGTCCGTCTCCGAGACGGCCGACCCGCCGTGGACGATGCAGGGCACCGCCACGATCCCGGCGATCACCGTCCCGCAGGACGCCACCGGCGCGGTCTGGCTGGGGCTGCCGGACAACTTCACGATCACCCAGGTCTTGTACAAGGCGGACAACTCGACGTACCCGATGGTGGCGACGTGCGCCGCCGGTCAGGACCGCCTGCTCGGCGGCATCGCGCTGGCCGGTCAGACCGCCCCGGAGCCGCCCGTCCTCGATCTCCCGAGCCAGCCGACCGAGCCGACGCCGCCGACCGAGCCGACGCCGCCGACCGACCCCACCACGCCGCCGTTCCCCACGGACCCGCCCGGTGAGCCCGGCGGCGAGGTGCCCATGGGGTTGGGTCAGCTCTCACGGACGATCACGTACCGCTGCGAGACGATCGTCGGTGGCCTGGTGCTGGGCACCCAGGACGTCGCGGTCACGGCGACGACGGACTATGGGGCGTTCCAGGGCGACTCGCTGCCGGGAAGCCCCTTGTTCCTGCGTCTTCACATGCCGGAGCTGCTGCGTGGCGCCGTCACCGACATCGTGGGCGGACGCGAATCCTCAGGTTCGATCACCGGGATGCCCTTGACGGTGACGTTCAACGGGGCCCCGTTCGACGCTCCAATGCGACCCCTGCAGTTCCCCTTGAGTCCCGTGCCCCAGCAGGTGGGCGAGCCGTGGGTGTTGGCGGGACAGGGCGAGATCATGCCGATGACCCTGGGCGGTGTGGCCGGCGTGGTGACGTTCGGCCTGCCAGCCACGTTCCGTCTGGATCTCTCGCTGAACACGGCCAGCGATGAAGTCCCGTCGTCCGTGAGCTGCACGGGACCCAGTGACCGCCTGATCCGGGCCTTCGAGGTCGACGAACAGCCGACCGATGGACCCACGCCCGGGCCGACGACCGAACCGAGCACCGTGCCGACGACCGAGTTCACGGTCGAGCCGACCACCGAGCCGACCACGGCTCCGACCAGTGGTCCGGTCCTGCTGGCGCCGACGGTCAAGGTCGGCGCCCTGAGTCTGTGGCGCTCGGCGGTCTTCACCGTCGGGGTGTCGGCGAAGGGCACCGTCCCGACCGGCACCGTGACGGTCCGGCTCGGTGACAAGACGGTCGCGAAGGGCCGGGTCTTCCTGGGCGTGAGCATCCTGACGGCGAGCAACCTGCCGAAGGGTCAGCACTCGTTCTCCATCACCTACAGCGGCGACGCCAAGGTCGCGGAGAAGACGGTGACGAAGGTCCTGCGCATCAACTGAGCCCGAAGCGTGGCGATGGGGGCGACCGGCTGGCCTGCGGTGCCTAGAATGGAGAGTTCCCCCATGCCAGCGAAGGACGTTGATGAGCAACCCCTCACCCGATGAACGCGAGCTCGAGCACGAGCAGGCGTACGTCGACACGGTCTACCAGCGGCTGGAGGAGTCCACCAAGGTCGCCCAGTCGCTCGTCGTCGAGGGCCTGGCTCGGGGCCACATCGGCCACGAGGGCGGTCTGGTCGAGCGCGACGCGATGGTCTACCAGGCCTCGCGCCGGCTGAGCGCCCTGCACGCCGCCCACGACGGGCTCGTGTTCGGCCGCCTCGACCTGAACGGCGGCGACGCCCGGTACATCGGTCGCATCGGCGTGCGCGACGAGGACCGCGAGATCATCCTCGTCGACTGGCGTGCTCCGGCTGCCGCCGTGTTCTACCAGGCCACCGCCCAGGATCCGGCCGGCGTCGTCCGGCGTCGGGTGCTGCGCTGCCGCGGCGACCGCGTCGTCGGCATCGAGGACGAGCTGCTCGACGCCGAGGCGGCGCCCGACGACATGGTCGTGATCGGCGAGGGTGCCCTGCTGGCCAGCCTCAGCCGCGCTCGCGACAGCTCGATGCACTCGGTCGTGGCCACGATCCAGAAGGAGCAGGACGAGGCCATCCGCGCCCCTGCTCGCGGCGCCACGATCATCGGCGGCGGGCCCGGAACGGGCAAGACCGTCGTCGCGCTGCACCGCGCGGCCTACCTGCTCTACACGGACCGTCGTCGCTTCGAGTCCGGCGGCGTCCTGGTGGTCGGCCCGTCCGGCGTGTTCATGAACTACATCGAGCGCGTCCTGCCGAGCCTCGGCGAGACCAGCGTCGTCCTGCGGTCCATCGGCGAGGTCGTCGACGGCATCCGCGCGACCCGTCACGCCTCGCCCGAGATGGCGGCCCTGCTGGGGTTGGCCCGCATGGCGCAGGTGCTGTCCCGCGTCGCCCGGTCGCCGCAGGCCGGCGCCCCTCACCGCTTCGACCTGTTCTACCGCGACGACCGGCTCGTCCTCGAGGCCTCCGACCTGGCGCGCATCCGGCGCCGGCTGCTGTCGAACGGCCTGCCCAACACGACCCAGGCGGCCGCACGTGAGGAGCTCGTCAAGGCCCTGTGGGAGCGCGTCACCGGCGACCGCGGTCTCGATCGCGGCGAGGAGGCGTTCGCCGATCAGCTCGACGGCGACCTGACCTTCGAGACGTTCGTCGACGCCTGGTGGCCCGAGCTCGATCCGGTCGAGGTCTGGCGGTCGGTCCCATCGCGCCTGGGTGAGGTCGCGTCCGATCTCTTCACGTCCTTCGAGCAGCAGGTCCTGCGCCGCGAGTGGGCCGACCAGCCCACGATCGAGGACATCCCGCTGATCGACGAGCTGCGCCATCTCCTGGGCGAGGCTCCCGAGCGCGCTGAGGACGACTGGGCCACGCCGAAGCAGATGATGAGCTTCGAGGAGCGCGAGCGCGAGGACCGGGTCCAGGCCACCGGGAGCATCGACGACCTGGGCTACGCGCACGTGCTGGTCGACGAGGCGCAGGACCTCTCGCCGATGCAGTGGCGGATGCTCGGCCGCCGCGGCCGCACCGCCAGCTGGACGATCGTGGGCGACGAGGCGCAGTCGTCCTGGCCGGTCCCCGCCGAGTCGGCCGCCGCGCGCGACGAGGCGCTCGGCACGATGCCGGTCCACCGCTTCCGGCTGTCGACGAACTACCGCAACTCCGCCGAGATCTACGAGTTCGCCGCCCGGGTGGCGACCCACGCGATCGAGCGCCCCGACCTGGCCGAGGCCGTCCGTCGGACGGGCGTCGATCCGCGCCACGAGGTCGTCGCCGCCGGCGAGCTGCTCGCCCGCGTCGCCGCCGAGGCCGCCGAGATGCTCGCGCAGGTCGAGGGCACCGTCGCCGTCGTCGCCCCGGCGGGCCGTCTGGCCGAGGTCACGGCAGTCGTGCCGGCCGACGACCGGCTCCGCGTGCTGGAGCCGCTCGACACCAAGGGCCTGGAGTTCGACGGCGTCGTGCTGGTGGACGCCGATGGCGTCGTCGCCGAGGCCGCGTCGGGCTGGCGCACGCTCTACGTCGTGCTGACCCGCGCGACCCAGCGCCTCGTCACCGTGGGCACGTCCCGCCGGTGGCTGGACCGGGTGGCCGAGTGAGCCGTGCCCTCGCGGCGCTCGCCCTCGCGGTCGTCGGCCTGGTCGTGGCGGGGCCCGTCACCGCGGCGACGTTCCTCGACAGCGAGCGCGTCGTCACCATCGGCGCGCACAACGCGACGGCCAGCCCCACGTTCGACGGCCACGTGACGATCGTGGCCGGGCCGCTGCTGCCCGAGCTGCGCATGCTCTCGGACGCGCCGCTGGGGGTCGGCGCCGAGGTCGTGCTGCGCGACAGCCCCGACACCGACCTGCAGCGCGTGCTGGCGCAGGACGCCGCGATCGCCAGCCAGCCCGAGGGCGAGATCGCCGCCATGACGTCCGAGATGACGCAGATGGCCCTCGCGGCGCTCCGGCGCGGCGTCGCCGCCGGTGTCATCGCGATGGTCATCGCCGGCGGTGTCTGGTGGGCCCTGGGCCCGCGACGCCGGCGCGAGCTGCGCGAGGCGTGGCCGCCCGACCCCCGCCCCGCGCTGGTGCTGGGCGTGCTGGGATTCGTCGTGCTGGGCGCGGCGCTGGCCTATGCGCAGGACCCCGACACCGAGCGCGAGGTGGCCTGGGTCCCGATCCGCCAGGAGTTCCCCGAGCTGCCCGACGAGCCACGCCTGGACCGGGTCGAGATCTCGCGCGGGGCGGCCACCGCCACCAGCAAGGCCATCGTCCAGGGCGCGCTCGACACCTACCAGGCGTCGCTGTCGTTCTACTCCGACCTGACCGAGAAGACGCGGGGCATCGCCGTCCGCGCCCCCGAGGACGGGCAGACCACCGCACTGGTCGTCACCGACCGCCACAACAACGTCGGCATGGACCCGGTGGCCCGTGAGGTCGCCGACGCCGCGAACGCGTCCTTCGTGATCGACCTCGGCGACGACACCTCGAACGGGGCCTCGTGGGAGGCCTTCAGCATCAAGTCGCTGCGCCAGACGTTCGCCGACCTGCCGATCGTCGCCGTGGCGGGCAACCATGACACCGGCGACCACGTGCTGGACGAGATGGAGCGCCGCGACTTCATCGTGCTCGACGGCGAGCCCGTCGAGGTCGAGGGCGTGCGCATGCTCGGCGAGAGCGACCCGCGCAGCTCGGGCCTGACCGCCGGCTACAACGGCAACGAGGACGACAACATCGCCGCCATCCGCGACCAGAACACGGCGCTGGCCGAGACGGCGTGCGAGGACGGTGATGTCAGTCTGCTGCTCACCCACAGCGCAGCCTCGGCGAAGGCGGCCGTCGCTCAGGGCTGCGTCGACCTGGCGATCAGCGGCCACCTGCACCGCCAGGAGGGACCCGTCAGCACCGAGGGGCCCAACGGCACGTCGACCCGGCTGACGATCGGCTCCACCGGCGGCGCGGTGTACGCGTTCGCGCTCGGCACGAAGCTGCGCCGCGACGCGCAGGTGGCCGTGCTGACCTTCGAGGACAGCCGGGTCGTCGGACTGCAGGTCGTCACGTTCAAGCCCGGCGGCGTGATCGACGTGGGCGACTACACGACACTGCCGGTGGCGGCCACTCCCTGATGGGCGGCGCCACCGCGCCAGGGATACCTTCGATTGACGTGACCCTCCGTTCGAGCTTCCACTTCCCGCCTGGTGCGCGGGTGCTGCACATCGGCCCGCACAAGACGGGGACGACCTCGGTCCAGCGGTCCCTGCACGACGCGCGCGACGAGGTGGCGGCCCAGGGGTTGCACTACGCCGGCGCGACCAGCCAGCCGATCGACGAGGTCCTGTCGATGCTCGCGCGCGAGAACCCCCGGCCGCCGTTCGATGCCCCGTCCACCGACCGGCCGTGGCGCCGCCTGGTCAAGGAGGTCAACGCGCAGCAGGACCGGACCGTGCTGGTCAGCAGCGAGTTCTTCGCGGACGCCCGCGAGTCCGCCGTCCGCCGCGCCGTGGCCGAGCTCGGCGGGGACGACCCCTATGTCCTGGTGACCCTGCGGCCGTTGCCGCGGATCATGCCGTCGCAGTGGCAGCAGTACGTCCAGAACGGCATGAAGACCGGCTACGGCAAGTGGCTCAAGGCGATGCTGCGCGAGCCCGAGACCACGACGCTGACGCCGTCGTTCTGGTGGCGCCACCGGCACGACCGGCTCGTCGCCCGCTGGGCCGAGGTCGTCGGGCCGGACCGGGTCGTCGTCGTGGTGCTCGACGAGTCCGATCCCGAGCAGCTGCTGCGCGACGTCGAAGGGCTCTTCTCGTTGCGGGCCGGGACCCTGCCCACTCCGGTCGTGGACAACCGCTCCCTGACCTGGCCCGAGATCGAGCTGCTGCGCGAGTTCAACCGCCAGTTCGCGAAGTCGGGCCTGCCCCGCACGGTGCACCACCACGCCATCCGGTTCGGCGTTGCGCGGTACCTCCAACAGCGCACCCCCGCGCCGGACGAGCCGCGCCTGCTGACGCCGCGCTGGGCCGCGCGCGAGGCGGCCGAGCTGGGCGGCCGGATGGGTGAGTGGATCGCCGCGAGCGGAGTCCAGGTCGTCGGGGACCCCTCGACCTTGGGCGCCATGCCGACGTCCGGTCTGCGGCCCAAGGGCGCCCGGACGCCCGACCCGATCCTGCCGCCGGAGCTGGGCGCCGCGGCGCTGATGGGCCTGGTCCACGCCAGCGGTCTGCCCGAGGTCGTCGGACGCGGCAAGGTTCCCGAGGCGATGCTCGGCGCCCAGCCGGTGCCGACCGCCGGGTTCGCACGCGCCACGTGGCGCCGCGCCCGCGATCGGGTGCGTCGTCTCGTCGACTGACTCCGCCCGCGAGCGCCCCGCCGGGACGGGTACGCTGACGCCATGTCGACGTCCAGCAGCTGGTGGCACCTCCGCTAGGAGGACTGTCGACGTACCCACGCCCAGACCCCCACATGGCGGTCTGGGCGTTGTTCGTCCGACCGCGGGAAGAAGACCACGATGACGCACCAGATCCTTGACGACCTGCTGGCCCAGCCCGCGTTCGCCCTGATCCGTGGGCGCGAGAACGACCGGGTCACCCTCATCGGTGGCCCGCGCCTCGACGTCGAGAAGTTGGCCGAGGTGCCGCTGGCCCAGGGTGCCGGCCCGGCGTGGGACCACCTGGTGCTGGTGCCCTTCGCGCAGGTCGCCGAGCGCGGGTTCGAGGCGCACCAGGACGGCACCCCGCTGTCGGTGATCGAGGCGCGCCTCAACGAGGACGTCGCCCTCGCGGATCTCCTCGAGGTGCTGCCGTCGGGCGAGATCGAGCTGGCCGACCGCGGCGGGTTCGAGACCTCGGACGAGGAGTACGCGGCGATGGCCCGCCGCATCATCGACGACGAGATCGGCCAGGGCGAGGGCGCCAACCTCGTCATCGGACGCCGCTATCGCGCCACCGTCGCCGACTGGGGTCACGCGGCGGCGCTGTCGGTGTTCCGCCGGCTGCTGGAGCGCGAGCGGGGCGCGTTCTGGACCTTCTGCATCTTCACCGGCGACCGCTACCTGATCGGCGCCAGCCCCGAGCGGCACGTCAGCCTCGACGCCGGCCAGCTGCGCATGAACCCGATCAGTGGCACGTTCCGCATGCGCGGTCTCGAGACCCATGCCGAGCGCAAGCGTGAGCTGCTGAAGTTCCTGTCCGACGAGAAGGAGATCTACGAGCTCTTCATGGTCGTCGACGAGGAGCTCAAGATGATGTGCGACCTGTGCCACGAGGGCGGCCTCGTGCTCGGTCCGTATCTCAAGCCGATGAGCCACCTCGTGCACACCGAGTACCTGCTGGCCGGCCGCACCGACCGCGACCCGCGCGACATCCTGCGCGACTCGATGTTCGCCGCCACGGTCACGGGCAGCCCGGTCGAGAACGCCTGCCGCCTGATCAAGCAGTACGAGCCGCAGGGCCGCGGCTACTACGCCAGCGTCGCGGCGCTGATCGGCCGTGACGAGCAGGGCGCCCCTCGCCTCGACGCCCCGATCCTGATCCGGACCGCCGACGTCGACCTCGACGGGAACCTCACCGTCGCCGCCGGAGCGACCCTCGTGCGCGACTCGGACGCCGAGTACGAGACGAAGGAGACCTGGGCGAAGGCATCCGGTGTCCTGAGCGCCTTCGGCCTGGTCGAGTCCGCGCCCGAGCCGGTCGAGGGCTTCGACGCCTTCACCCGCGAGGACGACGTGCTGATCGCGCTCGGGTCGCGCAACCAGCGACTCAGCCAGTTCTGGCTCAGTGACCAGTCCGGCACGCCCCGGGTGCCGTCGCTGTCCGGCAAGCGGGTCGTCGTGCTCGACGGCGAGGACGACTTCGTCAACATGCTGTCGCACGTCTTCGGCGTCATGGGGATGACGACCGACATCGTCCGCCACGACGAGTGGACCGAGAGCGCGCTCGACGACCACGACCTCGTGGTGATCGGTCCCGGCCCCGGCGACCCACGCGATGGGGACGACCCCAAGATCTCCGTGCTGCGACGGGCCACCCGCCGGCTCCTGGACCGCGGCCAGCCGTTCCTCGCGATCTGTCTGGGGCACCAGACGCTCTGCGACGCGCTCGGGCTGGACCTGGTCTACAAGGACATCGTCTTCCAGGGCACGCAGAGCGCCCTGCCGGTGCTGGGCCGCACCGAGACGGTGGGCTTCTACAACACCTTTGTGGGCCGCGTCCCGGAGTCGGGACTGCCGCAAGGCGTCACGGTCGAGAGTGATCCCGAGTCAGGGGACATCCACCTCGTCGCTGGCCCGCACTATCGCGGCATCCAGTTCCACGCCGAGTCGATCCTGACGCAGAACGGCTACGGCATCCTGCGCGAGCTGACCGAGGCGCTGCTGGGCTGAGCTCAGAGCGTGGCGTCCGTGGCCACCGCGCCACGCCGCTCGCGCACCCGGACGATCACCTCGGCGACGCCGTACAGCACGACCATCGGCATGGCGAGCATCGCCATCGTCACCGGGTCGACCGTGGGGGTGGCGATTCCGGAGAACGCGAAGATGCCGGTGATGATCCACGGCCGGGCATGCACCAGCTGCGGCGCGGTGATCAGGCCGAGCTGGTGCAGCATCACGATGACGACCGGCAGCTGCGCCGCGACGGCGAACACCAGCATGATGCGCAGCGAGAAGTCCAGGTAGTCCGCGCCGGTGAGCAGGGACTCGGCGTTCTGGGGGACGAATCCCACGAGGAACTCGATGGCGCGCGGCAGCAGCAGGTAGCCGAACCAGGCGCCGCCGAGGAACAGCGGCGCGCAGATGACGCTGAGCTTGAGCGCCGCGCGCTTCTCGCCGTGGTGCAGCGCGGGCACCACGTAGGCCCAGACCTGCCAGATCCACCATGGGCTCGCCAGCACGAACCCGGCGACGAGCGACACCTTCAGCTGGAACTGGAACGCCCCGCCGATCCCGGTGAAGACGAGGCTCGTGTCGATGCCCTGCGCGGCGAGGACGGGCTTCACGTCGGAGTACGGGGCCACGAGCCAGGTGAAGATCGGCTCGTACGCGAGCCATGCCACGACGGTGCCCAGGGCCATCGCGATGACGGCCCTGACCGAGCGGCGGCGCAACTCGCGCAGGTGGTCGGTGAAGGTCATCGCCGCGCCGGGCTGTTCCGTGGCCGAACGGCGACGGAACGTGGCCCGGAGCGTGTCGACGGCGGACAAGGGTTCAGGAACGCTGGGTGGTGGGTTCGACGACCACGTCGGCCGTGATCGGATCGACGTCCGTGGCCGACCGGGTGTCGGCCTTCGCCGGCAGCTCGTCCGGCTGGGTGACCTCGGACTTGAAGATGCGCAGGGCCTGTCCGGTACCGCGGGCCAGCTCGGGCAGCTTGCGACCGCCGAAGAGCAGGACCACGACGCCGACGATGATGAGCAGTTCGGTGGGGCCGAGGTGAGGCATGGAATCTCCATCCGTGGTGGGTGTGCCCTAGCCACGCTAACCAGCGCCCCGGACAGCGGGTTTCATCGTCGAGACGATCGCGTGAATCCTGTGTTTCTCGGCCGTCTCGGCCTTGCGGATGCAGTAGCGGACCGTGTTAGCGTCACTCGCATGTTCGGACTCGGCCCGCTGGAGCTCGCGTTGCTCGCCTTCGTGGCTCTCGTGGTGTTCGGCCCTGAGCGGCTACCGCACATGGCTCGCACGGCCGGCCGCACGATCCGTGACCTCCGTGAGCATTCGCAGCGGCTGCGCGACGACTTGGAATCCCAGATCGATCTGGATCTGAAGGCCGATCTCGACCTCGACGAGTACTTCTCGACCGACGAGGACGCCCGGCGACGCTGACCGTCCCGGCCCGCAGTCCCGCCCGGCCGCGCCTTCGCGGTCCGGTCGTCCCTCCCGCCACCTGGCGACGTGGTCCGTCGCTGCCCACGGACGTGCCCGCCGCGTGCCCCGCGTGACGTTCATGTTTCCTCGGCGGACCCGCCCGAGACGGTCACCAGGTGACCACGCCTCGACGTTTCCCGTGGAATCCGAGTCGATCTCGTGTCTCGCTGACGGCCTGCGCCAGGGTAAGCGACTGTTTACCCGCGCGGCATCTGGGAGTGCGGCGGGCGAAACGGCGCCTCCATAACTTCCTGTTCGTCCGGGTGGATGTTCTCGGGCGACCTTTCGCGCAGTCAAGGACTCGGTCCAGGAGGAAACACATGCAACAGACACGGAGAGACTTTCTCCAGAAGGTCGGCGTCGCCGGTGGCGCCGGCGTCATGCTCCACACGATGGGCTCGTTGGGCATGACCTCGGCGGCCCAAGCCACCACCCCGCCGTTCAACCCACTCAAGCCGGGTTCGCTGGGGCGCCATGGTCGCAAGAGCGTGGTGATCCTCGGCGCTGGCGTCGCGGGCCTCACTGCCGCATACGAACTGCTCAAGGGCGGCTATGACGTCACGGTGTTGGAGGCCAAGGAGCGGCCCGGTGGCCGCGCCTGGACCGTCCAGGGTGGCGACAAGGCGACGGACACCCTCGGTCAGACCCAGCGCGCCGGATTCAGCCGGGGCCAGTGGATGAACGCCGGTGCGGGGCGTCTGCCACAGCACCACATCACGGTCGACTACTGCCGCGAACTGGGGGTCGAGCTCGAAACGTTCGTCAACCAGAACGCCCACGCCTACCTGTGGCGCTCGGGGGATCACAGGTTGTCGGGACAGGCGATTCGGCACCGCGAGGCCAAGGCCGACACGTACGGCTACGTGGCCGAGCTGCTGGCCAAGGCGACCGACCAGGGTGCGCTCGACCAGTACGTGACGGCCGAGGACAAGGAACGCATCATCTCCTTCGCCCAGAGTTTCGGATCGATCGGCCCCAAGGTTCCCGGCGATCCAGCCGCGAGCTTCAAGTACACCGGCAGCGGCCGTCGCGGCTACTCGGTCGAGCCCGGTGTCACTGCCGGTACGCCGACCGCTCCGTTCAGTCTCACCGACGTGTTCGCCAGCGGCATCGGCAACTACTTCTCCTTCGAGAGCGGCTGGGACCAGGCGATGCAGATGCTCCACCCCAAGGGTGGCATGCAGGCGATCTCCGACGCGTTCGTCCGTGCCATCGGCCGGCACCGGGTGAAGTTCAGCGCGGTGGCCACGTCGCTCAAGAACACGCCCACGGGCGTCGAGGTCGTCTACCAGCAGGGTCAGTTCCAGCGCAAGATCGCGGCGGACTTCGCGATCTGCGCCGTCCCGCCGCAGATCGCCGCGAAGATCCCCAGCAACCTGCCGACGGAGGTCATCACCGCGCTCCAGGCGCCGACGATCACCAACGCGGGCAAGATCGGCATCGAGTACTCCCGCCGGTGGTGGGAGCTCGACCACCAGATCTACGGCGGCATCACCAACGCGAACAACGAGCTCGGGAACATGTGGTACCCGAGCGGGGGCTTCCAGAGCAAGCGCGGCGTGATGATCGGCTACTACAACACCGGTTCGAGCGCCAACACCTACGGCGCGCTCACGCCGAAGCAGCGGTTGGCCAAAGCGCTCGAACAGGGCGCGGAGATCCACGGCGATGCCTACCGGCAGAACGTCGCCTCGGCGTTCAGCGTCAACTGGTCGACCGTCAAGCACATCGAAGGCGCCTGGGTCGGCTGGCGGTCGCGCACCGACGGCAACTACGACCGCCTGGTCGCCCCGACGAAGAACGTCTACTTCGCCGGTGACTGGCTCTCGCACACCATCGCCTGGCAGCACGGCGGCATCGTGTCGGCGCGCGCAGTCGTCGAGCAGATCCATCAACGGGTCACGGCCCGATGACGCCGCCTCGTCCGTTCCGGTCCACCACTCAGAGGAGATCCATGTCCACACGCAAGATCGGGTTCATCGCCGCCGTGATGGCGCTCGTGCTCGTCCCGGGCACCGCCGTTGTCGCCGCATCGGTCAAGCCCGACCCGCCGAAGCCCGGAACGACGTCCTCCGTCCTGCCGGAGGGCAACGACAACCCGCAGATCTCCAATGGCGTCGCGATCGGCAAGGACACGCCGACCTACAAGACCAGTGGGCTGGGTCCGTCCGGCCTGAACTCGGCGGCACCTGCCGGTACTCCGGAGCGCTACGTCGACACCGAGGTGTTCCCCGGCGGGGTGCTGCCGGAGGGAGTCACGGTCACCGAGGCGCAGGCGATCAACGTCATGCGGCGCATCGGTGAGAATCTGCAGGCCCAGGGCCTGGACTTCGACGACGTCTACGCGATGCGCGTGTTCGTCGCGTCGCCCGACGGCACGACGGCGGACTTCAACGGATTCAACCGCGGCTACCGTCAGTACTTCGCGAACACCTCGGTGTCGACCGGCAAGCCGATCGACGTGCGTCTGGGCACCGCGCCGGCCGCCCCGCCCTTCGTCGCGACGTCGGCACGTCCGTCGCGGTTCATGGTCCAGGTCGCGAACCTGCCGGTCGCGGGCTGGCTGGTCGAGGTCGAGGTGGATGCCGCCTACCCGAAGGAGGTGAAGCGCAAGCCTCGGTTCAAGCGTCACGGGCACTGGTGGGGTCGTTGGTGGTGATCCACCCGTCCTGACCTGAAACGGGCCCCTTCACCGATCGGTGAAGGGGCCCGTCTCGTGCCGCTGGTCGCTCAGTCCTGAGCCTTGGCGGCCGCGCCGTTGTCGCTGCCGAGCTTGACCTTGATGTTGCGGGTCTTGCCGTCGCGCAGCACGGTCAGGTCGATCGTGTCGCCCGGCTTGTAGCCGCGGACCGTGGCGACCAGGGCGCCGTTGCTCGAGATCGGGTTGCCGTCGACCTTGGTGACGACGTCCCCGGCCTTGAGGCCGGCCTTCTCGCCCGCGCTGCCGGCGGTGACCTCGCTGATCTCGGCGCCGGTCGTCGTCACCTGGTCCTCGCTGGTGGCGTTGCTGACCTGGACGCCGATCTGGGCGTGCTCGACGGTCTTGCCGTCGAGGATCTGCGAGGCGACGCTGTTGACGAGGTTGATCGGGATCGCGAAGCCCAGGCCGACGGAGCCGTTGCCGTTGCCGCCGGTGTTGATGGCCGAGTTGATGCCGATGACGTTGCCCTGGATGTCGACGAGCGGGCCGCCGGAGTTGCCGGGGTTGATCGCCGCGTCGGTCTGGATCGCCGGGAACGTCGTGGTCGTGCCGCCCGAGCCCGAGCCGTCGCCGGGCGAGACCGGTCGGTTGAGGGCCGAGACGATGCCGGTGGTGACGGTGGACTCCAGGCCGAACGGCGAGCCGATGGCCACCACCGTCTGGCCGACCTTGACCTCCTGGGAGTTGCCCAGGGTCGCGGTGGGCAGGTCGTCGACGTCCTCAGCCTGGATGACGGCCACGTCGGTCGCGACGTCGCGGCCTACGATGCGGGCCTTGGCGTTGGTGCCGTCGTTGAAGGAGACGGTGATGGAGCCGCCGTCGGCAGCCGCCTCGATGACGTGGTTGTTCGTCAGGATGGTGCCGTCCTTGCTGATGACGACGCCGGTTCCGGTGCCGGACTCGCCACTGCCGGTGACGTTGATCTTGACCGTGGCGGGCAGGACGGCCTCGGCGGCGGCCATGACGTCGCTGGTGGTCTGGGACGACGAGACCGGCTTGTCGAGGGTCGTGCCCGTGTTGCTGGTCGTGGAGGTGTCGTCCTCCATCGCGGCGTAGATCGCGGCGCCGCCGGCGGCGGAGGCGCCGGCCAGGAGCACGACACCGGTGGCGGCGGCGACCAGGCGGCCGGCACGGCGCTTGCGGCGCGGCTGCGGTGCCACGGGAGCGGTGCCGGTGCCGGGGTCCTGAGGGCCGCCGGGGCCCTGGGGTCCGCCGCCGAAGGCGACGGTCGGCTCGTTCACGGGCGCGGTCGGCTCGTTCATGGCGACGGTGGGCTCGTTCATGGCGACGGTGGGCTCGTGGTCGGGAGTCGGCTGGTCGGGGGTCGAGGTATCGCCGGCGGGAGCGTCCTGCGCACGCGGCTCGGAGAAGGGCCAGCCACCGGACGCGCCGGTGGGCTGCGACTCCTGCGGTGCCGTCGGCGGGACGTACGGACGGTCGGCGTACGGATCACGCTGGTCTGTCATGGTTACGCCTTCCTGCGATGACCTGAGAATCAGTTGTGAACACGCTGGGGGCCATCTCTGAAGGCGGGCGCGGGGCGCGGAGGCGGGGCAGCAGTGGGCTCCCGTCCATTGCCTCATGGGGCCGGGACGCGAGCAACCGCAGGGATCGGCGGCTCGCGGTCGTCGCGACGCTCACTCCTCGTCCAACGGCACGCTGAAGGTGAAGGTGGCGCCGTGCCCGAACTCGGAGGTGACGTCGACCGATCCGCCGTGGCGATCGGCGGCGCGCTTGACGATCGCCAGCCCCAGTCCCGAGCCGGGGAGCGTCCGGGCCTCGGTGGAGCGGTAGAAGCGGTCGAACACGTGCGGCAGGTCCTCGGCGGAGATGCCCGGCCCCTGGTCGCTCACCGTGACGGTGCCCCGGCTCATGCGGACCGTGACGGTGCCGCCCGGCGGGCTCCACTTCACGGCGTTGTCCAGCAGGTTCGTGATGGCGCGCTCCAGCAGTCGGCTGTCGCCCAGGATCCACGAGGAGTCCAGCAGCACGTCGAACGTGACGGAGCTGGCCCGCAGCTGCACGCGGTCGACGGCACGCTGGACGACCTCGGCCAGGTCGAGGGGCTCGGGGTCGCGGTGCAGCGGCTCGTCGCGCGCCAGCTCGGTCAGATCGCTGACGAGTGTGGTCAGCTCGTCGAGCTGGGCTCCGATGTCGTCGAGCAGCTCACGATGGGCGGTGGCGTCCAGCTGCCGCTCGGACTGTCCGCTGGCCTGGCGCAGCAGGTCCACATTGGTCCGCAGGCTGGTCAGCGGCGTGCGCAGCTCGTGGCCTGCGTCGGCGATGAGCTGTCGCTCACGGCGCTGAGTGTCGTCCAGGGCCAGCAGCATGGCGTTGAACGAGCGGGTCAGCCGCGCCAGCTCGTCCTCCGTTCCGCCGACGTCGATCGGCGTGAGGTCGCGCGTGGCCGCGACGCGCTCCGTGGCCGCCGTCAGCCGTCGGACGGGGCGCAGTCCGTTGCCGGCCACGGCCCACCCGGCGACACCGGCCAGGATCATGCCCGAGAGCGTCGAGAGGATCAGGACGACCTGCAGGCGATCGAGCGCCCGCCGGGTCGACTCCATCGACTGGGCCAGCACGAAGGCCCGGCCGGGGCCCGCCTGCACGGCCACGACGCGGTAGGTGACGCCGTCGACGTGCGCGGTGCGGGCGGAGTGGTTCACGAGGCCGAGGGCCACCTCGCGCTCGCGGTTGTCGTAGGGGAACGCGTCGGCCGAGTGGACGAGGAACTCGCCGCCTCCGCTGCGGATGGTCAGCAGTTGGATGCCGGCGATGGCCAGCAGGTTCGCCTCGTTGGTCGTCAGATTGCGCGGGGTGTACCCGGCCTCGACCGCCTGGTTGGCGCGCTTGAGCATCGAGTCGTCCAGGGCGCCGATGATCTCCTGGCGCACCAGGACGAAGACGCTGATGCTGATGATCGTGAGGACGGCGGCCACGGCGGCGGTCGTCAGCAACGCGACGCGGCCGGCCAGCGACAGGCGGGTGGTGATCGGCTCGAACAGCGTGTGTGCCCGCTCGTGGACACGCTCCAGCACGTTCACGGCGGGGTCTCGCGCAGGACGTAGCCGACGCCGCGCACGGTGTGCAGCAGCCGGGACTCACCCTCGGCCTCGAGCTTGCGGCGGACGTATCCGACGTAGACCTCGAGGGAGTTGGCGGTGGTGGGGAAGTCGAATCCCCACACCTCCTCGAGGATGAACGACCGTTCCAGCACCCGCTTGGGCCGCTGCATGAACAGCTCCAGCAGGGCGAACTCCGTCCGGGTCAGCGAGATCGGTCGCTCGCCGCGGCGCACCTCGCGGGTGACCGGGTCGAGCGTCAGGTCGGCGAAGGTCAGCGCGGGCTCGTCGTCGAGCTCCTCGCGCGACCGGCCGACGCGGCGCAACAGGGCGCGGACCCGAGCCAGCAGCTCCTCCAGCGCGAACGGCTTGCTGAGGTAGTCGTCGGCGCCGGCGTCCAGGCCGTCGACCCGATCACTGACGGCGTCGCGGGCCGTCAGCACGAGGATCGGCACGTCGTTGCCCGCGGCGCGCAGGGCACGGGTGGCGTCCAGCCCGCCGAGCCGGGGCATCATCACGTCCATGACGATCGCGTCGGGAGCGGACTGGGCGACCTTCGCCAGCGCCTCGGCCCCGTCGGAGGCCACGTCCACGGCATAGCCGTTGAACTCCAACGAGCGCCGCAGCGAGTCACGCACGGCGCGGTCGTCGTCGACGATGAGAATCCGCATGCTCCGCCTCCGCTCCTACGACTTGCCGTCGAGCAGGCTCTGGGCCGCAGCGGCGGCACGGGGACCGTAGGCCCCACCGAACATGACGGCGTGGACGAGCAGCGGATGCAGCTGGTGCAGCGGCACGCGATCCATCCAGCCCTCCTGCAGGGGCGCGGCCTCGTTGTAGGCGTCGAGGATCCGCTGCAGGTGAGGGGCGCCGAACAGGGCCAGCATCGCCAGATCGGTCTCGCGGTGTCCGCCGTGGACGGCCGGGTCGATGAGACGGACTCCGTCGGCGGACCAGACCAGGTTGCCCGACCAGAGGTCGCCGTGCAGCAGCGCCGGCGGCTCCGGATCGGCGGTGAGGGACGGCAGCTGCTTCATCACGCGCTCGATGACCGCGGCCTGTTCCAGTGACAGGGCGCCACGATCGACGGCGGCCTTCACGTACGGCATGACGCGGCGGCTGGCGTAGAACTCCTCCCACGTCGGCAGCGGGCGGTTCGGCAGCGGCGCCAGCCCCACGTAGCCGTCGTGCTCGGCGCCGAAGCTGCTGGCGCCGGCGCCGTGCGTGGCGGCGAGTCCTCGGCCCAGGCCCTCGGCCAGGTCGGCGGACGGCTTGGCCGGCTCGATCCAGTCCAGGATGATGCACTCGTCGTTGGCCGCGAGGACCTCGGGGACGGGCACACCGCCGGCGACGCCCAGCCGGCGCAGGCCCTCGGCCTCGGTCGTGAAGAAGCGGGGCGGCGCCTGGGGCCGGGTCTTGATGACGGCGCTGCGTCCGTCCGTCAGCCGCAACCGCGTCGTCGTGCAGATGTCACCGCCGGCCACGGAGGTCGTCGAGACCACCGCGACGTCCAACAGCGACTCCGCCAGTGCAGCGGTTCCAGCCATACGTGCCATGCCTGAAACCTACCGGCTCGGCGCCAGCGGCGAGGTCACAGTGGTCACTGCCGCCCCGCACCGCAGGAGGCTCCCTACCGGGACTCGGCCAGGTACCGGACGATCCCGTCGGTGGTGCGCTCAACCATCTTCAGCACCTCGTCGAAGCCCTCGGGGCCGCCGTACCAGGGGTCGGGGACCTCGGCGTCCGGCGTCTTCGCCTCGGGGTCGAACGAGCGGTACATCCGGACCTTGGCACGGTCCTCGTCGCTGCGGGCGAGGGCCAGGACGTCGGCATGGTTGCTGGCGTCCATCGTCAGGATGAGGTCCTGCTCGCCGAACCAGTCCGGGGTGAAGTTCCGCGCTCGGTGCCGCGTGGCGTCGTACCCGGCGGCGGTCAGGGTGGTGGCGGCCCGCTCGTCCATCGGCTGTCCGACGTGCCAGTCGCCGGTGCCCGAGGACGAGACGACGACGTCGTCGATCCCGGCCTCGGCCAGGCGATGCTCGAGGACGACGTCGGCCATGGGGGAGCGGCAGATGTTGCCCAGGCAGACCAGTGCGACGCGGCGGGTCATGGGCTCCACTCAGTCCGAGATGATCGCGGACAGGATCGACTGGCAGATCGACACCACGATCGCCGCCAGGACCGCCCACCAGAAGCCGTCGAGAACGAACTCGACGCCGAACTGCGAGGTGATCCACTCGGTCAGCAGCAACAGCAGCGCGTTGATGACGACCAGCAGCAGGCCCAGGGTCAGCACGATGAACGGCAGCGAGATCAGCTTGACGACCGTGCCGACGAGCTCGTGGACGATCGTGAAGATGAGGCCGACGGCGGCCAGGGCGAGGACGCGGTTCAGCGTCGTCTCACCGTCCTCGCCGATGCTCATGTGGCTGCCGAGGATGAGGGCGGACAGCCCGAGCGCGAGGCTGCTGACGAACCAGGTGGACAGGAAGCGTTCCATGCCCCTCACCCTAGAGCGTCGGAGGCAGTTCGTCGTCCGGCGTGTGACGGGCGGTCTGGGCCAGCACGATGCCGCCGATCACGGCGGCGACGCCTGCCGTCTGGACCGGGGACAGCGACTCGGCGAACCAGACCCAGCCCACGATGACCGCTACGACCGGCTCGAGCATCGCGATGACGGACGCCTTCGCGCTGGACAGGTCGCGCAGGGAGGCGAGGTAGAGGAAGAACGGGACGACCGTGCCCGTCACGACCACCGACGTCATCGCCAGCCACGCGGGGACGGTCAGGTGGTCGAGCCGGCCCAGCATGGACGCCGTCGTGCCCAGTGCGCTCGTGCCCTCCCAGCCGCCGAGCACGTTCATGACGATGGCGCCGATCCCGAAGGACCACACGACGGTCTGCAGGGCCGAGAGCGGCTCGGCGGACGTGGCGGTCAACTCCTCACCGATCAGGAAGTAGGCCGCGAAGCACACCGCCGCGGTCAGCGCCACGAGCACGCCGATCCCGTCCAGCTCGAGGCCGCCCCAGACCTGCCCGACGAGGGCGAGCCCGACCAGCGCCAGGGCGATCGCCGGCCACACCCGGGGGTGGACCCGCTCGTGCCGCACGAACCGCGCCCACAGCACGACCAGGACCGGCGCGAGGTACTCCAGCAGCAGGGCCACGCCGATGGGCAGGCGGACGATGGCGATGTTGTAGGTCCATTGCACGAAGGCGACGCCGACGACGCCCAGCGCCAGCACCAGCAGGAAGTCGCGTCCGCGCGGCCGGCGCAGCGCCGAGCGGTCGAAGGCCACGGCGATCGCGAAGAACACCAGCCAGGCGAAGGTGACGCGGATCGTCGTGTAGGTCGCCACCGGCAGGCCCGCCTCGATCGGGATGCGGGTGACCCCGGCATTGATCCCGAAGAAGACCGCGGCGGTGACGACGAGGGCGAGCCCACGGCGCGGGTGGGGCTGTGACACCTGTCAAGTGTGGCACCGGACTGCGGCGGACACGCAGTGACTCCACGGTCGTACGCTCGGGGTATGTCCGAGCCCCGTCCCCGACCGGTCCTGGCCACGATCCCGGCGTATCGTGCCGGGCTGCCCTCGACGAACGAAGAGCACAAGCTCTCCAGCAACGAGAACCCCTTCCCGCCGCTGCCCGGGGTCATCGAGGCCGCCGCCGTCGAGCTGGGCCGGATGAACCGATACCCCGATCCGGGCGTGACGGCTCTCGGCGAGGTCCTGGCCGAGCGCACGGGGCTGACCCCCGACCACTTCGCCTTCGGCACCGGCTCGGTGTCCGTGCTGTTCGCGCTCCTCGACGCCTGGTGCGGACCCGGCGACGAGGTCGTCTACCCGTGGCGCTCGTTCGAGGCCTACCCGATCGCGGTCGACCTGCCCGGCGCCACCTCCGTCCGGGTTCCGTTGACCGCCGACCACCGGCACGACCTGCCGGCCATGGCCGCTGCGATCACCGACCGCACCAAGGTCGTGCTCGTGTGCACGCCCAACAACCCGACCGGCACGGCGGTCGGCGCCGAGGAGTTCGACGCCTTCATGGCGCAGGTGCCCGGGCACGTCGTCGTGGTCGTGGACGAGGCCTACCTGGAGTTCGTCCGCGATGCCGAGGCGATCGCCGGCGCCGACGCGCTCGTGCAGTACCCCAACGTGGTCGTCCTGCGGACGTTCTCCAAGGCGTACGGCCTGTCCGGCCTGCGCGTCGGCTACTCGATCGCCGACCCGGTGATCACCGAGTCGATCCGCAAGGCTCTGCCGCCGTTCGGGGTCAGTGACGTGGCCCAGGCCGCCGCGCTCGCCTCGATCACGGCCGAGGCCGAGCTCGCCGTGCGGGTCACGTCCGTCGTCGACGAGCGCACCCGCGTCCTCGCGGGACTGCGCGAGCAGGGCTGGGACGTGCCCGACTCGCACGCCAACTTCGTGTGGCTGCCCCTGGGCGACCGCTCGGCCGACTTCGCCGAGCACGTCCGGCCGATCGCGGTGCGCCCGTTCCCCGAGGGAGTGCGCGTGTCGATCGGCACGCCGGAGATCAACACGACCTTCCTCGAGCGCGCCGCGACATTCCTGCGGGAGACGCCTGCCTGATAGCCTCGGAGCAGATGTGATGCCTGTCACATCAGTGCCCCACGACTCACCACCTCGAGTCAGGGGCACGTCCACAGGGCGGCGATCCCGCCCTCGGCACAGGAGGCAGTCATGGGCCTACCCATCTCCCAGACCCTGGCGCCCGACGGCGAGCTCGTCGCAGCGCACGACTTCACGACCGACGACCTGCGCGCGTTCCATCGCGACCTCGTCCTCGCCCGGCGCATCGACACCGAGGCGTTCGCACTGCAGCGGCACGGCGAGCTGGGCCTGTGGCCCCCGATGCTCGGCCAGGAGGCCGCCCAGATCGGCAGCGGCCGCGCTCTCGCCCCCGACGACTTCGTCTTCCCGTCCTACCGCGAGCACGCCGTCGCGTGGTGCCGTGGTCTCGACCCGGCCCTGTTGCTGGCCATCTTCCGCGGCACGAGCCTGGGTGGCTGGGACCCGGCCGACCACAACATCGCCCTGCCGGCGATCATCATCGGCGCCCAGACGCTGCATGCCGTCGGCTACGGCATCGGCCTGACGCTCGAGGGCAAGGAGGACGCCGTCGTCGCGTACTTCGGCGACGGGGCCACCAGCCAGGGCGACACCAACGAGGCGTTCGCGTGGGCCGCGTCCTACAACGCCCCGGTCGTCTTCTTCTGCCAGAACAACCACTACGCGATCAGCGTCCCGCTCGAGCGGCAGACCCGGGTGCCGATCGCCCAGCGTGCCGACGGCTTCGGCTTCGAGGGCGTCCGCGTCGACGGCAACGACGTGCTCGCCGTTCACCAGGTCACCTCCGAGGCGCTGGCGAAGGCTCGCGCCGGTGGGGGTCCGACCCTCATCGAGGCGATCACCTACCGGATGGGAGCGCACACGACCTCCGACGACCCGAGCCGCTACCGCGACGCGCACGAGGCCGAGTCGTGGGCCGAGCGCGATCCACTCCTGCGGCTGCGGTCGCTGCTCGAGCGGACGGACCCCGGTTTCGCCGACTTCGACGCCGAGGTCCAGGCCGAGGCCGAGGAGCTCGGTGAGCACCTGCGCCAGGTCTGCGGCGAGCTGCCCGATCCCGATCTGGCCGAGCTCTTCGAGCACGTCTACGACCAGATCCCACCCGAGCTCGTCGCCCAGCGTGAGGAGGTCCGGTCATGGAGCTGAGCATCGGCAAGGCCCTCAACGCGGGCCTGCGCGCAGCGATGGAGAACGACCCCAAGGTCCTGCTGCTCGGTGAGGACATCGGCCGGCTCGGTGGCGTCTTCCGCGTCACCGACGGTCTGCAGAAGGACTTCGGCGACCAGCGCGTCATGGACACGCCGCTGGCGGAGTCGGCGATCGTCGGCGCTTCGGTGGGACTGGCGTACCGCGGGTTCAGGCCCGTGGTCGAGATCCAGTTCGACGGCTTCGTCTACCCGGCCTACGACCAGATCGTCAGCCAGGTCGCCCGGCTGCGCTTCCGCAGCGAGGGCGCGGTCGCGATGCCGATCGTCATCCGCATCCCGTACGGCGGCGGCATCGGCGCGGTCGAGCACCACTCCGAGAGCCCGGAGGCGCAGTTCGTCATGACGCCGGGCCTGACCGTCGTCTCGCCGTCGAACCCGCACGACGCCTTCTGGATGATCCAGCAGGCGATCGCGTCGGACGATCCGGTCGTCTTCCTGGAGCCCAAGCAGCGCTACTGGGACACCGGCGAGGTGGGTGACGAGCCCGGCCTCGGCCTGCACGAGAGTCGCGTCGTCCGCGACGGTGACGGCGTGACGGTCGTCGGCTACGGACCGGTCGTGAAGACCTGCCTGGCGGCCGCCGACGAGTCCGACGTCCCGCTGGAGGTCGTCGACCTGCGGTCGCTGTCGCCGCTGGACCTCGGCCCGGTGTACGAGTCGGTGCGCCGCACCGGTCGCGTCGTGGTGGTGCACGAGGCGGCTCGCACGCTGGGCCTGGGCGCCGAGCTCGCGACCCGGATCACCCAGGAGTGCTTCTACTCGCTGGAGGCACCCGTCCAACGCGTCACCGGCTACGACCTGCCGTACCCGCCGTGCCGGGTCGAGCACGACCACCTGCCCAGCGTCGAGCGGATCCTCGACGCCGTGGCCGTCACGGGGGAGTTCTGATGAGCGACAGCCCGCAGGTGTTCCGCCTGCCCGACGTGGGGGAGGGCCTCACCGAGGCCGAGATCGTGACGTGGCACGTCGCGGTGGGCGACGAGGTCAAGGTCAACGCCCCTCTGGTGGACATCGAGACCGCGAAGTCGATCGTCGAGCTGCCCAGCCCGTTCGCCGGGACCATCGGCGCGCTGCTCGTGCAGGAGGGCGAGACGGTCCAGGTCGGCACGGCGATCGTGCACATCGGCGGCGGCGGGGTGCCCCTGGCGGAGCCGCTCGTCGAGGCCCCGGCTGCGGAGGAGAGGCGCGAGGTCCTCGTCGGCTACGGCCCCAGCTCGGGCCGGCGCCGCACCCGCAACCGCGTCCGGAACGGCACCGTCGGATTGTCACTGCGCGTGCTCGCCAAGCCGCCGGTGCGCAAGCTGGCCAAGGACCTCGGCATCGACCTGTCGAAGGTGCCGTCCCGTGGTGATGCGGTGACCCGCGCCGAGGTCGAGGAGTTCGCGCGGCTGATGTCCGGGGCGGCCACGACGGCGGCTCCGGTCTCGGGCGTCCGTCGGGCGACCGCCGAGGCGATGATCGCGTCCGTCCAGGTGCCCCAGGCCACCGAGTGGGTGACGGTCGACGTCTCCGCGACGGTGGAGCTCCTGGTCCGGCTCAAGGCCGACCGCCGCTTCGATGGCGTCAAGGTCACCTCGACGCTGCTCACGGCCCGCGCGGTCTGCCTCGCGCTGGCGCGCACGCCGGACCTGCACGCGCGCTGGAACGAGTCCACCATCGAGCACCCGGCGTCGATCGGCCTCGGCATCGCCGCCGCGACCGATCGAGGACTGGTCGTCCCCGTGGTCCGCGAGGCCGAGCGCCTGCCGCTGGTCGACCTCGGTCGGGCCATCGACGAGCTCGTCGCGACCGCTCGTGCCGGACGGATCCAGCCGGACCAGATGTCGGGCGGCACCTTCACCCTCACGAACGTCGGGGTCTTCGGCGTCGACGGCGGCACGCCGATCCTGCCGCCGGGCCAGTCGGGGATCCTCGCGCTCGGGCAGGTGGCGCGTCGTCCCTGGGTCGTCGAGGAGCAGGTCGTCCCGCGGTGGGTCACGACGCTAGCCGTCACGTTCGACCACCGTGTCGCCGACGGCGAGCAGGCCTCGCGGTTCCTGGCCGATGTTGCGACGATCCTGGCCGACCCGGCGATGGCGCTCGCCTACTGATCCCACGCGACGTGCCCTGCGGCACGAACCTAGGATGGGCGGGTGAGTGTCCAGGAGCAGAATCACCGGGGCGCCTACCTCGTCTGGCTGGTCGGCCTGGCCGCCTACCTGGTCGCCGTCTTCCACCGCTCGTCCCTCGCGGTCGCCGGTCTGGTCGCCTCCGAGCGCTTCGACATCAGCGCCGCCCAGCTCTCGACCTTCGTCATGCTGCAGCTGCTGGTCTATGCCGGCATGCAGATCCCCGTGGGTCTGGCGGTCGACCGGTTCGGCCCGCGCGCGGTGATGCTGGCCGGCGCCGTCGTGCTGACCCTGTCGCAGGCGGCGTTCGCGTTCTCGGAGTCCTACGCGACCGCGCTGGCGGCGCGCTTCTTCGTCGGCATGGGCGACGCCATGACCTTCGTCTGCCTGCTGCGCCTGGTGAACGCCTGGTTCTCGCCGGGGAAGGTTCCGCAGATCACGCTGCTGACCGGTCCGATCGGCCAGCTCGGTGCGATCATCGCGGCCGTCCCGATGACCTGGGCCCTGAGCCAGCTGGGCTGGACGAAGGCCTATCTGCTCGCCGCGGGCTTCGGTCTGGTCATCACGGTCGCCGTGCTCGCGTTCGTCCGCGATGAGCCGAAGGCGCGCTCGGTGCGCGGCGCCGCGCTGTCATGGACCAACATCCGCACGTCCCTCGGCGCCTCGTGGGAGCACCCGGGCACCCGGCTGGGCTTCTGGATGCACTTCGTCACCCAGTTCAGCTCGACCGTGCTGGGGTTGCTGTGGGGCTACCCGTTCTTCGTGCGCGGTGAGCACACCTCCGAGACGTTCGCCGGCACGCTGCTGACCCTCATGGTCGTCGCGGTCATGATTGCCGGGCCCGTGCTGGGCCGGCTCATCGGCAACTACCCGTGGCACCGGTCGACGATCGTCCTGACGATCGTCTCGGCGATCGTGGTGGTCTGGACGGCCGTGCTGGCCTGGCCCGGTGACGCCCCCGGCTGGCTTCTCGTCGTGATGGTGATCGTCGTGGGCGTCGGCGGACCCGCCTCGATGATCGGCTTCGACCTCGTGCGCACGTCCAACCCGATCGACCGGCTGTCGACCGCGACGGGCATCGTCAACCAGGCGGGCTTCCTCGCCAGCCTCATCACGGTCATCGCCGTCGGCGTGATCCTCGACCTCACGGGCCAGAACTTCAAGGCCGCGATGAGCTTCCAGTACGTGCTCTGGGCGCTCGGGCTGCTCCAGGTGTGGCGCTACCGCGTGAAGACCCGCGCCCGCATGGTGCGCGACGACCCGGGCCGCTGGGCCCGGTACACCAGGATCGGCTGACCCTCCCGTCCCCAGATTTGCTCCCCTTCCGACCTTTGAGAGGGGCCCAAAGGTGGAATTCGGAGCAAATCTCGGGGGTGGGGGAGGGTGTCAGGCGACCTTGAAGACGACGCCGGTCGCGGTCTCGCTGGCGGACCACACCTCGGCCGCCAGCTCGGGGTCGCGTGCGGCGGGGGTCATGCCGACGAGCCGGGGGCGGCCGCGGGTCTGGCGGAAGCCGTCGGGACCCAGGTACTCGCCGCCGGTGAGCGACGGGTCGGTGGCCGCGCGCAGCGAGGGCCACGCGCCGGCGCGGGCCGGCTGCAGGAAGGCCGTCGCGAGGCTGTGAATCGCGATGCCGCTCGGCTTGGTCAGGTTGGTCGAGCTCAGGCCCGGGTGCGCGGCCACGGACACGACGTCGAGGCCGGCCGCCTTCACCCGGCGATCGAGCTCCTTCATGAACAGCAGGTTGGCCAGTTTGGACTCCGCGTACGAGCGCCACTTCTTGTAGCGGCGCGGATCACCGTTCGGCTCCAGCGAGCGCAGGTCGAGCTCCTTCGTCATGGAGTGCGCCAGGGACGAGACCGTCACGATGCGGGTGGAGCCCTCGCGCAGGAGCGGCCACAGCGTGGCCGTCCACGCGAAGTGCCCGAGGTGGTTGGTCGCCATCTGCAGCTCGAAGCCGTCCATCGTGCGCGTGAACGGCGGGATCATCACGCCGGCGTTGTTCACGACGATGTCGAAGCCGCGACCGGCGTCGACGACGCCCTGGGCGGCGGCGATCGTGCCGGGCAGGTCCGCGAGGTCGAGGCTCACGACCTCGATGTCGCCGAGCTGGGCGACGGTGGCCGCGGCCTTACGGTCGTCGCGGGCGGTGATGACGACCTCGGCGCCGTGGCGCAGCAGCTCGCGCGCCGTCTCGGTGCCGATTCCGCTCGTGGCCCCGGTGATCAGGGCGCGGCGGCCCGTCAGGTCACCGATCGCGGACGTGTCCCAACCCATGTTCTCTCCGATCTCGTCGGGGCAACGCCGCGAGCCGCGGCGCCGTCCTCCCGCCGGGCCCGAACCTACCGGCGGCTGACTCGTCGCGCTCGGCGTCGGTCAGGTGGTGACGGCCATCGCGCCCAGGACGCGCGCGGCCAGCTCCGGGTCGCCGTCGACCTCGACCGTGACGTCGTCGGGACCGCGGCGGCCGCCGCCCAGCACCGTGAAGGCCTCGGTGTCCATCGTCAGGGTCGTGGTCGGATCGGCGCCGCTCCGGCGGGCGCGGCCGTCCTCGCCGACCTCGACGGTGGCGTCCACCGGGACCGGGCCGGTGACGATCCAGCGGACGACGCTGCCGATGGGCGCCTTCGCACGGCGACCCAGGATGTACGGCAGCGCGGCGGCGAACGTCGCCGTCGTGACGTGGGCGCCGATGTCGTCGAGGCCGCCCGGGATGCCGACGGCGCGGCGGATGTCCTGCTCGTGGGTCCACAGGTCGATGGCGCGGTTGCGCAGCGCCACCTCCCAGGTCCACTCGACACCGGCCGGGGTGTTGACCGCCATCGCCTGTGGATCGGGCAGTTCCGCCAGGGTCTCGGCCCGCCGCTCGACCAGGTCGGTGAGGTCCTTCTTCAGCTGCTCGACAGGGACGTCGCGCAGGGCGGCGACCCCGGCGTCGGTGTAGTCGCCCGGCACGGCCGCGCCGCCGACGGGCGTGGTCTCGCCCTCGACCATGACCCGCTCGAGGTGCACCAAGTGCGCCAGCACGTCCTTCGCGGTCCAGCCGGGCAGGTCCGTCGGGACGTCCCAGTTATCGGGCTCGAGCGCCAGGACGGCGGCGACGGACTGACGCCAGGCGTCGAGGTAGGGGGACAGATCAGTCATGGGCTAACGTCCTGCGCGTCCGAGCGGTCAGGGTGGCGCCGGCCAACCCCAGTCCCGCGATGAAACCGGTCCAGGCGATCGCCTGTCCGGTGCCGACCCGGCTCGAGAGATCCACCACGGCGGTGCCGTAGCGAGCGGTGTCGGTCTGACCGTCCTTGGGCTTGCAGACGATCCGGGTCTGGTCGGGGGCGTCGGACAGCACGCCCAGCAGGTGCCAGCGGCTGCCGTCGCTGTCGACCACGATGTCGACGGTGGCCGCGGGTACCGGAATGCGCTTCTTGCCGGACCGGGCGACGCAGCGGATGTCGCGTTCGGCCTGCGGCAGGTCGGTCAGGACGGCGAGGTCGTCGTCACCGGCGGACTGAATCGGCTGGCCGACCGGAACGACCTCGGCGTCGCGCAGAGGATCCCACGCCGATGCGGCGAACGCGGTCCCGGCGACCCAGGCGAGCGCCGCGATCAGCGCCGCGACGAGGTACCAGCGTCGTCGGGTCAGGTGCACCTCGTCAGCCTAGAGGGCCGCCGCCGCGATCTCGTTGAGGCTGGGTCGGGAACGCCGCGCTTGGTACGTCGCGCCCATGAGTCGCCTACGTCGGCCTCGCGACGCACTGTTGAGCCCGCCGGCCTGACCGTCGCTCGTCCCCTCCCTCGCCACTTTTGGAACTGGATCCACGTTCCACGGGCCGATCGACGTGGATCCGGTTCCAAAAGTGGAGTCGGGGTGAGGAACGTCCCCCCAACGCACGAGCGGCGCGCACCCATCGGGTGCGCGCCGCTCGAGTGAGTCAGTGGCTCAGAAGGCCGCTTCGTCCAGCTCCATGACGTCGAGGTCGACGGCCTCGGCCATCGCGCGCTCGGCGGCCAGGCGGGGCAGGACGGTCTTGGCGAAGAAGGACGCCGCGGCGACCTTGCCCTCGTAGAACGACTTGTCCGCACCGGTGGCGCCGGCGTCGAGCTTGTTCTGGGCGACCTCGGCGCCGCGCAGCAGCAGCCAGGACACGACCAGGTCACCCAGGACGTAGACGAGGCGCGTCGTGTTCAGCGCGACCTTGTAGACGTTGCGGGCGTCGCCGTTCTCGTCGGCCGGGTTCGAGGCCATGAGGTCGTTGAACATCGCCGTGATGACGGCGGTGGTGTCCTCGAGGCCCTTGGCCAGCAGGTCGCGCTCGACCTTGAGGCGGCCGTTGCCCGACTCGCTGTCGATGAACGACTTGATCTGGTCGGACAGGTAGCCCAGCGCGCGGCCCTGGTCCTTCACGATCTTGCGGAAGAACAGGTCCTGGCCCTGGATCGCCGTGGTGCCCTCGTAGAGGGTGTCGATCTTGGCGTCGCGGACGTACTGCTCGAGCGGGTACTCCTGCAGGAAGCCCGAGCCACCGAAGGTCTGCAGCGACTCGGTGCCCAGCAGGACCCAGGAGCGCTCGGAGCCGTAGCCCTTGACGATCGGCAGCAGCAGGTCGTTGACTGAGTGCTCGAGGCTCGCGTCCTCGCCCGACTCCTTCTTGACCATGACCTCGTCCTGGAAGGACGCGGTGTAGATCATCAGCGAGCGCAGGCCCTCGGCGAACGCCTTCTGCGTGAGCAGCGAGCGACGCACGTCGGGGTGGTGCGTGATCGTGACGCGGGGGGCGTCCTTGGCCGGGTTCAGCATGTCGGCGCCCTGGACGCGCTCCTTGGCGTACTCGAGCGCGTTGAGGTAGCCGGTCGACAGCGTCGCGATGGCCTTGGAGCCGACCATCATGCGGGCGTTCTCGATGACGCGGAACATCTGGTTGATGCCGTCGTGCACCTCGCCGAGCAGCCAGCCGGTGGCCGGGCCGCCGAGCTGGGGATCACCGAAGGTGACCTCGCACGTGGCCGAGACCTTGATGCCCATCTTCTTCTCGACGTTGGTGACGTAGACGCCGTTGCGCTCGCCGGTCAGCTCGCCGGTCTCGAGGTCGAAGTGGTGCTCGGGGACCAGGAACAGCGACAGGCCCTTGGTGCCCGGGCCGCCGGCGCCCTCGACGCCGACGGGACGCGCCAGCACCATGTGCATCGTGTTCTCACCCAGATCGCTCACGGCGGAGGTGATGAAGCGCTTGACGCCCTCGATGCGCCACGTGCCGTCCTCGTTCGGGAAGGCCTTGGTGCGGCCGGCGCCGACGTCGGAGCCGGCATCGGGCTCGGTGAGGACCATCGTGGTGAGCCACTTGCGGTCGATCATCGTCTGCGCGATCTTCTGGTCGCGCTCGTTGCCGTTCTCCCACACGACGCGGCTGAAGGCCGGGCCGGCGCCGTACATCCAGATGGCGGGGTTGGCGCCGAGGACGAACTCGCCCATGGCCCACACGAGGGAGGAGGGGGCGGGCTGGCCACCGAGCTCGGTCGGCAACTGCAGGCGCCACCACTCGGCGTCCATCCAGGCCTGGTAGCTCTTGGCGAACTCGGGGTTCTGCTTGAGCGTGTGGGTGGCCGGGTCGAAGACCGGCGGGTTGCGGTCGGCGTCGACGAACGACGCGGCGAGGTCCTCGCGCGACAGGCGCTCGACCTCGGCGAGGATGCTCTTCGCCGTGTCGACGTCGACCTCATCGAAGGGGCCGGTGCCGAGGACGGACTGGCGGTCGAACAACTCGAAGAGGTTGAACTCGACGTCGCGCAGATTGCTCTTGTAGTGGCTCATGGGCCGTGGACCTCCGGGAAGATGAAGCTGCCAGTGTTACTGGCGGGTGCTACTGGCCAGTAACTAGATGGTACTCCAGCGTCGTACCAGTGCGAAAGGCGATCCCGGAAAAGAAAAACGACCCGTCTCCGCGAGGAGATCGGGTCGGTTCTGGGAGGTGTGTCGTCAGGCGCGGCGCGTGGGGACGCGGGTGAGGCCGTCGGTGGCGACGAGGTACGCCGTGTGGATGGTGCCGGCGGTCAGGGCGACGACAGCGGCGAGGGCGAGGAAGGTCATGGATGCTCCTTTCGTTCTCCCTCCATTCTGCGACGTTCAACTGTCAAGGACAATCCAACAGAACTTCACCGAAGATGTAGTTTGTCTACATGGATGCGCGACGCCTTGCGATGCTGCGGGAACTGGCCGAGCGGGGCACCGTCGGGGCGGTCGCCGATGAGATGGACGTCACACCGTCGGCCGTGTCACAGCAGCTGAAGATCCTCGAAGCGGAGGCCGGAGTGCCACTGCTGGAGCCCGCGGGCCGGGGTGTGCGGCTGACCGCCGCGGGCCGGGCGCTGGCCGAGACGGCGACCGAGGTGGCCGTTGCGCTGGAGCGGGCCGAGGCCAAGTGGCGCGAGTACCTCGGCGGCCCCGCCGGCGACGTCACCTTGACGGTGTTCCCGACCGGCGGCGAGATGCTCCTGCCGGGACTGCTGAGCCGGGTGGTCGCCGAGCCGGCGGTCAACCTGATCTGCTCGGACCGCGACCCGACCCAGCGGTTCGAGGTCCTCGACATGGTCGCTCACTTCGACATCGTGGTCGCGGACTCGCCGTCGGCCACCGAGGAGTGGCACGACCGCGGTCTGCAGCTGGTCCCGCTGATGCGCGAGCCGCTCGACGTGGCCCTGCCCGAGGACCACCGGCTCGCGGACCGGCCGAGCCTCTCGCCCAAGGACGTCGTCGGTGAGACGTGGATCGGCGCTCCGCGCGACTTCCCGTACGACCGCGTGCTCCAGCACCTGGTGACGGTGACGGGCGAGTCCGTGCGCATCGCCCAGCGGTTCGACGACAACGGCGTGGTGGAGGCCGTCGTGGCGGCCGGTCACGGGATCGCGATCCTGCCGCGCTTCACGACCCGGACCCGTGACAACGGGCTCGTCACGCGTCCGCTGGTCGGCATCCGCGCCAAGCGCGACATCACCGCGGTGCTGCGACCCGACCGCTTCGAGCGCCCCAGCGTGCGGTTCGTGGTCCAGGCGCTGCGCGAGGAGGCCCGTGCCGTGGCCGATCGGCACGGAGCGGTCTGAGTCACCGGGCGGCGTCGACCAGTAGCCAGAGGGCGACGACGGTGATGGCCAGGAGGTAGAGCCGGTCGAACCGCCGCTCGGGCATCCGGTCGAGGACGCGACTGCCCAGCCAGGTGCCGGCGATGACACCGGCGATGCCGGCGGCGGCCGCGGGCGCCTGGGAGGCGGGCAACAGTCCGACCACGCCGAACAGCACCAGCTTGGCGAGGTGCCCGGACACCTGGGTGGCGGCGAAGGTGCCGACGAAACCCAGCCGGTCGCTGGTGCCGGCGCGGAAGAAGGGGGCGGCCAGCGGGCCGGTCGCGCCGACCACGGGGTTCAGCGCGCCGATGACGCCACCCAGACCGATCCAGCCGGCGGTGCCGGGCGGATGGAAGGGCCGCGAGAGCCACACGGGCAGCCAGGTCGCGGCGAGGACGGCCACGGCGATCAGCGCCTGCAGTGCCGCCTCGGGCGCCTGGCGCGCGAGGGGAAGCGTCAGCGCCCCGGCCGGCAGGAGCAGCAGCGACGTCTTCCACACGATGGACCAGTCGACGTCCCGGTGCCGGACGATGGTGCGCGTGCCGTTGGAGACCACCTGGATGGCCGCGTGCAACGGGATGGCCACGAGGGGATCGACGAAGGCGACCAGCACCGCGAGTAGCACGATCCCGCCGCCGAAGCCGAGCACCGCGGTGAGCGCCGAGGTGGCGACGGCGCACACGCCGACGAGCACCACGGTCTCCAGGCCCACGGGACGTGTCTACCGTCTCCAGGCCCGCAGCGCCGGGCGGCGCGTCAGGCGCCCGGGTCGGCCGGGTCCCTCGAGACCGTCTCGTGCGGATCGGGCCGGAGCGGCCCGGCCCGAGGGTTCAGCGCGAGGCGAACTTCGCGGCGAAGGCCGCGAACTCCTCGCTGCTGAGCGACTCGGCCTGCGCCCACGACTCGAAGTTCAACGACTCGTGCAGGTCGGACCGTGCCGCGACGCCGACGGACTTCTTGATGTCGGCCATCAGCTTGGGGTTGCGCTTGGCCCAGCTCTGGGCGAGGACCGCCGCACGGGCCTTCGGGTCCTTGTCGATCTCCTGGGCGATGCCCAGGCGCAGCCCGGTCTCGGCGTCGATGATGTCGCCGTTGAACAACGCCGCTGCCGTGTTGGCCGAGCCGATCCGCTGGGTCAGCATCCAGGTGCAGCCGCCGCCGGGGTGCAGGCCGATGCGGCTGAACGTGGGGCCGAAGCCTGCCTGCGGGCCGGCGATGATCACGTCGCAGGCCAGCGCGATGTTGAGGCCGGCGCCGACCGCAGCACCCTGCACGGCGGCGATCGTGGGGATCGAGAGGTTCCGGATGCCCAGGAACGAGGAGTACACGTTCATCAGGTGCTCGCGCAGGACGTCGGCCGGGCGGCTGGTGTCGCCGAAGAGGCTCTCGAGGTTCGCTCCGGAGCAGAACGCCTTGCCCGCGCCGGTCACCACGAGCGCGCGGGCCTCGTCGTCGGCGGCCACGGATTCGACGGCGGCACGCAGCTCCTGCAGCAGCGGCCAGTCGAGCGCATTGAGGCGGTCGGGAGCGTTCAGGGTGATCGTGCGGACAGTGTCTTCGCGGCGGAGTTCGACGAGAGGCATGTGATCCACCTTACGATCGAGGTATGACCTCACCGACTCTGCCGGTCGTTCCCGGCGTGGAACACCGATGGATCGATGTCGACGGGGTTCGTCTGCACGTCGCCGAGGCGGGCCGCGCCCACCAGTCCGTCGACCGCCCGTCCGTGCTGCTCGTGCACGGCTGGCCCCAGCACTGGTTCTGCTGGCGGCACGTGATGCCGGCGCTGGCCGAGACGCATCACGTGGTCGCCGTCGACCTGCGCGGCTCGGGCTGGAGTGACGTGCCGGAGGGTGAGGGCGCCTACGACAAGCGGGTGATGGCCGACGAGATCGCGCGCGCCATCGAGGAGCTCGGACTCGATCGCCCGGTCGTCGTCGGGCACGACTGGGGTGCGTGGATCTCGCTGCTGGTCGCCAGCCGCCACGAGGGCCTGACCCGCGGCGTCGTCGCCGCGGCGATCGTCGCACCGTGGGCCGACCTGCCGCTGCACGAGATGTGGCGCTTCGCCTACCAGCCGATCGTGGGCGGGCCGGGCGGCGCCTTCCTCCAGCGCGCCGGCGGGCAGGTCGTGCTCAAGACACTCTTCAAGCTGGGGGCAGGACCGGGCTACCGCTGGCAGCGCTCGGACCGCGAGGAGTACCTCGCGCGCTTCCGCGAGCCGGCCCGCGCCCGCGCCGGGCGAGAGCTGTATCGCACGTTCATGCTCAAGGAGATCCCGAAGGTCGGGAAAGGCTACGCGCGCCGGGTCGAGGAGATCCCGCTGCTGTTCCTGCCCGGGACGGCCGACACGGTCCTCGCGCCCAGCCTGGTGCGCCGAGCCGAGGGACCGCCGAACGTCACGGTGACCCCGATCTCCGGCAGCGGCCACTGGATCCCCGAGGAGAAGCCCGCCGAACTGGTGGGCCAGATCCGCGACTTCCTGCGCCAGTTCTGACCCCGGTCGCCGGTGCTTGTACGATCAACGCAGCACCGCCGGTGTAGCTCAATGGCAGAGCGCTTGCTTCCCAAGCAAGATACGCGGGTTCGATTCCCGTCACCGGCTCCAAGGATTCCAGGGAGACGCGTTTCAATCGCGTTCGGTACACCACTGGCACGTGCGAAGGCTCGCGTCGTCAGTGGCGGCGGGGGACGTTGTTCTGTTTCTGGCGACGGCGCCAGCATTCGATGTCTACAGTCATTTCATGTTGCAGCGTTTACGTCACCCCAAGCGACTCGTCCGCCGCCTGATGGGCAGGGTGCGAGCTCGACGACGAGGACTTCGGGGCGCGTACGTGCAGAGGGGCGTCAAACTGACGGGCCCCGGCGAATACGACCTGGCTCCCGAGTCCACGATCTGTCAGGACGCCCAAGTGTGGGTTGGTCCGGGTGCTGTGTTGTCGTTGGCTCCGACGTCGAAGATCGGCATCCGTAACGTCGTGAACGTGGAGTCGGGCCTGTCGGTTGGTGAGGGTACGGGGATCTCGTGGGATGTGCAGATCAGCGACACGGACTTCCATGACATTACGCACGGGGATGGGGTGTCGCGTGCCCGGTCGGCGCCGATCGTGATCGGTGAGCACGTGCTGATCGGTGCGCGGTCGATGATCCTGAAGGGCGTGAAGATCGGGGATGGAGCCGTGGTCGGTGCGGGCTCCGTGGTGACGTCGGATGTGCCGGCAGGCGCGATTGTGGCGGGGAACCCTGCGCAGATTGTTGGTCACGCGGAGTCGTGGACCTGATCCGGGCGCTGCTCGTGCTGGCCCCGAAGCCGATCGGCGGCATCGGGTCGCGCCGGCGCATCGAACGCTCGACCAGTCCCCAGCGGATCCGCGCGACCACGGCGGTGACGACGGCCAAAATCAGCAGGGTCATCGCGATGGCGTCCTGCGACCTCTGGGAGATCGACAGGTCGACCACGTCGAGCGCGACTCACGCCGCCAGCAGCGCGAGCGCCGTCGGACCCAGGTCAGGAAGGTGCGCTCGCCCGAGTCCGCGGGGACGGCTCGGTCAGAAGGCTCCGCTCAGACCGTCTTGACGATGTAGACGTCGCAGGGCGCGTGATGGGCGACGTCGGTGGCGACGCTGCCCAGCAGGCGGCTGATTCCCTGCACGCGGCGGTTGCCCACGACGATGAGGTCGGCGTCGATCTCCTTGGCGACCTGCACCAGGGCGTCGGCGGGCTTGCCGGGTGCGGGGCTCGCCTGCACCGTTCCCTCGTAGGACAGGCTCTCGGCGACCTGACGGGCGATGGCCTCCGCGCGCTCGCCGGGGCTGAGCGGGTGCATGCCCTCGGGGAGGTCGGAGGGCGCGCCGGCCTTCTCGTCGACCGCGGTCACGATGTGCAGGGTGGCGCCGGTGGCCGAGGCCAGTCCGGCGGCGACCTCGGCGGCGCGCTGGGCGCTGTCGCTGCCGTCCACGCCGACCAGGATGTTCTTGTACACGTGCTGCTCCTCACGGTTGCTTTCTCGCACCATGGCACACGTGGGGGTCATGTGCGTGGTGTGACGACCAGTTTCGGCTCTGGCCGCGGGATCGGAGCGCCACGCGTGCGTTAGGTTCTCCTTGTGCTGCTTTCGGACCGCGACATCCTCGCCGAGATCGACGCCGGACGGGTCGCGCTCGACCCCTACGAGCCCTCGATGATCCAGCCGTCGAGCATCGACGTGCGCCTCGACAAGTTCTTCCGGGTCTTCGACAACCACAAGTACCCCCACATCGACCCGGCGCAGGACCAGTCCGACCTGACGCGCGAGGTCGAGGTCAACGGCGACGACGCGTTCATCCTGCACCCCGGTGAGTTCGTGCTGGGCTCGACGTACGAGTACGTGACGCTGCCCGACGACGTCGCCGCGCGGCTCGAGGGCAAGTCCTCACTCGGCCGCCTCGGCCTCATGACGCACTCCACGGCCGGCTTCATCGACCCCGGGTTCCAGGGCCACATCACCCTCGAGCTCGCCAACGTCGCCACCCTGCCGATCAAGCTCTACCCCGGCATGAAGATCGGTCAGCTGTGCTTCTTCCGGCTGACCTCGCCGACCGAGAACCCCTACGGCTCGGCCAAGTACGGGTCCCGTTATCAGGGCCAGCGCGGACCGACGGCCTCACGGTCCCACGCGAACTTCCACCGGAGTGTGATCGACTGAGGGCATGACCGCGCCCGACATCCGACTCGTCGTGGCCGACCTCGACGGCACCCTGCTCGATGAGCACAAGCAGCTGCCGGCCGGGACGATCGACCTCATCCGCGACCTGCAGGCGGCGGGCGTGGCCTTCGCCCCCGCGAGCGGTCGCCAGTGGGCCACCCTGGCCTCGATGTTCGAGCCGGTCTCCGACGGCCTGGTGATCATCGCCGAGAACGGCGCCTATGTCACCGACCGCGGCCGCGAGGTCGCCGTCCACCCGTTCGACGGCGCGTGGATCTCCGGGATCGTCGAGCGCACCCAGGCGCTGACCGACGACGGCGTCGACCTCGGCATCGTCGTGTGTGGCGTCCGGTCCGCGTGGATCACCCGCACCGACCGCCGCTTCCTCGACCAGGTCGAGCCGTACTACCGGCGCCTCGAGGTGACCGACGACCTCACCTCGATCGACGACACGATCATCAAGCTCGCGGTCCACGACTTCGGCGACCTCGAGGCCGTCACGGCGCCCTTCCTGCGCGAGATCTGCGAGCCCAACCCCGTCGCCGTCTCGGGCGCCCACTGGGTCGACGTGATGGCCGAGGGCGTCGACAAGGGCCTCGCCGTCCGTGAGCTGCAGAAGGCGATGAGTATCGACGCCACCCAGACGATGGCCTTCGGCGACTACCTCAACGACTACGAGATGCTCCAGGCCGCGGACTGGTCGTTCGCCATGGGCAACGCCCATCCCGACATCATCGACGTGGCCAACTACACCGCCCCGCCGAACTACGAGGACGGCGTGATCACCACCGTCCGGACGATCCTGGGCATCTGACGATCCCGGGTGTGGAGAACCGGCCGGCCGTCCTCGGCTGACGTCATCGTGGCCGGATGCTCCCACCACACCAGGACGGCGTGATCTCGAGGTCGCAACTGCTGGCCGACGGGCGGACGCCGAACGACGTCCGCCGACTCCTGCGGCGCCGTGAGCTCCGTGCGGTCGCACCCGGCGTCTACGTCGATCACACCGGCCCGCTGACCTGGCGGCAACGCGCGTGGGCCGCCGTCCTGTGGGCGTGGCCGGCGGCCCTGTGCGCCGAGTCCGCGCTCGAGGCGGCGCACGGTTCCGCGGAGCGCGAGAACGGCCCGATCCACGTGGCGGTCGACCACTCCCGGCGGCTGACGGCGCCGCCGGCGGGGATCACCGTCATCAGGATGCGGGACTTCGAGCCGCGAGTGCACTGGCACCTCTCGCCGCCCCGACTGGCCTACGACGAGGCCGTGCTGGACGTGGCCTGCGGCGCGACTCGTCTGGTCGACCAGGTGGCCGTCCTGGCCGCAGCGGTGGGCGAACGCCGCACGACGGCCGCCCGGTTGCGTGGACGTCTCGACGCTCGCTCGCGGGTGGCGGACCGACGCCGGATCGAGCGGTTGCTCGCGGACATCGAGCTGGGCACCCACTCGGTGCTGGAGCACGGGTACCTCGTCCGCGTGGAGCGGCCGCACGGACTGCCGACGGGTGAGCGCCAGGCCCGGCACGCCTCCGGTGGCCAGATCCTCTATCGCGACCTGGAGGTCGTGGGTCGAGTCGTGATCGAGCTCGACGGCCGTCTGCACCACGACTCGCCCCGCGGTCGCGACCGGGACCTGGACCGCGATCTCGACGCTGCGCTGGCCGACCGCCAGACGATTCGCCTGGGGTGGGGGCAGGTCTTCGACCGTCCCTGCCGGACGGCAGCCGTACTGTCGGCGCTCTTCGCCTCCGCCGGGTGGAGGGGGACCGCGGTGCCGTGTGGACCCGCCTGTCCCGTCGGCTCCTGATCGGGGAGCGCTGAGGTCAGCACACGACTCGCGGACTCCCCGATCTCGACGTTCTCGGCGGCTAGAGTCGCGGGGTGAAGGTTCAGCCGTCCCCCGAAGTCGCCGCCGCGCTGTCCGAGGGGCGCGCCGTCGTCGCCCTCGAGTCCACGATCATCAGCCACGGTCTGCCGCGTCCGGACAACATCGCCGCGGCGCAGGAGTTCGAGGAGATTCTGCGGAGCCAGGGCGTCACGCCGGCCACGATCGCGGTGCTCGACGGTGAGCTGAAAGCCGGCCTGACCGCCGACGAGCTCGCCCGCATCGCCAACGAGGACATCCCCAAGCTCACGGTGCGCGACCTGCCCGTCGTGCTGGCCATGGCGGGCAGCGGCGCCACGACCGTCGCGGCGACCTCGTGGATCGCCGACCGTGCGGGCATCCGCGTCTTCGCCACCGGCGGCCTCGGCGGCGTGCACCGCGGCGCCTCGGAGACCTTCGACGAGTCCGCCGACCTGACGGTCCTGGGGCAGGTGCCGATCACGGTGGTCTCGGCGGGCGTGAAGTCGATCCTCGACATCCCCGCCACGCTCGAACGCCTCGAGACCCTGGGCGTCATCGTGCTCGGGTTCGGCACGAAGGACTTTCCGAGTTTCTGGCTCACGTCGTCGGGCCACGAGCTCGACTGGCGGGCAGAGGACGCGTTCGCCGTCGCCGCCGTCATGCGCAGCCGCGACAAGATGGGACTGACGTCGGGCATCGTCGTCGCCAACCCCCTGCCCGAGGAGAAGCAGCTCGACCCCGTCGTCCACGACGAGGCCCTCGAGCGGGCCTTGGCCGAGGCCGACGCGCAGGGGCTGTCGGGCAAGGAGGTCACGCCCTTCCTGCTGAAGCGGATCGTCGAGCTGACCGGCGGCGACAGCCTCGCGGTCAACCTCGACATCGCGCGCAACAACATCGCGGTCGCGGCACGCATCGCAAAGGCGGCGGTGGAGCAGTCGTGATCCTCGTGGTGGGCGACGTCGTGGACGACATCGGCGTCCTGCCCCTCGAACCCGTGGCGCCGCGCAGCGACACCCGCTCCCAGATCCGGATGACTCCCGGAGGGTCGGCGGCGAACACCGCCGCGTGGCTGGGCTTCCTCGGCACGGACACCCGCTTCTTCGGCAAGGTCGGCAACGACGGCATCGAGCGACATGGGGGAGCGCTGCGAGAGCACCAGGTCGACCCGCGCCTGGTCGCCGACCCGCTGCTGCCGACGGCCACCATCGTGCTGACCCTCGACGACGAGGCCGACCGCACGATGTACGTCGACCGCGCTGCCAATGGCACCCTCACGGTCGACGAGATCCCCGACGACCTCGTGGCGGACGTCGACTGGCTGCACCTCACCGGCTACACGTTCTTCGATCCGCAGACCCGCGACGCTGCCATCGAGCTGATCGCTCGCGCGAAGCAGCGGGGAGCCGGCGTCAGCGTCGATCCCAGCACGACGGCGTTCCTGCGCGAGGTCACGCCCGAGGCGTTCGTCGAGTGGACCAGCGGGGCCGACCTCGTGCTGCCGAACCTCGACGAGGCCCGCCTCCTGATCGGCGCGACCGGTCCGTTCGTGGACTTCGACGCCCTCACCCGGATGTACCCGCACGTGGTCGTCACGCTGGGCTCCATGGGCGCGGCCTACGTCGCCGGTGACGTCCGCGAGCAGGTCGCCTCGCCGCGCATCCAGGTGGTCGACACGACCGGTGCCGGCGACGCGTTCACGGCAGGCTTCCTCGCGTTCTGGGTGTCACAGCGCGATCCGCGGACCGCCCTGCAGGGCGGCATCGGCGCCGCCAGTCGCTGCGTCCAGCAGCGCGGCGCCCGACCCTGAGTCCCGACCGGGGTCGACCTCGGGGTCGGGTCCGGGCCGATCGGGGGAGTCGCCCGATGTGCTGAGAGTGCCCGCGGGCTGACGCTGAACGCATGATCGAAGCACACGCCCTGACGAAGCACTACGACGACGCCGTCGCCGTGGACGGGATCGACCTCATGGTCCGGCCGGGACACGTCACCGGCTTCCTCGGACCCAATGGCGCCGGGAAGTCCACCACGATGCGCATGGTCCTCGGCCTCGACCGTCCGACCTCCGGGACCGTCACGGTGAACGGCCGGTCCTACACCGAACTCGCCGCGCCGCTGAGGGAGGTCGGCGCCCTCCTCGAGGCGAACGCCCTGCACCCCGGGCGGTCGGCCCGTCAGCACCTGCGCCAGCTGGCCACCAGCAACCGGCTCCCGGCGTCGCGCGTCGACGAGGTCCTGGACCTGGTCGGACTGAGTGATGTCGCCCATCGCCGCGCCGGCACGTTCAGCCTCGGCATGGGCCAGCGACTCGGGATCGCCGGAGCCCTCATCGGTGACCCGGCCGTCGTGGTCCTGGACGAGCCGGTCAACGGCCTCGATCCCGAGGGCATCCGCTGGGTGCGATCCCTGGCCCGCCGGCTGGCAGACGAGGGCCGAACGGTCTTCATCTCCAGTCACCTCATGAGTGAGATGGCACTGATGGCCGATCACCTCGTGGTGGTCGGCCGCGGCCGGATCCTGGCCGACTGCTCGATGGAGCAGTTCATGCAGGACCACGCCACCTCGGCGGTCCGGGTGAGGACGCCGGACCCGGCGGCCGCGGCGCACGCGCTGCCGCGGGCCGAGCTCGAGCGCACGGGCGACGATCTCGTCGTGCGCGGGATGGCGGCGGCCGCGATCGGCGACGCCCTCTTCGACGCGGGCGTGCGGGTCCACGAGCTCGCGACCCAGCGGTCCTCGCTCGAGGACGCCTTCATGACCCTGACCGCCGACTCGGTGCAGTTCCAGACCGCCACCCAGACCCCAGAGGACGTGCCCGCATGACCACCCGGACCGCTCCCGCCACGGCGGGACCCACCTGGCTCGACACCGTTCGGGCGGAACGACAGAAGATGTTCAGCGTCCGATCCACGTGGTGGACCCTCGCCGCGATCGTGGTGCTGGGCGCCGGCCTCACGACGATCATCTGCGCGGCCAGCGCGGAGTGGCTCGCCAGCGGTGACGCCGACGAGGCCGTCGGCTCCTTCATCACCTGGGGCATGATGATCGCCCAGGTCGGCGCCGTGGCGCTGGGCGCTCTGATCATCACGACCGAGTACGGATCGGGCCAGATCCGGTCGACGTTCGCGGCGACGCCGTTCCGCGGCCGGGTGCTGGCGGCCAAGGCGCTCGTCGTGACGGCGGTGCTCTTCGTGGTCGGCACCGTCACGGCGCTGCTCGGCTACGCCGGCGGGAACTGGTTCCTCGACCGCGAGGGCATCGGGCTGGCGCTCGAGGGGGATGTCCTGCGCTCGATGTACGGATCCGGGCTGTACCTGGCCGGGCTGGGGCTCATGTCCCTGGGCGTGGGTTTCATCCTGCGGCACACCGCCGGGGTGATCTCCCTGATGCTGGCGCTGGTGTTCGTCGTCTCCGGCATGGCGCCGCTGATCCCCGGCACGGTGGGGGACTGGATCGAGAAGCTCGTGCCCGGCAGCGCGGGCGCCTCGATCGCCACTCCGGTGACCTTCGACCCGAACCTGCTCGAGCCGTGGGTGGGCTACGGAGTCTTCCTGGCGGAGGTCGCCGCGGTGCTGGCCATCGCCTGGGTCCTGGTGAAGCGCCGCGACGCCTGACCCGGGACAGAAAGAACGCCGCGCCGGCACCCTCGGGGGGTGCCGGCGCGGCGCCGGGTGAGGACCGTCAGGCCTTCGTGTCGTCGTCCTCGTCGTTCGACGCGTCCGTCGCCGATCCGCTCAGGTCCTGACCCGAGGGGTTCGCGTCGCTCAGCGGCGCGGCATCCTCGGAGACCGGATCGGGCGCCGGGGCATCCTCGACCGGGGTGATGGCCGCCAGCTCCTCCTCTTCGGAGGTGGGCTCGGCGTGCTTCTCGGCCGGGATCTCGGGACGGGGGTCGTCGTAGACGACGCCCTCCGCATCGGGGTTCGTGACGTCGCCGCTCTCCGGGTGCGGCTCGGGCTTCGGCTCGTCCTCGATGGCCGTGTGGTGCTTGGGCTCGTCCTCGATCGAGTCGAGCAACGACGGCTGCTCGGGCTCGGTCGCGGGCGCGGCCTCGGTCTTCGGCTCGGGGTCGGGCGTCGACTCAGCCGCCGGCTTCGCGTCCGCCTCGGGCGTCGGCTCCTCGGTGGGCTCGGCCTCGGCCTTCACGGCGTCGGCGTCGGGCTGACCCAGACCTTCCTGCTTCTCGGTCTGCGCCGGTCCCTGCTCGTCCGTCGAGTCGAACTCCGGCTGCGACACCGCGTTGTCGACGGCCTCGGGCTCGGGGTCGGACTGGGCCGGCTCGTCCTCGGGCTCGGTGGCCACGGAGACGGGCTTGGTGCCCTCGGCATCGGCAGCGCCCTCGGGCGTCGCGTCGCCGGACTCGAAGATGCCGCCCGCGGTGCCCTTGTCGTCGACCGCGATGTTGTGCTTCGCGGCCACCTCGGCGTCGGCCTCGCGGCTGGCGCTGTCGGGATCGTCCAGGTCGTCGCCGCCGTCGGCGTCGCCGGACTCGTGGGCGTCGGCTGCGGCGCCCACCTCCTCGGTGTCGGTCAGGGTGCCGGCGTCGGCCTTCGCCTCCGGGCCGGGCTCGGCGTCCTCGGGCTCGTCACCGGCGTGCGACTCCTCGGCCGCGATGATCAGGGCCTCGGCCTCGGCCACCACGTCCTCCTCGGAACGCTTGACGGCCTCCAGCAGCAGCTGCGCGACGTCGAGCACCTCGACGTTCACCAGCGACTCGTCGTCTGCCTGCTTGGCGGTGAGGCCGTCGGCCAGCATGACGCGGCAGAACGGGCAGCCCACGGCGATCTTGTCCGCGCCCGTGCCGATGGCCTCTTCGGTGCGGTTGATGTTGATGCGGGAGCCGATCTTCTCCTCCATCCACATGCGGGCGCCGCCGGCGCCACAGCAGAAGGAGGTCTCCTTGCTCCGGTCCATCTCGACGTAGTCCGCACCGGTGGCGCCGATCAGCTCGCGCGGCGGCGAGTAGACCTGGTTGTGGCGGCCCAGGAAGCACGGGTCGTGATAGGTGACCTTGGCGGCGGGAGCGGCGGGCGCGACCGGCTTGAGCTTCTTCTCGCGCACGAGGCGGTTGAGCAGCTGCGTGTGGTGCACGACCTCGAGCTCGATGCCGAGCTCCTTGTACTCGTTCTTCAGCGTGTTGAAGCAGTGCGCGCAGGTCGAGACGACCTTCTTGACCTTCGTCTCCTGGAAGGTCGCGACGTTCTCCATCGCGAGCTGCTTGAAGACGATCTCGTTGCCCGCGCGGCGAGCGGAGTCGCCCGAGCAGGTCTCGCCGTCACCGAGGACGGCGAAGGTGACGCCCGCGATGTCGAGCAGCTCGGCGACCGCCTGCGTGGTCTTCTTCGCGCGGTCCTCGAACGCACCGGCGCAGCCGACCCAGAACAGCCACTCGACCTCGTCGAGGGACTCGACGTCGACGCCGACCTGCTTGACCTCGAAGTCGAGATCCTCGGCCCACTTCATGCGGTCGCGCGGGTTCATGCCCCACGGGTTCCCCTTGCGCTCCAGGCCCTTGAAGATGTTGTTGAGCTCGGTGGGGAAGTTCGACTCGACGAGCACCTGGTAGCGGCGCATGTTGTCGATGTGGTCGACGTGCTCGATGTCGACCGGGCACTGCTGGACGCAGGCGCCGCAGTTGGTGCACGACCACAGGACGTCGGGATCGATGACGCCGAAGAGGTCCTCGCTGCCGATGAGCGGACGCTCGAGCTCGCGCTGCTGCTCCTCGGTGAGCGTCTCGGGATCGGCGCCCAGCAGGGGGACCTTGGCGTAGGCGTGCTCGCGCAGGCCCATCATCAGCAGCTTGGGCGACAGCGGCTTCTCGGTGTTCCACGCGGGGCACTGGCTCTGGCAGCGACCGCACTCGGTGCAGGTGGAGAAGTCCAGGATGCTCTTCCAGGAGAAGTCCTCGACCTTGCCGACGCCGAGCTTCTCGAACTCCTCCTCCTCCATGTCCTCCATGGTCTCGAGGTCGAGCGGCTTGCCGCCGACGTAGAGGGGGACGAGGGCGCCCAGCGCGGTGGAGCCGTCGGCCTCGCGCTTGAAGTAGATGTTGAACCAGGCCAGGAAGCGGTGCCAGGCGACGCCCATCGTGAGGTTCTTGCCGATGACCATCAGCCAGACGGTGGCCGAGACGACCTTGACCACGGCGATGATCGAGATGGCGGCCTCGAGACCGGTGACGGACATGCCCGACCACAGGGTCTCGCCGATCCAGCCCGTCAGGGGGAAGTGGAAGGCGCTGGCATGGCTGTCGCCCTCGATCTTCATCAGCTGGTACTCGGCGCCGCGGATGAGGATGCCGGCGCCGCACTCGAGCGCGACCATGGCCTCGACGAAGTACGCCTGGCCGAAGCGCGAGCCGAAGAAGCGGCTCTTGCGGCCGAGGTTGCGCGGGTGGTTGCGCTGGCGGATCACGATGAGGGCCGCGATGCCGATCAGGCCGAGCCAGGCGATGGCCTCGCTGACCCACTCGAAGAGGAAGAAGTGGCCGATCAGCGGCAGCACCAGGTGCGGGTTCCACACCTGCAGGTACGCGGTGGCGACCGCGGTGCTGAGGATCAGGAAGCTGAAGAAGACCGCCCAGTGCAGGATGCCCACCCAGTGCCACTGGAGCATGCGGGTGTGACCGAGAGTCTCGATCAGCATGTTCTTCGTGCGGCTCTTCGGGTTGTCGGTGCGTCCGTACGCAGGCGTGCCGGCGCGGATGACTCCGAGCATCCGCTTGATGCCGGGTGCCAGGTAGTACACCGCCAACGCCGTCGAGACCACAGTGATCACGCCGGCGATGATGTTGATCGGTTCCATGCCGATTCCTCTCGCGGTTCAAGCAGTTTGTGCTGACCCTAATGTGCCGCGATCAGCGTTGCTGAGTTAGGCCTGCCAAAGCCCTGCCCAGATGTTACCTGCGAGTAGCAACCGGTACGAGCGCGACCGCCACGAGCGGGAAGACCGCGGTGCCGGCGAACGCCCAGCCGTACCCCGCGTGCTGGATGACCGCGCCCACGACCGGAGGGACGGCGGCGGCGGTGAGGTACTGGCCGGTGTTCTGGATCCCGAAGGCGCGTCCGGACCAGCGGGGGCCGGCGATCTCGGCGACGGCGGTGAACGCGAGGCCGTTGGGCGCGACGGTGACGACGGCCGCGAGGACCATGACGGCGATGGCCAGGGGAGTGGCGTCGAAGAGCGCGAGAGCGACCATCGAGACGGTCGCGGCCGCCGCGACCCGGCGCATCGGCCCGAGACGGTCGCCGACCCGGTCGGACCACCAGCCGGCGCCGATGCGCCCGGCCGCGCCCAGCAGCTGCGAACCGGCGTAGAGCGCTCCCGCGGCGGCGGCGCTCCAGCCGTGCCGGTCGATCAGCCACAGCAGCATGAAGCTCCAGACGACGTACTGGGGAATCACCAGCAGGGCCGAGGCACTGTGGATGCGCACCAGTCGCACGTCGCCGCGGTACGGGTTCGCCGCCGCGTCCGCGCCGGAGCTCGCGGGACGGGGCGGGTCGACGACCGTCAGCCCGACGAAGACGGTGGTGAGGACGGCCAGGCCCACACACAGGCCCACGACCGAGGCCACGCCGCGCTCGTCCACCCAGGCCGGGACGACGAGGGCGGCCAGCCCGACTCCCAGGGGCAGGCCGGTCTGGCGGATGCCCATGGCCAGCCCTCGCCGGTGCGCCGGGAACCAGCCGACGACGAGACGTCCGCTGGCGGAGTTGGAGCTGCTCGCTCCCACGCCGCACAGCGCGAACCCGGCAGCGAGCACCACGGTGTCGTCGGAGCGGGCGCCGGCCAGGGCGAGAGCGCTGCCGGCCACGAGGATCACGAGGCCGGCGGTCAGGGAGATGCGCTCGCCCACGCGATCGACGACCGCTCCCCAGGCCACGAGGGTCAGGAGCGTGCCGACGGTCGGCGCGGCGGCGAGTCCGCCGCTCGCGACGAGCGACAAGCCTTGGTCGAGGTGGAGGTACGGGATCAGCAGCAGGGGCGCGGAGACGATCGCGGTGGCCGTCACCTGAGCGGCCATCGCGGCCACGAGCATCAGCCAGGGACTGGGCTGGCGCGCGGGTGCCCGTCGGGTCACGCCAAGGCGCCGAGGTGCGCCATCGCCTGCTGCAGCAGGATTCCGCGACCACCCTCGAGCTCGTCGAGGATCGCGGGGGACAGCGCCTCCTGCGGCGTCAGCCAGCTCAGCTCGAGAGCATCCTGGCGAGGATCGCACTCGCCGGTGACGGCGACGACGTAGGCCAGCGCGACCGCGTGCTGACGGGCGTCGTGCAACGGGGTGATCCCGGGCAGCGGGAAGTACTCGGCCACGGTGAACGGGACGATGTTCGCCGGCAGCTGGGGGAACGCCGTGGGGCCGAGGTCCTTCTCGAGGTTGCGCATGAGCGCCGAGCGGATGGGCTCGCCGTGGAGCACCCGGCCCGACACGAACGACCGGGCCAGCGTCCCCGTGGTGGCCGAGCCACGCAGCAGGATGCCGACCTGCTCGACCTGGCCGAGGCTGTCGAGGCGGACGGGAACGGCCTCGACGTACAGGATCGGGACGCGGGAGCGGGTCTCCTCCAGCTGGAATTCCGAGAGCCAGCCGGGGTTCGGGTCAGGGGTGCGCACGGAGGGCATGGGCCCCATTGTGGTCGATCCATGGACAACGGCAGGGCGAGACGGGTCCGGACAACGGTTGTCACTGCCAGTTACAGCGCTTATGGTGAGGTGGATCACACGCCGTAGTTCGGCCTCGTCCTCTGTCGCGCAGGCCGCCGATGAGGGGATTCATCTGTGACATTGCTCCAACCGTCCCGCCGCGTCAGCGCCGCTGCCGCCGCCTTCGCCGTGGCACTCGCCGGCGCCGTCGGCGTGGGTGTCTTCAGTCCCGCCAGCGCCGACACCCCGCTCGACAAGAGCTTCGACTACATGTGTGTCGTCAAGGCCGGTGGCCTCAACCTCGGCAACCGTCCCGTGGGCGTGCGCGCCCAGACGACGGTGCCCGAGACCGTCAGCCCCGGTGACACGATCGCGCCGACCCCGGTCACCATCACCCTCGCGATGCCCGAGATCCTGCGTTCTTCGACGGCGGACCTCGTGGGTGGCGTCGCGGCCAGCGGTGGGTCGACCGACTCGGTCGTGACTCTCACGACCGGCGGCCAGAGCACCTCCGTGGCGATCCCCAACCTCTCCTCGCCGCGGCGCGACATCCCGCAGGAAGTGGATGCGCCCTGGACGATCCCCGCAGCCGGCACCGTGCCCGAGATCACCGTGCCCGACTACGCGGTGGACAAGGTCGACATCGGCCTGCCGGCGGCGTTCAACGTCGTCGCGACGATCTACACGGCTGCTCCCGCGCCCGATGACCAGGTACCCGCGACCCTCGCCTGCACCGCGGTCGCCAACCAGGACCTGACGCTGGGTTCGATCGGCGTCACGCCGGTTGAGGAGCCGACGACGGAGCCGACGACGGAGCCGACGACGGAGCCGACGACGGAGCCGACGACGGAGCCGACGACGGAGCCCACGACGGAGCCGACGACGGAGCCGACCACGGAGCCGACGACGGAGCCCACGACGGAGCCGACCACGGAGCCGACCACGGAGCCGACGACGGAGCCGACGACGGAGCCGACGACGGAGCCGACGACGGAGCCGACCACGGAGCCGACGACCGAGCCGACCACGGAGCCGACCACGGAGCCGACGACCGAGCCGACCACGGAGCCGACGACCGAGCCGACCACCGAGCCGACCACGGAGCCGACGACCGAGCCGACCACCGAGCCGACAACGGAGCCGACGACGGAGCCGACCACCGAGCCGACCACGGAGCCGACTGACCCGCCGCCCGCCGATCCGGTGGACCTGTCCAAGAGCTTCAACTACGAGTGCAAGGTGACGGCCGGCGGCCTCAACCTCGGCAACCACCAGTTGGGTGTCCTGGCCGAGACGACCGTGCCGGGGTCGGTGCGTCCGGGCGAGGTCATCTCCTCGCGCCCGGTCGGCATCACGCTGACGATGCCCGAGCAGCTGCGCGGGTCCACGGTGGACCTGCTCGGTGGCGTCGCGGCCGAGGGCGCCTCGACGGACTCGTCCATCACGCTCACCACGGGCGGCCAGACGTCGACCGTGGTGATCCCGCGACTGGCAGCGCCGCGCACCGCCATCCCGCAGACGGCCGGTGCGCCGTGGCTGATTCCCGCGTCCGGCACGGTCCCGGCGATCACCACGCCCGCCTCGGCGTCCGGCACGGTCCAGCTGGGCATGCCCCAGGCCTTCACGGTCCAGGCGACGATCTTCCCCGCGGAGGGCGAGAACATCTCCTCGGAGCTGACCTGCACCGGACCGGCGGACCTCGACCTCGGCAGCATCCCGGTCAACGGTGACCCGGTCACCGACCCGACGAGCCAGCCGACCTCGGAGCCCACGTCCGAGCCGACCAGCGAGCCGACCTCGGAGCCGACCTCGGAGCCGACCAGCGAGCCGACGTCCGAGCCGACCAGCGAGCCGACCTCGGAGCCGACCAGCGAGCCGACGGACGGAACCGGGAGCCAGGAGCCGGAGCTCATCAGCTCCGACGTCGTCTCGCCCGGTGACGTGCTCACCTTCTCCTTCGGGCAGAACTGGGTGGGTCGCAAGATCGCGTTCGAGCTGCACTCGGACCCGATCGCCATGGGCACGCGGACCGTGGACGTCTCGGGCCATGCGTCCGTGCGCGTTCCCGAGAACGCACCGCTCGGCCAGCACACGGTCGAGCTGGTGAACAACGACCGCACCATCGCCTCCGTGCCGATCGAGATCGTCGCGGCCGATGCGGGCGGCGAGGACGACTGGTCCAACGACGACGCGTACGACGACTCCGGCTGGCTCGCCTCGACCGGCGGCCCGAGTGCCGGTCTGGCCGCCCTCGGCGGGGCGTTGGTCCTCGCCGGCGCGGGTGTCGTGCTGATGCGCCGCAGGGCACGTCGGGACTGAGTCCGTAGGACCGAGGCGGGGGCGGATCTTCGGATCCGCCCCCGCTGACGTCTGCGCCCGGAACGGTTAGGCTGGCCGCACACGACAGGGGAGCGCCATGCAGAGGGCGCTGAGAGTGCGGAACAGCCGCAGACCCTTGAACCTGCTCCGGTTAGCACCGGCGAAGGGAGTCACGATGACATCTGCCATCCGTTCCACCTCCATCCGATACCGGACCCTCGACCTCGTCACGATCGCCATGCTCGGCGTCGCGTTCGGGGTCGTCTTCTGGGGATGGGGCAAGTTCTACGACGTGATCGACCTGGGGGCGGCGGTGGGCTTCAAGCCCGCGGCGGGCCTGCTCGCCGGGATGTGGCTGATCGCCGGAGTGGTGGGCGGGCTCGTCGTCCGCCGGCCCGGCGCGGCCTTCGCCACCGAGATGGTGGCCGCCATGGTCTCGATGTTCGTGCTGGGCGGCACCGCCTGGGGCGGCACCGTGCTGCTGTCTGGCATCGTCCAGGGGCTGGGCGCCGAGCTGATCTTCGCGCTGTTCCTCTACCGGCGGTTCGACGTGGTGGCCGCCATGCTCGCCGGTGCTCTCGCGGCCGTCTTCGCCTGTTTCTACGAGTGGTATTACTACTGGCCGGACTGGGACCTGCAGTGGCGGCTGGCCTACCTCGGCTTTTTCACCGTCTCCGGCATCGTGATCGCAGGGCTCGGCGGTTGGTTGCTGGTCCGCCGGCTGGCACAGGCGGGAGCGCTCGACTCGTTCCCTGCCGGCCGGCCGTGACGATCGCGTTCCGCGACTACTCCTGGACGCCGCTGCACGCGCCTCGGCCGATGATCGACCGGCTCGACCTGGTTGTCGAACCGGGCGAGCGGGTCCTGCTGGTGGGGCCGAGCGGCTCGGGCAAGTCCACCGCGCTGCATGCGGCGGCCGGAGCACTGGGCGCGACGCTCGTCGGCGAGTCCAGCGGTTCGGTCGAGGTCTCGGGCCGCATCGGCATGGTCACCCAGAACCCGTCCTCGTCGATCGTCGCGGACCGGATCGGGCGGGACGTCGCCTTCGGGCCCGAGAACCTGGGGCTGCCGCGCGACGAGATCTGGCGGCGGGTCCGGTCGGCCCTCGAGTCGGTGGGCCTGCACCACGAGCTGGATCGGTTCACCCACGCGCTCTCGGGCGGTGAGCGTCATCGCCTGGCCCTGGCGGGGGCGCTGGCGACCCGCCCCGACGTGCTGTTGCTGGACGAGCCGACGTCGATGCTCGACCCGGACCTCGCGGCGGAGGTGAGGGACTCGGTGCTGCGCGTCGTCGGCGACCGGACCCTGGTCGTCGTCGAGCACCGCTTCGAGCCCTGGCTCGACCACGTCGATCGGGTGGTCGTGCTCGAGGCCGGCCGGATCATCCTCGACGGCACGGTGGCGGAGTTCCTGGGCGCGGCCGTGCCGGACGCACTGTGGATGCCCGGGCGTCCCGCGCCGGTGCCGGCGACGATCCCGGCGGAGCTGGTCCGGCCGGTCGCGGAGGCGACGGTCGAGATTCGTGACCTCGTGATCGATCAGGTCACCCGCACGCTGCGCGGCACGGAGCGCACGCGCGCGGTCGACGCGATGACGCTGACCCTCTCGCCGGGCACGACCACGGCCCTCGTCGGGCCCAGCGGCGCCGGCAAGTCCAGCGCGCTGCTGGGCCTGGGCGGACTGCTGAAGCCGGTCTCGGGGCAGTGGACCGGGCCGGACGAGATGGGCTGGTGCCCGCAGGACCCCGAGGTCGGCTTCGTCGCACGATCGGTGCGCCTGGAGCTGGAGGCCACGCCTCGTGCGCTCGACCGCCCGGTCGACGTGGACGCGCTGCTCGAGGTGATCGGCCTGGCCGGTCGCGGGGACGATCATCCGTACCGGCTCTCCGGAGGCGAGCAGCGTCGGCTCGCGCTCGCCGCAGCGGTGGCACACCGGCCCGGCCTGGTGCTCGCGGATGAGCCCACGGTCGGGCAGGACCGAGTCACCTGGGCCGTCGTCGCCGGCTGGCTGGACACCGCCGCCGGGTGCGGCGCGACGGTGGCGGTGTCGACCCACGACGCCGATCTGCCGCGCGATCGCGACATCGTCCTCAAGGGCGGGGCGGTCGTCGGATGACCGGGCTGATCACGCGCTTCAACCCGGTCGTGCTGGTGGCGATCGCGCTCACGGCGGCGCTGGGGTCCCCGGCGATCCGGACGATGCCCGTCGCCCTGGTGTGCGTCGCGGTGTATGTCGTGACGTTGACGCTGCTCGTGCCGTCGTGGCGCTACCCGGCGCTGTGCCTGGCGCTCGTCGCGCTGCCCATCGCCAGCATCATGTGGTCCACCTGGCTCCTGGGCGGACGTGACCTCGAGGTCGCGGTGGTCGCGGGCCTGCGCACCTTCGTGATGACGTGGCCCGGGGCGGTGGCGGTCGGCTACGTCGATGTCGCGCGCCTGGGCGACTATCTCGCCCAGACGCTGAGGGTGCCGGGCCGGTTCGCGGCCGCGCTCTCGGCGGCGCTGCAGCGGGTCACCGGGGTCTGGCAGACCTGGCACGAGCTCGAGCGGGTGCGGCGATCGCGCGGCCTGCCGCGCCGGCCGGGCGCCATGGCGTTCACCCTGCTCGTGCACACCATGCGCGAGGCGACCGGCACGTCGATCGCGATGGACGCCCGAGGTTTCGCGTCCGCGGGTCGACGGACCTGGGCCGAACCCGCGGTGTGGACGCGGCTCGACGTCGCGGTGCTCGCGGCAGCGGTGGCCCTGGGCGCGCTTCCCGTGGCACTTCGCCTCATCGGCACCTGAGGTCACACCTCGGCACAGTGGCTTGCGTCACAATGCAACTTGGGGTTACAGTCGGTCGACGTTACCTGGCTCACAGTCGAGATCGCCGGGTGGCGACTTTGTTCTGGAGCGAGGAGACCCGATGCGCACGAGCGCCTCAGCAGTACGTGGCGGACTTCGGTTCACCATCGCCGCCGGCGTGGTCGCCGCGGGCCTGGTGCAGTTGGCACCCGCAGCCACCGCGGCCGACGCCAAGGTCGAGCGGGTCGGGTACACCTGCAAGGCCGAGAACGCCGTCATCAACACCTCGCTGCAGGGCCCCCAGCAGTTCTACGTCACCGCCGAGACCACGCTGCCCGAGAGCGTGCAGCCCGGTCAGACCGTCGCGGCCACGAAGGCCAAGCTGACGCTGTTCCTCCCGCCCAAGCTGGTCAACCGGCTGTACGGCCCGATGAAGGTCCGCCAGGTCAAGGGCGGCTCCGTCTCCGACACGATCCTGCAGGCCGTGGCGCCCGGCGTCGGCCTCGTCGAGACGCGCAACGAGCCGGTCCGCAACCTCCTGGTCAAGAACTGGGTGGACCTCAAGCCCGACCAGGAGGTCGCGATCGTCGCCGAGGGCGACGTCAGCGCCGTGCCCGTGCCCCAGGTCGACGGTGGCAACGGCCTGATCTACGTCCAGATGCCCCCGTCGTTCGTGCTGAACTCCGAGATGACCCCGCCGGTCATCGACGCGATCGACAAGGCCGACCTCAACTGCATCCGCGACAAGAGCGACGCCGCCTCGCGTGTGATCGGCACCATCAAGATCGGCGCCGGCTGCAGCGAGGCCGAGTGCCCGCTGCCGGCCGCCGACGCGCCCCCGCGTGGCGGTGGTGGCGGTGGCACCCCCGGCGACGGCAGTGGCACCGACCCCGACGTGATCGAGCCCGGTGCTCCGGCGCCCGTCACGGCCATCGACGGGTACAACGACGACAACTACGGCGTCAGCCCCGCCGACGCGGCCCGCGCCGGCAACGCCTCGTACCGGACCACCGAGCTCCCGGCCACCGGGTCGCCCTTCGGTCCGGTCCTGATCGGTGCGTTCGGCGCACTCGCCCTGGCGCGGATCGCGCTCGTCATCCGATCGCGTCGCCGCCGCGTCTGACGAATCGGTTCGGTGGGCCGCCCGGCAGGCGGTTCAGTTCCCCCCTTGGTAAGGAGCCCTGATGGGTGTCGAAGTTCGAGTTGAAGGATTGACGAAGGCCTTCGGCAAGCAGACCATCTGGCGCGACGTCTCGTTGAGCCTGCCGGCCGGCCAGATCAGCGTCATGCTCGGACCCTCCGGCACTGGCAAGTCGGTGTTCCTCAAGACCCTCATCGGCCTGATCAAGCCCGACGAGGGGCACATCTTCATCGAGGGCGTCGACATCGCGACCTGCAGCGAGAAGGACCTCTACGAGATCCGCAAGCTGTTCGGCGTGCTGTTCCAGGACGGCGCGATGTTCGGCTCGATGACGCTCTTCGACAACGTCGCGTTCCCGCTGCGCGAGCACACCCGCAAGTCCGAGTCCGAGATCAGCGACATCGTCATGGAGAAGATGACGATGGTCGGCCTGGTGGGCGCGGAGGACAAGCTCCCCGGTGAGATCTCCGGCGGCATGCGCAAGCGCGCCGGTCTGGCGCGCGCCCTGGTGCTCGAGCCCGAGATCATCTTGTTCGACGAGCCGGACTCGGGCCTCGACCCGGTGCGCACCGCGTTCATCAACCAGCTGATGGTCGACCTCAACGCCCAGACCGAGGCGACGTTCCTCATCGTCACGCACGACATCAACACCGCGCGGACGGTGCCGGACAACATCGGCCTGCTCTACCACCGGCACCTGTCGATGTTCGGCCCGCGCGAGATGCTCCTGTCCAGCGAGGAGCCGGCGGTGCGCCAGTTCCTCAACGCGCAGACCGTCGGCCCGATCGGCATGAGCGAGGAGAAGGACGCCGACGAGCTGGCCGCCGAGGACCACAGCACCCTGCCTCCGCTGCCGCCCATCCCGCTGCAGCTGTTCCCGTCCGACGGTCGCCCGCGCGCGACGCAGGCCGAGCCGGGCGCGTGGTGCGCCGCCAACGGCGTCGTGCCGCCGGAAGGCTCGTTCCTCGACGACGGCTCCAGCTTCACCGTGCCGCCCCAGACGTCGCTGCCCGGCGGTGCCCGGTGAGCATGATCAGGGTCGTGACGGGCCCGCTCGCCACCGCGGGCAAGCTGTTCGCCTTCGGCGCCGACGTGCTGCTCGCCGTGTTCAAGCGGCCCTTCCAGTTCCGTGAGTTCGTCCAGCAGGCGTGGTTCATCGCCTCGGTCACGATCATCCCGATCGCGTTGGTCGCGATCCCCTTCGGTGCCGTCGTGGCGTTGCAGACCGGCAGCCTGGTCCAGCAGTTCGGCGCCCAGTCGTTCGTCGGCTCCGCCGCGGTGCTGGCGGTCCTGCGCGAGGCGGCGCCCATCGCGACCGCCCTGCTGGTGGCCGGCGCCGGCGGCTCCGCGATCGCGGCCGACCTCGGTGCGCGCAAGATCCGCGAGGAGCTCGACGCGATGATGGTGCTGGGCATCGACCCCATCCAGCGGCTCGTCGTGCCGCGGGTGCTGGCCTGCATGCTGGTGGCGGTCTTCCTTAACGGACTGGTCAGCGTCGTCGGCGTGCTGGGCGGCTACATCTTCAACGTCGTCCTCCAGGGCGGCACGCCCGGCGCCTACCTGGCCTCCTTCACGGCGCTGGCCCAGACGCCCGACCTCTACCAGGGGATGGCCAAGGCGCTCGTGTTCGGCCTGATCGCCGCGATCGTCTCCACCTACATGGGCATGCACGCCGACGGCGGCCCGCAGGGCGTCGGCCAGGCGGTCATGGAGTCGGTCGTCATCACCTTCCTGCTGCTGTTCATGGCCAACTTCGTCATGAGCGCCCTGTACTTCCAGCTCATCCCGGCGAAGGCGTTGTGACGTGGTCGACGTGACACGTGTGTACGGCGCACCGCTGAGCGCCCTCGACAACCTGGGCCTCCAGCTGGCCTTCTACCTGCGCACGATCGCGTGGATGCCGCGCGTCATCACGCGCTACCCGCGCGAGATCATGCGGCTGCTGTCGGAGGTCACGTTCGGCCGCGGCTCCCTGGCGGTCATCGGCGGCACGGTCGGCGTCATCACCGCGATGTCGTTCTTCACCGGCGTCGAGGTGGGCATGCAGGGCCACAGCGCCCTCGAGCAACTGGGCACCAGCGCCTTCGCGGGCTTCTTCTCGGCGTACTTCAACACCCGCGAGATCGCCCCGCTCGTGGCGGGCATCGCCCTGGCCGCCACGGTCGGCTGTGGCTTCACCGCACAGCTCGGCGCGATGCGGATCTCCGAGGAGGTCGACGCGCTCGAGACGATGGCGATCCCGTCGCTGCCGTACCTGGTCACCACCCGCGTGCTGGCCGGCATGATCGCGATCATCCCGCTGTACATGCTCGGTCTGCTGTCGTCCTACTTCGCCACCCGGATCACCATCACCGCGATCTACGGGCAGAGCTCTGGCACCTACGACCACTACTTCAGCCTCTTCCTGCCACCGGAGGACGTGCTCTGGTCGTTCTTCAAGGTGCTGGTGTTCGCGGCGCTGGTCATCTTGATCCACTGCTACTACGGCTACTACGCCAGCGGCGGCCCGGTCGGCGTCGGCGTGGCCGTGGGCCGCGCGGTGCGCACCTCCATCGTGGTCATCAACGTCGCCGACCTGCTGATGTCGATGGCGATCTGGGGCACCACCACGACCGTGAGGCTGGCCGGCTGATGGCGCGCGTCCCCACCCTCGAGAAGCCGGCCGTCGTCCGCAGCCTGGGCGTCGTGATGATCGGCCTGATCGTCGCCTGCCTGTTCCTGACGTACGCGATGTTCACCAAGCTGTTCGCGGACGAGGTCCCGGTCACGATCCGCAGCAACGGGGTCGGCCTGCAGCTCAACCGCAACGCCGACGTCAAGCTGCGCGGCGTGATCGTCGGCCGCGTCGAGCGCATCACCTCCGAGAAGGGCGAGGCGGTGATCCACCTCAGGCTCGATCCCGACCAGCAGGGCGTGATCCCGTCGGACGTCCAGGCGTTCGTCACCCCCAAGACGCTGTTCGGCGAGAAGTTCATCGATCTGCAGCCCGTCGCCCAGTCCTCGGGCACCCCGATCCGCGCCGGCGACGAGATCGTCCAGGCCGCCCTGCCCACCGAGGTCGAGAAGCTGCTCTCCGACCTCGATCCGCTGCTGACGGCGCTGAACCCGACCGACCTGTCGTTCGTGCTCACGGCGCTCTCGGACGCGCTGTCCGGTGAGGGCGAGTCCGTCGGCCGGACCCTCGAGACGCTGTCGGCGTACATGCAGAAGATGACCCCGCTGGCCGACGACATCGTCAAGGACATCACCCTGCTCGGTGAGACGGCCGAGACCTACGCCGACGCGATGCCCGAGATCGGTGAGACGCTGCGCAACGCGGTCGTCACCGGCAACACCCTGACCGCGCGCCGCGCCCAGCTGCAGACGCTGTTCACCCAGACCGCGGCCTTCGCGACGTCGGCCGAGCAGCTCGTCGACCGCTCGGGCCAGGACTTCATCACCCTGTCGCGCGACTCCCTGCCCACGCTCGACCTGCTCGCCCGTTACTCGCCGACGATCGAGTGCGTTCTCAAGGGCATCGACCGTCTCAAGCCGGCGATCGACAACACCTTCCGCGACAAGCGCGCGCACGTCTCGATCGAGTTCGCGGCCCGCTCCCCGCGGACGTACGCCGACGGCGACTCGCCGCGCGTGCCCGCGGCCACCGGCGGGCCCAGCTCCGTCCAGCCCAGCTGCGCCACGCTGCCCAAGACCCCGTACTCGGGCAAGCGGCCGTCGCCGGGCATGAGCGACGGGCTGATGGGCCAGCTCGGTGTCGGTGACGACCTCGGCAAGACGTCGCCCCTGTCCGCCCCCACTGCCGCCGGCCCCGTGGGCAGCGAGACCGAGCGCCAGCAGATCCAGGCCATCGTGGCCTCGGCGACGGGCGTCGAGCCCGGCGACGTGCCCGACATCGCCCAGCCCCTGTTCGGTCCGGTGCTGCGCGGCGCGGAGGTGAGCCTCGGATGAGCAGGACGGGATTCGACCGCCGCACCACGATCGCCTTCACGAAGCTGATGGCGTTCCTCGTGATCACCGGCCTCATGACGGCTCTGCTGGCGGCCGTCATCGGCAACGCCTCGTTCGACCGGACGAACGAGTACAAGGCCGTCTTCACCGACGTGACGAGCCTCGTCGAGGGTGACGACGTCCGCATCGCCGGCGTTCGGGTCGGCAACGTCGCCGACGTCCGCGTGCGCTCGGGCTCGACCGCCGAGGTGACGTTCCGGGTCGACTCCGACATCACGCTGACCCAGAGCACCGAGGCGACGCTGCGCTACCGCAACATGATCGGCCAGCGCTACCTCGCGCTGGCCGAGGGCACCGACGGACCCGCCGGTCGGCTGAAGCCCGGTGAGACGGTCGACCTCGACCGGACGACGCCGGCGCTCGACCTGACCGACCTGTTCGGCGGCTTCCAGCCGCTGTTCGAGGCGCTGTCGCCGGAGGACACCAACCAGCTCGCCTACGAGCTGATCCAGGTCTTCCAGGGCGAGAGCGGAACCGTCGAGAGCCTGCTGTCGCACACCGCGTCGTTGACCGGCACCCTCGCCGAGCGCGACGAGCTCATCGGCTCGGTGATCGACAACCTCACCGTCGTCCTGACCTCGTTCAACGAGCGCGACGACGAGCTGTCGACGGCGATCTCGACCTTGCAGCAGCTCATCACCGGACTGAAGGACGACCGCGGCGTGCTCACAGGATCACTCGACGACATCGCGACCCTGACCGGCGAGACCGCCGGCCTGCTGCAGGAGTCGCGCCCGGCCCTGACGGCCGACATCAGGAACCTGCGCCGCGTGACCGACAAGGTCGGGACGAAGCGGGCGCTGCGCGACCTCGACAACACGCTGGGCGTCCTGCCGATCAAGATCGATCGGATCGGCCGCACGGGCGAGTACGGATCGTTCTTCAGCTTCTTCGTGTGCGACGTGGGCGTGAACGGCGAGCTGCCGTCGCTGAGCGGCGTCCCGGGCTGGGAGAAGAACCGTCCCTTCAAGACGACGAAGCGCGTCACCGTGACCGGGCCGGGGGTGAGTCGATGCCGCTGACCATGAAGCCGTTCCGCGACCGGAACGCGGTCGCCGTCGGCGCCGTCGCGCTGCTGTTGATCGCCCTGGTGCTCGCCCTCGCCAGCCAGGCCTCGAGCCTGCCTGTCATCGGCGGGGGAGCGAAGTACGCCGCCGAGTTCACCGAGGTGGGCGGCCTGAAGAAGGGCGACGACGTCCGCCTGGCCGGCGTCCGCGTCGGCGAGGTCTCGGGACTGGAGCTGCACGGCGACAAGGTGCGCGTGACCTTCCGGATGAAGAAGGACCGCGACCGGCTCGGCAGCCAGACCGGCGCTTCGGTCCGGATCAAGTCCCTGCTCGGCACGATGTACGTCAGCCTCGAGCCGGACGGACCCGGCACCCTCGAGAAGGGCGCGGTCATCCCCGCCTCGCGCACGAAGGCGCCGTACGACATCGTCCAGGCGTTCTCGGGGCTCACCGAGACGACGCAGGAGATCGACCAGGACCAGCTCGCCCAGGCGTTGAAGACCGTCAGCGACGTGGCCGCCAAGACGCCCGAGGAGTTCCGCGAGGCGGTCACCAACGTGACGGCCCTGTCCAACAACCTCGCCAAGCGCGACGAGGAGATCGCGTCGCTGCTCAAGAACATCGACGGCATCTCCGGTGTGCTGGCTGACCGGAACGCCGAGTTCGTCAAGCTCTTCGAGGACGGGTCGGTGCTGTTCGACGCGCTGACGGCGCGCCGCGACGCGATTCACCAGGTGCTGGTCAGCGTCACGGCGATGTCGGACGAGATCGACAAGCTCGTCGTCGACACCCGCGACGACCTCAAGCCCGCGCTGGACCGCCTGACCGGCGTCGTGCGCGTGCTGCGCCAGAACGAGGCCAACATCGAGGCCGCGATCCAGCAGCTGCCCGCGTACTACGCGATGGTCGCCAACAACGGCGCCAACGGCCCGTGGCTGGACGCCTACGTCTACAACCTGCTGAGCATCCTCGGCGTCGAGGGAGGTCTGTGATGGCCACCGTCCTGAGTCGGCTCTCCAGCAGGACCGTCGCCATCGTGGCGGCGGCCGTGTGCCTGGCCCTCGTCGCCGTGGCGGCGTTCGTGGTCCTGTCGCGCTCGGACGAGAACGTCGTCACCGTCGACTTCGACCGCACCGTCTCGCTGTACGAGGGGTCCAGCGTCCGCATCCTGGGCGTCACCGTCGGCACGGTCGAGAAGCTCACGCCGCGCGGCCAGAACGTCCGGGCGCGCATCGCCTGGGACGCGGACTACGAGGTGCCGGCCGACGTCCAGGCCGTCATCGTGTCGCCCTCGGTGGTCGGTGACCGCTTCGTCCAGCTGACGCCCGCGTACACCGGTGGCGCCAAGCTCGAGGACGGCGCGCACCTCGACCAGTCGCGGACAGCGACTCCCACCGAGCTTGACGACACCTACGCCGCCCTCGACCGCGTCGCCACGACGCTGGGTCCGAAGGGGATCAACAAGGACGGCACGCTCAGCGACCTCGTGGCCAACTCGGCCGACAACCTCGACGGCAAGGGCGCCGAGATCCGCGAGAGCATCGCGGCGCTGGCGAAGCTGACCAAGACGGTCGACGGCAACAAGACCGAGCTCTTCACCTCCGTCGAGAAGATCGAGCGCTTCGTCTCGGCGCTGGAGGCCAACGACCAGAGTGTCCGCGACTTCAACAGCAGCCTCGCCGGGGTCTCGGGTGTCCTGGCCGACGAGGGCGACGACCTGCAGCTGGCCGTCGCCGAGCTGGCGACCGCGCTGCAGCAGGTCCAGTCCTACGTGTCCGAGAACCGCACGGCCCTGCGCAAGAACGTCAAGGGCCTGTCGCGCGTCACCGGATCGCTGGCCAAGCAGCGCAAGGATCTGCAGAAGATCCTCGACCAGGGCCCGAAGGCGCTCTCCAACCTGGCGCTGGCCTACAACCCCACGACCGGCACGCTCGACTCGCGCGCCTCGATCAAGGGCTCCAAGAGCGGCGCGTTCTCCGTGTTGACCGAGGCCGAGTTCATCAGCGGCTACTGCGGGCTGGCGAGCCGGCAGAACGAGAAGTACGAGGACGCCTGCTACGCGCTGACGAACGTCCTGCGCTGGCTCGCCGAGAGTGCGCCGGGGGCGAAGCCCGCACCGGGCCAGCCGGCGGCGCAGCAGGCCGACCCGGTCTCGACCGATCCGCTGGCCGAAGTGATGGGGGTGTCGTGATGACCGCACTGCGAGCCAGGCACGCTCTGGTGGCCGTCGTGGCGCCCATCGCCCTGGTCTCGGGCTGCGTCTCGAGCGTGGGCGACCTGCCGCTGCCCGGTGGCGCCGACCTCGGCGACGACCCGTACACCGTCGTGATCGAGTTCCAGGACGTCCTCGACCTCGTGCCCCAGAGCGCCGTCAAGGTCAACGACGTCTCCGTCGGCCGGGTCACCAAGGTCGAGCTCGACGGGTGGCGCGCGAAGGTCACCGTCAAGGTCAACGGCGACGTCGACCTGCCCGACCAGTCGGTGGCGTCGATCCGCCAGACGTCGATCCTGGGCGAGAAGTTCGTCTCGCTCGCCCCGCCCGAGGAGGGTGGCGGCACCACGGGTCGGCTCGAGGACGGCGACGTGATCCCGCTGGCTCGCTCGGGCAACGCACCCGAGATCGAGCAGGTCCTCGCCGCCATGTCGCTGGTCCTCAACGGAGGCGCGCTCGGCAAGGCCCAGGTCATCAGCCGCGAGCTGAACACGGCCCTGTCCGGCCGTGAGGCCGACACGCGCACGCTCGTGCGCCGGCTGGACGAGTTCATCGGCGTCGCCGAGGCGTCCAAGGGCGACATCGTCACCGCGATCGAGCAGATCGACCGCCTGGCCAAGAACACCAACGACCAGAAGCAGGCCATCGACGCCGCCCTGGACGACCTGCCGGCAGCTCTGCGGACGGTCAACGAGCAGCGCGCCAATCTGGTCAAGATGCTCGAGGCCCTGTCCAAGCTAGGCGCCGTCGGGTCGGACGTCATCGTCAAGAGCAAGGAAGCCGTCGTGGCCGACCTCAAGGCCCTCGCGCCGATCCTGGACTCCCTCGGGTCGGCGGGCGACGCGTTGGTCAGCTCCCTCGAGGTGCTGCCCACCTTCCCGTTCCCGGACGCGCTCGTCGGCCGGACGCCCGAGGAGGCGAACGCCTACCAGATGGGCGACTACCTGAACGTGTCGATGGACTTCTCGACCGACTTCTCCACGACGATCGGCCTGATGACCGAGGCGGAGCGGGCGGCGCTCAAGCAGGCGCTGCGCGAGGACTCGGTGGCGGGCGTCATGGCCGGGACGGTGGTGGCCCCGTGATCACCCAGCGCGTCAAGGTCCAGCTGGCGATCTTCCTCGTCGGCACGCTCGTCGTGATGACCTACATCGGCATCAACTACGCCCACGTCGACCGCCTCTTCGGCAGCGGATACACCGTGACGGTCCAGATGGCCGAGCCCGGCGGCATCTTCACCACGGCCGACGTCACCTACCGCGGCGTCAGCGTCGGCCGCGTCACGGACATGTGGCTCGACGGCGACGGCGTGAAGGTCGAGGTGCGGGTCGACCCCGGCGCTCCGGACATCCCCGCCGACACCGACGTCGTCATCGCGAGCCGGTCCGCGGTCGGCGAGCAGTTCCTGGACTTCCAGCCGCGCACCGACAAGGGACCGTTCCTCGACGACGACTCGGTCATCGCCCGCGAGCGCACGCAGGTGCCCGTCGACACGCGCACGCTGCTGTCGAACGTCAGCGACCTGCTGGGGTCGGTGGACAACGAGGACCTCAGCACCGTGATCACCGAGCTGGGCACCGCGTTCGAGGGATCGTCACAGGACCTGAAGACGATCATCGACTCGTCCAACTCCTTCATCACCGAGGCCGACCAGAAGTACGAGGTCACGGCGGCGCTGATCAAGAGCTCGACGACCGTCCTGCAGACGCAGGTGGACTCCCAGAACGACATCCGCGCCTTCGCCGCGAACCTGCGATCGCTGTCGAAGGCCGTGCGCGATTCCGACCAGGACCTGCGGAAGGTGATCGACTCCGGTGCGCCGACGGCCACGACGCTGCGGGCGGTCATCGACGAGAACGCCGAGGACATCGCGGCGCTGCTCGACGACGCCATCACCGTGAACTCGGTGGTCCGTGCCAATCTGCCCGGCGTCCGCGGCGTGCTGGTCATCGCGCCCTACGGCGTCGAGAGCGCCTTCTCGATCATCGCGAAGGACTCGCGTACCGGGCAGTTCGCCGCCCGCATGAGCCTGTCCCTGCAGCCCGAGAACTCGCCGTGCCTGAAGGGCTACCAGCCCGAGTCCAAGCAGCGCACCCCGTACGACCGCACGGTCGAGCGGTGGGATCGCTCGTTCACGTGTGCGCAGAAGTTGGAGCGCGGGGCGCGTACCCCCGGCGCGACTGCGTCGTCCGCGTCCGGCGAAGCCGGTGGCGGTGTGGTCCTGGGCACGTACGATGTGGCGACGAAGCAGCTGGTGCAGGGCGACGAGACCTCGACGATCCCCCCGGCGCTCGATCTCGGCGAGGAGTCGTGGAAGTGGATGATGCTCGGTCCCGCGGTGGCGCGGTGATTCGCGGTCGGTCGATCGTCGTCGGACTCGTGGTGGTCACGCTGGTCGCCCTGGCGGCCGGTGTGGCGCTGCTGGTCCGCGGTCCGCAGATCCCGGCCTCCGCGGACTCCGCGAGCCGCCAGGACGTGCGCGCGGCGACCGAGCGGTTCGCGACGGCGATCAACTCCTACGACGTCACCGACCTCGACGAGTACGTCGAGCGGGTCGAGCCGTTGCTCACCGACGAGCTGGCCGAGCAGTTCAAGGCGTCCACGCGCGATCTGCTGGCGAAGTTCGAGGCGGCGAAGATCGTCTCGAAGGGCAAGGTCGGCCAGGTCGCCGTCGACAGCATCGATCGCGACAGCGCCGAGGCGATCGCCGCGATCACGATCAGCACCGAGCCCGAAGACGTCCAGTACGGCCAGCCCCGACTGCGGTGGCGTGTCTCGCTGGTCAAGAAGGACGGCGACTGGCTCGTCGAGAACTTCTCCAACGTCACCGTCGCCACCACTGCTCCGGAAGAGGGTGACGCCCCGTGAGGCTCGTTCGTTCCCGCCGCGACCTGGTGCTGCTGGCGCTGGCCCTGTGCGCCGTCGTGTTCGCCCTCGTGTCGCTCCTGGTCGTGCAACGCGCCGAGGCGTCGGCGCAGGACCAGGTCGATGCCCAGGACGACGCCGTGGCCGCCGCCTCGAAGGCGCTGCCCGAGATGCTCGGCTACAAGCACGCCACCGTGGCGCAGGATCTCGACGACGCGACGAAGGTCATGACCGAGAAGTTCGCGAAGAAGTACTCCGAGCTCGCTCCGCAGCTGGTCGCCACCGCCGGCCAGCGCAAGATCGACGTCGTCGCCACGGTGCGCACCATCGCGCCGCTGGAGTGCGGCCAGGAGTGCTCCACCTCGAAGGTCCGAGTGCTGGCGTTCGTCGACCAGAACCGCACCATCGCCGGCAAGCCGGGGTCGCCCGCGCCGCTCTCGGTCGTGGTCGAGATGAACCGGGTCGACGGCGACTGGCTGGTGAACGACCTCACCACCAGCTGAGGCCGGCTGCTCAGACGTGCTTGGCGTCGACCAGGGTGCCGAACACGGCCGAGCGGTTGTCGGTGTGAAAGATCTCCGAGCAGGTCGTCAGCGTCAGCAGGGCCTCGCTGGGCTTGGCGCCCGAGCGCTGGTCCTTCGCCTTCCGCGCCTTCTCGGGCACGGGCTGGACGACCCAGATGTCGGTGAAGTCGACGATGGTGTCCGTGCCGGAGTTCTGCAGCTCGTACGTGTAGACGTGGGTGCGGGTCTCGACCTCGACCAGGTCGCCGGCGCGCAGGTCGGGGAAGTCCTTGAACGGCTGACCGTTGGTGACGCGGTGACCCGCGACCGCGAAGTTGCCGATCTGGCCGGGGCGCTGGGTGTCGGGGAACCAGCCGACGCCCGAGGTCAGCGCCGTGTCGTCGACCCCGGCCACGACGGGCACCTCGAAGTCATCGCCGAAGCGGGGCACCCGCAGCACGGCGAAGACCTGCCCGATCCGCAGCTTGTCGGTCGCGGCGTCGCCCTGGCGATTGCCCTTCCAGTCGTCGGCGAGCGCGACGGCCATCTCGCCCTGGCGCTGCTTGGCCACGATGTTCGTGCCCACGTACTTCCAGCCGGCCCAGCCTGCGCCGATCAGCAGGGCCACCGTCAGCGCGGAGGCCAGCAGCCGCATCGGCCGCAGTTGCGGGGTCGGCTTCAGTTCGGGGCGCTCGCGGCGCGGTGGGCCGACGTCGGGGGTCACGGTAACGAGTGTCACACCTGCGTGGCGCCGGGACAATCGTCCCGGGGGAGTGCGACGCGCAGGTCGTTGCTCGTGACGACCATCACGCGGTACGGTGAGCGCTAAGCAAGCGCTTAGTCAGGAGACCCGCGACATGACCCGTGAATTCGACACCATCGCCGACCTCAAGGCCGCCGTCGGCCAAGAGCTCGGCACCAGCGACTGGGTGACCGTCACCCAGGACAGGATCAACCTCTTCGCGGACGCCACCGGCGACCACCAGTGGATCCACGTCGATCCCGAGGCCGCCGCCCAGGGCCCGTTCGGCAAGACGATCGCCCACGGGTACCTCACGCTGAGCCTGCTGCCGGTCTTCACCCAGCAGATCTACTCCGTCAAGAGCGCCGTGATGGGCGTCAACTACGGGGCCAACAAGGTGCGCTTCCCACACCCGGTGCCGGTCGACTCGCGGGTGCGCGGCACGGCCACCCTCAAGGAGACGCAGGACATCGCGATCGGCACGCAGGTCGTGCTCACGGTCGTCGTCGAGATCGACGGCGTCGAGAAGCCGGCCTGCATCGCCGACGTCGTCTACGTCATCGCGGAGGGCTGATCCATGGACTTTGCCTTCGACGAGTTGACCCAGGACCTCATCGCGCGCATGCAGTCCTTCATGGACGAGGTCGTTCACCCGGCCGAGCCGCTCGCGCACGAGCAGATCCAGGCCAACTACGCGAACGACGTGTGGGACATCCCGGCGGTGATCGAGGACCTGAAGGTCGAGGCGAAGCAGCGAGGTCTGTGGAACCTGTTCCTGCCCGGCGAGGGCGGCGCCGGTCTGACGAACCTGCAGTACGCGCCGCTGGCCGAGATCCAGGGCCGCAGCATCCAGCTGGCGCCGCCGGCGACGAACTGCGCCGCCCCGGACACCGGCAACATGGAGGTGCTCAACCAGTTCGGCACCGAGGAGCAGAAGAAGCGCTGGCTCGAGCCGCTGCTGGCCGGCGAGATCCGGTCGGCCTTCGCCATGACCGAGCCCGACGTCGCGTCCAGCGACGCCACCAACATCGAGACCTCGATCGTGCGCGACGGTGACGAGTACGTCATCAACGGCCGCAAGTGGTGGATCACCGGCGCGATGAACCCGAAGGCCGAGGTCTTCATCGTCATGGGCAAGACCGATCCGACGGCCGCGCGGCACCGCCAGCAGTCGCAGATCCTGGTCCCGCGGGACACCCCCGGCCTGGAGATCGTCCGCGGCATGCACGTGTTCGGCTACCACGATCGCGATCACGGCGGCCACGCCGAGCTGCGGTTCACCGACGTGCGCGTGCCCGTCACGAACCTCATCGCCGGCGAGGGCGACGGCTTCGCGATCGCCCAGGCTCGCCTCGGGCCGGGCCGCATCCACCACTGCATGCGGTCGATCGGCATCGCCGAGCGCGCGATCGAGCTCATGTGCCAGCGGGCGCAGAGTCGCACCGCGTTCGGCAAGCCGCTCGCCGACCAGGGCGTCATCCGGGACTGGATCGCCGAGTCGCGCGTGCGGATCGAGCAGCTGCGTCTGCTCGTCCTCAAGACCGCGTGGCTGATGGACACCGTCGGCAACCGCGGCGCCCACACCGAGATCCAGGCGATCAAGATCGCCACGCCGCGGACCGTGGAGTGGATCCTCGACAAGGCGATCCAGACCCACGGCGGCGGCGGCCTGAGCCAGGACTTCCCGTTGGCCGAGATGTACGCCGGCATCCGCACGCTGCGGTTCGCCGACGGCCCCGACGAGGTGCACAAGAACTCGTTGGCCAAGGCGGAGCTGAAGCGGCAGGGCCTGCGATGAGCCGGCGCTGCGTCGTCACAGGAGCCGCGGGCGGCATCGGCCTGGCCATCGCGGAGGCGCTCGTCGAGCGCGGCGACCGGGTGCTGCTCGCGGACCTCGACGAGCAGCGCCTGGCAGAGGCGGGGGAGCGGCTCGGCCAGCCCTGGATCGCCGGTGACGTCGCCGCCGAGCCCGGCATCGCGGCACTCATCGAGACGGCCGACGCCGAGTTCGGTGGGATCGACCTCTACGTCGCGAACGCCGGGGTCTTCCGCGGCTTCGGGCTCGCGGCCGACGAGTTCGACTGGTCGCTGTCGTGGGACGTGAACGTCATGGCTCACGTCCGTGCCGCGCGAGCGCTGGTCCCGCGGTGGAGCGTCGAGAACCCGGGCGTCTTCGCCGTCACCGCCTCGGCGGCCGGCCTGCTGACGCAGCTCGGATCGCCCACCTACGCCGTGACCAAGCGCGCCGCCGTCGGCTTCGCGGAGTGGCTCGCCGCGACGTACGGCGACCGGGGCGTCCAGGTCGCCGCGCTGTGCCCGATGGGCGTCGCCACCCCGATGGCCGAGGCCGGCGAGACCGTCACCGATCCGCAGGGCCGGCTGGCGCACGCCTCCGTCACGGCGGCCGGTGAGACGCTCACGCCGCAGGAGGCCGCCCGGGTGCTGCTCGAGGCGATCGACGAGGGCCGGCTGCTGGCTCTGCCGCACGAGTCCGTGGGGACGATGTACGCCCGCAAGGCGCAGGACACCGACCACTGGGTGACCGGGATGCAGCGGTTCAGATCGTCCCTCGGCGACTGATTGGCGTATCAGCCCCACGGGCCGCTCCTCCCTCGATACGATCAGCCGATCTGTTCTGACTACGGGGGTCCCCGATGAACCGCACGTCCCTGCGCTTGCTTGCCGGCGCCGTCCTCGCGGGCGTGGCCGCGACCACGCTGGTCGCACCGGCAGCGCAGGCGGCCCCGGAGCCCGCGGCGTTCTGCTCCGACGGCACCCAGCCGATGGTCCCCAAGGCCGAGACGGAGGCGTTCGACGACTCGACGACCGTCCGCGGACTGACCGTGGTCAAGGGCACGACGCCCGTCGAGTTCACCGGCACGTTCGTCGGCGCGATCGACAACGCGCTCGGAACGTCCGAGGGCGGCACCGACATGCTGCTGTTCTCCCTGCGTGGCGCGGGCATCGACCGGGCCTCGACGGCAACGGACGGCACCCCCGCCGGGATCTGGGCCGGCATGTCCGGCTCGCCCGTGTACCTGCCGGACGGCCGGCTGATCGGCGCCGTGGCGTACGGCCTCAGCCCCGACAACGTCCCGATCGCGGGCATCACGCCCGCGTACGCCATGAAGCGCCTGGGTGCGGACAAGCTGCGCGCCCCGGCCAAGCTCACGATCAAGCGCAGCGCGCTGCAGGGCGCCTCGGCCCGGACCGCGGCGACGCTCGCGGGACAGTCGGCCCGCCAGCTCAAGGCCGTCCGCGTCGTCTCCGGCGGAGCCGCCGCCAACGACCTGGCCAACCGCACGCTGGCGCGCGTCCCGGCGGTCTCCGCGTCGGCGCGCTCCGCCCGGGCGGGCGGGTTCGGCGCCGTCGCGGCGCCCTCGGGACTCGACCAGCCGCTCGTCCCCGGCGGCAACATCGCCGTCGGCTACACGACCGGAGACCTCTTCGCCGGCGGTGTCGGCACGGTGACCGCCATCTGCGGCTCCACGGTGTGGGCCTTCGGCCACCCGCTGGACTTCGCCGGCCCGACCTCGCTGTCGATCCACAACGCCTCGGCCGCCCTCGTGATGCCGGACTCGACGGGCCTGATCGGCTCGTACAAGCAGGTCGGGAAGGTGGGCCAGCAGATCGGCACGATCACGACGGACGGCTACGCCGGCATCAAGGGCCAGGTCGGCCTGATCCGCGGCTTCCCCGTCGTGACGCACGTCCGCAACGCCCGGGGCGCGGCGCTCGCGACCTATCGCGGCACCGTGGTCGACCCGGCGATGGCCGCGTTCGGGGCCGGGTACGGTCCGGCCTTCGCGGTGCAGGACGTCCTGGACAACCTCGGCATCGGCACCGCCAAGCTCTCGTGGCGGATCGACTACCGCCTGAGCAACGGGCGCACCGGCAGCCTGTCGAACTCCCAGATCTACGCCGACGCGGGCGGTGAGCTCGCCGACGTCGTCGCGAGCGACATCGCCGGCGACGTCAGCGCGATCGCCTCCACGGACCTCGCGGACGTGACCGTCACGGGTGTGTCGTCCACGATGACCCTGATCAGCAACGCGGCGATCGATCACCGCTTCGCGAGCGCCCAGCGCTGGACCGGCAAGAAGTGGGTCACGCTGCGCGGCTCCTCGGTCAAGGCCGGCCGGACGATGAAGGTGCGCCCCGTGTACCGCCAGTACGTCAACGGCCGTCCGAAGGGCACCTCGGCCGGTCCGGCCAAGGCGTTCAAGATCGGCAAGAACGCGAAGGGCCGGGCCTCGGTCACCTTCAGCGCCCGCGCGGGCGCCGGCGGGGACGAGGGTGAGGACGAGTGCATCAAGCTCGACGACGGACAGGTCATCTGCCCCGACTTCGACAGCGAGGGCGGCGGAGCGCGCACGTTCGAGGACCTGGTGGCCGGTCTCGATGGTCTCGTCCGCGCCGATCGCGCCGATGTGGCGGCGCAGTGGAAGTGGAAGCTGCGCAAGTCCAAGGGCGTCTCGCAGCGACGGGCCGGTGTGGTCGCTCCGGGCAGGATCAGCGGCTCCTACGCCGCGACCTTCCGGGTCCGCCGCTGACCTCGGTCCGTAGGCTGGTGTCATGGCGATCGAGCTGCTGACCCCTGCCCAGATCGACGAGATGCGGCCCGCCGGCCGCTTCGTCGCCGATGTCCTGACCACCTTGGTCGAGACCGCGGACGTGGGGACGGACCTGATCGAGCTCGACGCCCTGGCCCACCGGATGATCCGGGAACGCGGCGCCGAGTCCTGCTACATCGACTACGCGCCGTCGTTCGGCCGCGGGCCGTTCGGCTACGTGCTGTGCACCAGCGTGAACGACGCCGTGCTGCACGGGCTGCCGCACCGCTACAAGCTGCGCGACGGCGACCTGGTCAGCTTCGACTTCGCGGTCAGTGTCGACGGCTGGGTCTGCGATTCCGCGGTCAGCAAGGTCGTCGGCACGCCCCGCGACGAGGACCTGCGCCTGATCGAGGCCACCGAGGTGGCGCTGGCGCGCGCGATCGAGGTCGCTCGTCCCGGCAAGAAGGTCGGCGACATCAGCGCGGTCATCGGCGAGACGGCCCGCGAGTACGGCTACCCGGTCAACACCCAGTTCGGCGGTCACGGCGTGGGCCGCACGATGCACGGCGACCCGCACATCTCGAACGACGGCAAGGCCGGCCGGGGCTTCCCGCTCAAGCCGGGCCTCGTCATCGCGATCGAGCCGTGGTTCCTCGCGTCCACCGACGAGATCCGGATGGACGACGACGGCTGGACGATCCGCAGCGCCGACGGGTCCCGCGGCGCGCACAGCGAGCACACGATCGCGATCACCGAGGGTGACCCGATCATCATGACCGCGCGCGGCTGACCAGCTGGTCGGCGACCTGCAGGACGAGCGCGTCGGCCCCGACGTGGCCGGCGAGCATCACGCCGACCGGCAGGCCCTCGTGCACGTGGCCCGGCACGCTGACCGCGGGCTGGCCGCTCATGTTCATCAGCGCGGTGTACGGGGTGAACAGCAGCTCGCGCCGGTGGTCCTCGGCCGGATCGCCCGACTCGGTGAACCAGGCGTGCGGCTGTGGCGGAAGCGCGAGCGTCGGCGTCAGGAACAGGTCCACGTCCGCCAGTGAGGCGTTGACGGCCGCCGTGGTGAGCTCGAGGTACGTCATCGCTGCCGCCAGCTGGGGAGCCGACGCCCGGCCGCCGCGCTCGTGCCAGTAGCGGGTCGTGGGCCGCAGTTGCGCGATCGCCTCGTCCGGCAGGGGGACCGAGGCCATGCCGGCGGACCAGACCACGTTGAACTGCTGCTCCAGCTCCGCGGGCCAGGGATTCGCGACCTCGACGATCTCGTGGCCCAGCGCGGCGAGAGAGTCGCGCGCCGCCTCGACGGCGGCGACGGAGCCGGGGGAGGCCGTGGCGAAGTCGAGGTAGGGGTCGGTCCACGTCGCGATCCGCAGGCGTCCGGGGTCGCGGGTCGCCGCCTCGGCGAACGGGGTCGCCGGCGCCGGCCAGACCCGGGACGACCCCGGCACCGGCCGCGCGAGGAGGTCGAGCACCGCGGCCACGTCGCGCACCGAGCGCGCCAGGACGCCGTCGGTCGCGAGTCCGCTCCACGTCGGCGAGTCCGGACCGGCGCCGATCCGTCCGCGCGACGGCTTGAACCCGATGACCCCGCAGCACGACGCGGGGATGCGGATGGAGCCACCCCCGTCGCTGCCCGGGGCCCACGGCAGCAGGTGCGATCCGACGGCCGCGGCCGCACCACCGCTCGAGCCGCCGGCGTTCAGCCGGGGATCGGCCGGGCAGCATGCCGGCCCGACGACGTCGTTGTCGGTGTACGAGCTGAGGCCGAACTCGGGGGTGTTCGACTTGCCGAGGCTGACGAAGCCGGCCGCCTCGACGAGATCCACGACGTGCGCGTTGTGGTCGGGTACCCGTCCGGCCATCAGCCGCGACCCCATCGAGGTCGGCACGCCGGCCGTCATCGTCAGGTCCTTGAACGCGGTCGGGACACCGGCGAAGGCCGGCCGGTCGGTCATCGCATCGAGCTCGGCGGCACGAGTGAGGGCACGGTCGGACGTGACGGTGACGAATGCGCCCAGCTCGTCGGCCTCGACCCGCTCGAGGAAGTGTCGGGTCACCTCGACGCAGGAGACGTCGCCCCGCGCGATCGTGGCGGCCAGGTCGTGCGCGTCCAGTTCGTGCAGTTCGGTCACGTCGCCACCGTCTCGTGCGGCGGCGGTGAGGATCAAGCGGCGCGGCCGTGTCGCCTGCGCTCGCCTTGACGCGCGGCCTTCCGGGCGGTCGACTGGTCCCAGTCGTCGGAGGAGGACGAGATGCCCGCACCGCAGGACGCCTCACCCGGTCACGCAGCGGCCGGTCGCCATCGCCGGGTCGCCGAGGGCTTCGGGACCGTGGTCGGGCAGGTCGCCGACTGGGACGCTCCCACGCCCGTCTCCTCGTGGCAGGCACGCGACGTCGTCCTGCACCTGGTGACCTGGTCGCAGGGCTTCCTCGCGTCCGGCGGGATCGATCTCGCTCGTCCTGTCGACGCCGACGACCCACTCGGCACGTGGCGCACCCACGCCGCCGAGATCCAGGGCCTGCTCGACTCGTCCGCCGCGACCGACGACTTCACGCATCCGCAGCTGGGCACCGACCGGCTCGGCGCGGTGATCGACCGGTTCTACTCGACGGACGTGCTGATGCACACCTGGGACCTCGCCGAGGCGGCCGCTGTCCCCTCCGGCCTGGACCCGGTCGAGTGCGAGCAGCTCCTCGAGGGCATGCGCTCGCACGACCAGATGCTGCGGGACTCCGGCCAGTACGGCCCGGCTGTCCCGGTGTCCCCCGAACGAGATGCGGTGGTGCGGCTCATGGGCTTCATCGGCCGCGACCCCGAGTGGAGGCAGAGCAGATGATCGATCGCCAGACCTGTCTGGAGTACCTGCGCCGGAACCGCCGCGCCGTCCTGCGGGCCGTGCACGGCGTGCCCGAGTACGACGCCCGCCGGCCGTTGACCCGGTCGGGGACGAACCTGTTGGGGGTGGTCAAGCACCTGGCGCTCGTCGAGCTCGAGTACGTCTCGGACTGCGCCGGGTTCCCGTGCGACCTGGGGTCGCCCTGGAAGGAGGCGGACGAGGCGATCAACGGCGACCTGTGGCTGACCGCCGACGAGAGCGCGGAGTCGGTGATCGCCCTCTACGTCGCCGCGGGGGAGCACACCGAGCGTGCCGCCGCGACGCTGCCGATCGACTCGCCGGCCACCGTGCCGTGGTGGTCGAAGGGCGACACCACCTTCGACCGGCTGCTGGTGCACCTGGTCTCCGAGACCGCGCAGCACGCCGGCCACCTCGACATCCTGCGCGAGGGGATCGACGGCCAGGGCGACACGTGGGACGAGACCCGCACCTATCGCGACGACGCCTGGTGGTCGGCGCTGTTGAGCCGGATCGCTGCGGCGGCGGAGCCGTTCCGCGGGTCCGACTCGCGGGTCGCGGCGCCAGAAGGGACCTTCTGACGCCGCGCCCGGGTCAGGAGTTGATCGAGACGATCTCGACGACGAACAGCACCGACTTGCCGGCGAGCGGGTTCTGCTCGGAGGGCTCGGTGCCGAAGCCGTACTCGGGCGGCATCGTGACGATCACCGTCGAGCCGACCTTCTGCCCGATCACGCCGGCCGCGAAGCCCTGCACGACCTCGGTGGTGCTCATCTGCGCCGGCTGGCCGTCCTTGCCGAAGGTCTGCTGGAAGATCTTGCCGCCGTCCTCCCAGGTGCGCCCCTGGTAGTTGACGGTCAGGGAGTCGCCGGCCTTCACCGTCTTGCCGTCACCCTCCTTCAGCACCTTGACCAGGACATCCTTCGGGGGATCGGTCTTGGGCAGGGTGACCTTCGGCTCCTCGCCCGTCAGCGAGACCTTCGGGACGTCCTTCTTCCACTCCTTGGCCTTGATCTCCTCGCGCACGTCGACGACGTCGGTCACGACGACAAGGGCGTCATCGGCCTTGATGTCGAGCTCGGGATAGCCCTGGTCGCCATAGACATCGGAGGCCACGACCGTGGTCACGACCCGCGAGCCCGTGGGCACGCACTCGATGCTGGCCCGGAACGCCTCGAACGTCTTGTCGTCGCCGACGGTCAGCGTGGCCGGCTCGCTCAGGGCCTGCTTGCCCGTGCGGCCGTTGAAGACGGTGATGACGGCCTCGACCTGCTCGCCCTTGGCGGTGTCGTCGCCCTTGCCCTCGTCGACGACGGTGCGCTGCAGATCGTCCGCCTTGACCGTGAGCGGAGCCTTGAAGGTCGCCTTCGGGCCACGCTGGCCGAACTCGCCGCTGACCTTCACCGCGTCACTGGACGATCCGGACTGGTAGTCGGCGCAGTCCGCCTTCTTCGCGTCGTCCTTGTCGTCGTCGTTCGAGCCGCAGGCGGCCAGTGGGGCCGCGGCGAGCAACAGGACGACGGGGAGTGCCTTCAGGTTCCGCATGGGTGGGGTTCTCGTTTCCTCTAGATGGCGTATGCCGAACAGTCTGGCGAGCGTACCTGTCCGTTCGCCGAAGGCCGCCGTAGAAATCCCTGAGAACCCCGATGTGCCGCGGAATTCCAAGGGTTGGCACAATACTGAGACGTGTTGACTACTCTCGATCGCTACTTCAAGATCTCCCAGCGCGGTTCATCGTTCGGCCAGGAGGTTCGCGGCGGAGTCGTGACCTTCCTCACGATGGCCTACATCATCGTCCTCAACCCGATCATCCTCAGCGGTGTCGCGGACGCGGACGGCAAATTCCTCGGAGGAGGCACCGAGCCAGGCTCGGGATTCGCCACGATCGCAGCGTGTACGGCGCTCGTCGCCGGACTGTTGACGATCCTGATGGGAGTCGTCGCGAACTTCCCCCTCGCTCTGGCCACCGGCCTGGGCCTCAACGCCTTCGTCGCCTACTCGGTCGCCACGCAGATGACGTGGGCCGACGCGATGGGTCTGGTCATCCTCGAGGGCGTCGTGATCCTCGTACTGGTGCTGACCGGCTTCCGCAAGGCCGTGTTCGACGCGGTGCCTGCGCAGCTGAAGACGGCCATCGCCGTCGGCATCGGTCTGTTCCTGACGCTGATCGCTCTGATCGACGCCGGCTTCGTGCGCACCACGGGCAACGCGTCCCCGCCGGTCGGCATGGGCATCGGCGGCGAGCTGACCGGCTGGCCGGTCCTGGTGTTCTGCTTCGGCCTGCTGCTGATGATCAGCCTGCACGCCCGGCGCGTGCCCGGAGCCATCCTGATCGGCATCGCCGTCACGACCGTCGTCGCGATCATCGTCCAGATGATCACCGACATCCCCGGCGCCAACGGCGACCCGACCTCCAAGGGCTGGAACCTCAACGTCCCGGCGTGGCCCGACAAGCTGGTCTCGAAGCCGGACCTGTCCCTGCTGGGTGACTTCAACCTGTTCGGCTCGTTCGAGCGGGTGGGCGCCATCGCCGCGATCCTCCTGGTCTTCACCCTGATGCTGGCGGACTTCTTCGACACGATGGGCACGATGACCGCCGTCGGCGCCGAGGCCGGTCTGAACGACAAGGACGGCGCTCCCGAGGGAACGCAGAAGATCCTGATCGTCGACTCCGTCGCTGCCGCCGTGGGCGGCGCTGCGGGGATCTCGAGCAACACGTCGTACGTCGAGTCGACCGCTGGTGTGGCCGACGGTGCCCGGACGGGCCTGGCGAGCGTCGTCACCGGCCTGTGCTTCCTGCTGGCGACCATCTTCACGCCGATCGTGCAGATCATCCCGAACGAGGCGGCTGTGGCGGCTCTCGTCCTGGTGGGCTTCCTGATGATGACCCAGGTGACGGGGATCGATTGGACCGATGTCGAGATCGCGATCCCCGCGTTCCTGACGATCGCCGTCATGCCGTTCACGTACTCGATCACCGCAGGCATCGGCGCCGGCTTCCTGTCGTACGTCGTCCTCAAGCTCGCGATGGGCAAGGCGCGTCAGGTGCACCTGCTGCTGTGGCTGATCGCGGCGCTCTTCGTGGCCTACTTCGCGATCGAACCGATCACCCGCGCGCTCACCTGATCCCACCACCCGTCAACGGCGGTCGGCAGTCGGTCTTTTTTCAGACCGGGGGCCGGCCGCCGTTTGTCGTCCCTGCGGTTGTCACAGGCGTCTCAGGGGTCTCAGTGGGGCCGAAATGGGCTGGTATTTCAGGTGTGACGCAGGACACCGGGGACCCGATTTGCCATGGCTGGAAACGTCTGTGTAATGTTCTTCTTGTTGCACCGAACGGCGCAGCGAAGCGCAGACCGAAGCGGTTAACGCCAGGCACTCGTGAGAGGGCCGGAGACTGGCCGCGGAAAACGTAGCGCACATCGTGACCGACCCGGGTTTGACCTGGTGACAACGGCGATGTAAATTAGACGAGTTGCCCTGCGGGCTTGCCGGAGACGGTTGAGCTGGTGGTGTGCGTCTGATCCTTGAGAACTCAACAGTGTGCCAAAAGTCGACGAATTATTATCAGTACCCCGGCGGCTGCGAAGGATGATCTGGTCTTAAGTGATCTGGTTGTCGCGCGGAGCCGCAGGGACAATTCCGACAACTAATGACTGTCAGCAGTCATAACTTGTCAGGAATCAAATTTTCTAGATGTTGACCATGCCTTCGGGTGTGGGAGATTTTCAACGGAGAGTTTGATCCTGGCTCAGGACGAACGCTGGCGGCGTGCTTAACACATGCAAGTCGAGCGGTAAGGCTCCTTCGGGAGTACACGAGCGGCGAACGGGTGAGTAACACGTGAGTAACCTGCCCCATTCATCGGAATAACCAGTGGAAACGCTGGCTAATGCCGAATACGACCACCGAAGGCATCTTCTGGTGGTGGAAAGCTCCGGCGGAATGGGATGGACTCGCGGCCTATCAGCTTGTTGGTGAGGTAATGGCTCACCAAGGCGACGACGGGTAGCCGGCCTGAGAGGGTGACCGGCCACACTGGGACTGAGACACGGCCCAGACTCCTACGGGAGGCAGCAGTGGGGAATATTGGACAATGGGCGAAAGCCTGATCCAGCAACGCCGCGTGAGGGATGACGGCCTTCGGGTTGTAAACCTCTTTCAGCAGGGACGAAGCGAAAGTGACGGTACCTGCAGAAGAAGGACCGGCCAACTACGTGCCAGCAGCCGCGGTAATACGTAGGGTCCGAGCGTTGTCCGGAATTATTGGGCGTAAAGGGCTCGTAGGCGGTTTGTCACGTCGGAAGTGAAAACTCAGGGCTCAACCCTGAGCGTGCTTACGATACGGGCAAACTAGAGGTATGCAGGGGAGAACGGAATTCCTGGTGTAGCGGTGGAATGCGCAGATATCAGGAGGAACACCGGTGGCGAAGGCGGTTCTCTGGGCATTACCTGACGCTGAGGAGCGAAAGCATGGGGAGCGAACAGGATTAGATACCCTGGTAGTCCATGCCGTAAACGTTGGGCGCTAGGTGTGGGGACCTTCCACGGTCTCCGTGCCGCAGCTAACGCATTAAGCGCCCCGCCTGGGGAGTACGGCCGCAAGGCTAAAACTCAAAGGAATTGACGGGGGCCCGCACAAGCGGCGGAGCATGCTGATTAATTCGATGCAACGCGAAGAACCTTACCTGGGTTTGACATATGCCGGAAAGCCGTAGAGATACGGCCCCCCTTGTGGTCGGTATACAGGTGGTGCATGGCTGTCGTCAGCTCGTGTCGTGAGATGTTGGGTTAAGTCCCGCAACGAGCGCAACCCTCGTCCTATGTTGCCAGCACGTAATGGTGGGGACTCATAGGAGACTGCCGGGGTCAACTCGGAGGAAGGTGGGGATGACGTCAAGTCTTCATGCCCCTTATGTCCAGGGCTTCAAGCATGCTACAATGGCCGGTACAATGGGCTGCGAAACCGCGAGGTGGAGCGAATCCCAAAAAGCCGGTCTCAGTTCGGATTGGGGTCTGCAACTCGACCCCATGAAGTCGGAGTCGCTAGTAATCGCAGATCAGCAACGCTGCGGTGAATACGTTCCCGGGCCTTGTACACACCGCCCGTCACGTCATGAAAGTCGGCAACACCCGAAGCCAGTGGCCCAACCGTTTACGGAGGGAGCTGTCGAAGGTGGGGCTGGCGATTGGGACGAAGTCGTAACAAGGTAGCCGTACCGGAAGGTGCGGCTGGATCACCTCCTTTCTAAGGAGCATCTGGCTCTCTTTGTAGAGTCCAGGCGGACTCGTTCGTCAGCGAATGTCTGACGCGGTCCAGCTCACTAGTGGACGTCGACTATTTGGCTTGTCGCCGGCGGAACATCGTCAGTACTGCCCTTCTGGGGCGTGGAAATTCGGTGGGACGCAGCGACAACTCAGGCACACTGTTGGGTCCTGAGGGATCAGCATCTAATGCTGGATTCCTCGGACCGTACACCCCCGCGAACCGCATGATTCTTCGGAATGATGTAGGCGTGGAAATTTGTACGGGACCGATCGTATTTTGAGAACTTCACAGTGGACGCGAGCATCTTTGTAGTAATAACAAGCTACTAAGTGCACATGGTGGATGCCTTGGCATCGAGAGCCGATGAAGGACGTTGGAGTCTGCGAAAAGCCCCGGGGAGTTGACAACCGAGCTGTGATCCGGGGGTGTCCGAATGGGGAAACCCACTCAGAGGAAAGTCTGAGTACCTGCGCCTGAACACATAGGGCGTTTGGAGGGAACGTGGGGAAGTGAAACATCTCAGTACCCACAGGAAGAGAAAACAATAGTGATTCCGGTAGTAGTGGCGAGCGAAACCGGACCTAGGCTAAACCTTGGGTGTGTGATAGCCGGCAGGCGTTGCATCCAGGGGGTTGTGGGACCGCACAGATTGTTCTGCCGAGCAGTCAAAGAGTCATAAACCATGAGTGAAGGTGAAACCGACTGGAAAGTCGTGACATAGAGGGTGAGATCCCCGTAACCGTAAGCTCATGGCTCTTGTGCGTCATCCCGAGTAACACCGAACCCCTGAAATTCGGTGTGAATCTGGCGGGACCACCCGCTAAGCCTAAATACTCCTCGATGACCGATAGCGGACTAGTACCGTGAGGGAAAGGTGAAAAGTACCCCGGGAGGGGAGTGAAATAGTACCTGAAACCGTGTGCATACAATCCGTTGGAGCTGTTCCTTAGGGAATTGTGACAGCGTGCCTTTTGAAGAATGAGCCTGCGAGTTAGCGTTGTGTAGCAAGGTTAAGGCGAGTGCCGTAGCCGTAGCGAAAGCGAGTCCGAATAGGGCGCTTGAGTTGCACGATCTAGACCCGAAGCGGAGTGATCTATCCATGGCCAGGTTGAAGCGCGGGTAAGACCGCGTGGAGGACCGAACCCACCTAGGTTAAAAACTGGGGGGATGAGCTGTGGATAGGGGTGAAAGGCCAATCAAACTCCGTGATAGCTGGTTCTCCCCGAAATGCATTTAGGTGCAGCGTCACGCGTTTCTTACCGGAGGTAGAGCACTGGATGGGCTAGGGGGCCTACAAGCTTACTGAACTCAACCAAACTCCGAATGCCGGTAAGTGAGAGCGTGGCAGTGAGACAGTGGGGGATAAGCTCCATTGTCGAGAGGGAAACAGCCCAGACCATCAGCTAAGGTCCCAAAGCGATTGCTAAGTGGAAAAGGATGTGGAGTCGCAGAGACAACCAGGAGGTTGGCTTAGAAGCAGCCATCCTTGAAAGAGTGCGTAATAGCTCACTGGTCAAGTAATTCCGCGCCGACAATTTAGCGGGGCTCAAGCAATCCACCGAAGCTATGGGATTCACACATGAGGTAGGCCTTCGTGGTCCAGCCGTGTGGATCGGTAGGGGAGCGTCGTGTCGCGAGCGAAGCGGCGGGGTAACCCAGCCGTGGATGCGACACGAGTGAGAATGCAGGCATGAGTAGCGAATGAAGAGTGAGAAACTCTTCCACCGAATGACCAAGGGTTCCAGGGTCAAGCTAATCTTCCCTGGGTAAGTCGGGACCTAAGGCGAGGCCGACAGGCGTAGTCGATGGACAACGGGTTGATATTCCCGTACCGGCATTGAATCGCCCATGCTGAATCCAGTGATGCTAAGTGCCCGAAACCGCACCTACCGTCTCTTCGGAGACAATGGTGCGGCAGAGCGCATGACCCGATCTGGTAGTAGGCAAGCAATGGTGTGACGCAGGAAGGTAGCTCATCCGTGGCGATGGTAGTCCACGGGTAAGGTCGTAGGACGAGTGATAGGCAAATCCGTCACTCATATGTCTGAGAGCCGATGCCACCCGCTTAGCGGAGTGTGAGTGATCCTATGCTGCCGAGAAAAGCATCTAGCGAGATTCAGAGCCGCCCGTACCCCAAACCGACTCAGGTGGTCAAGTAGAGAATACTAAGGTGATCGAGAGAATCATGGTTAAGGAACTCGGCAAAATGCCCCCGTAACTTCGGGAGAAGGGGGGCCGGATGCGTTATCAGACTTGCTCTGAGAAGCGTTGAAGGCCGCAGAGACCAGGCCCAAGCGACTGTTTACTAAAAACACAGGTCCATGCTAAGTCGAAAGACGCCGTATATGGACTGACTCCTGCCCGGTGCTGGAAGGTTAAGGGGACGTGTTAGCGCAAGCGAAGCACAGAACTTAAGCCCCAGTAAACGGCGGTGGTAACTATAACCATCCTAAGGTAGCGAAATTCCTTGTCGGGTAAGTTCCGACCTGCACGAATGGAGTAACGACTTGGGCGCTGTCTCAACCATGAACTCGGCGAAATTGCACTACGAGTAAAGATGCTCGTTACGCGCGGCAGGACGGAAAGACCCCGGGACCTTTACTATAGTTTGGTATTGGTGTTTGGTTCGACTTGTGTAGGATAGGTGGGAGACTGTGAAGCTTGGACGCCAGTTCAGGTGGAGTCAACGTTGAAATACCACTCTGGTCGTACTAGATATCTAACCTAGGTCCGTTATCCGGATCAGGGACAGTGCCTGATGGGTAGTTTAACTGGGGCGGTTGCCTCCTAAAATGTAACGGAGGCGCTCAAAGGTTCCCTCAGCCTGGTTGGCAATCAGGTTTCGAGTGTAAGTGCACAAGGGAGCTTGACTGTGAGAGTGACAGCTCGAGCAGGGACGAAAGTCGGAACTAGTGATCCGGCGCTGGCATGTGGAAGCGGCGTCGCTCAACGGATAAAAGGTACCCCGGGGATAACAGGCTGATCTTCCCCAAGAGTCCATATCGACGGGATGGTTTGGCACCTCGATGTCGGCTCGTCGCATCCTGGGGCCGTAGCAGGTCCCAAGGGTTGGGCTGTTCGCCCATTAAAGCGGCACGCGAGCTGGGTTTAGAACGTCGTGAGACAGTTCGGTCCCTATCCGCCGCGCGCGTAGGAAACTTGAGAAAGGCTGCCCCTAGTACGAGAGGACCGGGGTGGACGAACCTCTGGTGTGCCAGTTGTTCTGCCAAGAGCACGGCTGGTTGGCTACGTTCGGAAGTGATAACCGCTGAAAGCATCTAAGCGGGAAGCATGTTTCAAGATGAGGTTTCCCACTGGTTAACCAGGTAAGGCCCCCAGCAGACCACTGGGTTGATAGGCCGGAAGTAGAAGTGCAGCAATGCATGGAGCTGACCGGTACTAATAGGCCGAGGGCTTGTTTCTTACAAAGTTTGACCGCGTCCACTGTGAGGTTCCCGAGATATGATCGGGAGCCAGACTCGAAAGAGTCACCAAGGCTTGTTGATATCTCTATAGAGTTTCGGCGACCATGGCGAAGGGGAAATACCCGGTAACATTCCGAACCCGGAAGTCAAGCCCTTCAGCGCCGATGGTACTGCACTGGAGACGGTGTGGGAGAGTAGGACGTCGCCGGACAATCATTAGCGCGAGGCCGCTCCCTTTGGGAGCGGCCTTGCTGCATTTGTGCCCCTATCGTGAGGGCACACCTCGCGGAAGGACCCGAGAACATGGCTGAATCACGCAATCCCGCCGGCCGAGGCCGAAACAACAACAACAGCGGCGGATCCCGCGGCGGCAGCAGCCGCCCCAACAACAGCGGCGGATCCCGCAGCGCCGGCTCGCGCCCCTCCAGCGGCTCCAAGCCCACCGGCTCCGGCTCGCGCCCCTCCAGCGGCGGCAGCTCGCGCCCCTCCAGCGGCTCCAAGCCCACCGGCGGCCCCCGCACCCCCGGCTCCGGCGCCCGCCGCAACTCCGACCGACCCGGCGCCCCCCGCTCCAGCGGTGGCCCGCGCTCGGCGAGCGGCAACCGCCCCACCACCAGCGGCCCGAACCGCGATCGGCGCGCCTCCGGCCCCGACCGCTCCGACGCGCAGAAGACCTACGACGGCCCCCCGATCCCCGACGACGTGTCGGCCAAGGACCTCGACAAGTTCGCCCGCCAAGAGCTCCAGGGCCTGCCCGACAAGCTCGCCGACAAAGTCGCCCGACACCTCGTCATGGCCGGCATCCTGCTCCACGAAGACCCCGAACTCGCCCACAAACACGCCCTCGCCGCCCGCGCCCGCGCCATGCGCGTCGGCCTGGTCCGCGAAGCCACCGGCGAAACCGCCTACGCCCTGGGCAACTGGGCCGAAGCCCTCGCCGAGTTCCGCGCCGCCAAACGCATGACCGGCCGCGGCATCTACGCCCCCATGATGGCCGACGCCGAACGCGCCCTCGGCCGCCCCGAAAAAGCCCTCGAATACGACACCCCCACCATCCGCGCCGCCCTCGACGAAGCCGGCAACACCGAACTCACCATCGTCATCGCCGGCGCCCGCCGCGACCTCGGCCAAACCGACGCCGCCCTCCAACTCCTCGAATCCGAACCCCTCAACACCAAAAGCCGCCACGACTGGATCACCCGCCTCCGCTACGCCTACGCCGACACCCTCGCCGCAGCCGGACGCACCGACGAAGCCATCACCTGGTTCCACCGCGTCGCCGGCACCGACGCCAACGGACTCACCGACGCCCAAGACCGCATCAACCAACTCGAAAACTAGGCGTCCAACGACAAGGACCCTGCATCCCGCCCTCTGGGGCTCGGATGCAGGGTCCTTCGTCGTTGAGGATCAGCTGGTGGGCGGTCCGACGAGCAGGGCGGCACCGGTCAGGACGGCGACGGCCACGAGGCCGACGGCCACGCCCTGGACGGGCTTGCGGACGAGCCAGGCGACGATCCGATCGAGCGCGCCGGTGGGCTGGTCGGTGGTGAGCCGCCAGCGCTCGGGCAGGACACCGTGGCGCTCGCTGACGACGTCGAACCAGATGGTGAAGAACGGCGGGATCGCGGCCAGCAGACCCAGCGCGGTGCGCTTGAGGCTCCATCGCGCGTCGATCGCCACGACGACCGTGGTCACGACGTAGGCGACAAAGACGACACCGTGGATCATGCCGCCGATGCGCACCCCCAGCTCGGTGGTGTCGGTGACGTACTTGAGGAACATGCCGGTCAGCAGCAGGGCCCAGGTGATGGCCTCGGCGATGGCGACCGTGCGGAACAGACGACGGGGGGACATGTCTCCATTGTCCCCGGGTGGGACAAGCCCGATGGACGCGCCGTCGTCAGTTCCCAGGTCCCTCGTCCTCGCTGCGACGCCGTGCGATCAGGTACGCGCCGGCAGCGAGGAGCAGGAGTGCCACCGCGGTGATCCAACCGGCAGGACCACCGGCCGAGGGGAGGTTCCCGTACCACGGGCCGGCCGGGTTGGTGTCCCCGTCAGGACTGATGGGACCGGGCGGAGTGGGGGGAGTGGGAGTGGGCGGAGTGGGCGTCGCGCGGTCGTCATTGGTGATCGTGCAGGTGATGTTCGCGCCGTTGGGCACGGTGAGCAGCGGGCCCTCGGGCGAACGAACCCCCGTGCAGACCCAGTCACCGGCGTCGTAACCGGTCGGTCCGTCGGCCTCCGTGAGGTCGTACGCTCCGGCGTCCACCGTTGCGTCGGTCACGGCCTCGGTGCCGGTCGCACCGCTGATCGGCGTCGGCCCATCAGCAGACAGCGTCCAGTCGCCGGGCGATGCGGTACCGCCGTCGTCGTTCACGACCTCCTTGATCAGCGTGAGCGAGGCGGGCTGGTCGTTGTTGGTGATCGTGCATGTGGCCGTCTCTCCGTTGGCCAAGATCAGCGAGGACCCCTGCGACGTTTCCCCGGCCCATTCACAGGTCCAGGCGCCAGCGTCGTAGCCGGCCGGACCGTCGGCCTCCGAGAGGTCGTACGCTCCGGCGTCCACCGACGCGCGGGTCACGGCCTCGGTCCCGGTCGCACCCGTGATCGTCGTCGGACCCTCGGCAGACAGCGTCCACTCGGTCGCCTCGGCCGTGCCGCCGTTGTCGTTCACGACTTCCTTGAGCAGTGTGAGCGTGGCGGCCTGGTCGTCGTTGGTGATCGTGCAGGTCACGTCCTGACCAAGGCTCACCGACACCGACACCGAACCGTCCGCCAGCGGCACCTCAGTGAGTGGAGTGCGGCAGGTCCAGTCCGAGGCGGTGTAGCCGGACGGCCCGTTCACCTCGGACAGGTCGTAGTCTCCGGGGCTCACTGTTGCGCCGGTCACGGCCTCGGAACCCGTGGCGCCCTCAATCGGCGTGGGACCGACGGCGGACAGCGTCCACTCCGTTGCCTCGGCCGTGCCGCCGTTGTCGTTGATGACCTCCTTGACCAGGGTGAGGGTGGTGGGTCGGTCGTCGTTGGTGATCGTGCAGGTCACGTCAGCACCGTTGGCGACCGTGACGGTCGTCCCCGCGACCGTCGCGCCCGGGCAGGCCCAGTCCGAGGCGTCGTAGCCGTCCGGACCGTCGGCCTCCGACAAGTCGGACTCTCCAGCGTCGACCTCCACGGCGGTCACGGCGTCCTCGCCGGTCCTGCCAGTGATCGGCGTCGGACCATCAGCAGACAGCGTCCAGTCGGTCGCCTCGGCCGTGCCGCCGTTGTCGTTGACGACCTCCTTGACCAGCGTGAGCTTGCCGGGCTGGTCGTCATTGGTGATCGTGCAGGTCACGTCAGCACCGTTCGGGACCGTGACGGTGATGCCCTCGAGGTCTCCGCCCCTACAGCTCCAGCCACTGGGGAGGTAGCCGGCCGGACCGCCGGCCTCGGTGAGGTCGTACGCTCCGGCGTCCACCGACGCGCCGGTCACCGCCTCGGAACCGGTCGTGCCGGTGATGAGCGTCGGCCCCTCGGCGGTCAGCGTCCAGGCGTCCGCCTCGACCGTGCCGCCGTTGTCGTTGACGACCTCCTTGACCAGCGTGAGCGTGGCGGGCTGGTCATCGTTGGTGATCGTGCAGCTCACGTCGGCACCGTTCGCGACCGTGACGGTCGTGCCCTCGAGGGTCGCGCCCGTGCAGGTCCAGTCCAAGGCGGTGTAGCCGGCCGGTCCGTCGGCCTCCGACAGGTCGTACGCTCCAGCGTCGACCGCCGCGCCGGTCACCGTCTCGGAACCGGTCGCACCACTGATCGGCGTCGGGCCATCAGCAGACAGCGTCCACTCGGTCGGCTCGGCCGTGCCGCCGTTGTCGTTCACGACCTCCTTGACCAGGGTGAGGGTGGCGGGCCGGTCGTCGTTGGTGATCGTGCAGGTCACGTCAGCCCCGTTCGGGACCGCCACGGTGATGCCTTCGAGCGTCGCGCCGGTACAGCTCCAGTCGCCGGGGACGTACCCGCCCTGAAGGCCGGCCTCGGTGAGGTCGTACGCTCCGGCGTCGACCGTCGCGCCGGTCACCGCCTCGGAACCGGTCGTGCCGCTGATGAGCGTCGGCCCCTCGGCGGTCAGGGTCCAGTCGGTCGGCACGGCCGTGCCGCCGTTGTCGTTGACGACCTCCTTGACCAGGGTGAGGGTGGCGGGCTGGTCGTCGTTGGTGATCGTGCAGGTCGCGTCCGCGCCGTTGGCGACCGTGACGGTCGTGCCCTCGAGGGTGGCGCCCGTGCAGGTCCAGTCCGAGGCGGTGTAACCGCCGGGCCCGGCCTCCGACAGGTCGTACGTTCCGGCCTCCACGGTCGCGCCGGTCACGGCCTCGGAACCTGTGGCGCCGCTGATCGACGTGGGACCGTCAGCAGTCAGCGTCCACTCCGTCGCCTCGGCCGTGCCGCCGTTGTCGTTCACGACTTCCTTGACCAACGTCAACTCCGCCGGTGCATCGTCATTGGTGATCGTGCACGTCAGGTCCTGGCCCAGACCCACCGACACCGAACCGTCCACGACCGGGACAGGACCATCTGGACTGATACAGACCCAGTCCGAAGCCCCGTAACCCGCGGGCCCGCCCGACTCGGACAGAGCGTACGACCCGACCTCGACGGCACGGCCGGTCACCGCGTCGGTGCCGGTCGTACCGCTGAGTGGCGTCGGACCGTCAGCGGACAGCGTCCAGTCGGTCGGCTCCGCAGTCCCGCCAGCGTTGTTCACCACGTCCTTCACCAACGTCAAGGTGGGCTGCTGTGCCGTGTTCGTGATCGTGCACGTGACGTCGGCGCCATTGGCCAACGTCAGCGACGTCCCCTCCAGCGTCCCCCCGTCCCCTTCGCAGGTCCAGTCTCCTGCGTCGTAGCCGGCCGGTCCGTCCTCGCTCAGGTCGTAGGTTCCCGAGATCACGGCCTCGTCGGTCACGCCGTTCTCACCGTTGCCGCTGACCGGGTCCTGGCCGGTGATCTCGTCCGGTGTCGCGGTCAGGGTCCAGTCCGCGGGCGCGTCGGTGGCACCGGTCGTTCCGGTCTCCACCTGCTTGCGCAACGTCAGTTGGGCCGGATCGTCGTCGTTCACGAAGGTGCACACCACCGTCTCCCCGGCACCGACCGTCACGGTCCGCAGGTCGCTGGACTCGCCATCGGATTCGCAGTTCACCGCGACCAACGTGTATCCGGGGACCCCGGTCTCACTCAACTCGTACGGGTGGCCGGGTCGCACCTCGTACGTCGTGCCGTCGGTGCTCCCGGGCCCCGAATAGGTCTCGAGACCTTCGACCGGCGGGTCGTCGCCGGGAGTCGCGCTCAGCGTGAAGTCGCCGGGCTCGGCGGTCCCGCTGCCGTCGTTCACGACCTCCTTGATGAGCCGGAGGCGGCCGGTCTGGTTCGTGGCGGTGCACTGCACCCGCTCACCGAACGGCACGGTGACGGCGCCGTTGAGGCCGTCGCCGAAGCCCGCGACCTGCTCGCCGTCGGCATCGATGCGGATGCACGCCCAGGAGCCCGTCGACAACGGATAGGTGTCGGTGGACCGGACGTCGTTCTGGACGTACGTCGGGGGTCCCCCTGCCTCGGCCAGCTGGTACGGAACCAGTGCCGTGACGACCTGATCAGTGACGGCCTCGCTCCCCGCCGTGCCGCTCGGGCCGGGCAGTTGGCCGGCCGGTTCGTCCGGCGCAGGCAGTGCCGAGAGGTTCCACGACGTCGGGGGCTCGGTCCCGACCACGTTCTTGGCGAGTGTCAGCCGGGACTCGCAGTCGACGGTGTTGCGGATGGTCAAGGTGTTGGCACCAGCCGTCAGTGTCCGGTCGGACCCGTCCGGGATCGGGATCGGCGCGACCTCGGCACCGTTGACCTCGACGATCGCGGGCTCGCTGATCGTGCACAGGTCGGGGTCGATGGTCGACTCTGCGATGACGACGTCCTCGTCCACGGTGACGGTGTCACCCTGGCTGTAGCCGGGGCGTGTGACACCCCAGTCCTGGTCGGAGGCAGGCGCGCCGTCGGGGCCGGTCAGGGTCAGTTGAGCGGTGAGTCCGCCGGGCTGGTTGCCGTCCGGGACGGGGGCAGCACCGTTGATGACCCATTCCTTGTCGACGGTGATCGAGGCGGGCGCGACGGCCTGGTTGTAGACGATGCAGCTCACGGGGGCAGAGCTCGGCACATCGACGGTGAAACCGGTCGCGCCCGAGTTCGTGACCGGGATGGCCTCATCGGTGGCGAGGTTGCGACAGACGCCGTTGAACCCGTCGACGGGGAACAGCGACTCGCCCTCCTGCTCGGTCTCGTTCACCGTGATCGCACCCGTGGTCACGCCACCGCCGAAGGTGATCGGGAAGTTGACGCCGCTGGTGGCATCGGTCGTGGCGCTGGTGGTCGGCAGGGTCACGCCCGGCGTGGTGGTCGCGGCGTCGAACGTCCATCCTGCTCCGCCCGGCGTCGCGTTCGTGATGTCGCCGTCCGGACCGACGATCTGTTTGATCACCGACAGCGTGTCCTCGCAGTCGCCGAGGGCGAGCTGGCGAAGCGCGGCTCCGACGGCGTCGTAGTTCGCGACCTGGAAATAGTCGGCCGTATCGGCGTTGCTGCCGTCGTACGCCGTCGGACCGGAGATCGCTCGAAGGTTCTGTGCGGTGGCGGGGTTGCTCACGCCGGCGCCGACGCCGACCGCCAGGACGCGCGTGTCCTGGGCCTTCAGTGCGTTGGCGGAGAAGACGCCGTTCTCCATCTCGCGGATCCGGCTGAAGTTGCCCGGCCCTTGCTGGGGCTGCGAGTAGAAGGTCGGGTTACCGTCGGTGATCACGACCACGAGGTCATAGTTGGGGGCGGCCTCTGCCGCAGCTGCGAGCCCTCGGTCCCAGTTCGTTCCGCCGCCGGAGGTCCAGGACTGGTAGCGCGCCTTGAACGCGTCCGCGCCCTGCTGCGTGGCGACCGAGGTGAGTCCGGGGTAGTTCTGCGTCGCCCCGGAGGCCGGCGACACGTTGGAGAACGAGAACAGAGCCAGCCGCGACGGCGTGCCGACGAGAGAGTCGGCGAAGGTGTCCGTCGCCGCCTTGAGGTCCTCGAGTTGCGCCGACGTCACCGAGCCCGACAGGTCCTGGACGACCGCCACGTCGAGGCCACAGCTCTGGGCCGGGGCCGGATTGATCCGGGACTGCTGCCACACTCCGCCGGAGGCGCTACGGTTCGAGTTGCCCGTCGCGATCATGAAGTCCGACGTCGAGCTGTAGGTGTTCCCGGCACGGAGCGTCGACCCGGTCCGGAACTCGTACGCCGTGGTCTGCGAGCCCGTCCCGTCGCCGTTGCCCGTCCGGAACGAGGAGTTGACCGAGAATCCCTCCGGCGCGCCGACCTGCACCACCCAGAAACGGCGATCGCAGTTGGCTCCGGAGGTGATGCCGGTACACGTGTTGATGGCGCTCGTCTGGGTGTTCGGGACGACGAAGCTGCAGTCGCCGTCCGCGTCCGATACGCAGGTCGCCCACGCGTCGGTGACGGGGGTCGTGGGGGCCGTGGTCCCGTTGTAGAGCCGCAGGGTCACGCCGGCCAGGTTCGACACACCGTTCGTCCCCACGCGGTCGGCGCCGACCTTGACGTTGATGACCGCGTTGTTGCCCGTCGCCGGCGGGACGTCCGCAGCCACGACTCTCGGCACGGCGGCCGTGGACGCCGCGCCGAGGACACCTATCAGCAGCAGCGCCGCTGCCGACGCCACGATGCGGCCTGTTCGGCTGGTCCAGATTCCCCTGTTGGCCATGTGGATCCCCCGATCCGGACATGCGCGCTCACGCACGTACGAGATCCATGCTGCCCCAGATCGGACGAATGAGCACGGGACAGCCGAACCGGCGGCCAGAAGATGGCCCCCGCCAGGTCAGCGGTCGGCGGGGCCGAAGACGAGGTGGAAACGTCGGATCACGAGGTGCGCGAGCGGGCGCAGACCGGCGAGGTGGGCCAGCGGACCCGTCGGCTCGAACGTCCATCCGACCCGGGCGGGCGACACGGCGGCCGAGCCGCGGACCGGTGTGACCAGCGCGCGGCCGTCGCGCTCCTGGGCCACCCGGAATCCGGCGGGTGCCTTGAGCGTCCCGCGGATGCGACGCAGGCGGGCCGAGGCGATCCCGACGGCCCGGAGCCCGTGGTCCTCGAAGTCGGCGAGCTCCTTCGGGATGGCCCACAGGGCCCGCCCGCCGGCACGCGAGGCGGGACTGTCGACCCAGATGTCGGGGATGTGCACGAAGAGCCGCAGGCCACGGCGGACGAGGACCGCCGCCATGAGCTCGTGATAGGTCAACGGGCTCGGCGCGGTGTACTGCAGCAACACGGCCCCCATGATCGCCCGTCCCTTGATCGTCACCAGCTTCGTGCCGGAAGGGGCGCTCAGGCCCTGCGCCGGCAACAGCCCGACGGTGACCAGGCCGTGGCCGTACAGGTCCCACGGCTCGCTGGGAAAGCTCGTCACGTCCACAGGAACTCCTCGTCGTGCACGTCGGCGACGGCCGCTTCGTAGGTGTGCGTCCCGCCGGGCCAGTTCGACGTGATCCGGCCGGTCTCGGGGTGGTGGTACCAGCTCGTGCACGACGCCCAGGCCGAGTGGGCCAGATCGTGCTGGACGCGGTCGTCCCAGCGCTGCTCGGCCTCCGCGCGGGCCTGCACGCGGCGTGCTCCGTGATGATCCATCCGGTCCAGTGTGGCGCGGATGTGGCGGGCCTGGGCCTCGAGCATCGTGATGATCGAGCCGCCGCCGAGATTGGTGTTCGGCCCGTAGGCCAGGAAGAGGTTCGGGAACCCGGGCACGTGGATGCCCAGGTGGGCTCGCGCCCCGGCGCTCCACGCCTCGTGAAGGTCGCCCCCGGGCCCCGTCACCTCGATGCCGTGCAGGAAGTCCTGGGTGTCGAAGCCGGTGGCGAAGCAGATCGCGTCCACCTCGTGCCACTGTCCGTCCGCCGTCCGGATCGCGTCCGCTCGCACCTCGGCGAGAGCGTGGGGCACGAGCCGGACGTGGTCCCGGGTCAGGGTCGGGTAGTAGTCGTTGGAGAACAGGATGCGCTTGCAGCCGACCTGGTGACGCGGCGTGAGGTGCCGGCGCAGCTCCTCGTCCCGGACGCGCAGGCGCAGGTGCGCCGAGGCGAGTCGCTCGATCACGGTGGCCACGGTCGAGTCCGGGTCCAGCCCGCGGGAGAACTGCTGCGTCACCCAGTCGATCGGGCGCCGCTCGCGCTGGGCGCGGTCGCGGTACCAGCCCGGATAGGCGCCGTCCGGCTTGGGCAGGATGTGGTTGGCCGAGCGTTGCAGCACCACGAGCTCGCGGGCGACCTCGGCCAGCCGCGGCACGATCTGCACCGCGGAGGCACCGGTGCCCACGACCGCCACCCGCCGACCGCTCAGGTCCACGGAGTCGTCCCAGCTGCCGGCGTGCAGCACCGAGCCGGCGAAGGATTCCCACCCCTCGACGTCCGGCGCGCTCGGCTCGGAGAGCTGGCCGACCGCGCTGATCAGGACGTCGACGGTCTCGGTCGTGCCGTCGTCGAAGCCGACGTGCCAGGCGTCCTGGTCCCACAGGGCCGAGACGACGCGCGCGCCGAAGCGCGTCCGTCGAGTGACGCCGTAGCGGTCCGCGACCCGCCCCAGGTAGTCGAGGATCTCGGCCTGGGCGGGGTAGCGTCGGGACCAGTCGCCGTTCGGGGCGAACGAGAACGAGTACAGGGGCCCGGGGACGTCGCAGGCCGCCCCCGGGTAGGTGTTGTCGCGCCAGACGCCGCCGACGGTGTCGGCGCGCTCCCACAGTCGCACGTCGTCATACCCGTGGGTGACCAGCTCGGCGGCCGTGCCGATGCCGCCGAAGCCGGTGCCGATGATGCCGATCGAGGTCATGGTGCCTCCGTCCCGGTGACGGTCAGGACGGCGGAGCAGACGTCGGCGTGCACGGTCTCGCGGTCGAGCGTCTCCTGCACGAGCCACTCGCGGCACAGCGCCTTGACGTAGGCGGCCACCGGGCGGAGCCGGGCCCGCAGCGCCGCGTCATCGGGCAGGGCGAGCGCGTCGAGCACGAGTCGCGCGGCCCGGTCGTCGGCCTCGTCGACGATGACCTGGACGTCGGAGTCGCCGTGCAGGTTCGCCGCACCGGAGGCGGCGACCCAGGCCTGGCCGTAGGTGGTGGCCGCGTCCAGGATCCAGTCGATCGTGTGGGACACCCGCTCGGGCAACGGCAGGGCCGAGAGGTCGGGCAGTGCCGCGTCGGGCATCATCACCGACTCGCGCATGACGGCCAGGAACAGCTCGCGCTTGCTGCCGAAGTAGTGGTGGACCAGGCCGCGGGTCACGCCGGCGGCGCTGGCGAGCTCGGTGGTGGAGACCTGGTCGTAGGGGCGGGTCGCGTAGAGCACCGCGGCGGCGTCGAGGATCGACCGTCGCCGGGAGTCGGGCGCGAGTCGGGTGCGGGCCGGGGGCATGGGAGCAGTCTCGTAAGCCTATTGGCAGATTGTCAATAGGGCTCTACTGTGAGGTCGCGTGAAGGACTTCGACTATGACGTGGCGATCGTCGGCTCGGGTTTCGGCGGCAGCGTGACGGCCCTGCGCCTCGTGGAGAAGGGCTACCGCGTGGTGGTCCTCGAGGCCGGCCGGCGCTTCGCGGACGACGAGTTCGCCAAGACGTCGTGGGACGTGCGCCGGTACCTGTGGGCGCCGTGGGCGCGGTGCTTCGGCCTGCTGCGGGTCACTCCGCTGCGCGACGTCCTCATCGCGAGCGGCGCCGGGGTGGGCGGCGGATCGCTGGTCTACGCCAACACGCTCTACCAGCCCGGGGACGAGTACTTCGAGGATCCGCGCTGGGCACACATCACCGACTGGCGTGACGAGCTGGCCCCGCACTACGACCAGGCTCGTCGGATGCTCGGGGTCGTCACGTACCCCGGGATGACCGAGCCCGACCGGTGGATGGCCGACATCGCCGCCGAGATGGGCGTCTCCGACACGGTGCACCCGGCCGACGTCGGCGTCCTGTTCGGGGACCGTCCCGGGTTGCCGCTGGCCGACCCGTTCTTCGGCGGGCGCGGACCCGAACGCACGACGTGCACCGAGTGCGGCGCCTGCATGACCGGGTGCCGGGTGGGGGCGAAGAACACCCTCGTGAAGAACTACCTGTACCTGGCCGAACAGGCCGGCGTCGAGGTCCGACCCCTGACGACCGTCGTGGACGTGAAGCCCCACCGCGGCGGCTACCGCGTGTCGACGCGGGGAACGGGAACGCCGTGGAAGAGGGGCCGCCTGACCGCCGAGCAGGTCGTGTTCGCGGGCAACTCGCTCAACACCCAGAACCTGCTGCACCGGCTCAAGCGGCGCTCGCTGCCGCGGATCTCGCCGATGCTCGGCAAGCTCGCGCGGACCAACTCCGAGTCCGTCCTGACGGCGCGCGACACCCGCCGCAAGGCCGACCACACCCGGGGTCTCGCGATCACCTCGTCGTTCCACCCCGACGCCCAGACCCACGTCGAGCCGGTCCGGTACGGGCCGGGCTCCGGCGTGATCGGGCTGCTCAACGCGCACCTCGTCGACCCGGTCGAAGGGCTGCCGCGGTGGCGGGCGGCGATCCGGACCTATCGCAAGCTCGGGATCCGGGCTGCGTTGCGGCTGCACGATCCGCGCCGCTGGTCCGAGCAGTCGCTCGTGATCCTGACGATGCAGACGCTGGACAACTCCGTGACGACGTTCCTCAAGCGGCGGCCGTGGGGTCTGAGCATGACGACGCGGCAGGGCGAGGGCGATCCGAACCCGGAGTGGATCCCGGTGTCCCACCAGATCGCACGCCGGTTGTCCGAGCGGCTCGGTGGCGTGGCCGGCGGCTCGATGGCGGACCTCGTCGGTGTGCCCCTGACAGCACACTTCATCGGCGGCTGCGTCATCGGCGACTCCCCCGAGCACGGGGTGATCGACCCGTATCACCGGATGTTCGGTCACCCGGGCCTGCACGTGATCGACGGCTCGACGATCAGCGCGAACCTCGGCGTGAACCCCTCGCTGACGATCACCGCCCAGGCCGAGCGAGCCGTGGCGATGTGGCCGAACCGCGGTGACGCCGACGAGCGCCCGCCGCTCGGCGAGCCCTATCGCCGGGTGCCGCTGGTGTCGCCGAAGGACCCGCAGGTCCCGGTCGGTGCGCCGGCCGAGCTGACCTGGGCGTGACCCACGACCGAGGCCTCCGGAGCCGACTCCCCGACGGAGCGGTCCCGGAGGCCTCGGCGTGCCTCAGTCGAGGGTGAGCCCTTCTGCGGGAGTGATCCGCGCACCGCGCCGCGCCGGCAGCGTCGACGCCAGCAGGCCGGACAGTGCGGCCACCACCAGCACCGCCGCCAGCTGGGCCCACGGCACGACCAGCTGCGCACCCTCCATGACGGGCTCCACGACCGTCCGCATGCCGAACCAGGCGTAGAGGACCCCCAGACCCGTGCCCAGCACGGCCGCGACGAGAGCCAGCAGCATCCCCTCCGCGGCGAGCATCCGTCGCAGCCCGCGCCGGGTGAGGCCGAGCGCCCGCAGCAGCGCGTGCTCGCGGGACCGCTCCAGGATCGAGAGCCCGACCGTGTTCGCGATGCCGACCAGGGCGATCAGGACACCCACGCCCAACAGGCCGAGCACGGCCCACACCAGGACGTCGAGCTGTGTGGCCACCCACTGCTTGTCCTCGAGGTTGTTGGTGACCTCGAGTCCGGTGCTCCGCGTGGCCGTCCGGAGCGCCTCGCCCAGCTGGTCCCCGTCCGCCTTGTCGTCGGCCAGGATCCAGAGCGCCTGCGTGGTGGGTTCCATCGTGAGCTGCTCCAGCACGGCGGGCGAGACGATCGCGGCGACGCCCGAGCCCAGGGCTTCGAGCCTGGCGTCCACCGTGACGGTGCCTGCCTGCGTGCGCAGGGTCAGCCGCTCCGGCACGCCCTCGTCGAACGTGGACAGCAGCGCGTGGGGCACGATGACCTCGGCGTCGTGGGCCCGCGTGCTCCCGGCGTCGAAGGTCCGAGCGCGCGCGGCGTCGGACGGCGCGATGACGGGCAGCCGACCCATCTCGGTCTTCACGACCGTCCCGGCGACGGGCAGGACCTCGTCGACGCCCCGGAGTCCGCGCACGCGCTCGATCGTCTCGGTGGCGATCGGACCGCCGCCCGCGAGCGCGTAGTCGACGGGGTACTCGGCGTTCATGTCCTGGTCGACGACCTGACGCGAGCTGGTCATGCCGGTCAGCACGGCCGTGGCGAGGGTGACGCCCACCAACAGCGACGCGGTCGTGGCCGCACTGCGCCGGGGGTTGCGCACGGCGTTCGCGGCGGCGACCCGGAACGGTCCACCTGCCCGGCCGCCGGCCCGGCCCACCAGCCGCAGCATCGCCGGGACCAGGACCGGTCCCAGCAGCAGGATGCCGACGAAGGACGTCATGCCGGCGACCAGCATGAGCTCCATCGACGTGACCGTGGCCGCGATGACCAGACCCGCGGTGCTCGCGGCCGTGACGAGCAGGCCCAGGGCGATCCGCACGCGACCGGAGGTCGTGCGTGCCGTCGGCTGCTCGGCCGGCCGCAGCGCGGCCAGCGGGCTGACCCGCAGCACGGAGCGTGTGGGGAACCAGGCCGCGACGACGGTGGTCAGCAGACCGCCGACGAAGGCCGCACCCATCCAGACCGGCGAGAACGAGACGGCGCCGAAGTTCTCCTCGCCCGCGAAGGAGCGGACGAGAGCGCCGAGTCCCGTTCCCCCGGCGATTCCCGCGACGACGCCGATGGTCGCGGCCAGCAGGGCGAGCACGAACGCCTCGACCCGGACCGAGCGCAGGACCTGGCGGCGGGTCGCGCCGACGCAGCGCAGCAGCGCGAAGTCGCGGCTGCGCTGGGCGAACAGGATCGTGAAGGTGTTCGCGATGACCAGCACGGCGACGAACCCGGCGACGGCGGCGAAGAGCAGCAGCAGCATCGCCAGGATGTCGACGCCGTTGTTCATCGCGACGATGCGCTCGGCGACGTAGTCGTCGCGGCTCTGCACCTGCGATTCCACGGCCTCGGACAGAGCCTGCTGGGCAGCCGCGACGTCCCCGCTGCGAACGTCGTACGCGACGGACTCGGCCATCGCGTCGGTCGCCGCCTGCAGGGCGGGCCAGGGCACGTCGACATCGCCACCGGCGGGCGACGAGGGACCACTGAAGCCGACGACGGTGAGCTCCTGCGCCAGGTCGCCGCTGCCCACGGTGATGCGGTCACCGAGCCCGATCTCATGGGCGGTGGCCATGCTGCGGGTCATCAGCGCCTCGTCGTCGGCCCGCGGGGCGCGGCCCTCGGCGATCTGCTGCGAGCGCAGGCCGGAGTCGGTCGAGACGGTACCGAGGCGCACGTCGTCACCCAGGGACCCGGACGGCCCGTCGACCTGCCCCTGGGTCGTGGCCAGGACCGACGCGCGGTCGCCGCGCTCGCGGGCGACGGCCAGCGTCCGGGCGACGTCCTCGTCCTGGGCCATCCAGTATCCGTCGCTGACGATGAGCTCGGCGTCCGGATAGGCCTTCTCGACGGTGACCGCGACGGCGTTGCGCGCGCCCGACCCGAGGGCGTCGATCACCACGACGAAGGCGACCGCGATCGTGACCGCGAGCAGCGCGGCGACGTACCGGCGGGTGTAGGTCCGCAGGGACGCGAGCAGGACGGTCCTCATCGGACACCGGCCTCGAGCGTGGCGGCGACCTGCTCGCGCGAGGGCGCGACCAGGTGCTCGCGGATCCTGCCGTCGGCCAGGACGACGACGTCGTCGGCGTACGCGGCGGCGTCGAGCTCGTGGGTCACCATGATCACCGTGTGGCCGAGATCGGTCACGCTGCGGCGCAGGAACGAGAGCACCTCACCGGAGGCCGTGCTGTCGAGGTTGCCCGTCGGCTCGTCGGCGAACACGACGTCGGCGTCCGCGGCCAGGGCGCGGGCGATCGCCACGCGCTGCTGCTGGCCGCCGGAGAGCTCGCCGGGGCGGTGGTCGAGGCGGTCACGCAGTCCGAGGACGTCGATGACCTGCTCGATCCGCTCGGTCGCGCCCGGTTCGAGGCGCCGGCCCGCCAGCTCGAACGGCAGCATGATGTTCTGCCGGGCCGTCAGCATCGGCAGCAGGTTGAACGCCTGGAAGACGAAGCCCAGGCGGTCGCGCCGGAAGTGGGTCAGCTGGTCGTCGCCGAGCGAGGTCAGCTCGACGCCCCCGATCGCGACCGTGCCCTCGGTCGGGCGGTCCAGGCCGGCGAGGCAGTGCATCAGCGTGGACTTGCCGGAGCCCGACGGGCCCATGATCGCGGTGAAGCGGCCGGGCGCGAGATCGAGGTCCACCGACCGCAGCGCGTGCACGGTGGTGTCGCCGTGGCCGTAGGTCTTGGACAGGCCGCGCACGGTCGCCGCGGGCGGCGCGTCGTGGGCCGGGAGCGGGTGGGAGAAGGAGGTCGAGATCATGGCTCGACGCTAGGTGCGCGGACGGGTCCGAGGCGTCGCCGTACGGACGGATCTTCGGGTCAGACCACGGTATGACCCAGACGCCTCAGTCGGTCAGTCCGGCCTCGAACGCCAGCAGGACCAGGTGCACCCGGTCGCGCGAGTCCGTCTTGGCCAGCAGGCGCCCGATGTGGGTCTTGACGGTGGCCTCGGACAGGAACAGCTCGGCGGCGATCTCGGGGTTGCTCAGGCCGCGGGCGATGAGGACCAGCACCTCGCGCTCGCGGTCGGTCACGGCGGCGAGTCGCCGCTCGGCGGCGTCGTCGGTGCGGCGAACGGGCCCGGGATCGGCCAGGAAGTGGTCCAGCAGGCGGCGGGTGGTCGACGGCGCCACGACGGCGTCACCGGCGTGGACGGCCCGGATCGCGGCCAGCAGGTCCGGTGGCGCCGCGTCCTTGAGCAGGAACGCCGAGGCGCCGGCCCGCAAGGCGGCGAAGGCGTACTCGTCGAGGTCGAAGGTCGTCAGGACGATGACGCGCGGGCCGGTGTCGCCGGGAGCGAGCCGCCGCGTCGTCTCGACGCCGTCGAGTCGCGGCATGCGGACGTCCATCAGCACGACGTCGGCCTCGACCTCGGACAGCAGCCGCAGGGCCTCCTCGCCGTCGCCGGCCTCGCCCACGACCACGAGGTCGTCCTGGCTCTCGACGAGCATGCGGAAGCCGGCCCGCACCATCTGCTGGTCGTCGACGAGGACGACGCGGATCGGTCCGGCCGCGGTGTACGGATCGCTCACGTCGGGATCCTCGCACGCACGGCCCAGCCGCCACCGGGGGCCGGCCCGACGTCCAGCGTGCCGTCGTGGACCTCGACCCGCTCACGCATGCCGAGCAGGCCGAGTCCACCGGAGCCAGCGGCCGAGGCGCCGTGGCCGTCGTCGACCACCTCGACCTCGAGGGCGCCCGGCAGGGTGCGCAGTCGCACCCTCGCGCGGGCGTTCGGACCGGCGTGCTTGCGGACGTTGGTGAGCGACTCCTGGACGAGCCGGAAGACGGTCAGTGCCACGCCGTCGGGGACCTCGGGCAGAGGGTCGGGCAGCTCGAGGTCGACGCGGTCGTCCGCCGTGACGAGCGAGGGGAGGTCGGCGAGCCCGGGCTGGGGTGCCAGCGCAGGATCCCCGGTGCCCCGCAGCAGGCCCAACAGCCGGCGCATCTCGGTGAGTCCCTCACGTCCGACCTTCGCCACGGTCTCGAGGGTGCGGACGGCCACGTCGGGGTCCTTGGCGGCGGCGTACCGGGCGCCGTCGGCCTGGACGATCATCACGGACAGGCCGTGGGCGACGACGTCGTGCATCTCCCGCGCGATCCGGGTGCGCTCCTGGGCGGCGGCCAGCACGGCCCGCTGCTCGGCCTCGACCGCGAGCTGGCGACCACGCTCGACGAGCCCGGCCTCGTAGGCGCGGCGGATACGTGCCTGCGAGCCCAGGGCCCAGGCCGCCAGGACGATCGCCGTGATCGACAGCAGGTACGGCAGGAGGTCCTCCAGCCCCATGTCGTAGTCGATGTACTCCTGGCCCGGCGGATAGGCGGCGAACTGGGCCGTCGTCCACACCCACGAGGCGACGACGGCACCGCACAGGCCCACGAACAGGCCGATGAGCGCGGAGCGGCCCGAGCCGTAGCGCGCCAGCGCGTACAGGGCGGCCGGGAATCCGACCTGGCCCCAGACCGGCATGTCGTACGTGGCGGCCTGCAGCACGCTGGCGCCCGCGACGACGGCGAACACCGCGACCGGGTGCCTGCGCCGCCAGAACAGGGGAACGGTCTGCGCCAACGACAGCAGGGCCGGATAGGGCGACTGCCCGACCAGGAGCGTCAGCGGGAACGTGGGCAGGACGAGGGCCGAGGCGAGCAGGAAGTCGAACCATCGAGCCGCCCGGGGGCCGAGGCGCCACGGGCTCCGGGACACGTCGACCTGCTCCTTCATGCGCCCGAGCCTAGGGGCCCCGGTCCGCCCCGTCGTCAGACCGTGGTCTGGTCCTGCGTGGGGCGGATGTGACGCACGTCATGACTCCGAGGGAATGTCTGGGCCTCGGACGAAGTTGATAACGTATGACTCAAGTTGTTTGACCCACAGTTTTCAAGGCATCCGAGCAAGACCGCGAAGCACCACAGGAGGAACCATGGCCCGTGCAGTAGGCATCGACCTGGGCACGACGAACTCCGTCGTCGCCGTACTCGAAGGTGGCGAGCCCACCGTCATCGCGAACGCCGAGGGCGCTCGCACCACCCCGTCCGTCGTCGCATTCGCGAAGGACGGCGAGGTCCTGACCGGCGAGGTCGCCAAGCGTCAGGGCGTCACGAACGTCGACCGCACGATCCGCTCCGTCAAGCGCTACATGGGCACTGACTGGACGACCGAGATCGACGGCAAGACCTTCAACCCCCAGCAGATCAGCGCGTTCGTGCTGCAGAAGCTCAAGCGAGACGCCGAGGCCTACCTGGGCGAGCCGGTCACCGACGCGGTCATCACCGTGCCGGCGTACTTCAACGACCACCAGCGCCAGGCCACCAAGGAGGCCGGCGAGATCGCGGGCCTGAACGTCAGCCGCATCATCAACGAGCCCACCGCGGCCGCCCTGGCCTACGGCCTGGACAAGGCCGACGACCAGACGATCCTCGTCTTCGACCTCGGTGGCGGCACGTTCGACGTGTCCCTGCTCGAGATCGGCGACGGCGTCATCGAGGTCAAGGCCACCAGCGGTGACAACCACCTCGGTGGTGACGACTGGGACAACGCGGTCGTCGACTGGCTGGTCAACAAGTTCAAGGCCCAGACCGGTGTCGACCTGACCAAGGACAAGATGGCCATGCCCCGCATCCGCGAGGCCGCCGAGCGCGCGAAGATCGAGCTGTCCAGCTCGTCCTCGACGTCGATCAACCTGCCCTACATCACGGTCGTCGACGGCAACCCCGTGTTCCTCGACGAGACGCTGACCCGCGCCGAGTTCGAGAAGATCACGGCCGACCTGCTCGAGCGCACCAAGGCGCCGTTCAACAACGTCATCCGTGACGCGGGCGTGACCGTCAAGGACATCGACCACGTCGTGCTGGTCGGCGGCTCGACCCGTATGCCGGCCGTCTCCGAGCTGGTCAAGAGCCTCACCGGCGGCAAGGAGCCCAACAAGGGCGTCAACCCCGACGAGGTCGTCGCGATCGGCGCCAGCCTGCAGGCCGGCGTGCTCAAGGGCGAGGTCAAGGACGTCCTGCTGCTCGACGTGACCCCGCTGTCGCTGGGCATCGAGACCAAGGGCGGCGTCATGACGAAGCTCATCGAGCGGAACACGACGATCCCGACCAAGCGGTCCGAGGTCTTCACGACCGCCGACGACAACCAGCCCTCCGTGGCGATCCAGGTGTACCAGGGCGAGCGCGAGATGGCCGCCGGCAACCAGCTGCTGGCCACCTTCGAGCTGACCGGCCTGCCGCCGGCGCCGCGCGGTGTGCCGCAGATCGAGGTCACGTTCGACATCGACGCCAACGGCATCGTGAACGTGTCCGCGAAGGACCGGGGCACCGGCAAGGAGCAGTCGATGACGATCACCGGCGGGTCCGCCCTGTCGAAGGACGACATCGACAAGATGGTCAAGGACGCCGAGCAGTACGCCGAGGAGGACCGCAAGCGCCGCGAGGCCGTCGAGGTCCGCAACCAGGCCGAGACGCTCGTCCACTCGACCGAGAAGTTCCTGGCCGAGAACGGCGACAAGGTCGGCGAGGACGTCAAGTCCGAGGTCCAGATCGACCTCGACGCCGTGAAGTCCTCGCTCGAGACGGACGACACGGACCTCGTCAAGGAGGCCATCGCGAAGCTGGGCGCCTCCAGCTCCAAGATGGGCGAGGCGATGTACGCCGCCGCGGCCGCCGATGCGCAGGCCACCGACGCCCCGACCGGCGACGCCCCCGCCGATGACGACGATGTCGTCGAGGCCGAGATCGTCGATGACGAGGGTGAGCAGAAGTGACCGAGCAGCCGTTCGACGAGGCGACCTCCCCCCAGGGGGAGGCGCCCGCCGGCGGCGAGCCGTCGGCGGAGGAGCCCACGGAGGTCGTGGAGCCTGAACCCCAGGGACCGAGCCTGCAGGACCAGCTGGCGGAGCGCACCGGCGATCTCCAGCGGGTGCAGGCGGAGTTCATCAACTACAAGCGCCGGGTCGAGGACGCTCGCGTCCAGGCGATCGAGACGGGCAAGCAGAAGGTCCTGACCGAGTTGCTGACCGTGCTCGACGACGTGTCCCGCGCGCAGGAGCACGGCGAGCTGACCGGCGGCTTCAAGGCCGTCGCCGACCAGCTGCGCAGCACGCTGGCGAAGTTCGGCCTGGAGCCGTTCGGCGAGACGGGCGAGCCCTTCGACCCGAACCTGCACGAGGCCGTGTTCCACGCCGGCGAGGACCCGAACGTCGCGGTCCAGAGCATCGCCCAGGTGATGCGCACGGGTTACCGTGTCGGCGATCGCGTGCTGCGGCCCGCGGTGGTCGGCGTGGTCGACCCGGGAGTCGCGGCCGAGGCCACCGAAGAGCCGGTGACGTCGGAGGAATGACGCATGGTCCGGTACGCCGCTCGTTCCTTCGGGAGCGGGCGGCGTACCGCGGCCCACGAGAACGAACGAGAGGAGGGGTGAACGATGAGCGCACCGACTGACTGGGCCACCAAGGACTTCTACAAGGTCCTGGGCGTCAAGAAGGACGCCTCGGCGGACGAGATCAAGAAGGCCTACCGCAAGCTGGCCCGCGACAACCACCCCGACTCCAACCCCGGCAATGCGCAGGCCGAGGAGCGGTTCAAGGCGATCTCCGAGGCCTACGGGGTCATCGGCAACGCCGAGAAGCGCAAGCAGTACGACGAGCAGCGCTCCCTGTTCGGGCAGTTCAAGGGCGGCTTCCCGCCCGGCGGCGCGGGCGGTCCCGGCGGTGCCACGTACGGCGGTGGAGTCGACTTCGACCTCAGCGATCTGCTGGGTGGGATCTTCGGCGGCGGCGGTGGACGCGGCGGCGGCGCAGGTCGTCGCCGGCAGGCCCAGCCGCGCCGGGGCGACGACCTCGAGACCGAGGCCACGATCAGCTTCCGTCAGGCCGTCGAGGGCGCGACCGTGCCCCTGCGGCTGACCAGTGACGAGGCGTGCTCGATCTGCCACGGCACGGGCGCCAAGCCCGGCACCGTACCGAAGGTGTGCAGCAACTGCCAGGGCAGCGGCATGCAGACCAGCGCCTCCGGTGGCGTGTTCGCCATGACCGAGCCGTGCTCGGTGTGCCGCGGGCGCGGCCTCATCGTCGAGCACCCGTGCGATCTGTGCGGTGGCTCCGGCCGCGCGCCGTCGAGCCGCACGATCAACGTCAAGATCCCGGCCGGCGTGAAGGACGGCCAGCGGATCAAGATCCGTGGCAAGGGCGCGAAGGGTGACGCGGGTGCGCCGGCGGGCGACCTGTTCCTGATCGTCCACGTCCAGGGCGACGAGCGCTTCGGTCGCAAGGGCGACGACCTGACCGTCACGGTGCCGCTGCCGTTCGACGACGCGGTGCTGGGCGGCGAGGTGTCGGCCCCGACGATCGACGGGCCCACCGTCACGCTCAAGGTTCCGGCGGGCACGCCGAACGGTCGCACCTTCCGGGCGCGTGGCAAGGGCGGCACCCGTCGCGACGGCTCGCGCGGTGACCTCCTGGTCACCGTCGAGGTCCAGGTGCCCTCGTCGACGTCGGACGAGATGCGCGCTGCGGTGGAGGCCTACCGAAAGGCGAGGACAGGAGCGACGTCATGAACGAGTTCGTCCCCCCGGGCCCCGAGGCCAAGGTGTTCGTGATCAGCGTCGCCGCCGAGCTCTCCGGCCTGCACCCGCAGACGCTGCGGACCTACGACCGGATCGGTCTGGTCGAGGCGGGCCGCACCTCCGGCGGCGGCCGGCGCTACTCGCTGCGCGACATCGAGCAGTTGCGCATGGTGGCCCAGCTCACGGCCGAGGGACTCGGCCTCGAAGGGGTCAAGCGCGTCATCGCGCTCGAGAATCAGGTGGTGGCGCTGCAGGCCAAGGTGGCCGAGCTCCAGGCCGAGCTGGTCCAGACCCGGACGCCGCGCAACCTCCCGGCGCTCTACGGAGAGACGCAGCTCGCTCGCTGGCGCCGGCGCTGACTTCGGTCAGTGGCCGGCGGGCGGCGGAGCGTCCCGTCGCCGGCTGAGCTTCTTGCGGCGGTCGATCTCGGCCGCCGTGAGGCCGATGGCCACGACGACGCCCAGCACGATCTTGAGCCAGCCCAGGTCCCAGTCCGGCCACCACGCGAAGAGCGGCGGGACCCAGCCGAACAGGTCAGGCACCCATCCGAACAGGTTCCAGTCGGGCAGGTCGATCTCGGGGTTGGGTACCCACGACCAGTCGATCGAGGGCCGGAACCGCGCCAGCAGCGCCGACAGCAGGGCGCCGAGGCCCAGCAGTCCGGCGCCCGAGCTGACGATGTGGCGGGCGGCGAACACGTAGGGGTGCGCCTCCTGCAGGTCGTACAGCCGGCGCTGCCGGCTGCCCTCGGGCGGCACGAAGCCGATCGTCGTGGGCAGTTCGCCGTCACCGGACTCGACGAGGGCCACCGTCCGCAGCTGTCCGCGCAGACCGCGCTCGACCCGGATCTTCTGGTGTCGCCCGGCGAGGCGGTCGAGCTCGAACTCGTGGTCGCCCCTGCGCCCGATCGTCGACTCGGCGACATCGGTCCCGTCCAGGGACACGCGGACCGTTCCGTCGTCGTCACGCACCGCGAACTCACGGCCGTGGTCTCGCAGCGTCCACTCGATCATCGGGATCCATCCTGCCGTCCCGTGGCCTTGGGCCGGCAGCGGCACACCGCCGCTCAGTGAGTCATGGGCCGGCGGATGAGGTCGGTGACGAAAATGCGGCGGGCCAGGAACAGCAGGCTCGCGGCGACGATCAGGCCGACCACGGCGGCCCACCAGGCCGTGTCATACCCCCGTGCCTCCACGAGCAGGCCGAAGGTCAGCGGGCCGACGGCCCCACCGATGAAGGCGCCGGTCTGGATCGCTCCGGACGCGCGGCCGGGACTGTCGCGGGCGACCCTCACGACGGCGAACAACAGAAGGCCGGGCCAGGACCACCCGAGTCCGAAGGCGAGGAAGGCGCCCACGATCAGGGGTGCAGGTGCCCCGGTGGAGATCAGTGCGATGCCCACCGCGCCCGCGATCAGATGCACGCTGACGACGGGCAGGTTCCGCCCGCGACGGCGATCGGCGGCGATCCCGGCCAGGACCCGTCCCGCGATGGACGTGGCACTCGCCGCCGCCACGAGCAGGCCCGCCCGGCCGGGCTCCCAGCCGTTCTCGTGGCACCACGCGGGCAGGAAGGCGCCGAGCGAGTTCACGGCTGAGCTGGCCAGTGCCATGGTCACCGTCGTCAGGATCAGCGCACCCGTCGGGGGCGCCTCGCGCGCGGCGGGTCGCGCCGTGGACGCCGAGCTGCGCGCCGGAGTCAGCCGCAGGCCCACGCCTGCCGTGATCACCGCGAGGAAGGCCGCGATCATGAACGGCGCCCGCCAGCCGAGCTCGTGGCCCACGGTCGGCACGGCGAGACCGCCGATGAGGATCGCCGCGGGGATCGCGGACTGCTTCATCCCGAAGGCCAGCCCCTGGCTCGACGCCGGGATGGAGTGAGCGAGCGAAAGGTTCGAGGTGGTCTGGAGCGCCGCGTTGGCCACCCCGCCGACGATCACCCAAGCCACGAGCTGGCCGTATGAGGACGCGAAGAACGCGATGCCCAGACAGCTGACGACACTGAGCGTCGCGGACGCCACCGTGCTGATCCGGCCGCCGAGTCGTTCGGCCAGCACTCCGGTGCCGAAGGACGAGACAGCGGCGGCCGCGAAGAAGATGCTCGCGGCCAGGCCCAGCCGGGCGGCGCCGAAGTGCAGGTCGGCGCTCACGAAGGCCACCTGGGCCGTCAGCAGGAAGACCGGGAGGGCTCCCACGGTGGTCATCGCGCTGGCGGTGAGCATCGTCCGCATCATGCGAAACCCCCGAATCCGGCTGCCCTTGACAGCGCGAAGTAAACATCAGACATTTATCGGAACGTAGTGCATCGTAACGCACATCACATTCGATCCGAAGGAATGATGTCCGATGACCCACGCAGCCGACGACGGGGCCGTGACGAGCGTCGAGGCGGTGCGCCGGGCGATCGAGGCGACCGAGCGACACGACCCGACTCTGTGTGCCGTCATCACGCGGCTGGACGACGAGGCTCTGGCTCAGGCCGCCCGGTGCGACGAGGCAGCCGGTCGCGGCGAGTCCCTGGGGGCGCTGCACGGCTGGACCGTCGCGATCAAAGACAACATCGACACCGCGGGGATCCGGACGACGTCCGGCTCGCGGTTCTTCGCCGATCACGTGCCGACGGCCGACGCGTTCGTCGTCGAGCGGCTCAAGGAGGCCGGGGCAGTGATGACGTCCAAGGTCAACCTGGCGGAGTTCGCACTGGGCGCCACGACCGACAACGACCACTACGGCACGTGCCGCAATGCCTGGGACCCCGCCCGGATTCCGGGGGGATCCAGCGGAGGCTCGGCGGTCGCGGTGGCTGCCGGCATGGCGCGGGTGAGCCTCGGGACGGACACCGGGGGATCGGTGCGGCTGCCGGCCGCCGTCAATGGTCTGGTGGGAATGCGTCCGACGCTGGGCCGGATCTCGAACCGCGGTGTGACGCCCGTCAGCGGTGTCTTCGACACGGTGGGACCGGTGGCTCGCACGGCGGCCGAGGTGGCTGCAGTGATGGAGGCGATTGACGGGTACGACCGGCACGATCCGACGTCGGTCGAGCGCGAGCGGCGGTCGATGATCGCCGATCTGAACCTGCCGCTGGAGGGTCTCAGGGTCGGTGTCGCCGGCGGTTTCTTCCGCGAGGACGTCGACCCTGACGTCGATCGCGCCCTCGAGGAGTTCGTCCGGGTCCTGACGGACCTGGGTGCCACGGCGATGACCGTGGACCTTCCGGGGGCAGAGGAGGCACAGCGCCGCATGTTCGACATCCTCTATCCCGACGCCGCCGCCTTCCATGCCGAGCGGATGCGGACACAGCCGGAGCTCTACGGCAGCCAGGTGCTGGACCGGCTGCGGCTGGGCGAGGGGGTGGATGCCCGCACGATGTCTGCCGCCCAGACCTGGCGGCGCGCGTGGCAACGCCGGGTCGAGAACGTCCTGGACGGGGTCGACGTCATCGTGACCCCGGCGATGCCCACCGACGTCCCGCGGATCGGCGTACGCGGGATGATCGCCACGACGCACGACATCACCCGGTTCACCTATCCGTGGGCGATGTTCTCGGGGCCCTCGCTGGCCGTGCCGTGTGGCTTCGACGAGGTGTCCGGCATGCCGATCGCGGCGCACCTGACAGCCCGTCCGTGGCACGACCACACCGTCCTTCGCGTCGCGCACCAGTACCAGCAGGTGACGTCCGTGCACCTGGCCCGGCCGGGCTGGATGCCCGCCGACGGCGCCCCGGGCGCGGTCGAAAAAAGTTCGGCACGGGGTCTTGCGTGACAAATGTCAGACGTTTAGTGTGGCGGACATCACGTTCGTGAGACCAGCGGACGAGAACCCCGTCACGCCAGGGGAGGGCCCCCGGCGGCAGCCAAGGAAAGGTGCAGTCATGAACCGGATCTCACTGGGAGCGGCCGGAGTGCTTCTCGCCACGAGTCTCACGGCCTGCATGCCCAGCTCGGACTCGGGCTCGGACTCCGGTGACGACTCCGGACCGATCAAGCTCGGCGCCGCCGTTTCGCAGTCGGGGGCATACGCCGTGGAGGGCAAGTCCACCAAGGAGGGCTACGAGCTCTGGGCGAAGGCGGTCAACGACGCCGGCGGCATCGACGTGGACGGCACGAAGCGCAAGGTCGAGGTCGTCTACTACGACGACCAGTCCAAGCCCGAGACGGCCATCAAGCTGACACAGCGCCTGATCAGCGAGGACAAGGTCGACTTCCTGCTCGGCCCGTACTCCTCGGGGATGACGATCGCGACGTCCGCCATCGCGGCGCAGTACAAGAAGATCATGTTCGCCGGCGGCGCCGCCGCCAGCTCGGTCTTCGAGCAGGACAACGAGTACGTGTTCAGTCCGCTGGCGCTCACGAGCGAGTACACGGTCTCGGGTCTGGATGCGCTCAAGGCGGCCGGCGCCAAGTCGGTGGGCATCCTGCACTCCGACGACGCGCCGATGACCGACGTCAAGGACGCGACCGTCGCCCACGCCAAGAAGATCGGGCTGAAGGTCACGTCGACCCAGGCCGTGCCCGTGGACGCCACCGACATCAAGGGCGCCCTCGGCCAGTTGGAGGCTTCCGACCCCGACGTCCTGGTCGAGGCGGGCACCTCGGTCCTGGGCATCTTGACGATGAGGACCCTGCGCACGCTGGGCTGGGCGCCGGAGGTGCTCATGATCCAGGCGCCGACGGAGCAGCAGTTCGTCGAGGAGCTCGGCGTGAAGAACACCCGTGGAGTGCTCGCCCCGACGCAGTGGGTCGGCTCGGCGGCCTTCGAGGGCGAGGACGTCTTCGGCACGGCCAAGGCCTACCGCGATCTCTACGTCGACACCTACGGCCACGAGCCGTCGTACCTGCCGGCCAGCGCGTCGGCGGCGGCACTGGCGCTCCAGCTCGCCATCGAGAAGGCCGGGTCGACCGACACGGAGGACGTCCGCAAGGCGCTCGTCGACCTCGAGGTGGACACCTTCTACGGGCCGATCAACTTCACCGAGCCGGGCCACGACAGCGGCCTCACCGGCGCGAACATCGACCGCAAGATGCTGACGATCCAGCTCGACGCCAAGGGCAAGCAGGTCGTGGTCGCCCCGGCCGAGGCCGCCACGACGAAGGTCGTCCCCTTCGAGCCGTGGAGCAAGCGGTGACCGGAACCCGCGCTGACCGGGCCCACCCGACCGGAGGAACGCACCCATGAACATCCTGCTCCAGGCCATCGCCGACGGGCTCATCCTGGGCGGCTTCTACGCCCTGATGGCCCAAGGCCTGTCCCTGATCTTCGGCATCATGCGCATCGTCAACCTGGCGCACGGTGAGCTGCTCATCGTGGGCGCCTACCTGGCCTGGGCCCTGCAGTCCAACCTGGGGATCGGCGTCCTGTGGGGCCTGCCGATCATCGCCCTGGTCGGCTTCGGCGGTGGATGGCTGCTGTCGCGGACGTTGATCCTGCGCGTCGTCGACCGGCCCCAGCTGATGCCACTGCTGCTGACCTTCGGACTGGCCTCGGTGGTGCAGGGACTGCTCGTGTGGTCCTTCGCGACGACGCCGCGCATCACGACCGCCTCGTACTCCGGCTCGGTGGTGGACGTGTTCGGCATCCGGGTCTCGATGGCTCAGTTCGTGATGCTGGTGCTGAGCCTGGTGCTGCTGGGAGCGCTGACCGTGTTCCTGCAGCGCACCAAGATGGGCCGGGCGATGACCGCAGCAGCCCAGAACCGCGAGGCTGCACGCATCGTGGGCATCGACATCGGCCGCATCTACAGTGCCGCCTTCGGGCTCGGCATCGCGATCGTGTTCGTGGCGGGCGCGCTGTTCAGCGTCACGCAGGCGTTCCACCCCTTCATGGGCGCGGTCCTGACCCTCAAGGCCTTCGTGATCGTGGTCCTGGGCGGCGCCGGCCGCGTGGGCGGCACGCTCATGGCGGCGATGGTGGTCGGCCTGGCCGAGGCGTTCGTGAGTGCGTACGTCCCGGGGATCGGCACCGGCCTCGGAGCCGCGACCGCGTTCATCCTCGTGGTCCTTGTCCTGGCGATCCGCCCCGAGGGCATCTCGCGAGCCAAGGCGGTGGCGTGATGACCGGCGTCCCGACCGTCCGCGGCGGTGAAGACACCCCGACCAGCAAGGAGCGAGGAAGTGCCATGCTGAGCAGCGAGCAGACCAGTTCGGCCCCGGCCGACACGTCGGTGAACACCGGCTCGAAGCGTCCCTCCCGGCGTCCGCGCCGCAAGCAGATCGTGGTGCTGGGGATCGCCGTCGCCCTGTTCGCGGGGCTCTACGCCTACCCGTTCACCGGTGCGAACGACAGCATCGTGCTGACGATGAGCACGATCTTCATGTGGATCATCCTCAGCACGAGCTGGAACCTGATCTCGGGGTTCGCCGGCTATGTCGACTTCGGCCACGCCGTGCACTTCGGCATCGGCGGCTACGTCGCCGGCATCCTCATGGTCAAGCAGGACCTGGGGTTCCTGGCGACATTGCCCGTCGTGGTGCTCGTGTGCGGACTGTTCGCGGCGGTGATCGGGTATCCGCTGCTGCGACTGCGTGGCGTCTACTTCTCGATCGCCATGCTGGGTGCGTTCCTGGCAATCCGTGAGATCGCGCTGATCGCGACCCCGCTGACCGGCGGCGCGCGCGGACTGGTGCTGCCGCCGATGGTCAACCGCGTCTGGTTCTACTACGTCTTCCTCGTGGGCGCGGCGATCATGGTCGCGGCGGCCTTCTGGATCCGCCGCTCCCAGTACGGCGGGGCACTGCTGGCGATCCGCGACGACGAGGACGGCGCGGAGGCTCGCGGCATCAGCACCACCGCGCTCAAGCTGTTCACCTTCGTGCTGGCCGCGTGCATCACCGGGACGGTGGGCGCGTTCTGGGCGTACCAGGCGACCTTCATCGACCCGGAGATCATGTTCCGCGACGACTTCCTGATCGCGGTCGCCCTGATGGCCACCCTCGGCGGCCTCGGCACGGCCTGGGGTCCGCCGGTCGGCGCGGTCATCTACCTGGTGATCCAGGACTACGTGTGGGCCAACGACACCAGCAACTCGTTCCTCGTGGTCTTCGGAGCCCTGCTGATCGTCCTGGTCCTGGTGATGCCCGAGGGCATCGCCGGCACGGTCGAGCGCGGTGACAGGACGGTCCTGGGTCGCAAGATCCAGCAGTTCAAGGCGCGTCGGACGCGCGACGAATCGACGACGGAAGGGGCACGCTGATGGCGACACCGGTGATCCAAGGGAGCGGGACGACGACGGCCCTGCTGACCGCGACCGGAATCGAGAAGCGCTTCGGCGGGGTGCGCGCCCTGCAGGACGTGGACTTCCGGGTCGAACCCGGCGAGATCGTGGGACTGGTCGGGCCGAACGGCTCGGGCAAGTCCACCCTGTTGGCATGCCTGTCGCGGGCGCACGACGTCGACGCGGGCACGATCCGCTTCGACGACCGGGACATCACGCGCACCCGCGCCAAGGTGATGGCCCGACGTGGCATGACGCGCACGTTCCAGAACGTCAAGGTGTTCCCCGAGCTGACGGTCCGCGAGAACGCGCTGCTGGCCCGGCAATGGGACGGTGTGAAGCCCTGGCAGCTGCTGGCCGCCGCGGACCCCGCGACAGGCGAGCGCGTCGACCACCTTCTGGAGCTCACCGAGATGACACGGCTGGCCGGAGAGTTCGCCGGCAACCTGTCCGGTGGACAGAAGCGCCTGTTGGAGCTGGTCATGGCGCTGGTCTCGAAGCCACGTCTGGTCCTGCTCGACGAGGCCTCGTCCGGGGTCAACCCGACGCTCATCGAGTCGCTCAAGGGTTACATCCGCCTGCTGCACGAGCAGGAGGGCGTCTCCTTCGTCATCGTCGAGCACAACATCGGCTTCATCTTCTCGCTGGCCAGCCGCATCGTCGTGCTGGACGGCGGCCGGGTCCTGGCCGATGGGAGCCCGGACGACATTCGCCACAATCAGGAGGTCATCGATGCCTACCTTGGAGCATGAAGCGCCCCGCAACCTGTCCCCGGGGGCCGTGCGTCCCGACGAGGGGCAGCCGCCGATGCTCCGCCTGGACTCGGTGACGGCCGGGTACGGCGGGTTCAACATCCTGCACGGCGTCAGCCTCGAGGTCCGTCGATCCGAGATCGTCTCGGTCCTGGGCCCCAACGGTTCGGGCAAGTCGACCGTCTTCAAGGCCGTCTACGGGTTGATCCCGGTGCGGTCCGGCGAGGTGCGGCTGGGCGACGCCGACATCTCGAAGTCTGGCCCCCAGGAGTTGCTGCGCGACGGCGTCGCCATGGTGCCGCAGCTCTCGACGGTCTTCCCCGAGATGAGCGTTCGCGACAACCTCGAGCTCGGCATGTACCTGGTGCGGGACCGCAAGCTGGTGAAGCAGCGAGTCGATGACGTGTTCGACCTGTTCCCGCGGTTGTCGGAGCGACGGAACCAGCACGCCGGACTGCTCTCGGGTGGCGAGCGCCGCGCCCTGGAGATCGGTCGCTCGCTCATGCTTGATCCGAAGCTGGTGCTGATGGACGAGCCTTCGGTCGGCCTGTCGCCGATCCTGGTGAAAGAGGTCTTCGAGCAGTTGCGCGAGCTGCGCGACAACGCCGGCATCACCTTCCTGCTCATCGAGCAGAACGCCCGCTCGGCCCTGTCGATGTCCGACTGGGGCTACGTCATCGAGCGTGGGCGCGTCACCTTCAGCGGCACCGGCCAGGACTTGTTGGGCGACGAGGAGGTCCGCCGGGCCTTCCTCGGCGACTGACCCACACGAACTCACGAGAAGAGGACCCACATGTCGATCGACACCCATGAGCCCGCCGTCAGCGGAGGACTCGACGCCGACGCGCCGATCTCGAGCCGGATCGGGCACTTCGCGCACTCGTTGACCTTCGAGGACATCCCGGCCGACGTGGTCGAGGCGGCCAAGCTTCTCGTCCTGGACTCGATTGGCATCGCGTTCGCCTCGGGTACGTTCGACTTCGCCGCCCAGGCGCGGGCCGCCGTGGACGAGCTGTCCGAGGGCGAGTCCGGCCCCGCCACGGTGATCGGGGCGGCGCAGGGCCATTCGCTGCGGGACGCGGTGTTGCTGAACGGCCTGCTCGTACACGGGCTCGACTTCGACGACACCCATCCCGAGGGCGTCATCCACGCCTCGGCCAGTGCTCTGCCGACCGCGCTAGGCCTGACCGAGCGGCTGCACCTGTCGGGTCGGGACCTGCTCACCGCGTACATCGCGGGGCTCGAGGTGGACGCCCGGCTCGGCATGGCCGCACGGGGTGGCTTCCACCAGGTGGGCTTCCACCCGACCGGCCTAATCGGCGCCTTCGGCGCCGCCGTGGTGGCCGGCAGGCTGCGGGGGCTCTCGGCCGAGCAGATCGCCCAGGCGCAGGGGTTCGTGGGCAGTCTCGCCTCGGGCTCGCTGGAGTTCCTGGAGACGGGCGCCTGGACCAAGCGCGTCCACCCCGGCTGGGCCGGCGTCGCCGGTCTCACGGCCGCGAGCTTCGCCCGCCAGGGCTTCGTCAGCCCGCCGCGGATCTACGAGGGCCGGTTTGGCCTCTACGCCAGTCACCTCGGCACGGCCGACCCCGACGACCTGGTCGAGTGCACGCGAGACCTCGGGCAGACCTGGGAGACCACCCGGGTCGCCGTCAAGCCGTTCCCTGCGTGCCACTTCACGCATGCCTTCGCCGACGCGGTCATCGCGTTGCGTACCGAGCACGGCCTCACGGCGCAGGACGTCGAGTCGATCCACTGCCTCATCGCGGAGGGCGAGATCAAGACGGTCTGCGAGCCGATCGAGAACAAGCGCGCGCCCCAGTCGGCGTACGACGCCCAGTTCTCCGTGCCCTACGTCACCGCGGCCGCCCTGGTCACGGGCGACTTCACGCTGCGCGAGCTGGAGCCGCAGGCACTCGCGGACCCCGAGGTGCTGGCGCTGGCGCAGAAGGTCACCTACGAGGTTGATCCGAAGAGCGGGTTCCCGGCCCTGTTCTCCGGCGAGGTCATCATCCGGACCACCGACGGCCGCGAGCTGCGTCACCGCGAGCAGGTCAACCGCGGCGCCGACTCCCGGCCGCTCTCGCGCGCGGACATCGAGGCCAAGTTCGCCGTGACGGCGGGGCTCGGATGCGCTCCGGGGCAGGCGGAGCAGATCGCGGCGGCCGTGGACGCACTCGACACGGCGACCGATGTGGCGGATCTGGCTGCCCTGCTGCGAGCCTGAGGGGGAACGGCGGCCCACAGGAGATGATGGGGCCGACCGTTGACGCTCTCGGGGCACGATCTAGGAGACCTGACCATGAGTGACGCACGCGAGGTGGAGGATGTGGCCGTGACTCCACGCACGTCCGGCGCGGGGTTGCCGGTGCAGAAGGTCCTGCCTGCGTACCAGCAGGTGGCGAACCAGCTTCGCACGTTGATCCTGCAGGGCGACCTCGCGCCGGGGGACCGGCTGCCCAATGAGGCGGAGCTGTCGGTCCGCTTCGGGGTCAGCCGCAGCACCGTCCGCGAGGCGTTGCGTGTGTTGGCCTCGAGGGATCTGGTCGAGACGTCGCGCGGGGTGAACGGCGGCACCTTCGTCGCGCGCATCCAGGCCTCGAAGGTGCGCGACTACCTCGAGACGAGCCTGGGGCTCATGACGGGAGCCCACGACGTCTCGGCACGCGAGATGCTGGAGGCCCGCGAGGTCCTCGAGGTCCCGGCCGCTCGGCTCGCCGCCGCGCACGCCCGTGACTCCGACATCGAGGCCCTGCGGCGCTCGGTCGAGCGGGAGAAGGGCAGCACCGGCAGGGAGCGCAAGTTCGAGGAGCACCGGACGTTCCACCTGCTGGTCGTCGACGCTGCTCGTAACCAGTTGCTCTCGGTGATGAACGAGCCGGTGTTCGTCGTCCTGCGGGCGCGGTTCCTGCGTCCCGACATCGAGCCCGAGTTCTGGGCGAAGGTCGACGACGACCACGAGGAGATCCTCGAGCGGATTGCCGCTGGCGACGCGGCCGGAGCGGGCACCGCGATGCGTGAGCACCTGCGGCGGCTGCGGCCGGCGTATGAGGGCACGACCGAGGAGATGCCCTAAGGGTAAAAGTCAGACATTTTGGCCACGGGCTCCCTCTGTGCTGCGGAGGGAGCCCGCTGTCGCGCGCCCGGAAGGCGGGATCAGTTGACACTGCGACCCGCGAAGGTGGTGACTCCGGTCACAAAAACCGCCCTCAGAGGGTTGACCCGGTAAATGTCTGAGGTTTACTCTCGGGGAGTGATTTCCCCTGAAGGAGGACCGATGAACGTGCGAACGGGCTGGACCGGCCGGTTCTTCGAAGACTTCGCGGTCGGCGACATCTACCAGCACCCACTGGGCCGCACCGTCAGCGAGACGGACAACGCCTGGTTCGCGCTGTTGACGATGAACACCAACCAGATGCACTTCAACGACCAGTACGCCGAGCGGTCGGAGTTCAAGAAGCCCATCGTCGTGTCGACGTTGACCGTCGCGATCGCTGTCGGTCAGAGCGTGACGGACCTGACGCAGAACGCGTTCGCCAACCTCGGGTGGGACGACATCAAGATGACGCACCCGGTCTTCGCGGGCGACACCCTGTGGAGCGAGTCGCTCGTGCTCGAGAAGCGCGAGTCGGCGAGCCGGCCCCACGCCGGGATCGTCTCGGTCCGTACGCGCACCCTGAACCAGGACGGCGTCGAGGTGTGCTCCTTCATCCGGACCTTCTACGTCTACAAGCAGGGCGCGGCCCAGCTGGAGGACATCTTCCCGACCGGTCCACAGTGGCCCGCGGTGCCCGGTCTCGAGCCCGAGGCAGGCGCGTCGTGAAGCCCCTCGAGGACGTCCGCATCATCGCGGTCGAGCAGTACGGCGCCGGCCCGTTCGGGAGCCTGCACCTGGCCGACCTGGGCGCCGAGGTCATCAAGATCGAGGACCCGCGCGTGGGCGGCGACGTCGGCCGCTACGTGCCGCCCTACGGCGAGGACGAGGACTCGCTGTTCTTCGAGAGCTTCAACCGCAACAAGAAGAGCCTCTCGCTGGACCTCTCGACGCCGGCCGGACGCGAGGTGTTCGAGCGGCTCGTCGCGAACGCCGACGTCGTTTACTCGAACCTGCGCGGCGACGTGCCGGCGAAGATCGGGATCACGTACGACGACCTCAAGCACCTCAACCCGGCGATCGTCTGCTGCTCCCTGACCGGGTTCGGCATGACGGGTCCGCGCCAGAAGCAGCCCGGCTACGACTACGTGCTGCAGGGCCTCGCCGGCTGGATGGATCTGACCGGAGAGCCCGACGGCCCGCCGACCAAGTCGGGTCTGTCGCTCGTGGACTACTCCGGTGGCCTCGTCGCCGCGATCGCCCTGCTGGCGGGCCTGCACGCGGCCCGCCGCGACGGGATCGGGATGGACTGCGACGTCAGCCTGTACGACACCGCGATGGGCATGCTGACCTATCCGGCCACGTGGCACCTCAATGAGGGCTTCACTCCCGAGCGCACGCGCCACTCGGCGCACCCCTCGCTCGTCCCATTCCAGGCCTTCGAGTCCGCGGACGGCTGGCTCGTCGTCGGCTGTGCCAAGGAGAAGTTCTGGACGCGACTGGTCGAGGTGTTCGGCTCGCCGGGATGGGCCCAGGACGACCGCTTCGCCGACTTCGCGTCACGCAACCAGCACAAGGACGTGCTGCTGCCCATGCTGGAGAAGGAGTTCATGACCCGCACCAGTGCGGAGTGGCTCGCGATGCTCGAGCCCGCCGGCATTCCGTGTGCGCCGATCAACGACGTTGCCAGTGCGTTGCAGGACGAGCACACCACCGCGCGCGGACTGGTGGTCGAGACGGAGCACCCGCGGTTCGGCACCGTCCAGCAGGTGGCCTCCCCGGTCCGGGTCGGCAGCCAGAAGCCCGAATACCGCCGCGCGCCTCTGCGCAACGAACACTTCGAACAGGTCGTCACCGAGGTCGCCGGGCTCGGGCCCGATGAGATCGAACGCCTGCGCGCCGACGGCGCCTTCGGCGACGTGCCCGCGGCGGAAAGGGCCGGACACCCCGACGTCTTCGAGGCCGAGGCCGCAACCAAGTAAACGAGAGCCGGGAGAGACAAGTGGACTTCACGTTCAACGAGGATCAGCAAGAGTTCAAGGCGCTGCTGCGCGCCTTCGTCGACAAGGAGGTCATCCCGGTCGCTCGCGAGTGGGAGCAGGCCGGCCGCTACCCGACCGAGATCGTCGAGGGCATGGCCCAGATGGGTCTGTTCGGCATCACGGTGCCGGAGGAGTACGGCGGCCTCGACCTCGACCCGGTCTCGTTCGCCCTGGTCTTCGAGGAGCTCTCGCGCGGCTGGATGGGCATCGCGGGCATCCTGGGCAGCCACTCGCTGTCGTGTCGGATGATCGCGATGCACGGCACGGAGGAGCAGAAGAAGAAGTACCTGCCCGGTCTCGCGACCGGTGAGCGCCGCACGGGATTGGGCCTGACCGAGCCCGACGCGGGCACGGACATGCAGGGGATCCGCACGACGGCTCGTCTCGACGGCGACCACTACGTCGTCAACGGCTCGAAGATGTGGATCACCAACGCCCGCTTCGCCGATCCGCTGCCGGTCGTCGTCAAGACCGATCCCACGGCCTCGCCCGCGCACCGCGGCATGAGCGTTCTGCTGATCGAGCAGGGCACCCCGGGATTCGAGGTGCTCAAGGACATTCCGAAGATGGGCTACAAGGGCACCGAGTCGTGCGAGATCCTGCTCGACAACGTGCGTGTCCCCGTCGAGAACCTCGTGGGAGGGGTCGAGGGCAAGGGCATGCAACAGACGCTCTCGGCGCTGGAGTGGGGCCGCGTGAACATCGCCGCCCGCTCGCTCGGAGTGGCGCAGCGCGCCTTCGACGAGGCGCTGGCCTATTCGCAGCAGCGGCACGCGTTCGGCCAGCAGATCTCGGACTTCCAGGCCATCCAGCTCAAACTCGCGACGATGGCGACGAACCTGCAGGCGTCCCGCCTCATGACGTACTGGGCTGCCAGCGAGGTCGCGGCAGGGCGAGCCGACGGCGAGACCGGCATGGCCAAGATCTTCTGCTCGGAGGCGGTCCTCGAGGCGGTCATCGACTCGATGAAGGTTCACGGCGGGTACGGGTTCTCAAGTGAGTACGAGATCGAGCGCCTGTACCGCGACGCCCCGCTCATGAGCATCGGCGAGGGCACCAACGACGTGCTGCGCACGGTCGTGGCGAAGTCCCTCATCTCGGGCAAGACGAAAGTCGGCTGATGGGCCGCATGCCGCGGTCCTACCTCTACGTTCCGGGCATCGATACACGACGGATGGCGAAGGTCCTGGACACCGGGACCGACGCCGTCATCGTCGACCTAGAGGACGCCGTCCCGGCAGACCGCAAGGACGAGGCGCGCGACATCGTGCGGGCGTGGACGGAGGGTCTCGGGGCCGTCGTCCCGGACGTGTGGATCAGGGCGAACTCGGGCGAACGCGGCCTGCAGGACGTGGCGTCGCTGCGTGACTGCGCGGGGATCGCCGGTTTCGTGTTGGCGAAGGCCGACCTCGGTCAGGTTCAGCGGGCGACCGAGGTGTTGGAGGGGTCCGGGCTGGCGGTCGTGCCGCTGCTCGAGACCGCGGGCGCCATCCTGGCGGCGACGCAGATTGCGGCCGCCGGGGTGCAGCACCTGCAGATCGGCGAGTACGACCTGTGCGCCGACGTCGGGTTGGCGCCGGGACCGGACGAGACCGAGACGGCGTGGGCGCGTGCGCAGGTGGTCTTCGCCAGCTCGGCCGCGGGCCTGATGCCGCCGGTGGCACCGGTGTCGGTTGAGATCCGCGACACCGAACTCTTCGCGGCCTCCACCCGGCTCGCGGCACGTCAGGGATTCGTCGGTAGGACCTGCATCCATCCTGCGCAGGTGACCGTCGTGAACGAGGTCTTCACCCCGACCTCGGGGGAGGTGGAGGCGGCGCGGGAAATCCTCGGCCGCTTTGCCGCCCTCGACGGTAGTGCGGTGATGGTCGACGACGCCGGCCGGCTCGTCGACGAGGCGACGCTGCGCTCGGCGCGGCGCACCCTGGCCCTGGCCGGGGAGGAGACGAAGGAGCACGTCGCATGAAGGTCGGCATCTTCCTGACCAACCAGCAGCAGGTCGGCGCCGACCAGGTGGTCGCCCTCGACGAGCAGATCGACATGCTTCACGCCGCGCGTGACGCCGGCTGGGATTCTGTGCACGCGGGCCAGCACTACCTCAGCACGACCATGTCGCACATCCAGCCGCTGCCGTACCTGGGCCGCCTGGCCGCCGAGGCCGGAGACATGCAGGTCGGGATCGGGATCCTGCTGCTGCCCCTGCAGAACCCGGTCGACGTCGCTGAGAACTTCGCGTCGCTCGACGTCGTGACGCGCGGACGGCTGATCTTCGGGGTGGGCATGGGCTACCGCGAGCCGGAGTACGAGGCGTTCGGGGTGGATCCCTCGACGAAGGTCCGCCGGTTCACCGAGAACCTCGACATCATCCTGCGGCTCTGGGCCGGCGAGGAGGTCACGACCGACCTGCCGTGGTGCCGGCTCGATGGGGCGAGGCTGAACCTGCCGCCCGTCCAGCAGCCCCGACCGCCGGTGTGGATGGCCGCGAACGGGGACGTGGCCGTGCGGCGGGCTGCCCGGCTGGCCGACGCGTGGATGATCAACCCGCACGCTGCGCTGCCCACCGTGAGCCGCCAGGTCGATCTGTATCGCCAGGAGCAGCGGGACGCGGGACGCGACGACACCCAGTCGCTGCCCCTCATGCGGGAGATATTCTGCGCCAAGGACCGCCGCACCGCGGTCGAGCGGGCAGCGCCCTACATCTCCCAGAAGTATCGGGCGTACGCCCAGTGGGGGCAGGACCAGATGATGCCCGAGAAGGAGTCCTTCGCGATCCCGTACGAGGAGCTGGCGGCCGAGCGGTTCATCGTCGGCTCACCCGAGGACTGCATCGAGGCGCTGCGCCCCTGGTGCCGGCTGGGTGTCGACCACCTCGTGCTGCGGACGCACTGGGCCGGACTGCCGGTCGAGGACGCGCTCGAGTCGATCCGCCTGCTGGCGACCGAGGTCATCCCGGCGCTTGAGAGCGAGTCGCGCTAGACCCCCGAATGTCCGCGCCAGCGCCTACCGTCGGTGCATGACAGCTCATCGGGGGATACACGTTCGGGGGATCGTCCCGCCTCACCTGCTCCGTCGCATCGCCTCGCTCGAGGACGAGCGCTTCTCGGTCGCGGTCGCGGCCGCCCGCAGTGCCTTGGCCGAGCGGACCGAGCACCACCACCACCCGAACGTGGTCCGGCCCGCGCCCGCCGGACCCGGGCTGCACCGTCGCGTCCACGACGCCCAGAACGCAGCCAGCCTTCCCGGCCGGCTCGTGCGGTCCGAGGGCGACCCGGCCACCGGCGACGTCGCGGTCGACGAGGCCTACGACGGGTTCGGCGCCACCGATGCGCTGTTCCGCGGTGTGTACGGGCGCCGGTCGATCGACGACGCCGACCTGCCGCTGGTGGGCACGGTCCACTACGGACGGGCCTACGACAACGCGTTCTGGGACGGCTCCCAGATGGTGTTCGGCGACGGTGACGGCGAGATCTTCGGCCGCTTCACCGCGTCCCTCTCGGTCATCGGGCATGAGCTCACGCACGGCCTGATCGAGTTCACGGCGGGTCTGGACTACCGCGACCAGTCGGGCGCGCTCAACGAGTCGATCGCCGACGTCTTCGGCGTCCTGGTCGAGCAGCATGCCGCCGACCAGACGGCGGACGAGGCGTCGTGGCTCATCGGCCAGGGGTTGTTCACCGATCAGGTCGAGGGTGACGCCCTGCGCTCGATGTCGGCTCCGGGCACCGCCTACGACGACGACGTGCTCGGCAAGGACCCCCAGCCCGCCCACGTGGACGACTACGTCGAGACCACCGAGGACAGCGGGGGAGTGCACCTCAACTCCGGCATCCCCAACAAGGCCTTCCACCTCGTCGCCACGACGCTGGGTGGCCGGGCGTGGGAGGTCGCCGGCCGGATCTGGTTCGAGACGCTGCTGGGTGGCGACCTGTCCCGACAGGCCACGTTCGAGGAGTTCGCCCGGGCCACGGTCGCGGTCGCCGAGCAGTACGACGCGGCTGACGTGGTCACGAACGCGTGGCAGGCTGTGGGGGTATGGACCACATCGACCAGCCCCTCCTCGTCGTACGGGTGATCCGCACCGGCGGCTTCGCCGGCCTGCGCCGCCAGTGGGAGGTCGAGGCCACGTCTGAGGACGAGGCGCAGGCCTGGTGGCCGCTGGTCGAGGCCTGCCCGTGGGACGACACCCCCGACGGCGGCCATCCCGACGGATTCGTCTACGAGCTGCACGCCAACGAGCGCGCGGCCACCTTGCCCGAGCAGCAGGTGGACGGCCCGTGGCGCGACCTGGTCGAGGCCGTCGTCCACCGCGCGTCCTGAGCCCTGCCGCCCTGCCGTCGCGTGACTAGGGTGGGAGGCAGGCAACGGCGCCACCCATGTCCGCCTGCCGAGGGGAGCCCCATGACCGCCTCCGAGTTCGATGCCGTCGCCCACTCCAAGGACCGGGCACTGCGTGCCGACGTCCGCCGGGTCGGAGACCTGCTGGGCGAGACGCTGCGGCGCCTCGAGGGCCAGGAGTTCCTCGATCTGGTCGAGCGGGTGCGCGCCGAGGGCCGCATCCTCGAGGAGTCCGAGGACCCGGCCCAGCGCCGCCAGGCCGGCACCACGATCCGCGAGATCCTGGCCGGACTCGACCTGCCCACCGTGGGCAAGCTCGTCCGGGCCTTCGGCGTCTACTTCAACCTCGCGAACATGGCCGAGCAGGTCGCCCGGGTGCGCGCGATCGAGGCCCGTCCCGAGGACCAGGGCTGGCTCGCCAGCACCATCAGCGAGATCGTCGCCGAGCAGGGGCCCGAAGGCCTGGCCGCCGGCATCGACCGGCTCGACACCCGGGCGATCTTCACCGCTCACCCCACCGAGGTCAGCCGCCGCACCGTCCTGACCAAGCTGCGGAAGATCGCCGACCTGCTGGCGTCGTCGGCCGAGCCGGGCACCCGCCGGCGCGCCGCCCAGGACATGGACCTGGCCCAGCTGATCGACCTGATCTGGCAGACGGACGCCGTCCGGCGCACCAGGCCCTCCCCGGTCGACGAGGCGCGCCACCTGGTGTTCTTCCTGCAGCAGATCCTCGAGGAGGCCCTGCCCGACGTGTCGGCCGACCTCGCCGACCTGCTCGCCGAGCACGGCATCCGGCTCGATCCGACCCGCCGCCCGCTCTCGTTCGGCACCTGGATCGGGGGCGACCGTGACGGCAACCCCAACGTCACGCCCGAGGTCACGCTGAGCATCCTGCAACTGCAGAACCGGATCGCCACGCGGATCATCGACACGAACCTCGACCTGCTGATCCGCGAGCTGTCGTCGTCGGCCGAGCTGGTCGACATCAGCGTGGAACTGGCGGAGTCGCTGGCGGCCGACATCGATGCGCTGCCCGACCTCGATCCCCGCCTGCTTTCGGTGAACGCCCACGAGCCGTACCGGCTCAAGCTGTCGTGCATGAAGCTCAAGGTCGCGAACTCGGCCGAGCGCGTCGCCACGGGCGCACCGCACGTCCCCGGGCGCGACTACGCCGACCGCGCCGAGCTGCTGGCAGACCTGGCGATCGTCGAGGCCTCGCTGCGTGCGAACGGTGGCGAGCTGGTGGCCGACCGCATGCTGGCCCGCGCGATCCGCACGATCGCCGCCGTCGGGCTGAACCTGGCCACCATGGACATCCGCGAGCACGCCGACGCCCACCACCACGCCCTGGGGCTGCTCTTCGACCGGCTGGGCGAGTCCGATCGGCCGTACGCCGACCTGAGCCGCGAGGAGCGCTTCGCGCTGCTGTCCGACGAGCTGGTCCGGCCGCGCCCGCTCGCCCTCGACCCGCCGCCGCTGGACGAATGGGGTGAGCGCACCTACGGCGTGTTCACCGCCGTGCGCCAGCTGAAGCACACCTTCGGCGACGACGTGATCGAGTCCTACATCGTCTCGATGACGCTCGACGGCGACGACCTGCTGGCGCCGATCGTGCTGGCCCGCCAGGCCGGCCTGGTCGACCTCGTCGGGGGCGAGGGCCATGAGCCCTACGCGCGCCTGGACTTCGTCCCCCTGCTGGAGACGATCGAGGAGATCCGCCGTGCCGGCCCCGTGCTCGACCAGCTGCTGTCCGACCCGAACTACCGGCGGCTGGTGTCCCTGCGCGGTGACGTGCAGGAGGTCATGCTCGGCTACTCCGACTCGAACAAGGCCGGCGGCATCACGACGTCGCAGTGGGAGCTGCACCGGGCCCAGCGAGCCCTGCGCGACGTGGCGCAACGGCACGGGGTGCGGCTGCGGCTGTTCCACGGCCGCGGGGGAACCGTCGGCCGCGGCGGCGGACCCACCTACGACGCGATCCTCGCCCAGCCCTACGGCGTGCTGACCGGCGACATCAAGTTCACCGAGCAGGGCGAGGTCATCAGCGACAAGTACTCGCTGCCGCGCCTGGGCCACGAGAACCTCGAGCTGTCGCTGGCCGCCGTGCTGGAGGCCTCGACGCTGCACCTCGAGGCGCGCACGCCTCCCGAGACCATGCAGCAGTGGGACGACACGATGACGCGCGTCAGCGACGCGGCCTACGCGGCCTACCGTCGGCTCATCGACGCCCCGGGCCTGTTCGACTACTTCCTGGCGTCGACCCCCGTCGACCAGTTGGGCGGGCTGAACATCGGCTCCCGGCCGGCCCGGCGACCCGACGCCGGCGGCGGCATCGAGTCCCTGCGCGCCATCCCATGGGTGTTCGGGTGGACCCAGAGTCGCCAGATCGTGCCCGGCTGGTTCGGCGTCGGCAGCGGCCTGCGGGCGGCGCGCCTGGCCGGCGACGAGAAGGTGCTGAAGGCGATGCTCGAGCAGTGGCACTTCTTCCGGACCTTCATCTCCAACGTCGAGATGACGCTGGCGAAGACCGACCTCGACGACGCCGCCCACTACGTCGAGACGCTGGTCCCGGTCGACCTGCGGCCGATCTTCGACCAGATCCGCGCCGAGCACGCGGTCACCGTCGAGGAGGTCCTGCGCGTCACGGGCGAGAAGCACCTCCTCGACGACCAGCCCGCCCTGAAGCGCACGCTGGACATCCGCGACGTCTACCTGCAGCCGATCTCGTTCGCCCAGGTCGACCTGCTGGCCAGGTACCGCGAGGACCCGGACGCGGTCGACGAGGACATGCGCGCCGCCCTGCTGCAGACGGTCAACGCCATCGCCAACGGGATGCGGAACACCGGTTGAGACAACCCGCTCCGCCTGCGGACGATTGCCCCTAGGGTGGTGCCCGTTCAGCCGAGGGCGAGGGGGCACCGTGGCGGCGAGATCCGTGCGATTCGTGGGTTTTTTGGGGGCGCTGATGCTGGCGTTCCCCCTGTTGTCCGCCTGCGGGACCGACGACCCCGACCCGGTCCAGGCGACCGCCTCGGCGCCGCCGCCGGTCGACGCGGACGGCTACACCGCCGAGCAGCGTGAGGCCATCGATCTCGTCGAGGGTTTTCTCGGTGCGGTGTACGGCCGGGGCACGAAGCCCATCGCCCAGACCTCGCGAGGCCTGGTCACCGACGAGTACGGCGCCGAGCTGATCAAGACCAGCAAGGCGCAGGTCGAGGACCAGGGCAAGAAGTGGCTCGGCCCCTACGCGTTCGACCCGGCCAAGGTCACCATCGAGGGAGACGCCGCGTGGGTCGATGGCTGCCTCGACCTCACGTCGATGTTCCTGGTTCCGCGCAGTGACGGCGCGGCCGGCGCGGACTCCACGAGCATCGGCAAGGTGCTCCCCGCCAAGTACCGCCTGGCGAAGGTCGGCGACACGTGGCTGGTCGACGGGTACGAAGAGGCGGAGACGACATGCTGAGCCGCTCGCGTCACCTGATCGCGGTGATCTCCGGTCTCGCGGTGTTCTTCGCCGCCACGCTGGTGGCGCTGTCCGCGACCGCCGCCCGGGCCGACGACGACTGCGACCCGCCGGCGGTGCTGGACATGCAGCCCGACGGGACCTTCAGCTGCACGATCCCCGGGGGCACGGGGAACCCCGGCAGTGAGACCCCCGGCGGCGAGGGCCCGGGCGCCCCGCAGCCGAGCTGCGACCTCGCTGCCGCCCCGGCGCCGACCGGCCAGGTCGCCGAGAGCATCATCGACGGTCCGTACTGCGTCGGGGAGCGCTTCTGCGTGACGACCTCGGTGTTCGTGCCCATGGCCAATCCCCCGGGTGAGCCTCCGAACGAAGACTCCGAGGGCAGGCTCCGGTTCTGCTCGAGCGGCCTGGAATACCAGTGGGAGTCGGCATGGTGGACCGGCGAGGAAGAGCCGCCCACGCTGCTCGAGCGAGCCCGGACGGCCATCGGCCAGATCGACCTGGCCACCCCCACCCTGAGGACGAGCCCCAGTGGCCGGACGCTGGTTCGCGTCGACACCTGGTTCTGGGCGACCGGTGCCTCCACGTCCGAGAGCGGGTCGGCCTTCGACCTCGTCGCCACCGCCACCTTCGCGTCGATGAGCGTCGATCCCGGCGACGGCTCCGGCGCGTTCTCGTGCCCGTTGACCACCACCAGCGACGCGGCGGCGAGCGACTGCCTGCACCGGTACCGGCGGGCGTCGCTGGGCGGAGGCGCCACGGTCGACGGCCGACCGGCGTACAGAGCCTCGGTCCGGCTCGTGTACGACCTGTCGTTCACCGTCGGCGGCACGCCCGTCGTCGTGCCCGGTGCGCCCACGACCCTCGAGGCGCCGGTGGCAACGGCGGCGATCCGGGTCGACGAGGTGCAGTCGATCGTGACGGGGGTCAGTTGACCAGCCGGTCGCGGCCCTCCCAGTACTCGGCGCGCAGCTTGAACTTCTGCAGCTTGCCGGTGGCGGTGCGGGCCAGCTCCTCGCGGAACTCGACCCGCTTGGGCACCTTGTACCCGGCGAGGAGCTCGCGGGCGTGGCTGCGCAGCTCGTCCTCGGAGACGTCGCCGTCGACGACGACCAGCGCCATCACCAGCTCGCCCCACTTGTCGTCGGGCACGCCGATGACGGCGACCTCGCGCACGGCCGGGTGCGACGCCAGGGCGTCCTCGACCTCGATCGACGACACGTTCTCGCCGCCCGAGACGATGACGTCCTTCTTGCGGTCGGCGATCGTGACGTACCCGTCCTCGTAGGTGCCGCCGTCGCCGGTGTGGAACCAGCCGCCGGCCAGCGCCTCCTGCGTGGCCTCGGGGTTCTCCCAGTACGACTCGAGCACGGTGTTGCTGCGGGCCAGGATCTCGCCGTGGTCGTCGACCATGATCCGCGTGCCGATCGTGGGGGCGCCGGCGCGCGACAGCAGGCGGGCCTGCTCCTGCGGCTCGTAGTCCTCCCACTCCTCGCGCATGCGGCTCATCGTCAGCAGCGGCGAGGTCTCGGTGAGGCCGTAGATCTGGATGAACTCCCAGCCCAGCTCGTCGCGAACACGCTGGATCGTGCGGGTCGGCGGCGGGGCGCCCGCGACGATGCAGCGCACGCGGTCGCGGCCGGTGTCGCCGGTCCAGTCCGGCAGCGCGTCGAGCACCGCGGTGAGGACGGCCGGCGCGCAAGCCAGAACGGTGACGCCGTGCTCCTCGATGCGGCGCAGGATCTCGGCCCCGTCGATCTGACGCTGCACGACCTGCTTGGCGCCGACGCCGGTGGCCGCGTAGATCAGGCCCCAGCCGTCGCAGTGGAACATCGGCAGCGTGTGCAGGTAGACGTCGCGGTCGGTCAGCGTGGCGTGCCAGCCGAACGTCGTGGCGTTGACCCAGCGGGCGCGGTGGGTCTGCTGGACGCCCTTGGGCCGTGCGGTCGTGCCGGAGGTGTAGTTGATCGTGGCGGTCGCGTTCTCGTCGGGCTCCCACTCGGCCGGCTCGGCCCGCGAGGCCCAGATCTTGTCGTCGTCACGGCCCAGCACGAACACGTGCTTGGCCGTCGAGCAGGACGCGGCGAGGTGCTCCAGCTCGGGGTCGAGCATGACGACCTCGGCGCCGCAGTGCTCGACGATGTAGGCGACCTCGGCCGGCGCCAGCCGGAAGTTGACCGGGACGAAGATGCGGCCCCAGTTGGCGACGCCGTAGAAGGACGCCAGCAGCCGCGCCGCGTTGTGCGAGATCATCGCGACGCGCGCGCCCTGGGGCACGCCCAGCTCGTCGAGCGTCGCCGCCTGACTGCGCGCCCGCATGTACAGCTGGGCGTAGGTGACCTCACCCCACGAGTCGGCCACCTGGTTCGGCTCGTCGACCACGGCGACGCGATCGGGGTAGACGGTGCGGGCGCGGTCGAGGAAGTCGCGCAGGGTCAGCGGGACGATCATGGGGCCTCCGGCGTGCGGTGTCTGCGTGAGCGTGTGGGTCACGTCACGGTGCCATTGTGGCGACTCCGCGGGGCGACGCGCACCTCGGGCCCGAGCGCGTCGGTGAGCGGTGGACGCCACCGGTCGAACGGCATACTGGCCGGGTGCACACCCTCGACGGAGGCCTCTCGAACGCGCTCGAGGAGCGCGGTCACGACCTGTCCGGCGGCGAGTGGACGGCCCGCGTGCTGCGCCATGAGCCCGACGCGATCGTCGCCGTGCACCGGGAGTACTTCGCCGCCGGCGCGGACGTCGCGACGACGGCCAGCTACCAGAGCCGTGACCCCGGACTGATCCGGTTGAGTGTCGACCTGGCCCGCGAGGCAGCCGATGGAGTCCCCGGCCGACTGGTCGCCGGCTCGGTGGGCCCGTTCGGGGCGCTGCTCGCGGACGGCTCGGAGTACCGGGGCCGGTACGGCGTGACGGCGGCGGCGATCGAGTACTTCCACCGGCCGCGGATCGAGGCCCTGCTCGCGGCCGAGCCCGACCTGCTGGCGGTCGAGACCATCCCGGACACCGACGAGGCCGAGGTGCTGTGCCGGCTGCTGGCCGAGTACGACCACCCCGCGTGGCTGTCGTACTCGATCGACGGCGACCGCACGTGCGCCGGCCAGCGGCTGGAGGACGCCTTCGCGATCCCCGCGCAGGTCGACGCGATCGTCGCCATCGGCGTCAACTGCTGCGCGCCGGCCGAGGTGCTGCCGGCCCTGAGGCTGGTCGCCGCCACCGGCAAGGCGGGCGTCGCCTACCCGAATGCCGGCGAGGTGTGGGACGCCGAGGCGCAGCAGTGGCTGGGCACGACCACGTACGACGTCGCCCACGTGCCGCAGTGGATCGAGGCCGGTGCCGAGTGGATCGGCGGGTGCTGCCGCGTGGGGCCCGCGGCGATCGGCCGGGTCGCCGAGCAGATCCGCTCGGCTCGGGAGACGGGTGGCGCCGGGGCCGAGGGCACTGCTCGGTAGCCTCGGCCCGGTGAGCTGGGAAGAGATGTTCAAGGGCGACTTCGCCGCCGACGACGTGCGCGCCTACGGCGAGCTGATCGAGAACCTGCACGGCGTGCAGAACGCCCTCGCCGCGTTGAGCATGGACCGCGAGGCGATCGACGACCTCTCGGCCGATCTCGCCCGGTGGTGCGAGCGCCTGGAGAAGAGCACCACCGACGAGCAGCACCAGGTCAACGGCCGGGTCGCCGAGCTCCCGGTGCGCGGGCACGCGATGCTGCCCGACCTGCACGTCACCTCGCGCACGACCGAGCGCGTCGAGGGCACGGTCCGCTTCGGCCGCTGGTTCATGGGCGGCGGCATGGCCGTGCACGGCGGCGCGGTCAGCCTGCTGTTCGACGAGGTGCTGGGCATCCTCGCGTCCCTGGCGGCCGGCGGCATCACCCGCACGGCGTACCTGCACACCGACTACCGGGCGCTGACCCCGATCGACACCGAGCTGCAGGCCGCCGCCTGGATCGACCGCGTCGAGGGTCGCAAGTGGTTCGTCCGCGGCGAGATCCGCCACGGCGACACCGTGTGCGCCGAGGGCGAGGGCCTGTTCCTGCGGCTGCTTCCCGAGCAGGGGCTCGGGAAGCGCACCACGGACTAGGGACTCAGGGGTAGGGGTAGAAGCCCTGCCCGGACTTCTTGCCCATCAGGCCGGCGTCGACCATGCGGTCGAGCAGCGGCGGCGGGGAGTAGAGCGGCTCCTTGAACTCCTCGTACATCGACTCGCCGATGGCCTTGATCGTGTCGAGGCCGATGAGGTCGGCCAGCGCGAGCGGTCCCATGGGGTGGCCGCAGCCGAGCACCATGCCGTTGTCGATGTCCTTCGCCGAGGCGTAGCCCGCCTCGTACATCCGGATGGCCGACAGCAGGTAGGGCACCAGCAGCGAGTTGACGATGAAGCCGGCGCGGTCGGTGGCGTCGATGGGCTGCTTGCCCAGGGTCTCGGAGACGTAGGACCGCATCCGGTCGAGCGTCTTGTCCGACGTGGTCAGCGAGGGGATCAGCTCGACCAGCTTCATGACGGGCGCGGGGTTGAAGAAGTGGACGCCCATGACGCGGTCGGCGCGCCCGGAGGCGGCGCCGAGCTTCACGATCGGGATGGACGAGGTGTTGGAGGCCAAGATGGCGTCCGGGTCCTGCAGGATCTTGCCGATCTTCGTGAAGAGGTCGAGCTTGATCGACTCCTTCTCGCTGGCCGCCTCGACGACGAGCTGGCGGTCGGCCAGGTCGTCCAGGTCGGTCGACACGACGATGGCGTCCAGCGCTGCGTCACGGTCCTGCTCGGAGAGCTTGCCCCGGTCGACGGCACGCTGCAGCGAGGCGCGGATGCGATCTCGCGCCGCAGCGGCGGCGTCCTCGGACACCTCGATCAGGACGACCGAGATGCCGGCGCGGGCATTGACCTCGGCGATGCCGGAGCCCATGAGACCGCCGCCGACGACTCCGATGCGTTCGATGGTCACGCGACCTCCCATAAAAAGATGATGGATTCCTCATTTTCGATGTTATCGGCCGCCGGGTGAGCCTCCGCGGGCGGCATCGGCGGGCGTGATGGGATGGCCACATGCGTGCGTGGATCTCGGTGTTGCTCGTCCTGGCCGTCGCTGGGTGTGGCGGAAGTGACGATGCGCCGACCCCGCAGACCGGCTCGTCGGTGACCAGCGCGTCCGGTGTCCCGTCGCAGGCGTCCGGCTCGATCGACCCGCTGGCGATCACGTCCTTCACCTGCCGCAAGCTCGCCGACGGCAGCTGGCGGGTCAAGGGGACGCTGCAGAACTCCGGCCAGAAGGTGCGCGACTACCGGCTGACGGTGTTCATCGGCCAGCAGACCGGGCCGGCGCGGACGGTCGACCTGGACAAGATCAAGGCCGGGTCGAAGGCGCCGTTCACCCTCGACCCGATCGTGGCCGCGCCCGACGGGCCGTGCCGCATGCAGGCCGCCGTCGTGCACTGAGCCGGTCGTTTCCCGGACCTTAATCGAACTGTCATCGCAGGCCGATGTGCTCAGGGGTTTCTCAGGGTTACCGTGTGCGCACCGGTTCTCCTGCGAAGCAAAGGACAGATGATCTTGAAGTCCCGCCGTTCCCTCTCGGCCGTCGCGGTCGGCGCGCTGTTGAGCGCCCCGATCCTGGTGGCACCCTCGGCCCAGGCGGCCGATCCCGTCGACATCACGCTCGTCGACATCAACGACTTCCACGGTCGTATCGACACGAACACCACCAAGTTCGCCACGACCCTCGAGCAGATCCGCCAGAGCGCGGGTGAGGCCAACACGCTGTTCCTGTCCGTCGGCGACAACATCGGCGCCTCGCCGTTCGCCTCGGCGACGCAGCAGGACGCGCCGACGATCGACGTGCTGAACGCGCTCGACCTCGACGTCTCGGCCGTCGGCAACCACGAGTTCGACCGCGGCTTCGCCGACCTGACCGGTCGCGTCGCGGACCGGGCCGACTTCTCGTACCTGGGCGCGAACGTGCGGCTGAAGTCCGACGGCTCCGCCGCGCTGCCCGCGTCCGAGACCTTCACGGTGGGCGGCCTCAAGCTCGCGGTCATCGGGGCCGTCACGCAGGAGACGCCGACCCTCGTCACGCCGACGGGCATCAGCACCCTGACGTTCACCGATCCCGTCGACGCCGTCAACGACGAGGTGGATCGCCTCGAGGCGCTTCCCGAGGCCGACCGGCCCGACGTGATCGTCGCGGCGTACCACGAGGGCGCCGGGGCGGGCACGCCCGACGGCTCCTCGCTCGCGCAGGAGCTGGCCCACGGCGGCGCGTTCGCCGACATCGTCAACAACACCGACGCCTCGGTCGATGCGATCTTCACCGGGCACACCCACAAGACCTACGCCTGGGACGCGCAGATCCCCGGCCAGTCCGGCACGCGTCCGGTGATCCAGACCGGCAGCTACGGCGAGAACATCGGCAAGGTCACCCTGTCGGTCGACCCCGACACGGGTGCCGTCGCCTCGAGCACCGTCGCGAACGTCCCGCGCGTGGACACGGCCAACGAGTCGCTGCCCCGCGTCGCCGCCGTGAAGAAGGTCGTGGACGACGCGCTCGCGCACGCCACCGCCATCGGCAACGAGAAGGTCGGCGACATCACCGGCGACATCACCCGCGCCTTCAGCGGCGGCAGCTACGTCGACGGCAAGTACACCGGCGGGACGACGGACGACCGCGCCAGCGAGTCGACCCTCGGCAACCTCGTGCCCGACGCGATGCTCGCCCAGTCCAAGGCCACCAATGCGCCGGCCGACCTGGCGATCAACAACCCCGGCGGCCTGCGCAACTCCGAGCTGTTCTACGCCGGCAACACGACCACGGGCGGGCCGAACAACACCGACGGTGTCGTCACGTTCGCCGAGGCGAACTCGATCCTGCCGTTCACGAACAACCTCTACACGGTCACGCTCACGGGCGCCTCGCTGAAGAAGGTCTTCGAGCAGCAGTGGCAGCGCAACGCCGACGGCAGCGTTCCCAGCCGCCCGTACCTGCAGCTGGGCGTCTCGGACAACGTCCGCTACACCTACGACGCCACCCGGCCCGAGGGCCAGCGCGTCACGAGCCTGTGGATCGACGACCAGCCGGTCGCCCCGGCGAAGTCCTACCGGGTCATCGCCCCGTCGTTCCTGGCCACCGGTGGCGACAACTTCAGCGCCCTCACCGAGGGCAGCTGGGTCGACACGGGCGTCGTCGACTACGAGGGCTGGATCGAGTACCTGGGCGCCAACTCCCCGGTCTCGCCGGACTTCGGCCGCCGCGCCGTGGCCGTCACGGGTCTGGCCGACTCCTACGAAGCGGGCCAGACGGTCACCTTCTCGCTGCCGAAGCTCAACCTGACCTCGCTGGGCTCCCCGGCGAACACGTCGGTCGCCGCCACGCTCGAGTACGGCGACGGCCAGACGCTCGACCTGGGCACGCAGGTCGTCACCAACGGCGCATCCGGCCAGTTCAGTTTCGCCGTCCCCGCCGGTGCGATCGGAGGCGGCACGATCCGCGCCGTCGCCGCACCCAGCGGCACGGTGGCCACCATCCCGCTCGCGGTCGAGAAGGCCGCGTCGACCGTCCGGGCCACGGCTCCCACGAAGGTCGCCAAGGGCGAGACGTTCGACGTCTCGGTCGACGTCACCGCCGCGGCGGGCGTGGACGTGGCCGGCGAGGTCGTCGTTCGCAACGGCGACAGCCCGGTCGGCACCGCCACGGTCGTCGACGGGTCCGCCACGGTGAAGGTCGCCGCCGACGACCTGCGGCTGGGTCTGCGGACGCTGACGGTGGCCTTCCGGGGCTCCGACTCCGTCGCGGCCTCGCAGGACACCGTCACGGTCGACGTCGTGCGCGGTGAGACCACCTTCACGGCCGCCGGCTCGTCGACGCAGTACGGCACGGCGCCGCGGATCACGCTGACGGCTGCTCCCGGCACGACCGGCATCGTCTACGTCGCCAACCAGCTGGGCATGACGGTCGGCACGGCGTTCCTGTCCGACGGCAAGGGCACCTTCCGCTTCGGCGGCACGGCGCTCAAGCCGGGCACGTACCGCTACGGCCTGTTCTTCAACGGCAGCAGCTCGTACGAGCCGGCCGACGCCACGGCGACCGTCACGGTCGCCAAGGCCGACGTCAAGCTCCGTGCGGCCGCGGCCAAGAAGATCACGGTCGGCAAGCGCGCGACCCTGACCGCCCGCGTCACCGCCACGGGCTTCAAGCCCGGTGGCACGGTCATCGTCAAGCGCGGCTCGAAGGTCGTCGGCAAGGCCACCGTCAAGAACGGTGTCGCTCGCGTCAAGCTGGCCAAGCTCAAGCGCGGGAAGACCACGCTGACGGTCCACTACAAGGGCGGCTCCGTCGCCAAGGACGCCAAGACCTCCGTGAAGACCACGGTCGTCAAGAAGAAGTGAGAGTGACCGGGGCGGCCTGCATGCAGGCCGCCCCGGGTCCGCTCCGGCAGCATCCACTCTGAGGGGAACACCGATGTCTCGTCCTGTCCTGCGTGGTCTGACCGCGCTCGCTCTCGCCGCCGGCACCGCCGCGGCGGTGCCGACCACCGCGACCGCCGCGCCTGACGGGTCCGGACTCGTCATCAACGAGGTCTACCTGAACGGCGGCTCGAACGGCGCCACCTACAAGAACAAGTTCGTGGAGCTGTACAACCCCACGGACGAGGACATCAGCGTCCAGGGCTGGTCCGTCCAGTACCGGGCGTACAACCAGACGGCCAACTTCTCGGCCACGATCGCGCTGGGCGATCGCCACGTCGAGCCCGGCGGCACCCTCCTGGTCAGCGGCAACGCCAACTCCACGGCCGGCGCCGACCTGCCGACGCCGGACGTGACCAGCACCGTCGCCTTCTCCGGCAACTCCAACGGCGGGACGATCGCCCTGGTCAAGGCCGAGACGCCGCTCACCGGCGATCTGGCGGCCGTCCGCGCGAACGCCGCGCTGGTCGACCTGATCGGCTACGGCTCCTCGAACACCTTCGAGGGCGCGGTCAAGGCCGACGGCTACAACGTGACGGCATCGGTCACCCGTGCCGCCGGCGCCGACACCGACGTCAACGCCAACGACTTCACGACTGCGGCCCCCTCACCGGTCCCGTGCGGCGCCGCGTGCGACGGCCCCGGCGACGGCGGTCCCCAGGAGCCCGAGCCTTCCCCGACGGTCACGATCGCCGACATCCAGGGCACCGGCGCCACCAGCGCGCGCGTGGGCCAGACGGTCACCACGACGGGTGTCGTCACGGCGCTGTACTCCGCGGGCGGCTTCAACGGCGCGTACCTGCAGACCCCGGGCACCGGCGGCTCGGCGGGACCGGCCTCCCACGGCCTGTTCGTCTACGGCTCGACGTTCGCCGCGGCCGTCGAGCTCGGCGACACGGTCGAGGTCACCGGCGCCGTGTCGGAGTTCAACGGACTGACCCAGCTGACCGCCGCGTCCTGGCAGGACGCGGCCACGCCGGGCACGGTCACGCCGACCCCGGTCCGGTTCCCCCTGGCCGAGGCGCAGCGCGAGGCGCTCGAGGGCATGCTCGTCGACGCGACCGGCGGCACCTACACGCTGACGAACAACTTCGGGACGAACACCTACGGCGAGCTCGGCCTGGCCGCGGGTGACACGGTCCTGTCGCAGCCCACCAACGAAGTCCGGCCGCGCACGAGTGCCTACGACGCGCTCGTCGCGAGCAACGCCGCACGGCTCATCACGCTCGACGACGGCAAGAGCATCAACTTCACCTCGGGCGCGAACCGCGCCGTCCCCGTTCCGTGGCTGACCGCGGGCAACGAGGTGCGCACCGGCGCGTCGGTCACGATCGACGACGTGCTGGTCATGGACTACCGCAACAACACGTGGAAGCTGCAGCCGACCGAGCCGTTCGCGGCCGGTGACGAGTCCGCCACGATCGAGCCGACCAGCACGCGGGACGCGCAGCCGAAGGACGTCGGGGGAGCGGTCACGCTGGCCTCGTTCAACGTCCTGAACTACTTCACGACCACCGGCGAGGACTGGGTGTCCTCGTCCCGCGGCACGTGCACCTGGTACACCGACCGCGCCGGTGAGCGCATCACGGTGAACAGCTGCACGAACAACGGTCCGCGAGGCGCCGCGAACGACGCGAGCCTGGCACGGCAGCAGACCAAGATCGTCCAGGCGATCACGACCCTCGACGCTGACGTGGTCTCGCTCGAGGAGATCGAGGACACCGGCTCGCTCGGCGGCGCCGACCGCGACGAGGCGCTCAAGACCCTCGTCGCGGCCCTGAACGCCGAGGCCGGCACCGACCGGTGGGCCCCGGTGCTGTCGCCGGCAACCATCCCCACGTCGGGGCGCGACGTCATCCGCACGGCGTTCATCTACCAGCGCGACGTCGTCCAGCCGGTCGGGCCGTCGGTGATCCTCGACTCTCCGGCCTTCGCGAACGCTCGCGCCCCGCTGGCGCAGGAGTTCCGCCCGGTCGACGGTGACGCGGGCCAGGACTTCCTGGCGATCGTCAACCACTTCAAGTCCAAGGGCTCGGGCGACGGCGCGGACGCCGACCAGGGCGACGGTCAGGGCGCGTCGAACCGTGCCCGCGTGCGCCAGGCGGAGGCGCTCGTCGACTTCGTGGGCTCGTTGGAGCAGCAGACCGACACCGATCGGGTGTTCCTGCTGGGCGACTTCAACTCGTACGCCAAGGAGGATCCGCTGGCGATCATCGAGGATGCCGGGTTCGTCAACGTCGAGCAGAGCCTGACGGACGAGGAGACCTACCAGTTCGACGGGATGCACGGCTCGCTCGACCACGTCTTCGCCTCGAAGGCCGCCTTCGGCCGAGTCACGGGCGCCGACGTCTGGACGATCAACGCGCCGGAGTCCATCGCCCGCGAGTACAGCCGGTACAACAACAACGTCACGGACCTGCTCGACGCGTCGTCGCCGTTCCGGGCCAGTGACCACGACCCGGTGATCGTCGGCTTCGATCCCGGCCAGGCGACCGAGGTCGCCACGACCACGACCGCGCGCGTGCCCTCCGTGGTGTGGGCGGACGAGGCGTTCGACGTCGCCGTCACGGTCGGCTCGGCCACGGGCTCGCCTCGCGGCACGGTCACCGTGTCGTCGGGCGGCAAGGTCCTCGGCTCGGCCGCCGTCGCCGACGGCAGCGCCACGGTCAGGATCCCGGCGGACTCGCTGCGCGCGGGTCGTCGGGTGCTCGACCTGGCGTTCGCGGGCCAGGGTCGCTACCTGGACTCCGTCGGGTCGGTCGCCGTCGAGGTTCACGCCGAGTCCACGCTGAGCGCCCAGGCGGCCCGCGGCACGTACGGGAAGCCGACCACCATCACGGTGACGGGCGTTCCCGGCGCGAGTGGGCCGACCTACGCCACCGCCGGCGGGCGCCACATCGCCTCGGCGCTGATGATCGACGGCCGTGCGATCCTGCGCATCCCCGGAACCGCCCTGCGGCCGGGCAGCACGCCGGTCACCGTCTTCTACGGCGGTGGCCGTGGGGTCGACCCGAGCCACACGACCGTCCGGGTCACCGTCGCGAAGGCCAAGGCCTCCCTGACGGCGAAGGTTCTGAACGGCAAGGTCACGCCCAAGACCCGCGCCAAGGTGCGGGTCGTGGTCCGGACGCCGGGCTTCACGGAGTCCTCCGGCAAGGTCAGGATCTACCGGGGCAAGAAGCTGCTCGGGACGGCCACGGTCAGGAACGGCAAGGCCACGGTCACGCTGCCGCGCCAGAAGTCCTCGGCGCGACTGAAGGCGAAGTTCAGCGGCACGTCGCTGACGGCGCCGGCGAACCGGGCGTTCAGGCTGCGCGTGCGCTGATCCAACGACGAAGGCCGGCCCCCGGATCGCGGGGGCCGGCCTTCGTTCGTGCTCAGACGACCTCGCCGGTCATCAGCAGGTACTCCCACCGCATCGCGAAGCCGTCCGGCCCCACGGACCCCTCGCGATCGCCGAGAGCGGCCAGGTCACGGTCCAGGTCTGCGGTCCGCTCCGGGTCGCCGGAGTGCGTCGCGTAGGCCGCGATCGTGGGCCCGTAGTGGGCCGCGAAGTAGTCGCGGAACCCGGCGCCGTCCTCGAAGTGGGTGACCGGCAGCCAGCGACGTTCCACCCGCCATCCGCGGACCCGGTCGCCGAACAGCTCGCGCACGTGGTCCTCATTCCCCCACAGCGGGGGCGGCGAGGCACCCGGCGGTGGGGCGGGCACGTAGGGCCTCATGGTCGCGAAGAGCTGCCCGATGGTCCCCGCGGGCGTCCAGGACGCGATGCCGATCCGCCCTCCCGGTCGGCAGGCGCGGACCAGCTCGTCCGCCGCCTGCTGGTGGTGGGGCGCGAACATGACTCCGATCGCCGACAACACCACGTCGAAGGCGGAGTCCGCATAGGGCAGCGCCTCGGCGTCCGCGACGTCCCAGGTCAGGTCGACGTCCGGGTGGTCGGCACGACCCGCCTCGAGCAGCTCGGGGGTGAGGTCCGAGGCGGTGACGACCGCGCCGTGATGAGCCGCCCGGAGGGCGGCGTTGCCCGTGCCGGCGGCGACGTCGAGAACGCGTTCGCCCTCGGTCACGTCGAGCGCGTCGACGAGCACCCCGCCGAGGGGTGACACGATCTCGCGGGCGACGCGCGGGTAGTCGCCCAGGGCCCACATGCGGCGGTGCCGGGCCTTCAGGTCGTCGAGCGGCGCCGGGTCGGCGCCCGTGGTGTCGGTGGTGCTCATGGATCGTCCTCCGTGTCTGGTTCCTGCTCTTCAGACTCGGCGCGGACCGGTCGCCGGACCAGTTCTGTTTCTGTACCACCCGGTCGGGCGGTGGCGCCCGTCGTGGAGGCAGGCGCACGATGGTCGGAACGAAGGAGGCCGATCATGGCGACGTCCTACGGCCAGTTCTGTCCTCTCGCGAAGGCGATGGAGATCCTCGACGAGCGCTGGACGATCCTGATCGTCCGTGAGCTCCTGCTGGGCAGCACGCGCTTCAACGAGCTGCGCCGTGGTGTCCCGCGCATGTCCCCGGCGCTGCTGTCGAAGCGGCTGCAGGCGCTGGAGCGGCACGGGATCGTCGACCACGAGGACGGCGCCTACCGGCTGACGGAGTGCGGACGCGACCTGCACGTCGCGGTGATGAGCCTGGGCGTCTGGGGACTGCGGTGGATCGAGGACTTCGGTGACGAGGACCTCGACCCGCACCTGCTGATGTGGGACGTCCGGCGCACGATCGGAGCGCAGTGGCCCGCCGGGCGCACCTGCGTGGCGATCGAGTTCACGGATCTGCGGCGGGCCGGTCGCTGGTGGCTCGTGGTGACCGACGGGTCGGTCGACGTCTGCGACTACGACCCTGGCTTCGAGGTGGCCGCGACGGTGCGGACCACCTTGCGGACGATGACGCGGCTCTGGCGTGGCGACATCGCGTGGGACCGGGCGATCCGGTCGGCTCACGTCGAGATCGACGCTCCCCGTGGCGTCCGTGGCGAGGTTCCGGCCTGGTTCGGCCGCTCGGTGCTCGCCGATGCGCTGGGCGAGGTCAGTGCGAGGTGATGACGTCGATCAGTCGGGCCGTGCCCTCGGCCAGGTCGGACCAGGGCCCGTCGACCTCCAGCACGGCGATGGCCGCGGTCGGGAACCCCGTGTTCAGACGATCGACCGCGTCCTGGTCGGAGTCGTCGCTCGCCAGGCCGGTGGCCAGGTCCGGGGTGCCGGGGGCGTGACCGAGCAGCAGCACGGTCTCGGCGTCGTCGACCGACCGGATGGCTTCGAGCAGGTCCCCGGTCTCCGCCTCGTAGATCTCGTCGAGGAAGCGGGTCGGAGCCAGCAGGCCGGTGGCGTCGAGCGTCTCTCGGGTGCGCGTGGAGGTCGAGCACAGCACGGTGTCGACGTCGCCGACGTGCTCGCGGATCCAGTCACCCGCCTGGGCGGCCTCCTGGCGACCCGCGTCGGCCAGCGGTCGCTCGAAGTCCTCGAGTCCGTTGGCGAAACCGGCCATGCCATGGCGCATCAGCAGCAATCGGCTCATGACGTGAGTCTAGGAGCCTGACGCGCCGTCGGCCGATCGACCGACGGCGTGGACCGTCAACTGCGCGCGATGGCGACCATCTCGTCGCGGGGGACGACCTTCTTGCGCTCGCGCGGGTGGGCGTCGCTCGCGCCGAGGGACTCCTCGTGGGCGTCGAGCTTCTCCCAGCCCTGCCACGTCGTGTACTCCACGCCGAGGCTGTCGAGGTGACGGTCGAACGCCTCGCGCTCGGAGGACTCCGGAGCGGGCAGGCTCGGCAGGTCCTCGACGAGCATCTTGATCGTCTGGGCCGCGTCCGACTTCGTGTGGCCGATCAGGCCGACCGGGCCGCGCTTGATCCAGCCGGTCGCGTAGACGCCCTCGATCGGGCTGCCGTCGATGTCGAGCACGTGGCCGCCGTCGTTGGGCAGCACGCCGGTGTTGGAGTCGAACGGCAGGCCCGGCAGGTTGTCGGAGTAGTAGCCGATCGCCCGGTAGACGGCCTGGACGGGCCAGTCCTTGAACTGACCGGTGCCGCGGACGTTGCCGGTGCCGTCGAGCTCGGTGATCTCGGTGCGCAGGCCCACGACCTTGCCGTCCTCGCCGAGGATCTCGACGGGGTTCTGGCAGAAGTGGATGTGGATGCGGTGCGGGGCGCCCGTGGGCTCCTTGGCGAGGTAGTCGCCCAGGACCTTGACCACGAGCTTCTGGCTCTTCGCGGCGGCGAGCGCCTCCATCGAGCCGTGGTCGAACTCGTAGCCCTCGGGGTGCACGACGACGTCGATCGTGGGGGAGTGGCTGAGCTCGCGCAGCTCCATCGGGGTGAACTTGACCTGGGCCGGGCCGCGGCGCGCGAACACGTGCACGTCGGTCGTGGCGTTCTTCTTCAGGCCCTCGTACACGTTGTCGGGGATCTCGGTGACGAGCAGCTCGTCGGCGGTCTTGGCCAGGATGCGGGCCACGTCCAGGCCGACGTTGCCGACGCCGAGGACGGCGACCTCCTTGGCGTGGGGCTGGAAGTCCCACTCGCGCGGAGCGTCCGGGTGGCCGTCGTACCAGTAGACGAAGTCGGCGGCGCCGTACGAGCCGTCGAGGTCGACGCCGGGGATCTGCAGATCGCGGTCACGGCGCGCGCCCGTGGCGAACACGACGGCGTCGTAGAACCCCTTGAGGTCCTCGAGCTTGATGTCGGTGCCGAAGTTGACGTTGCCGAAGAAGCGGATGTCGTCGTTGGCCATCACGCGCTTGAGCGCCTTGATGATCTCCTTGATCCGCGGGTGGTCAGGCGCCACGCCGTAGCGGATCAGGCCGAACGGGGTCGGGTCGCGATCGAGGATGTCGACGGTGACATCGAGGTCCTCGGTCTTCGTGAGGATGTCGGCCGCGTACACGCCAGCGGGGCCGGCGCCGACGACGGCGACGCGCACCTTCCTGTCCACAGTCATGAGGCAAGCCTAAGACTCTCGGCCCAACGGTCAGGCACCCGACCGGCATCTGGACGTGGCGCACCGTGGGCTAGGGCCGCGGCGGTGGCGGGGGAGTGCTGGGCGGGTGCAGGGTGGAGGCAGGTCCCACGAGCGGAGTCCCTCATGAGCCTCGACGTCCAGATCACCTTCGACGCCCACGACGCCCCGGCGCTGGCCGACTTCTGGGCGGCCGCCCTGGACTACGTCGTGCCGGGCCCGCCCGGGGTCGCGCTCGAGCCCGGCGCCGACCCGTGGCTGGCCTGGGACGTCTTCCTGGAGCGGGTCGGGGTCCCGGTCGAGCAGCGGCGGTCCAAGGCCGCGATCGAGGACCCGCAGGGCCGCGGGCCGCGCGTGTTCTTCCAGCAGGTGCCCGAGGAGAAGATGGCCAAGAACCGCGTCCACCTCGACGTGCGATCGGCGGCGCCCGACCTGGCCGGCGACGCCCGGATGGAGGCGCTCGAGGCGGCGGCCGAGCGCCTCGTCGCGCGGGGCGCGACCCGGCGGGAGCGGTTCGAGCCCGATCCTCCGCTCGAGACGGGATTCCTGGTCATGCAGGACCCCGAGGGCAACGAGTTCTGCCTCACCTGACTGCCCGCGTCGTGTTCGGGAAGGAGCGTCAGCTCCGGCGGCGGCGCAGCGGCGGTACGACGAGTTCCGCAATGGCACGCAAGATGAACTTGTCAAAGTGAGGAACGGTGAAAGCGGCGTATCCGTGCTCGGGCGTATAGAGAAGGCCCATGTTGATGAGTTCTGCGCGAGTGGGTGCCAGGTTCTGGGAGGTCCTTCCCATGACTTCAGCGACATCGGCTGCCTTCTGAGGTTCTGGGCCGTGTTCGGCCATCTCTCGCAGATTGGCGCGCTGCAGCTAGCGTCTTGAGGTCGATTTATGTGAAATGGATAAACCGCCCTAAAACTCATAAACGTGTTGTTCGGCTCTGCCTGAGAAGTCGCTGTGCGTCCACCGGGAGGCGGGGGCGCGCCTCGAAATCGGCGAGCCGGTCGCCTACCTTGGGCGCAGACGGTTGAACCAGAAACCATCCGATCCCGATCGAGGAGCCGCATGACCCCGACGAAGCGCCGCGCCTACGCCGCACTCGCCGCATCGACCGCCCTGCTGACGCTCGCCGCCTGTGGCGACGACGACGGCGGCGAGCAGGACGCGGCAACGAGCGCGACCCCGCCGGCGACGTCGGCAACCCCGTCGGCGCCCGCCGAGTCCGCGCCCGCCGGCGGCGCCTTCCGCCCCGGTGAGTACGAGGCGACGGGCACCTACACGACGCCCGACGGGCGGACCCAGTCGATCGAGGTCGAGGTCGACCTGACCGCCGACGGCACCATCACGGAGCTCGACGCCGACGGGCAGGCCGAGAGCGGCAACTCCGAGCAGTACCAGAAGAAGTTCGAGAGCGGCATCGACGCACAGGTCGTCGGTCGCAAGATCACCGAGCTCGACGTCGACAAGGTCTCCGGCTCCTCGCTGACCAGCGGCGGCTTCAACGACGCCATCGAGCAGATCATCAGCCAGGCCAAGGCCTGAGCCGACCATGACCTCCGAGTGGCGCTTCGACGCCATCGGAACCCCGTGGTCGATCGGGACCCCCGACCCGATCGTCCCCGCACTGCGAACCGCGATCACGGACCGGATCGAGGCATTCGACCGGACGTGGTCGCGGTTCCGCGCTGATGCGACCATTCAGCGCCTGCGCACCGAGCGTGCGGTCGATCTCGGTCCGGACGCGCCGTCGATCCTGGCGATCTATGACCGGCTGTACGCCCTCACGGCAGGCGCCGTCAGCCCGCTGGTCGGCGGTGCGCTCGAACAGCTCGGCTACGGAGCGGGGTACCGGCTGACGCCGCAGGGCGAGCCGGTGCGCGTCCCCGCGTGGTCGGACTGCGAGCTCGACGGCACGGTCCTGCGCGTGCCCGAGCCCGTCGTCCTGGACATCGGCGCCGTCGGCAAGGGCTGGCTCGCCGGAGAGGTCGCGGCCATGGTCGACCAGCCGTGCGTCGTGGACGCCAGCGGCGATCTGGTCAACCGCTCCGGGCGCACCCTGCGGGTCGCCCTCGAGGACCCCGACGACCCCGAGCTGGCGGTCGCCGTGGCCGAGGTCCCCGACGGTCAGGCGATCTGCGGCTCCGCCAGCAATCGGCGGCGCTGGTCGGACGACCTGCACCACGTCCTGGACGCGCGATCGGGCCGGCCCACGCGCGACGTCATCGCCGCCTGGGCGGGTGGTCCGGACGCGGGCTGGTCCGACGGGCTGGCCAGCGCGGCCTTCTTCGTCCCGGACCTGGCCGTTGCGGGACACTGGTGGGCCGCGCTCGACCGCGACCACCGGCTGGTGGCGCGGGGACTCCCCGGAGAGGTCTTCGCATGACGTTCCTGGATCGCCAGCTCGGCCGGTTCACGATGTACCGGCTGGTCACGGTGGTGCTGCTGGCGCTGGCCGCCGTCGCGGTCGTCCAGGCCGCGCTCGGGGTGCTGGACACCACGATCTTCAGCGTCGGCGCGATGCTGCTGACCCTCGCCGTGATGGTGGCGTCCTCGGTGGTCGCCAACATCGTGTTCGGGCGGTCCGTCGGCGCCCATCCACACCTCGAGTCCTCGGTCGTGACCGCGCTCATCCTGTGGTTCCTGTTCCTGCCGACCACCGACGGTGAGCAGCTGGGATGGCTGGCCCTCGTCGCCGCGCTGGCGCAGGCCTCGAAGTACGCGTTCGCGTGGCGTGGCCGGCACGTCGTGAACCCGGCGGCGGCCGGCGTGGTGCTGACGCTCGCGCTCGGCTGGGCGACCGGGTGGCCCGTGCCCTTCACGGGCTGGTGGGTCGGCAGCGAGTCACTGTTCTGGTTCGTCCTCGTCGGCGCCGTCGTGGTGCTGTACCGCACGCGTCGCCTCGCGCTCGGCGCGATCTTCACGGTCATCGCCGCCGCGATCTCGATCTGGTGGCAGCTGGGCATCGGCACGGACCTCGGGGACGCGGTGCGCTTCACCGCGTACTCGACGCCGATCGTCTTCTTCGCCGGCTTCATGCTCAGCGAGCCGCTCACCCTGCCGCCGCGTCAGCGCCAGCAGTGGAGCGTCGCCGCCCTGGCCGCCGTGCTGTTCACGTGGCCGCTGCTGACGTCGCGGCTGTTCGGTGAGCCGTGGACGGTCGAGCCGTTCGGCAGCACCTACGAGCTCACCCTCGTGGTGACGGGACTGGTCGCCCTCGCGCTGCGACAGGGGTCGCGCTCGCTCGTCCTGCGGGAGCGCCGGCCCTTGTCCGGAGACGTCGTCGAGTACGTCTTCGACGCCGATCGCCCGTTGCAGTTCGCGCCGGGTCAGTACGTCGAGGTCGACGTGCCGCACCGCGCGGACACCCGCGGTCGCCGGCGCATGTTCAGCGTCATGTCGGCCCCCGGGCCCGAGGTCGTCCTGTCGACGCGCCACCCCGAGCCGGGCTCGTCCTACAAGCGCGCCCTCGCCGCGCTCGAGCCGGGCGACAGCGTGCGGGTCACGTCGGTCCACGGCGACTTCGTGTGGCCCGACTCCGGGCCGGTCCTGCTGGTCGGCGCCGGCATCGGGGTCACGCCCTTCCTGAGCCAGCTGGCCGCGCACCCGGACCGCGACGTCGTCGTCGTCCTGGGCGAGCGGGACGACCAGCCGTACGTCGCCGAGCTCGAGGCCACCGGCGCCCGGGTCGTCCGGCTGCCCGTCGACCGGGTCGACGGGCCGACGATCGCGGAGCACGTCCCCGACCTGGCCGACCGCACGGCCTTCGTCTCGGGCCGCCCCGACTTCGTCGACGCGGTCGCCCGCCAGCTGCGGGGCCGCGCCAAGCAGGTCCGGCGCGACGCCTTCCTCGGGTACTGACCCTTGCCGTCGAGCGCGCGGCGGAGGACGCTCGACGGATGAGGATCACCGCGACGGTCGAGAACGCGCCGGGCTCGCACGAGGTGACGGTGACGACGGATGAGTGGTCGACTCCGCTCGCCATCGGCGCTCGGGACGAGGGCGGCTCGGCCGTCAACGGCGGGGAGCTGCTCGCGGCCGCCCTCGCGACCTGCTTCGTCAACGACCTGTACCGCGAGGCGGCCTCCCGCGGCCTGCGGATCGACGGCGTCCGCGTGACGGTCGACTCGGACTGGGACGGACCGGGCGAGCCAGCGCGGCGGATCGCGTACGCCGTCCACGTCGACTCTCCCGAGGATCCCGAGGTCGTCGACGCCCTCGCGCGTGAGACCGATGGGCTCGCGGAAGTGCACGGCACCGTCCGAGGCGGCATGGTCGTGGAGTTGGCCGACGTCCAGGTCGGCTCCCGCTGATGCTGTCGGAGTGACGACCGGCACAATGGTTACCGACGAGTATCGAGGAGGCCGCGTGCGGATTGCACTGTTGTCGTACCGCAGCAAGCAGCACAGCGGCGGCCAAGGCGTCTACGTGCGCAATCTCAGCGCCGGACTGGCGGACCTGGGGCACGAGGTCACGATCTTCTCGGGCCAGCCGTACCCCGAGGACCTGCACCCGGACGTGCGCCTGGAGAAGGTGCCGAGCCTGGACCTGTACCGCGACGAGGATCCGTTCCGGACCCCGAAGCTGCGGGAGTTCCGCGACTGGATCGACGTCCTGGAGTACCTGCAGATGCTCACGGCGGCGTTCCCCGAGCCGCTGACCTTCAGCCTGCGCGCGCGTCGCCTCGACCTCTCGGGCTTCGACGTCGTGCACGACAACCAGTCGCTGGGATTCGGACTGCTGCCGATCAACCGCCGCCAGCCCTTCCTCGCCACGATCCACCACCCGATCAGCCGCGACCGCGCGCTCGACATCGCCGCCGCCCCGCTGCGCAAGCAGGTGACGACGCGACGCTGGTACGCGTTCGTGCGGATGCAGGCGTTCGTGGCGCGCCGGATCCGCACGATCCTGGGCGTCTCGACCGCGTCGGCCGCCGACACGGTCGCCGACTTCGGGCTGCGCCCCGAGCAGATGACCGTCGTGCCGCTCGGCGTCGACACGGACCTGTTCAGCCCGCCGGCCGAGCGGGTGCCCGGGCGTCTCGTCGTGGTGGCCAGCGCCGACTCGCCGCTCAAGGGCCTCGCGCACTTCCTCGACGCCGCGGCCAAGCTCAGCACCGATCGCCCGATCGACGTCCAGTTGGTGTCGAACCTCGACCCCGAGGGCCCGGCGCACCAGCGCATCCACCACGGCGACCTGGCCGGCATCGTCACCGTGCACAGCGGGATCTCCGACGAGGAGCTGGCGTCGCTGATCTCGTCCGCCGAGATCATGGTCGTCCCGTCGCTCTACGAGGGCTTCAGCCTGCCCGCCGTCGAGGCGATGTCCTGCGGGACGCCGCTGGTCGCCAGCGCCGCCGGCGCCCTGCCCGAGGTCGTGGGCGACGCGGGGGTGCTGGTCGAGCCGGGCGACGTCGAGCAGCTCGTGACCGAGATCGGCCGGCTGCTGGACGATCCGGCCGAGCGCGAGCGCCTGTCGGGGGTCGCGCGGCAGCGCGCGCTCGACCGCTTCAGCTGGATCGCCGTGGCCCGAGCCACCGCGCAGACCTATGAGAAAGTGATCGCCGATCACCGAGCTCGCCAGTACCGGGACGGAAGGAACCCCCATGCTGACCGTTGACTTCGACCGACTCCGAGTGGGGCGCGGCACGCGCTTCATCGACGTCGGCGCCGGTGCGGGCCGTCACTCGTACGAGGCGCTGCGCCGCGGGGCCCACGTCACCGCCTTCGACCTCGACGAGGTCGAGCTGAAGGGCGTCGAGAACATGTTCGGCGCGATGGAGCTCGAAGGCGAGGTCCCCCCGGGCGGCAGCGGTCAGGTCAAGGTCGGCAACATCCTCGAGATGCCCTACGAGGACGGCTCGTTCGACGTCGTGCTGGCGTCCGAGATCCTCGAGCACGTCCCCGAGGACGTCCAGGCGATCAGCGAGCTCGAGCGCATCCTCGCGCCCGGCGGCGTCCTGGCCGTCACGGTGCCGCGCTGGCTGCCCGAGCGGATCTGCTGGGCGCTCTCGGACGAGTACCACGCCAACGAGGGCGGCCACATCCGCATCTACAAGGCCGACGAGCTGCGCGCCAAGCTGGAGGCCACGGGCCTGCAGTTCCGCCACCAGCACCACGCCCACGCGCTGCACGCCCCGTACTGGTGGATCAAGTGCGCCGTCGGCGTCGGCCGTGACCAGCACCCGCTCGTCCGTGGCTACCACCAGCTGCTGGTGTGGGACATGATGAAGGCGCCCCGCACGACCCGGTGGGCCGAGCAGGCGCTGAACCCACTGATCGGCAAGAGCGTGGCCCTGTACTTCCAGAAGCCGTTCTGATGCCGCTCCTCGGTCGCCCCGCCTCCCTTCGTCGCGCCCCTCGTCGCCCCCCTTCCCACTTTTGGAACTCGTTCCACCTTCTTGGGCCGCTGGAACGTGGATCCGTTTCCAAAAGTGGCGAGAGGCCGGCGCGGTGACGCCCACCGAGGCCGCCACCACGGCGAAGTGGATCGCGTCCGTCCAGCTGTCCACCGGAGCGATCCCGTGGTTCGAGGGCGGTCACCTCGACCCCTGGGACCACGTGCAGGCCGCGATGGGTCTGGCCACCGAGGGCTTCGTCGACGAGGCCGTCGCGGCGTACGACTGGCTGCGGCACGCCCAGCGTCCCGACGGGTCGTGGGGCCGCAAGTACTGGCCCGGGGCGAATGACGACGGCGTCGAGGAGCCCGAGACCGACGCGAACTACTGCGCCTACGTCGCCACCGGGCTGTGGCACCTCGAACTGCTCGGGGTCGACGCCCGCTCGTTCTTCGAGATGCTCGAGCGAGCCGTCGACGTCGTGCTGGAACTCCAGGTCGGCGACGGACCGATCGCCTGGGCGCGCGGGGTCGACGGCAAGGTGGCCGACGAGTGTCTCGTCACCGGCAACGCCAGCATCGTCTTCAGCCTGCGCTGCGCCGCCCGGCTGGCCGAGCGCTGGGGCCACCCCCGGCCGCACTGGCAGCACGCGGCCGACGCGATCGCCGCCGCCCTGACGCACCGACCCGAACTGTTCACGCCCAAGCCGCGCTTCTCGATGGACTGGTACTACCCGGTCATGACGGGCGTCCTCGAGGGCGACGCGGCCGCCGCGCGCCTCGACGAGCGCTGGGACGAGTTCGTGGTCCCCGGCTTCGGCACGCGCTGCGTCACGGTCAACCCGTGGGTCACCGGCGGCGAGACGCTCGAGCTGGTCCTCGCGCTGGTGCGCGCCGGCCGCACCGACGCGGCCGCCTCGCTCTACGCCGACATCGCGCACCTCCGGGATCCGGACGGCGCCTGGTGGACCGGCCTGGTCTACAACGACGACAAGCGCTGGCCCGTCGAGCAGTCCACCTGGACCGCCGGCACCGCCCTGCTGGCCCGCGACGCCCTCACCGGCGCCACCCCGGCGGCCGGGTTCATGGGTCGCTGAGCGAGGCGTCGGTTTACCACGGTCCCGTGGTAAACCGACGCCTCCCGAGGGAAGTTTCCCCAAGGAGGCGCCAACTTGCCTCGGTCAGCGGGACGGATCGATGAGGATCTTCGCGTGCTGCTCGGGGTCGGCGAGGTCGTCGAAGGCCTGCGCGACGCCGTCGAGGCCCACGACACCGGTGACCAGCGGTGAGGGGTCGACCTTGCCGGAGGCGACCAGGTGCAAGGTCTCGCGGAACTCGGCGGGGTCGTAGCAGAACGAGAAGATCAGATCGATCTCCTTGTTGCTGGCCATCGTCGGCCGGAAGGTGTCGGGCTCCATGCACACGCCCACCACGACCACGCGCGAGCGGAACGGCGCGTGGGTGACGATGTCCTCGATGACGCCCGGGACGCCGACGCACTCGAACACGACGGGTCCCCGGGGCACGGCGCCGGCCTTCTCGGCGGCGCGCATGACGCGCCACCAGGGCAGACGGGGCACCTTCTGCAGCAGGTGCATCGCGTCGATCGCCTCGCCGAACAGGCCGGTGGCCGTGGTGTGGTGCTTCTTTGGGCGGTCGTAGGCCTCCCACGGCGACTGCTCGGCCGGGTCGACGACGATCGTGGCGCCGCAGCGGCGGGCCAGGTCGCGACGGCCCGCGGAGTAGTCGCTCGCCACGATGGTGCGCACGCCGGCCGCCTTCAGCATGCAGATGACCGCGAGCCCGATGGGGCCGCAGCCGATCACGATGGCGACCTCCCTGCGGCCGACGCGACCGCGGCGCACCGCGTGATGAGCGACGGCGAGCGGCTCGGTCAGCGCCGCGAGGTCGATGTCCATCCCTTCCGGGACCGGCATCGTCACGTCCTCGGCCGCGATGACGTACTCGGCGAAGCCGCCGGGCGCGAGCTCGGACAGGCCGGTCATGTGCACCTGGTCGCCGTGCCGCAGGACCGGCAGGGTCACGACGAGGTCGCCGGTGTCCCAGCGGCGACGCGTCTTCGGTCCGTAGGACACGACCTCGCCGACGAACTCGTGACCCATGACGACGTGGTGGTCCTGGCGCATGAAGTGGTCGTAGCCGACCTCGCGAGCCACGTCGGCGCTGGCGTCGCTGTGGTGCCGCGCATGCAGGTCCGAGCCGCAGATGCCGCAGCGGACGACCCGCAGCAGCACCTGGCCGGGCCCGGGCACGGGCTGGGGGAGGTCGACGACGTCGAGCACGCCCCGGTGCGAGCTGACGGCCCTCATGCGTCGACCCCCGCCCGCGCCGGAGCGGTGGTCCACGACAGCCCGTCGTCGAGATCGGCTCGGTTGGTCGACCAGGAGTCGACCAGGAAGTTCTGCTTGAACGACCAGGGGTACGAGCTGGTGGCGCGAGGCATGAGGTGCGCGCCGCGCTGCAGGTAGCCCGACTCCATGTCCATCAGCGGTGTCGACTCCGAGGCGCCGGGGAAGACCGGCACGACCGACGTGGCCCCGGAGTCGATCAGTCGCCGCAGCACCCGGGCGACCAGGCGCGACGTCAGGTCCGAGCGCATCGTCCACGACAGGTTGATGTAGCCGACGCAGAAGGCGAAGTTGGGCAGGCCGGTGAGCATCGCGCCGTGGAACGCGAAGGACTCGGCGGGGTCGCGCAGCGCTCCGTCGACGGTCAGCCTCGCGCCGCCGAGGATCTTGATCGACAGGCCGGTCGCCGTCACGACGACGTCAGCGGGGACGACGGTGCCGTCCTCGAGCCGCACGCCCTCCTCGACGAAGCGGTCGATCCGGCCGGTCACGACCGAGGCGTCGCCGGACTTGATCGAGGCGAAGATGTCACCTTGCGGCGTGACGCACAGGCGCTGGTCCCACGGGTCGTACGGCGGGTTGAAGTGCTGCTCGGCGATCTCGGCCGAGCCCGTGCCGTGGGCGACGCCCTTGAGCAGGACCTTGCGCATCGTCCGAGGGGCGCGCTGACAGGCCTGGAACAGGGTCCACTGCAGCAGCATGTTCTTGGTGCGGACGACGTGGTGCGCCACGCGCGGCGGTGCCACCTTGCGGACGACGTCGGCGATCGGGTCGCCCTTCGGCTGGGCCAGCAGATAGCTCGGCGTGCGCTGGAGCATCGTCACGTGCTCGGCCCGCTCCGCCATCGCGGGCACGATCGTCACGGCGGTCGCTCCACTGCCGATCACCACCACCTGCTTGCCCGCGTAGTCGAGGTCCTCGGGCCAGAACTGCGGGTGCACGACGGTGCCGCCGAAGTCCTCCAGGCCGACGAATCCGGGATCGTACGGCTCGTCGTAGTCGTAGTAGCCCGTGCAGGCGATCAGGAAGCGCGTCGTCCACGTCTCGGGTCCGTCCGGTCCGTCGATCTCGACGGTCCAGCGGCCCTGCTCCGACGACCAGTCCGCCGCGTCGACGCGGCGCCCGAAGCTGATGTGCCGGTCGATGCCGGACTCTCGCGCCGTGTCGTCGAGGTATTCCAGGATCTGGTCGCCGTCCACGATGGAGTCCTTGCCACGCCACGGGCGGAACGGGAACGCCAGGGTGAAGAAGTCGGAGTCCGAGCGGACGCCGGGGTACCGGAACAGGTCCCAGGTGCCGCCGATCCGCTCGCGTCGCTCGACGATCGCGTAGGACAGCTCGGGGCAGGCCTCCTGGATGCGGTGGGCCATGTTGATGCCGGACAGGCCGGCACCGACGATCAGGACGTCGACGTCACGCTGCGCATTCATGCACCGATTGTGGCCTGCGTCACTCTCGCGGTCGCGGAGGCCCCGCCGCAGGACTCAGGCGATGGCGACGCGGCGGGTCGCCAGGGCCACGTTCTTGCCGCGGCTGTTCGGCGCGTTGAGCGCCTTCACCTTCACCGTGGCGGGGCCCCGTCGCAGGCCCGGCAGCGCGATGCGGTGCGAGAACGCGAACCGGGTCGCCTTCGCCGTGCGCGTCCAGGTGCGCCCGGACTGGGTGACGGTCACGCGAATCCGGGTGCCGCGACGCTCGGCGTCGGTGTCGACCGCCCGGCCGCTGACGACGACCGCGCGACGGTTGGCGGTGACCGAGCCGACGACGCCACGAGGGCTGCCGTCGGTGTGCTTGAAGCGCAGGAACCCGCGAGGCCGCGAGGCGCCGCTGTACCGGACCGAGCGGAAGCGGCCGGTGCTGGTGACCTCGCTGACGTCCACGACGGTGTTGTCGGCCGAGACGCGCTGGACGAGGCCCACGTGTCCCTGGGCCGAGGGCGCCACGCCGGCCGGCGCGGTGGGCCACCAGGCGATGTCGCCGGGCTTGGGGTGCGCGGTCTGGACGGCGCTGCGCGACTGCACGGCGTCCGAGCGCCAGGCCTTCGCCGTGGCGGCATTCAGGACCGGAGCCGTGCGACCGCGGCTGGTCAGCGCGTGCGCGACGAAGTGGCGCGGGCTCGGCCCGGCGACGCCCCAGACCCGCTTCGGGGCCTTGGCGTAGGTGAACGTCCGGACGCCGGCGGCCTTGCACGCCTTCAGGGACTGGCAGCGGACGCGGCCCTGGGTCGCGACCGAGCCCGAGCGCTTGCCGCGCGAGGCGATGGCGACGGCCAGGTCGGAGGCCTTCAGAGCGCCCGTGCCCAGCGACCGCGCGCCGCGGGCGTTGGGGTGCACTCCGTCGGAGGTCTGGTTCTTGGGCAGGGCGGCCAGCGGCACCCAGGAGAATCCCTGGCTGCGCACGAGGCCCTCGTAGAGCGCGGTGACCGCGACGTGTTGGTTGCTCTGCGACGAGCCCCACGCCGTGAGGACGTAGACCTTCGAGCGGGGGACGCCGTGGCGGTCGGCCTCCTGGGCGAGCCGGGCGAAGTACGAGGTGGCCAGTCGCTGGCGCTTCTTCGGATCGACCGCGACGCGACGGGTGCCGACGCAGTCCCAGATGTCGTTGCGGCCGACCTCGACCACGATCACGTCGGGCCTGGTCAGCGCCACCTTGCCGAGGCGGTCGCCAAACGTCGAGCCGGAGCAGACCCGACCGTGGCCGCCACCACCGCGGGCGACGATGCCGGAGCCCGCCTCTGCGCTGACCATGACGTCCCGCGGATCCAGCCCGGCGCCGTCGGCGACCCATGCCCACCAGGCCTTGACCCGGTTGGTCGTCGCCGCGGCGCGGTAGCGGCCCGGGGCCGAGATCGAGTCCCCGAACACCAGGACCCGAGGATCGGAGGGGCCCGGTGCGTTCGGGTCGGGCACGACCACGTCGCCCCCGCCCCCGCCGGTGCCCCCGTCGACCGGGGTCGGGACGGTCGGAGCCGTGGTCGGAGCGGACGTGGGCGTGGTGATGGGTGCCGTGCCGTCCCCGGCGGACGGGTCGAGCTCGTCGGCGGTCGCCGAGGCGACGCCGGGGGCCAGCATCAAAGAGGCCACCACGGCGAGCGTGGCGGCCCACGTCATCACGCGTCGACTCACCGGACGATCGTACGCGACACAGGAGTCACACCCGTCCCAAACGAGGTTTTCTCCCGGCACCCGTAGAGTGCGCCGGGTGAATGCACTCCCCGAGGACCTTGCCCGCATCGCCGCCGACGTGCGCGGATTCCTGCCCGACGTCGAGGCACAGGCCCTGAGGGACGCCGCCGCCGAGCACGCGACGGCCGGGGGAGTGATCGTCGAGATCGGCACCTACTGCGGCAAGTCCACGGTCCATCTGGGCCACGTCGCGCGCCAGAGCGGGGCCACACTGGTCACGATCGATCACCACCGCGGGTCCGAGGAGCACCAGGTCGGCTGGGAGTACCACGACGCCTCGCTGGTCGACCCCGAGACGGGCGCCTTCGACACCCTGCCGGTGCTGCGCCGAACCCTGTGGCACGCCGGGCTCGAGGACGTCGTCGTCCCGATGGTCGGGCGCTCGTCGACGATCTCGTCGTGGTGGCGCACTCCGGCCGATCTCGTCTTCATCGACGGCGGCCACACCGAGGAGGCCGCCCAGGCCGACTACGCCGGGTGGGCGCCGTGGGTGCGCCCCGGCGGCGCGCTGGCGATCCACGACGTGTTCCCCGATCCGAACGACGGGGGACAGGCGCCGTTCCACATCTACGAGCGGGCGCTGAGCGACGGCTTCGTCGAGATCGGACGCACCGAGAGCCTGCGGGTGCTGCGCCGCCCGACCGCCTAGAGCCCTCGGCGCCGGGGTCGGCGCGCCGCTCCGGTTGTATATGCCTACTGTTAGGCAAAAGAGAAACGGAGCGCGTTACGCTCCGAACACCCGCCAGCGGCGGCGACCCGAGGGGCGATCCATGACACTCTCCGATGAACTCACCCAGGACGCGATCTCGGTCGGCGCCCATGCCGAGGACTGGCGCGACGCCGTCCGGCAGGCCGGAGATCTGCTCACCGCCACGGGCGTCGCGACCGACGACTACACCGACGAGATGATCGCCACCGTCGAGAAGCTCGGTCCGTACATCGTGCTCGCGCCGGGTGTCGCGCTCGCGCACTCGCGCCCGTCCCCGGCCGTGCAGCGGGCCGGCATCGGCTGGCTGCAGCTGGCCGAGCCGGTCGAGTTCGGGCACGAGAAGAACGACCCCGTCTGGCTCGTCGTCGCGCTCGCCGCGCTCGACCACGACGGCCACCTCGGTCTCATGTCGTCCTTGGCCGCCGTGCTGGGCGACACCGACCTCCTCGCCTCCTTGCGCGACGCCGATTCGCCGGCGCGCGTCCTCGAGATCCTGACAACAACCGGCAACGAAGGGCCAGCGTCATGAAGATCGTCGCAGTGTGCGGAATGGGCATCGGAACCTCCGTGCTCCTGAAGATGAACGCCGAGAAGGCGCTGCGCGCGCTGGGCAAGGACGCCGACGTGGAGGCTGCCGACATCGGCACCGCCCGTGGCGCGGCCCGATCGGCCGAGATCGTGCTGACCTCGGCGGAGCTGGCTCCCGAGATCGGTGAGGTGCCGGCCAAGGTCATCGTCATCGACAACTTCATGGACGTCGCCGAGATCACCGAGAAGCTCACGCCGTTCCTCTCCTGACGGAACGTACGACGTAAGAGAAAGAGAAGAACATGGACTGGTTCGTCGATGTACTCGACTTCATCGGGCAGCAAATCCTCAATGTGCCGGCATACCTGATCGGCATCATCACCGCGGTCGGCCTCATCGCCCTCAAGCGGTCCAGCGGACAGGTGATCGGCGGCGGCCTCAAGGCGGCTCTCGGCTTCCTGATCCTGGGTGCCGGCGCGGACGTCGTCACCGGGTCGCTGACGCCGCTGGGCGAGATCATCCTCGACGTCACGGGCGCGCAGGGCGTGATCCCGACGAACGAGGTCATCACCGCGGTCGCGTCGGAGAAGTACGGCGCCCAGAGTGCGTACGTGCTGGTGCTCGGCTTCCTCGTGATGCTGGCGCTGGCCCGCTTCACGCCGCTGCGCTACATCTTCCTGACCGGCCACCACATGGTGTTCATGGCGCTCATGCTGACGGTCGTGCTGTCGGTGGGCCTCGACGACAAGAGCGACTGGCTCGTCGTCCTCGTCGGCGCGTTCCTGCTCGGCGTGATCATGGTCGTCATGCCGGCGTTCACCCAGCCGTGGACGCGCAAGATCACCGGCGACGACTCCCTGGCGATCGGCCACTTCGGCAGCCTGGGCTACATCGCCGCCGGTGCCGCCGGCCAGCTGGTGGGCAAGAAGAGCCACTCCACGGAGAAGATCGACTTCCCGCAGAACCTGAAGTTCCTGCGCGACTCGATGGTCGCCACCGCGCTGTCGATGGTGCTGATCTACGAGGTCTTCGTCGTCTGGGGCCTGATCTCCAGCCCGGACACCACCAAGGAGCTGCTCAACTCGCCCGACGCGGGTGCCGCCGTCATGGCCGGTCTCTCGCTCGCGCTGCAGTTCGGCGTCGGCGTCGCGATCATCCTCTACGGTGTCCGCACCGTCCTGGGTGAGCTCGTCCCCGCCTTCCAGGGCATCGCGGACAAGATCGTCCCCGGGGCCAAGCCGGCGCTGGACATCCCGATCGTGTTCCCGTTCGGCGCCAACGCCGTGCTGATCGGCTTCCTGTCCTCGTTCGTCGGCGGTCTGGTGATGCTCGGCGTCCTGGCGCTCTGGCTCGAGCCGGCCTTCGGGCTGGCGCTGATCCTGCCCGGCATGGTGCCGCACTTCTTCACCGGTGGTGGTGCGGGCGTCTACGGCAACGCGACCGGTGGTCGCCTCGGCGCCATCGTGGGCGGCTTCGTCAACGGCCTGCTGATCACGATCCTGCCGGCGCTGCTGCTGAAGGTGTTCGGCGAGTTCGGGCTGTCCAACTCGACCTTCGGCGACGCCGACTTCGGCTGGTTCGGCACGCTGCTCGGCACGAGCCTGCAGATCGGCCCGATGATCGGTCTCATCCTGTGCGTCGTGATCGGCGTGGTGCTCGTGGTGGCCGCGTCGGTGTTCCAGGTCAAGGTCGTCAACACGGGCTGGATCCCCGGCGCCGCGCGCGACGAGTACCTCGCGAAGGAGGAGGCCGCTGCTGCGGCCGCCGACGCCAAGGAGACTCCCGCCAAGGAGTGATCCGCGGTTCCACGAAGGCCCGTCCCGTCAAGGGGCGGGCCTTCGTGCCGTTCGGCGGCTGTGGTCCGCGCGTGGATGAAAAATCTCGGACTTGAGTGGAATGGACTCAACTTTGGCCGCGTTGACATTGATATGGACCTGAACCACTTCACCACGCGTAGTCAGCAGGCTCTCGCTGCCGCCATGCAGCAGGCTGCTGCCGCCGGCAATCCCGCTGTGGAGCCGGCTCACCTCCTTTCCGCACTCATCACCCAGCAGGGCGGCACGGCCGCTCCGCTGCTGTCCGCCGCCGGCGCCGACCCCGCGGCCGTCGAGGCCGAGCTCGAGGCCGTCATCGGCCGTCTGCCCAGTGCCAGCGGCTCCACCGTCGGCAACCCGCAGCTCGCCCGCGCCTCGCACGAGGTGCTGCAGCGCGCGATCGACCTCGCCTCCGAGCTCGGTGACGAGTTCGTCTCGAGCGAGCACCTGGTGGTCGGCATCGCGACCGTCACCGGCCCGGCCCAGCAGGTGCTGGCGTCGCACGGTGCCACACCCGACACCCTGAAGGCCGCCTTCGAGTCCGTCCGCGGCGGGGCTCGCGCCACCAGCCAGGACGCCGAGGACCAGTACCAGTCCCTCGAGAAGTACGGCATCGACCTGACCGCGCTCGCCCGCGAGGGCAAGCTCGACCCGGTCATCGGCCGCGACTCCGAGATCCGGCGCGTCGTGCAGGTGCTGAGCCGCCGCACCAAGAACAACCCCGTGCTGATCGGCGAGCCCGGCGTCGGCAAGACCGCCGTCGTCGAGGGCCTCGCCCAGCGCATCATCGACGGCGACGTCCCCGAGTCGCTGCGCGGCCGCCGGTTGGTCAGCCTCGACCTCGGCGCGATGGTCGCCGGCGCGAAGTACCGCGGCGAGTTCGAGGAGCGCCTCAAGGCGGTGCTCTCCGAGATCAAGGAGAGCAACGGCCAGATCGTCACGTTCATCGACGAGCTGCACACCGTCGTCGGCGCCGGCGCCACGGGCGACTCCGCCATGGACGCGGGCAACATGCTCAAGCCGATGCTGGCCCGCGGCGAGCTGCGCATGATCGGCGCGACGACCCTCGACGAGTACCGCGAGTCGATCGAGAAGGACGCCGCCCTGGAGCGCCGCTTCCAGCAGGTCTTCGTGGGCGAGCCCAGCGTCGAGGACACGATCGCGATCCTGCGTGGCCTCAAGGAGAAGTACGAGGCGCACCACAAGGTCGAGATCGCCGACGCGGCCCTCGTCGCCGCCGCGACCCTGTCGCACCGCTACATCCCGGGCCGTCAGCTGCCCGACAAGGCCATCGACCTGATCGACGAGGCCTCCAGCCGGCTGCGCATGGAGATCGACTCGAGCCCCGTCGAGATCGACGAGCTCCGTCGCTCCGTGGACCGGCTCAAGATGGAGGAGCTGCACCTGCAGAACGAGAAGGACGAGGCCAGCCAGGAGCGGCTCGTCGCCCTGCGCCAGGAGCTGGCCGACCAGGAGGAGAACCTGCGCTCGCTCGAGCACCGGTGGGAGGCCGAGAAGGAGAGCCTCAACGCCGTCGGCCGGATCAAGCAGGGCATCGACGAGGCCCGCATCGCCGCCGAGCGCGCCCAGCGCGAGGGTGACATGGACACGGCCAGCCGCCTCCTCTACGGCGAGATCCCCGCGATGGAGCGCCAGCTCGCCGATGCGCAGGCTGCCGAGGAGTCGGCGTCCGTCGACCGCATGGTGCACGAGGAGGTCGGCCCCGACGACATCGCCGAGGTCGTGGCCGCGTGGACCGGCATCCCGACGGGCCGCCTGCTCGAGGGCGAGACCGAGAAGCTCCTGCACATGGAGGACGAGCTCGGCAAGCGCCTGATCGGCCAGAAGCCGGCCGTGCGCGCCGTCTCCGACGCCGTGCGGCGGGCCCGCGCGGGCGTGTCCGACCCGGATCGCCCCACCGGCTCGTTCCTGTTCCTCGGCCCCACGGGCGTGGGCAAGACCGAGTTGGCCAAGTCGCTGGCGGACTTCCTGTTCGACGACGAGCGCGCGATCGTGCGCATCGACATGAGCGAGTACTCCGAGAAGCACTCGGTCGCTCGCCTGGTCGGCGCGCCTCCGGGCTACGTCGGGTACGACGAGGGCGGCCAGCTGACCGAGGCCGTGCGTCGGCGCCCGTACTCGGTCGTGCTGCTCGACGAGGTCGAGAAGGCCCACCCGGAGGTCTTCGACATCCTGCTGCAGGTGCTCGACGACGGTCGCCTGACCGACGGTCAGGGCCGCACGGTCGACTTCCGCAACGTCATCTTGATCCTGACGTCGAACCTCGGCTCGCAGTTCCTGGTCGATCCGGCCCTGGACGACCAGGCGAAGCGCGACAAGGTGATGGAGGTCGTGCGGATGGCCTTCAAGCCGGAGTTCCTCAACCGGCTCGACGAGGTCGTCATGTTCGACGCGCTCGGCGTGGAGGACCTGACGCGCATCGTCGACCTGCAGCTGAACGCCTTGGCCAAGCGGCTCGCCCCGCGCCGGATCACGCTCGACGTGACCCTGGCCGCGAAGGAGTGGCTGGCGCTCACCGGCTGGGATCCGGCCTACGGCGCCCGTCCGCTGCGCCGGTTGGTGCAGCAGGCGATCGGCGACCGGCTGGCGCGTGAGCTGCTCGCGGGCCAGGTCCGCGACGGCGACACGGTGCTGGTCGACCGCGAGCCCGACGCCGACGAGCTGGTCGTGCGTCGCGCCTGATCGACGCCGCGTGGTGAAACCGACGCCTCCCCGGGGAAAGTTCCCGGGGAGGCGTCGGCGCTTCCGGGGGAGTGGACAAACCGCATCGGGCGGCTCAGGAGCGGTCTGGTTGGATTTGAGTCATGTCCACCCCCAGGCCCCGGTCCGTCACCCTCGCCTGCGTGTACGGCGGGCTCGGCGGCATCGTGGCCGCCTTCTCGCTGTACGGGACGCTCCAGAACTGGGGCTCCATCGAGATCCAGGAGTCGCTGCGCTCGAGTCTCGAGCCGGTCGGCGCGGACGCCGATGCGCTGCTGCCGATCCTGCGCTGGATCTGCATGGGCCTGCTCGTCGCCGCCATCGCGGCGACCGTCTTCTCGTTCTACGCCTCTCGTGGGCACCAGGCCTCGCGGATCGGTCTGACCATCTTGGCCGGGCTCGCCGCGCTGGGCTTCCTGCTCACCGGAGTGGGCGGGTTGCTGCCCGCGATCCTGGGCATCCTGGTGGTCTACCTGCTGTGGACGGCCCAGGCACGTGAGTGGTTCGCGGTGGTCAACGGGCGCACCCCGCTGTCCCTGGGCACCACGCCCTCGGTTCCCGCCGCGGGAGCCGCTCCGGCGTCGTCCGCGCCCGACGGACCCCAGCCGCCCCCGTACGACCCGGCCCAGTACGCGCAGCACCCGCAGCAGGCCGCGTACTCCCAGCAGGTCGCCGCGCCCGTGACGGGCGCGCGTCCCAAGCCGGTCACCGTGGCGCTGCTGGTCGCGGGCATCGGCTCGCTGATCGGCGCGATGGTCTCCGGGCTGGTGCTGCTGGCCCTGGTCGCGATGCGCGACGAGGTCGTGAAGCAGTACCAGCAGAACGACCTGCTGCGCGACCAGCTCGAGTCCGCCGGCGTCTCGGCCAGTCAGATGGTCTCCATCGGCAGCTGGCTGTTCGGCTCGTGGCTCGTGGTCTCGCTGCTGGGCCTGGTCGCGACCGTGTGGGCGGCCAGCGGGCACCGGCTCGGCTGGTGGGCGCTCGTCGTGGCGAGCATTCTCACGGCGGGATCCGCGGCCCTCGGCCTGCCCATCGGCATCGTCTGGATGCTCGGCGCGATCGTCGTGATCTTCCAGCTGTCGCGGCCCGAGGCGAAGGCGTGGTTCCACCGCGCGTGACGGGCGTCATACCCCTGTTCCCCCGCGTGGAAGTCACGAAAACCCTCGATAGACTGGGCGGTATGTCTCATGTCCGCGCGTCCTATCGTCCGCACGTCGTCGTCGTCGGAGGCGGCTTCGGGGGACTCGCGCTGGTGCGCAAGCTGGCGCGCACCGACGTCGACATCACCCTGATCGACCGTCACACCTACAACACCTTCCAGCCGCTGCTCTACCAGGTGGCGACCGCCAGCCTGAACCCCGGTGACATCACCTGGTTCCTGCGCGCCGTGCGCGCCAAGCAGGACAACGTGCGCTTCCTCAAGGGCACCGTCTCGCAGGTCGACCACGACTCCAAGGCGGTCATCCTCGAGGGCAACATCACGGTCAAGTACGACTACCTCGTCCTGGCCAACGGCGTCACGGCCAACTACTTCGGCATCCCCGGTGCCGAGGAGTTCGCGATGCCGCTCTACCGCCGCTCGCAGGCGCTCGCGCTGCGCGACCTGATCTTCGCCAACCTCGAGAACGCGGCGGTCAACGGTCAGGACCGCGATCTGCGCGTCGTCGTCGTCGGTGGTGGCGCGACCGGCGTCGAGACCGCCGGCGCGCTCGCCGAGATGCGCAACCTCGACATGCCCACGACCTACCCCGAGCTCGACAAGCGCCGGATCCACATCTCCCTGGTCGAGATGGGCGAGCACGTGCTGGCTCCGTTCCACCCGAACCTGCGTGACTACGCCAAGAATGAACTGATCAAGCGCGGCATCGACCTGCGCCTCAAGACCGCCGTGAAGGAGGTCCGCCGCGACGGCGTCCTCATCGAGAACGACGGCAACCAGGAGTTCCTCCCGGCCGGCATCGTGGTCTGGGCGTCCGGCGTCGCGGCGCACGGCGTCGTCAAGGACTGGGGCGTGCCGCAGGGCCGCGGCGGCCGCATCGAGGTCGACGAGCACCAGCAGGTGCGCGGCATCCCGGGCGTCTTCGCCATCGGCGACATCTCGGTCAACCCCGACTCGCCGCTGCCGCAGCTGGGCCAGCCGGCGATCCAGGCCGGCAAGCACGTCGCCAAGGTCATCCACGCGCAGGTCTCCAACGGCCGGATGCCGAAGCCGTTCAAGTACTTCGACAAGGGCACGATGGCCACGATCGGCCGCGCTTCGGCGATCGCCCAGGTCCGTGGCCTGCCGCGCCTGAAGGGCTTCCCGGCCTGGTTCATCTGGGTCACCGTCCACGTCGCGCTGCTGCTGGGCAACCGCAACCGCTTCGCGACCATGACGAACCTGTCGCTGAAGTACCTGCTGTGGCGCAGCCACAACGCGATCGTCGGCGAGACCCCGTACGTCATCGCCAACGAGCCGAAGATCGTCTCGGGCACCGACATCGAGTCGGTCCCGGCGAAGAAGGCCGCGCGCGCGAGCCGCAAGTCGATCTCGAAGAAGGCCCAGGTCCGCAAGGCCGCGGCCCAGCAGACGATCGACGAGATCGACGAGCCCCGCTCCTGATCAGCTGGTCCTGATCAGGCCAGCGCGGCGGCGAGGTCGTCGCGCGCGGTCAGCAGCGACGGCCCGTACCAGGTGAGGGCGCGGCCGCTGCACAAGGCGGTCGGCACGCGCGCGAACGCCTCGGGCCCGTCGCCGGCCGTGAACACGTAGGGCTCGTCGGGCAGCAGGACCAGATCCAGATCGCCCGCGTCCAGGTCGGCGAGGTCGATGTGGGGGTACCGGTCCGAGGCGTCCGCGAACGCGTGCACCACGCCGAGCCGGCCCAGCAGGTCTCCGGTGAAGGTGTCGCGTCCGACGACCATCCACGGGTCCCGCCAGATCGCGACCGCCACGCGTCGTCCGCTCTCTCGGACGGGCTCGGCCCAGCGGCGCTCCGCCTCGACCAGCCAGGCGGGCACGCCCCAGCCCAGGGCCTCGTCGAACAGGCGCCGCATCGAGGAGAAGGCCCGGTCGAGCGTCTCGATGTCCGTCACCCAGACCGGGACGCCCGCCTCGCGCAGCCGGCGCACGTCCAGCTCGCGGTTCTCCTCCTTGTTCGCGATCACCACGTCGGGGGAGAGCGCGAGGATCGCGGAGCGGTCGGGGTTCTTGGTCCCGCGCACGCGGGCGACCTCGAGACCGGCCGGGTGGGTGCACCAGTCGGTCGCGCCGACGAGCGACCCCGGGCGGGTCGCGGCGATCGCCCCGGTCAGGGACGGGACGAGGCTGACGACGCGCCGCACCGGCTGGGACAGGGCGACGTGGAAGCCGAGGTCATCGTGCATCGGCGCCCAGCCTAGGGTGGAAACCATGACTGAGTGGACTGCCTCCGGCGACTGGACCGACATCCGTTACGAGACGACGCAGGACGGGATCGCCAAGATCACGATCTGTCGCCCCGAGGTCCACAACGCCTTCCGCCCGCAGACGATCCAGGAGATCTCGCGTGCCCTGTCGATCGCGCGCGACGACGAGTCGGTGGGCGCCATCATCCTGACCGGCGAGGGCGAGAAGGCCTTCTGCTCCGGCGGCGACCAGCGCGTGCGCGGCGACTCGGGCTACAAGTCCGACGAGGGTGCCACGGGTCGCTTCGACGTCACCGACCTGCACGTGCAGATCCGCCGCACGCCCAAGCCGATCGTCGCCATGGTGGCCGGTTGGGCCATCGGCGGCGGCCACGTCCTGCACCTGGTCTGCGACCTGACGATCGCGGCCGACAACGCGCGCTTCGGCCAGGTCGGACCCCGCGTCGGCTCGTTCGACGGCGGCTACGGCGCCAGCATCCTGTCCGATCTCGTGGGCCCGAAGAAGGCCAAGGAGATCTGGTTCCTGTGCCGCCAGTACGACGCGCAGGAGGCCCTGGACATGGGTCTGGTCAACACCGTCGTGCCGCTCGCCGAGCTCGAGGCCGAGACGGTGAAGTGGTGCCGCGAGATGCTCGCGCTCTCGCCGTGGGCGCTGCGCCTGTCGAAGATGAGCTTCCACGCGCACGAGGACGGGTACGCCGGAATCCAGCAGCTGGCGCACGACGCGAACCTGCTGTTCTACGGCCAGGCTGAGGCCCAGGAGGGGCGCGACGCCTACAAGGAGAAGCGCACCCCGGACTTCACGCAGTTCCCGCGCCGCTCCTGACTCGCGTCGTCGCACGGGTTTCGTGAGCGTTTCCTGCGTCAATTCCCGGTGACAAATCGTCCTGGACGGAAATCTTCTCTTCCCTCGCGGGCGTAACACGGGTCACAATCGGGTCATCGTCCCGGCTGCGCTCGTGGCCGGAGTACCCGAAGGGAACCTCTCCGTGCGCACGTCACGCCTGATGACCGTGGCCGCGAGCGTCTCGCTCGTGGCCACGGTCGCGTGGTCGAACCCGGCCACCGCCCAAGACCCGAAGCCCGCCCCGCCCGTCGTCCGCTCGGCTCCTGAGCCGACGAACACCGGCTCCCTCACCGCGAAGGCGGCCCGTGCCGCAGCGGCCGAGGACGCGCCCGACGGCGCGTTGTCGATGCCGTCCTCGTACCCGGTGCAGCCGAAGTTGAAGGTCTACCCCGACGCCACCCCCGACGCGGCCGACACCGGCAACCTGATCGGCTACGACGACATCGCTCCGCGGCTGCAGGCCGTCATGCGCAAGTCCGACCGCGTGTCGACGCAGATCGTCGGCGAGTCCACGCAGGGGCGGCAGCTGTACCTGGTCACGGTGACGGCCCCCGAGGACGAGGACCAGACGGCAGAGCAGACGGCGTGGCGCAAGCAGATCCGTCAGAACCCCGAGGCGGCGAAGACGAACGATGCCCTGAAGAAGGGCTACAAGACGCCGATCTGGATCAGCTCGAACATCCACGGCAACGAGTGGGAGGGCACCGACGCCTCCCTGGACTACATCGAGGAGCTCGCCACCGCGCCGTGGAACGAGGTGAAGTCGCTGCTGCGTGGCCACCGCATGTACTTCAGCGTCGTGCTGAACCCCGACGGCCGCACGATCGGCCAGCGGCCCACGGCGCTCAACCTCGACGCCAACCGTGACATGATCACCAACACGACGCCGGAGTCGACGTCGTTCGTGCGCACCGCGCACGCCGTGCAGGCGCTCTACGCGGCCGACTTCCACGGCTACACGAGCGTCCTGCAGATCGAGCCCTGCGGCCCGCCGCACGGTGACGACTACGAGTACGACCTGTTCATCCCGCACGCGTACTCCGCGGCGCTGAAGGTCGAGCGCGACGTGGTGGACGCCGCGATCCCCGGCAACACGTACTACAACGTGAAGACCGGCCAGGTCGTGAGCCAGAACACCAGCGAGGACACGTCCCACATCAAGATCCCCTACCGCGACACCCCCACGGGCTGGGACGACTTCCCGCCGATCTTCACGGCGCAGTACGCCGCCTTCGCGGGCGCGGTCAGCAACACGGTCGAGCTGCCGAAGAGCCGCCCGAACGGCAGCTCCCAGACGCCCGCGAGCGCCACGATCAACGTGGCCGTCGCCAAGCAGACGATGAAGAGCATCGTCGACTACGTGGCCGACAACGACGACGCGATGCTCGCCGACCAGGTGGAGTTCTTCCGGCGCGCGAACGCCGGCGCCGAGCGGGTCGCGCTCACGCAGGCGAACATCGACGCGGTCCCCGGGCCGGCCGAGTGGAAGCCGCTGTGGAACGACTCCGACGACCAGACGCCCGTGAAGTACCCGCGCGCGTTCGTCATCCCGGTCGGTGACGGCCAGCGCTCGATCTCCGACGCCCGCAGCCTCGTGTCGAGCCTGTTGATGCACAACATCGGGGTCCGGCGTCTCGACGCCGCCGCGACGCTGGACGGCACGTCCTATCCGGCCGGTTCCTACGTGATCGACATGAGCCAGCCGAATCGCAACCTGGCGCACGCGTTGCTGGCGCCGGGATCGGACATCTCGAACAAGCCCGGCATCCTCAGCATGTACGACGTGTCGGCCTGGAGTTGGGGCCATCTGTGGGGCGTCGACGTCGACGCCGTGGGCACGACCGGTGAGGGCTCGCTGCCGGCCAGCACCAAGGTCGTCAGCGGCAACGCCGACGGGAAGGTCGCGTCCGGTGGCTCGTACCTCACGTTCGAGCTGGCCGGGGTCAACGACTTCCGCACCCTGAACACGCTGCTCGAGGACGGCGTCGCGGTGTCGGTGCTGGCTGACGGCTCCGCGATCGTCGCGGCCGACGAGGCGCGCGACGCGCTCGAGGACGCCGCGAAGGATCTCGACGTCGATGTCGACCGGGCGACGGCCGCCGAGATCGCTCAGCTCTCCGCCGGGACCGCGCGAGGGCTGAAGGACCTGAAGATCGCGTACACCGGCAACCAGGACGACCTGCTCTCGCTGACCCAGCTGGGCTTCGACGATCTCCAGGTCGTCACCGCTGCGACGATCACGGCGACCCCGGAGCTCCTCAACGGCATCGACGTGCTGTGGCTGGGCTCGGCGCTGAGCTTCAACGACAGTCAGGCCGTCGGCCGCGCTGCGGTGCAGGCGTTCGTCGACGCGGGCGGCAGCATCGTCGGCCGCGCGGCAGGTGCCTTCAACACGGCGAAGACGTTCGGCCTCATCGCCGACGGCACCGCGGTCACCGGCAACACGTCGGGCAACGGCATCGTCACGATCGACACCGCCGCCGCGGGTGTCCTGGCGCCGTACGCGCAGAAGTTCGCCTTCGTCTACCCGGCCACGTGGTTCACGGGTCTGCCGGAGTCGGTCAAGGTCGAGCAGCGGTACGCCACCGGCAACCCGCTGCTGTCGGGCCATTGGCGCGACACGAACGGGTCCAACGGCCCGCTGAACGCCGCGGGTCAGGCAGCCGCCGTCTCGGCGTCGGCTCCGTCCGGCGCCAAGGCGTTCGTGTTCGGCACGGCGCCCGTCTACCGCACCCACACCAAGGGTGGTCAGAGCCAGGCGGCTCGGGCCTTGTTCTGGGCGGCGCCCGAAGGTGAGGGCGTGGATGCGCCCGATCCCGAGGTCGCGACCACGACGACGCTGCGGGTCCCGGCGAAGGCGACCTACGGCAAGGCGTTCAACGCCTCGGTCACGGTCAAGGCGTCCGGCACGGAGAAGCCCCGCGGCACGGTCCAGGTGCGTGAGGGCTCCAAGGTCCTCGGCACCCGGTCGATCGCGGCGAACGGCACCGCCACGGTGAAGGTCTCGGGCCTCAAGCCCGGCACGCGCCGGCTGACCGCGCGCTTCGTCCCGTCCGGCTCGGGCTTCCTCGGGTCGACCTCGGCGGTGGCCACGGTCAAGGTCGCCAAGGCGACGTCGCGGACGACGGTCAAGGCCAAGGCGCTCGGCCAGGGCAAGGTCCGCGTCTCGGTCACGGTGAAGTCCGGCGCGGGTAAGCCCACCGGCACCGTCCGGGTCAAGGTCGGGTCGAAGACCCGCGTGGTCAAGCTCAAGAACGGCAAGGCCACGATCACCATCAAGGCCGCCAAGGGCAAGCGCTCGGTGACGGCCCGCTACGCCGGCTCGAGCCTGTTCAAGGCCAGCGCGAAGGGCGTGACGGTCCGGTTGCGCTGAGCGGTTGACGGATTCCCCGGTCGCGTGGTCGAACCACGTGACCGGGGAATCGTCGTCTCAGGCGCGCACGTGGTGGCGCCCCAGCGGCAGCACCATGGGACGGCCGCTGGTGGGGTCCTGGACGACGCGGGCGTCGAGGCCGAAGACGATCTTGACCGTCTCTTCGGTGAGGACCTCCTCGGCGGTGCCCTGGGCGTGGACCTCGCCGTCGCGCACGGCGACGAGATGGTCGGCGTAGCGCGCGGCGAGGTTGAGGTCGTGCAGCACCATGGCGATCGTCGTGCCGCGCGTGCGGTTGAGGTCGGTCAGCAGGTCCAGCACCTCGACCTGGTGGCAGACGTCGAGGAACGTCGTCGGCTCGTCCAGCAGCAGCACCTCGGTCTGCTGGGCGAGAGCGAGCGCGATCCAGACGCGCTGACGCTGGCCGCCGGAGAGCTCGTCGACGAGCCGGTCGGCCAGGTCGAGCACGCCCGTGGCCTCGAGGGCGTCGGCGACGATCTCGTCCTCGGCGGCTGTCCAGCGCGCGAAGGTGCGACGGTGCGGGTGACGGCCCTGGGCCACGAGCTCGGTCACCGTGATGCCCTCGGGGGCGATCGGCGACTGGGGGAGCAGGCCCAGATGGCGGGCGACCTCCTTGGTCGCCATCGTGTGGATGTCCTCCCCGTCGAGCAGGACGCGGCCGTGCTCGGGCTTCAGCAGCCGCGCCATCCCGCGCAGCAGGGTCGACTTGCCGCACGCGTTGGCGCCGACGATCGTCGTGATGCGTCCGGCCGGCAGCGCCAGGCTCAGATCGGAGACGATCGTGCGGTCGCCGTACGCCAGCGTCAGGTCCTCGGTCGTCAAGGTGGTGGTCACAGGGAGCCTCCCGTGCGCTGGGTGCGGATGAGCAGGTAGATCAGGAACGGCGCGCCGAGCGCACCGGTGATGACGCCGACGGGATAGCGCGCGTCGAAGGCGAACTGGCCGATCAGGTCGGCGGCCAGGACGAGGGCCGCCCCGACCAGGGCCGACGGCGCCATGAGGGAGCCCCGGTGGCCGACGAGTCGTGTCGCGATCGGTCCGGCCATGAACGCGACGAACAGGATCGGGCCGGTCGCGGCCGTCGCGAACGCGGCCAGGGCCACGGCGACCAGGACCAGCAGCCGGCGGGTGGTCTCGACCGGCACGCCCAGTCCGGCGGCGAGGTCCTCGCCCAGGCGCAGCAGCATCAGCCGCCGACCGAGCAGCAGCAGGATCGGGGTCAATACGACGAACGGCACCGCGACCAGGGCCACGGTGCCCCAGTCGGCCAGGTTGAGGCTGCCGTTGAGCCAGCGCATCGCACGACTCAGGTCCCACTCGTTCGCGTAGACCAGCAGGTAGGCGGTGGCGCTGTTGAGCATCGCCGCGATGCCGATGCCCACGAGGATCAGTCGAGCACCGACAGCCGCGCCGCTGGCCGCGAGCGCGTAGATGACCGCGGCGGTCGCCACGGCCGCGACCACGGCGCCGAGTGAGACGGCCGGGCCGCTCAGGCCCAGGACGACGATCGCGAACAGGGCGGCGGCGTTGGCGCCGTTCGTGATGCCGATGATGTCGGGGCTGGCCAACGGGTTGCGCAGCATGGTCTGGAAGGTGACGCCCGCCAGGCCGAAGCAGGCGCCGGCGACGACGGCCAGCGCGGCCCGGGGCAGGCGCAGCTCGCCGACGATGAAGGACGCACCCGGGACGAACTGTCCGGTCAGCACCTTCCACACGTCGCCCAGCGGGTAGACCGGATCTCCCAGCGACAGCGCGGCGATGAAGAGGGCGCCCAGCAGTACCGCCAGGGTGCCGATCGCGGCACGGGCGCGGCGTGCGCCGTGCATGCGGACGGCGCGGACGGTGGCGCTCGAGGCGCGGTTGGCGGTCATGCCCGGGCTCCCGGGCGACGCAGGACGACCCACAGGAAGACGGGGCCGCCGATCAGGGCCGTCACGACGCCGACGTCGATCTCGTCGGGGCGGCCCAGCACACGTCCGGCGACGTCGGCGAGGGTGAGCAGGGTGGCGCCGGCGACGGCGCAGACCGGCAGCAGCCAGCGGTGGTCGGCACCGACGAGCTGGCGCACCAGGTGGGGCACGATCAGGCCGATGAAGCCGATCGGGCCGGCCAGGGCGGTCGCGCCACCGCACAGGATGATCGCGCCGGCGGCGGCGCCGATGCGGGTGCGGGTGACGTGGACGCCGAGCCCGGCAGCCGCCTCGTCGCCGAGGGCGAGGATGTTGAGTGAGCGGGCGGCGAGCAGGCACACGGCGGCGCCCACGAGCAGGATCGGCAGGACCATCAGGGTGTCGTGGTTCTCGGCCCGGCCCACGCTGCCGACCTGCCAGAAGCGGAACACCCGCATGACGTCGATGCGCGGCAGCAAGATGGCGCTCGAGAGGGACGTGAAGGCGGCGGTGGTGATGGCGCCGGCGAGCGCGAGCTTCAGTGGCGTCGGTCCGCCGATGCCCAGAGAGCCCACCGAGTAGACGAAGACGGCGGCGAGTGCGGCGCCGGCCAGCGCGAAGACGATGTAGAGCGGCATGGTGGCCGCCCCGAAGAAGGCGATGGCGATCACGACGAGCAGCGAGGCGCCCGAGTTGATCCCCAGGATGAACGGATCGGCCAGGGGGTTGCGGGTGACCGCCTGCAGCACGGCGCCGGCCACGGCCAGTGCCGCCCCGACCACGATCGCGAGGATGGTGCGCGGGACCCGCGAGCGGACGGCGGCCGACGTGACGTCGTCGGAGTCGGTCGTCAGGGCGGTCCAGACCTCGCCGAGGCTGACCACCCGCGCACCGAACGCGACCGAGAGGAAGACGGCCACCGCCAGCGCGATCAGGCTGACCAGCAACCACCACGGGGGACGCCGCGTCCTGGCGGCGTCCCCCACGGTCGGTTCGATCGTTGCGGTCACTTCACCTTCGCAGCGGCGTCCGCGAGCAGCGCGACGTAGTCGTCGAGCATCCACGGGATCGAGAGGGCCGAGGGCGAGACGGCCGCGGCCAGCGGGGTGTTGTCCTTCAGCAGGGCGACCGATCCACGCTCGATGGCGGGGATCTTGCCGACCAGCGAGTCGGCCTGGGCCTTCTTGAGGGCGGCGGCGTCGCCGTAGCCCACGAAGACATCGGCGCCGCCGAGCTCGTCGGCCTTCTCGGCGCTGACCTCGAGGAAGAACTGGTCGGACGTCTGCGAGGCCTTCGTGACGAAGTCCGGCGTCGAGAAGCCGAGGTCGTTGAGGAACGCCGCGCGGGTGTCGAAGGCGGTGTAGTAGCCCACCTTGCTCAGGTCCGTCGGGTCGATCCAGCTCATGACGGCGGACTTGCCCTTGATCTCGGGGTGCTTCGCGACCGCGTCGGCCATCTGCTGCTCGAGGTCGGCGATCAGCGTCGTCGCCTGGTCGCTCTTGCCGAGCGCCTGGCCGGTCAGCTTGATGGCGTCGCGCCACGTCGTGCCCCACGCCTCGTCGGGGTAGGCGACGGTCGGCGCGATCTTGGAGAGCGTCTCGTACTCCTCCTTCGTCAGGCCGGAGTTGGGCGCGAGGATCAGGTCGGGGCTGGTCTGGGCGACGGCCGCGGCGTCGATGCCGTCGGTCTCGTCGAACAGGACCGGCGTCTCGCCGTCGAGCTCGTCGATCTTGTCCTTGACCCACGGGTGCAGTCCGTCGGTGTCGTCGTCGCCGTACGTGGCCTTGGGCATGCCCACCGGCACGACGCCCAGGGCCAGGGCGGTGTCCTGGTTCGACCAGGCGACGGTGGCGACCCGCTTCGGCTCACTCGTGATCTCGGTCTTGCCGAGCGCGTGCTCGATCGTGACCGGGAAGTTCTCGCCCGAAGCCCCCGAGGCCTCGTTCGAGTCATCGGAGGAAGAGCCGCAGGCGGCGAGGCTGAGCGCGAGAGTCGCGGCGGTCAGCAGAGGTGCGAGACGCAAGGGAGTGCCTTTCGTGAAGAGCATGACTAGGTAAGGCTACGCTAATCTCCTTCCCGGACGAACGTGCGGTGGGCCACAATGTGGGCGGCATCCGGACCGCTCGCTACGGTGGGGCCATGGCCGGACTGGACTTCGACCCCATCGAGCGTGCGGCGCAGCTGTGGGACGACCGGATCGGCGACGCCACGTCGATGCGTCTGGCCACGTCGATCATGCGGGTGCACCAGCTCGTGCTGGCCCGGCTCGACGGGGCGCTGAAGCCGTTCGGCATCACCTTCGCGCGGTACGAGGTGCTGCGACTGCTGTCGTTCAGCTCCTCGGGATCCCTGCCGTTGTCCAAGATCGGCGAGCGCCTCATGGTGCACCCGACCTCGGTCACCAACGTGATCGACCGGCTCGTCGCCGACGGCCTCGTCGATCGCCGCGTCGACCCGAGCGACCGGCGACGCGCGCTGGCCTCGCTGACCGACGCGGGTCGGAAGGTGCTGGACGACGCGACCGCGGCCTTGGTCGCCATGGACTTCGGTCTCGACGAGATCAGCCCGGGGGACCAGACCACGATCCACCGGCTGCTCACGCCGTTGCGCCGCGGCGACTGGGCCTGAGACCCCGGGAACGGCGAAGCGCCGGCCCACCCGCAGGTGGACCGGCGCCTCGACTCGGGCTCAGATCGAGATCAGATCTTGATGGCGCCCGTCTTCGCGCCCTGGATCGTGTTGGTCGTCTTGATGACCAGACGGTACTTGCGCTTGCCCTTCTTCTTGATCGAGAAGTTCTTGTTGCCCTTCTTGTTCAGCTTGACGTTCTTGAGCTTCTTCCACTTCTTGCCCTTCTTGACCTGCACCGTGGCCGTCTTGACGCGGACGTACTTGGTGCCGGTGAAGCTGCGGACCTTCTGGACCTTGAACGTCAGCTTCGAGCCCTTGCGCACGATGCGCAGGCCGCCGCCGGAGTACAGGCCCTGGCGGACGCGGAAGTTGACCGCGTTGGGGGCCACGTGGACGCGCGGGTTGGCGTCGTAGGACTTGAACGTGATGGTGTCGAGCCGGTAGACGCCGGCGCCCCAGGCGCTGGGGATCTTGACGTAGTTGCCGTCGTACAGGGTCTCGACCTTGGCCTTGCGGTTGGCCGAGAGGCGCGCCGTCGGGCCGAAGCTCCAGCCGGAGGGGACGTTGTAGTCGATCCGGGCGGGAACGTACGTGTTGCCCGTGGACGTCAGGACGCCCGCGTTCACGGTCAGGCGGGTCACGGACGGCGTGTCGGCCGGGTTGCGGGTGAGGCCGGAGGGCGCGGCGTTGGAGCTGACCGCGGTCGGCTGGCCCAGCGTGGCGGACACGGACGACGACTCGTCGGCCTGCGCGGCGACCGGGCTGGCCAGCGAGATGGTCATGGCGGCGGCAGCGAGCAGCGCGCCCTTGGTGAAGCGTCGGTTCATTTTTCTCCCCGAGACGAAAGTGAATGGTGCAGGCGTCATTGTGGCACGGTGCGGACGCCCCCGCAGGCGTAGTGGACGGTCGTGTTCGGACGTCTTCGGACGCCTCAGTCGAGCATCGTCGCGCCGAGGCTCGACTGAGGAACGCCGAGCCCTTCGATGAGTGCCAAGGTGTGCGGCCGCAGTCGATCCAGCAGCGCGTTGACCTCGGTCGTGACGGCCTTGGCGCGGGTGTCGCTGATGCGGTTGTGCTCCATGAACCACGCCTTGTCCCGCTCGATCACGGTCAGCGCGTAGAGCGAGCAGACGTCGCGCAGCAGGTCTGCCGCCTCGTCGTCCTCGCAGCGGGCGATGCCGGCGGTGAAGGCCTCCAGCACGATGCGGTCGATGTGCACCTGGCCGATCTTCACGACGTGGTCCTGGGCGGCGTTGAACGCCGAGAACGCTTCGCCCTGGTCCTTGCCGGCACGACGCAGGCGGCGCGCGGCCGTCTCGATGACGTGCTGCTCGCGATCCTCGAACAGGTTCAGCTGGGTGCCGCGATCGAGCAGGTTGTGCTCGTCGTCGTTCGAGCGGGCGTCGATCAGGCGCTGGATCAGCTGGCTCGCGGCCGTGCGCTCCTTGACCGTCTCGGCCACCGTGCTGGCGGCGAACCGCACCATGCCGACGGGGTCGAGGCCGCTCACCTCCTTGGCGTAGGCGGTGAGCAGCTCCTTGGCCACGAGCTGCAGCAGCACCACGTTGTCGCCCTCGAACGTCGTGAAGACGTCGCTGTCGGCGCGCAGGGTCGTGAGCCGGTTCTCGGCCAGGTAGCCGGCGCCGCCGCACGCCTCGCGGCACTCCTGGATGGCCCGGCTCGCGAACGAGGTCTGCGCGGCCTTCAGGCCGGCGGCGCGTCCCTCGAGCTCGCGCTGGGCGTGTGCGTCGGGGTCGGCCTCGGTCTGCAGTCGGTTCATGCGCGCGACGAGCTGGTTGTGCGCGAACCGGAAGGCGTACGCCTCGGCGATCAGCGGCAGCAGCCGGCGCTGGTGCATCCGGTAGTCCATCAGCACCGTCTCCTCACCGGGGACGCCCTCGAACTGACGGCGCTCCAGGGCGTAGCGGCCGGCGATGCTGAGGGCCACCTCGGCGGCGGCGCGGGCCGACCCGCCGACGCTGACGCGGCCACGGATCAGCGTGCCGATCATCGTGAAGAAGCGCGCGTTGCCGCTCTCGATGGGCGAGGAGTAGACGCCGCCCTCGTCGACGTTGCCGTAGCGGTTCAGCAGGTTGTCGCGGGGGATGCGGACCTGGTCGAACATGATGCGGCCGTTGTCGACGCCGCCGAGCCCGCCCTTGTATCCGCAGTCGCTGGTCGTGACGCCGGGCAGGTCGTCGCCGGCCTCGTCGCGGATCGGCACCACGAAGCAGTGCACGCCGTGGTCCTCGCCGAGGGTGATCAGGCGGGCGAACACCGCGGCGACCCGGGCGTGCTTGGCCGCGCCGCCGATGTAGTCCTTGCGGGCCGACGGCGTGGGGGAGTGGATCACGAACTCCCGCGTCGCCGGGTCGTAGGTGGCCGTGGTCTCGAGGCTCTGGACGTCGCTGCCGTGGCCGGTCTCGGTCATCGCGAAGCAGCCCAGCAGGTCGAGGTTGATGAGCGCCGGGATGTACGCCTCGTGGTGGCGCTCGGTGCCGAGGTTCTCGATCGCCCCGCCGAACAGGCCCCACTGGACGCCGGCCTTGACCATGAGCGACAGGTCGAACTGGGCCAGCATCTCGATGCCGGTGACGGCCATGCCCGGGTCGCCGGTGCCGCCGTTCTCGGTGCGGAAACCGGCCGCGGGGATGCCCGTGGGCACGAGCTGCTTCATCTGGTCGAGCACCCGCTCGCGAGCCTCGTCCAGGCTCAGGGAGTGGTCGTACGCCAGGTCCAGCGCCGCCAGCTCCACCCGGCTCTGCTCGCGCACGTGGCGCCACTTGCCGTCGATCGACCGTCGAAGTTCCTCACCGAGACTCATGGCCACAGGCTAGTAGCGGACGCCCACCACGACACGGTGAAGAGTGGTACTCCTGAGGCATGACGTTCGTGGTCTCGCTGGTGCTGGCCGTGGTCACCGCGGTCACGCCGATCGCGCTGCCCCCGGCGGGAGGAACGGCCGACTACCAGCTCGGCGGGGCCTACCGCCCGGCCGCGAGCGTTGACATCGTGGTCCGCGATCGCACCGCGAAACCGGCCTCCGGCGTCTACTCGGTCTGTTACGTGAACGCCTTCCAGACGCAGCCGGGCCGGCTGTCGTGGTGGCGGAAGAAGCACCCCGGACTGCTGCTGCGCGACGGCAAGGGCCGCCTCGTGCGGGACCGCGACTGGCCCGGTGAGGTGTTGCTGGACCTGCGCACGGCGAAGAAGCGCGCGGCTGCGGCCAGGATCGCCCGGCGGTGGTTCGCCGGCTGCGCCGAGCGCGGTTTCCGCGCCGTCGAGCCGGACAACCTCGACTCGTGGACCCGCTCGAAGAAGCTGCTGAAACGCTCGCACGCCCGGGCCCACGCCAGGCTCCTGGTCCGCGCCGCGCACGCCGAGCGACTGGCGATCGCCCAGAAGAACACAGCCGGGCTGAACGGCCGGAAGCTGGGCTTCGACTTCGCCGTCGCCGAGGAGTGCGAGGTGTACCGCGAGTGCGGCCGGTACACCCGGATGTACGGGCGACGCGTGATCGAGGTCGAGTACACCGACAACGGCCGCAAGGCGTTCGACCGGGCGTGCCGGGCACGGGGCAGCAAGATCTCGGTGGTGCTGCGTGACCGAGATCTCGTGGCGCGCGGGCGGCCCGGGCACGTCTTCCGCACGTGCTAGCGTGCTCGCCACAACCACACACACCTTCCGCAGTGTCAGGGGAAGCCGGTGAGAATCCGGCGCTGACCCGCAACCGTGAGATCGACCCTTCCCGGGTCGGCGAGCCGGAGCACCTGCCTGACGGAACCGACCGATTCGCTGTCGAGGAATACAGCGGGTGGTGCCCTTCGCGGGCTCCTCCCGTTCTGCAGCGGGAAGGAACCCCATGAAGTCACCCGTGCGCCAGCGCGCCCTGATCGCCGTCGCCTCCGGCGCGATCGCCCTCTCGACGGCCGTCGCCGTCGCTCCCGCCGCCACCGCGGCGCCGAACAGCTACGCGTACTCCGCGGCGCGATGGCTCGAGGACCAGCTCACCGGCGGTCTCGTCCACAACCCGAACTACGGCGGCTTCGACGACTACGGGCTGTCACTCGACGTGTTCTTCGCGTTGAACCAGCTCGACACGCGGGCCGCGACGCAGGCCCGCATCGTCCAGGCCGTCAGCGCGGACGTCGCGACCTACACCACCTACGACGACGGCTCGAAGGTCACGTTCTACCCGGGGTCGGGCGGCAAGCTCGCGGTCGCCGTCGAGGCGGCGGGCGGCGACGCCTCGGACGTGAACGGCGCCGACCTGATCGGCCAGATCGAGAAGCTCACCGACGACGCCACCGGAGCGATCGACCCGGGCCTGACCTACGGCGGCGTCGGCCAGACCTGGGCCACCCGCGCCCTGGTCGCCGCGGGCAGCGACGAGGCCGACGAGTCCGTGGCGTTCCTGCTGTCGAAGCAGTGCCCGAACGGCTCGTTCCTGCAGGACTACGCCGCCGCGTGCGGCTCGACGGTCGAGGTCGACTCCACGGCGTTCGCCGTGATCGCCCTCGCCGAGGCGCGGGAGGCCGGTCACGACGGCCTCGCCGACGAGCTCGCGGCGGCGGCGAAGGCCCTCGCGTCGGCCCAGGCTGCGGACGGCTCCTTCGTCGGGAACGGCACCCCGAACACGAACTCGACCGGTCTGGCGGCGTCGGCGCTGCGCCTGGCCGGCCAGGACGGGGCCGCCGGGTCCGCGGCGGCGTGGATCGTGAGGCACCAGGTCACCGACGCCAGGGCCGAGGACACGGCGCTGGCCAACGAGATCGGTGCGGTCGCCTACGACGGCGCCGCGATGAAGACCGGCATGGACGAGGGCATCACGGACGAGAGCCGTGACCAGTGGATCCGCGCCACCTCGCAGGCGGCGGCCGGGGTTCAGGCCCAGCTGTCGTCGACGAAGGTCGCGGTGACCCGCTCAGGGACGTTCGTCGCTGCCGGTCGCGCCGCCTCCGTGCGGGCCACGGGCCTGCGCCCGGGTGAGAAGTACACGGCCTCCGTCGTCGGCGGCGGCACGGCGCGCGGCACCGTCCCGGCGAACGGTGTCGTGGCGGCCTCCGTCACGACCCCGGCCGGCACGGCCACCCGGACCGTCACCGTCACGGGGTCGCGCGGCAACCGCGCCGGCTCCACGTCGGTCACCGTCCTGGGCCCGCGCAAGCTGACCGTCGCCAAGGCACGCACGAAGGTCAAGCGCGCCAAGGTGCAGAAGATCGTCGCGCGCGGACTCGTCGCCGGCGAGCCGGTGCGGATCCAGTACCGCGGCAAGGTCGTCAAGCGCGGCGTCGCCTCGTCGAAGGGCACGTTCACGTACCGGTTCAAGGTCGGCCGCAAGACCGGCACGGCCAAGGTGGTCGTGCGCGGCGCGTTCGCCGGTCGTCAGGGCGCGACCTCCTTCAAGGTCGTGAAGTGAGCACACGTCTCGTCCGTGCGCTGGCGGCGGTCCTGCTCGGGGCCGCCGCCGGCGCGGTGGGGGCGGCCGCACCCGCCCACGCTGCGGCCTGCCCGGCCGGCACGGGGGTCACGGTCGTCGTCAACGGCTCGGTCGGGTGCGACCGCGACGGCGGTGGCCGGGCGTCCGACAACTTCTCGGCCGCGGGCCACGCCCTGAAGTACGCCGCGCGTGCCCCGGGCTTCGTGTGCCGGGTCGACGGCGCACCCGCCGGCGACCCCTGCGTCGAGGCGTCGCCCAGTGACGCCTACTGGGGACTGTTCTGGTCCGACGGGAAGTCCGGCTCCTGGGTGTACTCCAGCCTGGGCGTCACCTCGCTCAAGGTGCCGGCCGGGGGCTCGGTCGCGTTCGTCTTCCAGGGCTCGCAGCAGCGGACCCCGCCGTCGGTCGCGCCTCCGGTCGCGCCGAAGAAGGAACCGACCCGGCCCGCCGCGTCGGGCGACACCGCCGCGAAGAAGACCTCGCGTCCATCGGGTGAGGGCGCCTCGTCGAAGGACGCCCCGGTCGCCCGGTCCCAGCCGTCGGCGACGACTGCTCCGGGCTCGGTCGCGCCCAGCACCCGGCCGACAGGAACCCCGGCGACACCCAGCCCGACGGCCTCCGCGACGACGCAACCGACGACCGCCACGCCTCCTCCCGGGCACGCGGTCGGGACGGCAGGTGACGGCGACGGCTCGGTCCAGCCGCTGGCTGCCGAGTCCGACGCGTCGGGCACCAGCGCGCCGGTGATCGCCGCCGGACTCGTCCTCGTGGTCGTGCTGGGCGCCGCGGCCGGCGTCGTCTGGCGGCGACGCCGTGAATCTGATCCGGCATGAGGGATAGACTCGGCCCCGTTGAACCCAGGTCCGGCCCAGGGGAAACCGGTGTGAATCCGGTGCTGTGCCGCAACCGTGAGTTCCGTTGCGCTCGGGCGCGCGGGGCGAGTCGGGAACCCGTGTCGGACCGCCACCACATGTTGTCGCGCAACAACCGGTGGGCGCCGACCCTTCGGGGTCCCCGCCCCCGTGCCGCGGGGAAGGGGACGAGATGACCACGCTCGCCGACCCCAGCGCACCCACCACGCGCCGGTCCGCCGGCCGGTCGCGACGCGAGCTGCACCCCGGTGCCTGGTGGCTCTGGGCGCTCGGCCTCGCAGCCGGGGCGTCCTTCACGCTGAACCCCTTCCTCCTGCTGGCGACAGTCGCGATCGCGGGACTGGTCGTGGCGGCGTGCCGCGGCGACGCGCCGTGGGCACTGTCCTTCCGCTACTACCTGTACTTCGGCCTGCTCATCGTGGTGATGCGGGTCGTCTTCCGCATCGTGCTCGGCGGCGGATCGACCCCGGCCGACCCGGTGCTGTTCCACCTGCCCGAGATCCCGCTGCCCGAGGCGGCGCGGGGGATCCAGCTGCTGGGCGACGTCACCGTCAACGAGGTGCTGGTCGGCGCGTACGACGGGATGCGGCTGGCGGCGCTGATCATCTGCGTCGGCGCCGCGAACTCGCTGGCCAACCCCAAGCGGCTGCTCGCCTCGGCCCCGCCGGCGCTCTACGAGGTCGGCGCCGCCCTGGTCGTGGCCGTCTCGGTGTTCCCGCAGTTGGCCGAGAGCGTCCGCCGGGTCAACCGCGCCCGCAAGCTGCGCGGCGACGCCAGCCGGGGCACGGGTGCGATGCACCGCGTCGTGATCCCCGTGCTCGAGGACGCGCTCGACCGCTCGATGACGCTCGCGGCGGGGATGGACGCGCGCGGCTACGGCCGCAGTGGCTCCGTCGCCCCGCGCGAGCGGTTCGTCACCGGCGTGCTGATGCTGCTCGGCCTGTTCGGACTGAGCGTGGGCACGTACGGCTATCTCGACGGCGCGGCGCCGAAGGTGCTGACCTACCCGATGCTCGTCGCCGGACTCGTCTTCGCGGTGCTGGCGCTGAGGTCGGCGGGCCGCCGGGTCCACCGCACCCGTTACCGGCCGATGCGCTGGCTCGCGGCCGAGTACCTCACCGCCGGATCGGGCATCGCGGTCGCCATCGGGTTCAAGCTGCTGTCCACCGAGCAGGTGGCCGTGCTCTATCCCGACGTGCCGGGCTGGCCGCCGCTGAGCGTGGCCTCGCTGCTGGTCGTCGCCCTCGCGATCGCGCCGGTCTTCGTGGCCCCGCAGGCCCCCGTCTCCCACGACGAGGTCGGAGGTGAGCGCGCATGATCTCCTTCGACGACGTCACCTTCTGGTACGACGGGGCCGACGTGCCGACGCTGGCCGGGGTCGACCTCGAGATCGACGAGGGCGAGCTGGTGCTGGTCTCCGGCCGCACCGGGTCGGGCAAGTCGACCCTGCTCGCCATGGTGAACGGACTCGTGCCGCACTTCACCGGCGGCACGCTCGCCGGTGACATCCGCATCGACGGCGCCTCCATCGTGGGCCGTCCGCCGCGCGAGCTGGCGCACCTCGTGGGCTACGTGGCCCAGGACCCCCTCTCGGGATTCGTCGCCGACGTGGTCGAGGACGAGCTGGCCTACGGCATGGAGCACCTCGGTCTCGACCCGCAGACGATGCGCCGCCGGGTCGAGGAGACGCTCGACCTGCTCGGGATCGCCGACCTGCGACGACGCTCCGTGCGGTCCCTGTCCGGCGGCCAGCAGCAGCGCGTGGCCATCGGATCGGTCCTGACGATGCACCCGCGCGTGCTCGTGCTCGACGAGCCCACCTCCGCGCTCGACCCCACCGCGGCCGAGGACGTCCTGGCGACCATCGCCCGCCTCGTCGACGACCTCGCGCTCACCGTGATCGTCGCGGAGCACCGGATGGAGCGAGTGGTTCCCTTCGCCGACCGGCTGGTGCTGGTCGAGGACGGCCGGGTCCGCATCGGCGATCCGGCCGAGCTCCTCGTCGATGCCCCGGTCGCGCCCCCGCTCGTGCAGCTGGGACGGCTGGCTGATTGGCGGCCGCTGCCGCTGTCGGTGCGCGAGGCCCGGCGTCGGGTCAAGCCGCTGGCCGCGCGGCTCGGACCGCCGCCCGTGCCGCCCACCCCCGAGCGTCGACCGGCGTTGCAGGCGCGAGGCATCACGGTGCGCTACGGGCACTTCACCGCCGTCGACGGCGTCGACCTGCGGGTCGGGCACGGCGAGGTGGTGGCCCTCATGGGTCGCAACGGCTCGGGCAAGAGCTCGCTGCTGTGGGCGGTGCAGGGCACCGGCGACCGCACCACCGGCGTCGTCGACGTGGACGGAGTCGACCCCGGTGACGTGCGGCCGGCCGAGGCGCGGATGCTCGTCGGTCTCGTGCCGCAGACGGCCGCCGACCTGCTCTACCTCGAGACGGTCGACCGCGAGTGCGCCGCCGCCGACGACCAGGCCGGCGTCGCCCCGGGAACCTGCCGGGCCCTGCTGGAGCGGTTGGCGCCGGGCATCGTGGGACGGCGTCACCCGCGCGACCTGTCCGAGGGCCAGAAGCTGGCGCTCGTCCTGGCCGTCGTGCTGACCGCCCAGCCCGCGGTGGTGGCGCTCGACGAGCCCACGCGCGGCCTGGACTATCCCGGCAAGGCGGAGCTGGCGCGCATCCTGCACGACCTGGCCGCCGACGGGCACGGCATCGTCGTGTCCAGTCACGACGTCGAGTTCGTCGCCGCGGTGGCCGACACGGTCGTCGTCCTCGCGGACGGCGAGGTCGTCTCGTCCGGCCCGGTGCGCGAGGTGCTGGCCGAGTCGCCGGCGTTCGCGCCGCAGGTCTCCAAGGTGCTCGGTCCCGACTGGCTCACGGTCGACGAGGTGGCCGCCGCGCTGCCGTCGGAGGTCGTCCGATGAGCGCGTCCCGGACCCGGGTCGCCGTCCCGGTGACCCTGCGCTCGGCGCTGGTCCTGACCGCCGCCAGCATCGCCGGCCTGGTCATGCTGCTGTGGCCGTTGATCATCTCGCCGACGCCCGGCGAGACGCGCGTCGACCAGCCGTTCCTGTTCATGGCCCTCATGCCCGTCGTGGTCCTGGTCGTGATCGCCGAGCTCTCCGAGGGCGGCCTGGACTCCAAGGCGCTGGCGATGCTGGGCGTGCTGAGCGCGATCAACGCGGCCGTGCGGCCGCTCGGCGCGGGCGTGGCGGGGGTCGAGCTGGTCTTCTTCCTGCTGATCCTCGGCGGGCGCGTCTTCGGGGCCGGGTTCGGCTTCGTCCTGGGCTGCACGAGCCTCTTCGCGTCGGCGTTGCTGACCTCGGGGGTGGGGCCCTGGCTGCCGTTCCAGATGCTGTGCGCCGCATGGGTGGGGATGGGCGCCGGCCTGTTGCCGCGCCGGGTCACCGGCCGAGCCGAGATCGTGATGCTCGCCGGGTACGCGATCGTCGCGGCGTACGGGTTCGGCCTGCTGATGAACCTCTCGTCGTGGCCGTTCACGCTCGGCATCGCGATCCCCGGCGCCGAGGACTCGCTGTCGATGGTCCCCGGCGACCCGGTGCTCGACAACCTGCACCGGTTCCTCGTGTTCACCCTGCTGACCTCGTTCTGGGGCTGGGACCTGGGGCGAGCGATCACGAACGTGCTGCTGATCGTGACGCTGGGCCCGGCCGTCCTGGCCACCCTGAGGCGTGCCGCCCGGCGCGCCCGCTACCTCCCGAAGGAGACGTCATGAAGTCCTTGTCCGCCCGTCTCGCAGCGCTCCTGCTGCTCGCCGCGGCCGTCACGGTCCTGCCGACCGCGGCGACCGCGCACGAGTCGTGTGAGTCCGACCAGGACGTGCCGATCGTCCTGGAGTTCGGCGCGCTCGACGGCAAGGACCGGATCCTGTGCGCCCAGCACGCCGTGGGCCAGACCGGTGAGCAGGCGTTGGCCGACGCCGGGGTCGAGACCCAGGAGACGTCCGCCTCGCCGGGGATGCTGTGCCGCATCGACGGTCAGCCCACGCCCACGCAGGAGAAGTGCGGCACCGCGCTCGACGGGCCGGGCTACTGGGCGTTCATGGTGGCGAAGGAGGGTCAGGACTGGGACTACGCCTCGGTCGGCCTGCATGAGTACGAACTGGCCGCCGGCGACTTCATCGCGCTGAAGTACCAGCAGATGTCCGACGGTGAGAACGTCGAGGTGAACGCCGCGGCCGACGCGCAGACCCGTGAGGACGCCGTCGTCGCCGGCCACGACGAGAAGGCGTCCGACGAGGACGACGAGTCGTCCACCGCCACGACGACCGTGCTGCCGATCGCGATCGGCGCGGCGTTTCTGGTGGCGGTCGCCGCCTTCATCGTCGCCCGCCGCAAGCGCCAGTGAGCCCGGCGCGCGGATCGGGACGAGCGGTGTCGGTCAGGGCTAGGCTGCGGTGATGAGGACCCTGATCACCGGTGGTGTGCGCTCCGGCAAGTCGTTCCAGGCCGAGTCGTTGGTCGTCGGCGCGCCCGACGTCACGTACATCGCCCCCGGTCCGCCGCCGGACCCCGAGTTCGACCCCGACTGGGCGGCCCGGGTCCGGGCCCATCGCGAGCGTCGTCCCGAGCACTGGAAGACGATCGAGACCAGCGATCTGGAGCAGGCGATCGCCATGGCCGACACCCCGGTCATCATCGACTGCCTCGGCACATGGGTCACCTCGCTGATCGACGAGCTCGACGGGTGGGACCAGACCCTCGACGAGTGGGAGCCGCTGCTGTGGAAGCGGGTCGAGGACGCCATCTCGGCGATGACCGCTCACGCCGAGGACGTCGTCGTGGTGACCAACGAGGTCGGGTGGGGCGTCGTTCCCGAGACGCGCTCGGGCCGGCTGTTCCGCGACCTGCTCGGCACGGTCAACCAGCGGTTCGCCGACGACTGCGACGAGGTCCTGCTGGTCGTCTCGGGCCGCGTGCTGCGGCTCTGACCGTCCCGCTCAGGACGGGCGGACGAACGCGGCGCGGGCCGTGTCGACCTGCGCCCGCACGACGCAGTCGTGCGTGTGGTCGTTGATCAGCCCCATCGCCTCCATGAACGAGAAGACGGTCGTGGGGCCGACGAACTTCCAACCCCGCTTCTTGAGGTCCTTCGACATCGCGGTGGCGGTCGGCGAGGTGGTCAGCGACTGGGGGACGGGCACCTCGGCGGGGTCGGGCTCGTGCCGCCAGACGTACGCCGCCAGGGAACCCTCTGTCTCGATCAGCTCGAGGGCGCGCGCGGCGTTGTTGATGGTGGCCTCGATCTTGCCGCGGTGCCGGACGATGCCCGCGTCCTGCAGGAGACTAGCGACGTCGGACTCGTCGTAGCCGGCGACCGTCTCGAGGTCGAACCCGGCGAACGCGGCGCGGAAGTTCTCGCGCTTGTCCAGGATCGTGCGCCACGACAGGCCGGACTGGAATCCCTCGAGGCAGAACTTCTCGAACAGGCGCACGTCGTCGGAGACGGGGAAGCCCCACTCGGTGTCGTGGTACTCGACGAACCCGGGGGCGCCGCCGGCCCAGTCGCAGCGTGGTGCGCCGTCGGGTCCGATGAAGGTCATGCGACGACCGCCGCGAACCCGATCAGCAGGACCGCGAGCGCGATCTCGACGCTGGCGCCTACGGCGTCGCCGATGATGCCGCCGAGGCGACGCACGACGTGGGCGACGACCGCGAACATGACCAGCAGCGTAGCCACGGCGGTGACGAGGCCCTGCGCGATCGAGGCGCCGGTGAGGCCGGTGACGGCCACGGCGGCTGCCGCCACGAGGAGCCAGACGGCGACGAGGGCCACGACCGGCACGCTGCCCGCGAAGGTCGCGCCCATGCCGTCCTGCCGGGCGGCCGGGACGCCGCGGCGCAGCCCCACCGTGGCGCCGGCGCGGGCCAGACACCACAGGATGCCGACCGCTGCGGGTCCCCACGACCAGTACGTGGCCACCGCGCCGGCGGAGGCCGCCTGGACGAGCAGGACCAGGACGAGCGTGGCCGCGCCGGCCGGTCCGACGTCGCCGGTGCGGGCGACCGTCAGTGCTCGCTCGCGGTCGTAGGACGACGCCAACGCGTCCGCGGTGTCGGCCAGGCCGTCGAGATGGAACCCCCGCGTGGCCCAGGCGCCGACACCGATGGCGAGCGCTCCGACCACGATCTGTGCCAGCCCCAGCTCACGGGCTCCCCACGCGACGGCGGCGACGAGCAGGCCGACCGGCAGGACGGCCAATGGGGCGATCGCGACGGCGATGCCGGCCGTCTCGCGATCGACGCGCCGGGGCGCCGGGACCGGGACGGCGCTGAAGGTGCCGGTCGACAGCCGGACCGCGTCGGAGAACCGGCTCACATCAACTCGTCCAGGAGCGCCATCTGCGACAGCAGCAGCGCGGCCGACCGGACGATGGGCACCGCCGTGACGGCGCCCGATCCCTCACCCAGTCGCATGTCGAGATCCAGCAGCGGCTCCAGGCCGAGCGCGTCCAGCGCGCGCCACTGGGCCTGCTCGGTGGAGCGGTGACCGGCGGCGAGCCAGGGCGCCACCCCGGGGGTGAGGCGTTCGGCGACGATCGCGGCGGCCACGGAGATCACGCCGTCCAGCAACACCGGCACACCCGCCTGCGCGGCGGTCGAGATGAACGACGCCTGCGCGGCGAGGTCGGGGCTACCGAGAGCGGCGAGCAGCTCGACCGGATCGGCCACGCGGTCGCCCGCCCGCTTCAGGGCCGTCGCGACGACGTCGGTCTTGAGGGCGAGCCCGGCGTCGTCGATCCCGGTGCCGCGCCCGACGACGTCCTCGGCCGCCAGGCCCAGGGCGCCGGCGATCAGCGCGACCGCCGGGGTCGTGTTCCCGATGCCCATGTCGCCACCGATCAGCAGGTCGGCGCCGGCCGCGATCTCCTGCTCGGCGATCCGGCGGCCGGCGTCGATGGCCTGCCGGGTCTCGTTGGCGGTCATCGCGTCGGTCAGGTGGATCGGCTCGGTCCCGCGGCGCACCTTGAACTCGCCCAGGGCGGGGTCGAGGTCGGGGAAGTCACCGTCGACGCCCAGGTCCAGCACCCGCAGCGTGACGTCGTGCTGACGGGCCAGCACCGAGACGCCCGCGACGCCGCTGACGAACGCGCGCACCATGGCGCCGGTGATGGCCGACGGGTAGGCCGAGACGCCGTGGGAGGCGACCCCGTGGTCGCCGGCGAACACCACGGCCCGCACGTGCGACGGGGGAGCGGGGGTCGTCTCGCCGCGCACGGAGGACCACCACACCGCGACCTCCCCGAGTCGGCCGAGGGCCCCGGCGGGGATGGCGAGGGCGGAGAGTCGGTCGCGAGCGGCGTCCCGAACGGTCGGGGAGGGCGGGGTGATCATTCGGTCATTGTCCCGCGATGCGGCAGGGGCCCTGGCGCTGGGTCGACCCCCGGGACGGCCACTGTCCGACCCTGGTGAGCGGGGTGAACGGGCCTGGCCGATCGGGCGTCCTTCGGGGCGGACGAGACGTGCGTCGCCCCGCGACCTCAGTGGCCGTGGGAGGCGCGGCTCGGCGCGAGCGCCGGGTGTGCCTCGGCCCAGGCGTCGGCCATGGCCACGAGATCGGCCTCGAGGGTCACCAGTCGCGAGGTCGCCTCGCGGTCGAGCCCGGCGGCCACGACGCGATCGGTCGCGTCTTCCAGCTGGTTGCGCGCCGCCCGGCCCGTCTCGGTGGCCGTGCCGTCGGCGCTCAGCCAGCCGCGCGTCGCGAGGTCGGAGATGGCGGCCGCCCATTCGTCCTCGGTCCAGCCGCGCATCGTGCGCTGGTCGGCGAACCAGCCCCACCCGGTCGCCGCGGCCAGTACGTTCGCGGCGGCGCCACCGAGCCCCGCGGCGGTGAGGACGGCCACGTGGCAGTCGCCGCGGTACTCACGCAAGGCGGTGACGGACTGCCAGAAGTCGATGAGCGGGTCCTCCGAGCGAGGCAGGTCGGCGTGGGCGGCGGCCAGCGGCTTGCCGGCCCAGTCGACGCCGTCCAGCACCGGGCGCACCCGCGGCGCCAGCGACGTCGCGGCGTCGGCCACCGGCGCGAGCAGGTCGCGGGCGAGCGAGTACCGCGCCTCCAGCACGCTCTCGGGGTCGGAGAGGTGCCAGGCGTCCGGCACGGCCCGGGCGACCATCCGGGGCGCGAAGCTGTGGAAGGTGGCCAGCACCAGCGCCGGTCCCGGCCGCCCCAGCGCCGCCGAGCGGCTGGCGAAGTAGCCCATCCAGTAGCCCTTGAGCCCGGCCGCCTCGTACCGGGCCTTGGAGTCGGGCGCGAAGTAGACGCCTGCGTGCAAGGTCTCGATCGCGTTCCACATCGCCCGTGAAGTCATGGCCCGACCCTAACCGGGCAATAAATCCCGGAAGGGTGGAGACTGTCCCCCGGACTCAGATACCATCGGTATGCGAGAAGGAGGAGTCGATCGTGCCGGAAACGAAGGTGAGCCGGGCGGAGCGTCAGCGCCAGACGCGCGAACGCCTGATCGAGGTCGCGGCGCAGATGTTCCTCGCCGTCGGCTATGCCGGAACCTCGCTGGACAAGGTCGCCGTCGAGGCGGGCTTCTCCAAGGGCGCCGTCTACTCCAACTTCGCCGGCAAGGAAGAGCTCTGCATGGCAGTGCTCGACACGATCCATGCCGAGAAGATCCGCCTCGTCCAGGCGGTCTTCGCCGAGGACACGTCGCTCGAGTCGCGCCTCAAGAGCTTCGTCGAGTGGTCACGAACGGGCCTGGGCGAGCCGCAGTGGACGGCCCTCGAGGTCGAGTTCGCCGCAGTCGCTCGGAACAACCCGTGGGTCGCGTCCGAGCTGGTCAAGCGCCACCGCGAGATCCGCCGGCTGATCGGTCAGCTGATCTCGGCCACGATCGAGGAGGCCGACCTCGAGACGACGATCCCCGTCGAGCACGTCGCGACGGCCCTGCTGGCGCTGGGCGCCGGCCTGGGCGGCCTGCGTGCGCTCGACCCGAAGATCGACCCGGACGTGTTCGGAGTGGTGCTGGCCGGACTGGTCCGTCCCCGGCGCGAGGTGCGCGGGGACGCCTGACCCCAGCCCCGCGTCCCGAGATGTGCTCCGGGTTCTACCTTTCAAGACCTCTGAAAGGTAGAACCCGGAGCAAATCTGGCGTGGGAGCGGGTGCGGCTCAGTAGCCGCCGTTGTCCTCGAAGCGCTTGAAGCTGGCGTGGATCTCGGCCTCGGCCTCTTCGCGGCCGACCCACTCGGAGCCTTCCTCGACGGACTTGCCGGGCTCGAGGTCCTTGTAGGTCTCGAAGAAGTGCTGGATCTCACCGAGATCGAAGTCGGACACGTCGCCGACGTCCTGCAGGTGCTCGTGGCGCGGGTCGCCCGCGGGGACGCAGAGGATCTTGTCGTCGCCGCCGGCCTCGTCGGTCATCTTGAACATGCCGATCGCGCGGCACTCGATGACGCAGCCGGGGAACGTCGGGAACGGCAGGATGACGAGCGCGTCGAGCGGGTCACCGTCGTTGCCGAGGGTGTTGTCGATGAAGCCGTAGTCGGCCGGGTACTGCATCGACGTGAACAGCGTGCGGTCGAGTCGGATGCGGTGCGTCTTGTGGTCGAGCTCGTACTTGTTGCGCTCGCCCTTGGGGATCTCCACGGTGACGTCGAAAAACACGGTTCCTCCGGCTTGGCTGGGAATGGCTGTCACATAGTCTGACGCACGTGACAGCCCGTGGCGCCCGCAGGGGGCGAAGAACGCCTGCCGCATGGGTGCTGCCGTTGCTCGTGCTGGTCACCCTCGCGTCGATCGCGGCGCTCTATGTGCGAGGTGACCTGAACCCCATCTTGTGCGACGGCCCGTGTGGCCCGCAATACGTGACGCCGCCGGAGGGTCTGGCCACGCAGTCGCCCGATCCCGACGAGGCGGCTGCGGTCGGTTCGGGTCCGATCGACGGACGCGAGTTGGCCGCGGCTGTTGCCGGCCCGTTGCGGTCCGAGGCGCTCGGCGGCCGGACGAGTCTCGTGGCGGTCGATGCCCGCGACGGCAAGGTCCTCGTCGACGAGGGCGACGGGGCGCAGATCCCGGCCTCGACGACGAAGCTGCTGACCGCGGTCGCGGTCCTGGACGCCTGGGGACCGGACGCCCGGTTCACGACCTCGGTCGTGCGCGACGGCGGGCGTCTCGTCCTCGTGGGCGGCGGCGATCCGTATCTGACGGACGCGAAGTCGAAGGGCTCCTCGGTCGAGCGGGCCGACCTGGCGACCCTGGCCGGGGCCACGGCGAAGAAGGTCGGGCGCGGCCCGGTCACGCTGGGCTACGACGTCTCCCTGTTCGAGGGTCCGGAGGTCAGCCCCGCGTGGGAGGACGGCTATGTCGGCAGCGTCGTCGCGCCGGTCAGCCCGCTGTGGATCGACCGTGGCCGCGTGGGCGCGGGCCGCTCGACCGATCCGGCCGCCGACGCGGCCCGCCGATTCGCCGAGTTGTTGCGGGCGCGCGGCGTCGAGGTCACCGGCGAGCCGACCGAGACGAGGGCCTCGGGCGCGACGATCGCCACGGTGCGCAGTGCGCCGCTGTCGCGGATCGTCGAGCAGTTCCTCGCCGACTCCGACAACGAGGTCGCCGAGGTGCTGCTGCGGCAGGCCGCGATCAAGGCGGGCCAGCCGGGCTCGTTCGCCGGTGGCGCCAAGGTCGTCTCGCAGGTCCTGTCCGAGGCGGGCGTGGACACCGCCGGGCTCGTGATCAACGACGGCAGCGGGCTGTCGCGCAAGAACCGGATCTCCGCGCGGACGCTCGCCGAGACGATGGCCGAGGTCTCCTCGAGGCCACGGCTCGGATCGATCCTCAGCGGCCTGCCGGTCGGCGGGTTCAGCGGCACGCTCGAGGACCGGTACGTCCGGTCGGGGCAGGCGCGCGGTCTGGTCCGGGCCAAGACGGGCACCCTCACGGGTGTCCACGCGCTGTCGGGCGTGGTGACACTCTCGGGCGGCCGGCCGGTCGCGTTCGCGCTGATGTCCGACGACACGAAGGACGTCAACCCGTTCGTCACGCAGGCGGCCCTCGACCGGGTCGTGGCCGCGATGGCCGACTGCGCCTGCGGGGCCTAGAACGGCCGTCGCCGCAGGGCTCCGTGGGCGCGACGCCTAGGCTGCACGGGTGGCATCACGACTGGTCGACCTGCTTCCGCCGGAGCCGACCGAGGACGTCGACGTCATCCACGAGGCGATCATGGGCTGGGTCGAGGACCGCGGTCTGACTCTGTACCCCGCCCAGGACGAGGCGATTCTCGAGTGCGTCTCCGGCTCCAACGTGGTCCTCGCGACCCCGACCGGCTCGGGCAAGAGCCTGGTCGCCACCGCCGCGATGGGCGCCACCCTCGCGCGCGGCGGCTGCAGCGTCTACACCGCGCCGATCAAGGCCCTCGTCAGTGAGAAGTTCTTCGACCTGTGCGAGATCTTCGGCGCCGAGAACGTCGGCATGGTCACCGGTGACGCGGCGGTCAACGCCGACGCTCCGATCATCGCCGCGACGGCCGAGATCCTGGCGAACATGGCGCTGCGCGAGGGCGCGGCGGCCGACATCGCGACGGTCGTCATGGACGAGTTCCACTACTACGCCGATCCCGACCGTGGCTGGGCCTGGCAGGTGCCGCTGATCGAGCTGCCCCGCGCCCAGTTCCTGCTCATGTCGGCCACGCTCGGCGACACGACGAAGCTCGAGGCCGACCTGGCCCGCCGAACCGGACGCGAGACCGTCGCCGTCACGTCCGTCGAGCGGCCGGTGCCGCTGGTCAGCGAGTACGTCACGACCCCGATCCACGAGACGCTCGAGCAACTCGTCGAGACCCACCAGACCCCGGTCTACGTCGTGCACTTCTCGCAGGCCGCCGCGCTGGAGCGCGCCCAGGCGCTGACCAGCGCCAAGGTGGCCACGCGAGCCGAGCGCGACGCCATCGCCGAGGCGCTGGGCGACTTCCGGTTCACGTCGGCGTTCGGCAAGACCCTCTCGCGGCTGATCCGGATGGGCATCGGCGTGCACCACGCCGGCATGCTGCCGCGCTACCGGCGCCTGGTCGAGACGCTCACCCAGCAGGGCCTGCTCAAGGTCGTGTGCGGCACCGACACCCTCGGCGTCGGCATCAACGTCCCGATCCGCACGGTGCTGTTCAGCGGCCTGTCCAAGTACGACGGCACGCGCCAGCGGCACCTGCAGGTGCGCGAGTTCCAGCAGATCGCCGGCCGCGCGGGTCGCGCCGGCTACGACACGGTGGGCCACGTCGTGGTCGAGGCGCCCGACCACGAGGTCGAGAACGCCCGCCTCGTGCGCAAGGCCGGCGACGACCCGAAGAAGCTCAAGCGGATCCAGCGCAAGAAACCGCCGGAGGGCTTCGTGTCGTGGGGTCACGGCACGTTCGAGCGCCTCGTGAACGGCACGCCCGAGCCGCTCGTCTCGCGGATGCGGGTCAGCCACGCGATGGTGCTAGACGTCATCACCCGCCCCGGCGACGCCCGCGCCGCCCTGGAGCACCTCATCCGCGAGAGCGGCGAGACGCCCGAGTCGCAGGACCGGCTGCTCGAGCAGGTCGACAACATCATCGAGGCGCTCGTCGCCGGCGAGGTCGTCGAGCAGCTCGACCCGCCCGACGAGCAGGGCCGCACGCTGCGCCTCACCGTCGACCTGCAGGCGAACTTCGCGCTGAACCAGCCGCTGTCGCCCTTCGCGGTCGCCGCGTTCGACCTGCTCGACCGCGAGTCGCCCACCTACGCCCTGGACGTGGTCTCCGTGGTCGAGTCGACGCTCGACGATCCGCGCCCGATCATCAACGCCCAGCGCTTCCGGGCGCGGGGCGAGGCTGTCGCCGAGATGAAGATGGACGGCATCGAGTACGACGAGCGCATGGAGCTGCTCGAGGACGTCGAGCACCCCAAGCCGCTCGAGGAGCTGCTGACCGCGGCCTACGAGATGTACCGCCAGGGCCAGCCGTGGATCGCCGACTACGAGCTCAAGCCGAAGTCGGTCGTGCGCGAGATGTGGGAGCGGGCCATGACGTTCTCCGAGGTCATCTCGGACTACCAGTTGGCGCGCACCGAGGGCCTCGTCCTGCGCTACCTCTCGGACGTCTACAAGACCCTCGTCCGCACGGTGCCGCAGGCGGTGCGCAACGACGAGCTGACCGACCTGACCGAGTGGCTCGGCGAGCTGGTGCGCCAGGTCGACTCCAGCCTGCTCGACGAGTGGGAGGAGCTCATCGCTCCCGGCCAGGACCCCACCGAGGTCCGGGCCCAGGCGACCGGGGCCGACACGCCCCGCCCGCTCACGGCCAACGCCCGGGCGTTCCGCGTGCTGGTGCGCAACGCGATGTTCCGGCGCGTCGAGCTGGCCGCGTTCGGCCGCTGGACCGCGCTCGGCGAGCTCGATGCCGAGGCCGGTTGGAACGCCGAGTCCTGGCGGGAGGCGATCGCCCTCTACCGCGAGGAGTACGACGAGCTCGGCACCGGTCCGGCCGCGCGCGGCCCGCAGCTGTTCATGGTCGAGGACGAGACCAGCCGGCTGTGGCGGGTCCGGCAGGTCTTCGACGACCCCGAGGGCGACCGTGACTGGGGCATCGCCGCCGAGGTCGACCTCGACGCGTCGGACGAGGCCGGCGAGCCGGTCGTCCGGGTCATCGACGTCGGCCCGCGCTGAGCGCATCGTCCCGCGACGGACGAGGGGCCAGGCCGTAGGTTGGGCGCCATGATCGACTGGAACGTCGCGCAGTCCACCTCCCGGCGCCTGATGCGTCCGGGGCCGGAGCTCAGCCAGGCCGAGGTCGGTGAGGTCGTCGCCGAGCTGCGCGAGGCCTCGCTCGTCGCCGAGGGACCCGTGCGCGAGTTCACGGGCCTCGTGCCCACCTACCCGACGCCGGTGCTCGTGGTCGACCGGCCGCGCTGGGCCGAGGCGAACCTGGCGACTTTCCGCCTGCTGATGTCGCCCCTGGACGAGAAGCTGGCCGAGGCCGGCACGCTGCCGACGGGTCTGCCCCGCGCCGTCGGAGGTCGCGTCACCGGCGTCGAGCTGGGCGCGATCGTGGCGTTCCTGGGCGGCAAGGTGCTGGGCCAGTTCGATCCGTTCGCCGAGGGTGAACACGGCCCCGGCCGCCTGTTGCTGGTGGCGCCGAACATCGTCCACGTCGAGCGCGAGCTGGACGTCGACCCGTCGGACTTCCGCCGCTGGGTGTGCCTGCACGAGGAGACCCACCGCGCGCAGTTCACCGCCGTGCCGTGGATGCGCGACCACATGATGAGCAAGGTCGAGCAGCTGATGGACGCCACCGACGTGGGCGGCGGCGCCGTGACCGACATGGTCTCCGAGGCGTTGCCCGAGCTGGTGCGCATCGTCCGGGGCGAGTCCGACAAGTCCCTGTCCGACCTGTTCCAGAACGAGCAGCAGCGGGCCGTGGTCGACGGACTCACCGGCCTCATGTCGCTGCTCGAGGGGCACGCCGACGTCGTGATGGACGACATCGGCCCCGAGGTCGTCCCCAGCGTCGCCGAGATCCGTCGCAAGTTCACGAAGCGCCGTGGCTCCGGCTCCGCGCTGCAGAAGGTTGTGCGCCGGCTGCTCGGCTACGAGGCCAAGATGCGCCAGTACAGCGACGGCGCCACGTTCGTGCGCCGGGTCATGGACCAGGTCGGCAAGGACGGCTTCGACGCCGTCTGGGCCGACCCGGCGCACCTGCCGAGCCGCGCCGAGATCATCGATCCGAAGTCGTGGGTCGCCCGCGTCCACGGCTGATGGCCCGGCTCGACCCGCTGGTCGCGCGGGCCCGGAACCTGGTCGAGCCGTGCCTGGCCCCGGGCGCCGTCGTCGCGGTGTCCGGTGGAGCCGATTCGCTCGCCCTGGCGGCGGCCGTCTCGTTCTTCGTGCAGCGGCGAGGGTTCGAGGCGCGTGCCGTCGTGGTCGATCACGGCCTGCAGGCCGGCTCGGCCGAGGTGGCCGCCCGCGCGGCGGAGCAGTGCGAGGGCCTCGGCCTGCCCGCGTCGGTTCGTGCGGTCGAGGTGCGTGACGTGGGCACCGGCCCCGAGGACGCCGCCCGGGTGGCCCGCTACCTCGTCCTGCACGAGGAGGCCGGGGATGCGCCGATCCTGCTGGCCCACACGCTGGACGACCAGGCCGAGACGGTCCTGCTGGGACTCGGGCGGGGCTCCGGGCCGCGAGCGATCCAAGGGATGCGGGCGACCAACGGGCACCTGCATCGTCCCTTTCTGGCCCTGCGCCGGGCCGACACCGAGCGGATCTGCGCCCTGCACGACCTCGACTGGTGGGACGACCCGCACAACGAGGACCCGGCCTACCGCCGCGTGCGGGTGCGCCGCGAGCTGCTGCCGCTCATGGAGGACGTACTCGGTGGGGGAGTGGCCGAGGCGCTGGCGCGCACCGCCGACCTGGTCCGGATGGACGCCGATGCGGTCGACGCCCTGGCGATCACGGCGATGCCGAGGTCGGGCGCGATCGAGGACCTGTGGACCTTCGCCGACCTCGACACCCCGGTGCGGCAGCGCATCTGGCGCCGTCTCGCCATCGACGCCGGCGCCTCCCGGGGCGAGCTGTCGCATGCGCACACGCTCGCCCTCGACGGGCTCCTGCAGGCCCGCGGCGGCACCCGCATCGAGCTCCCCGGCGGGGTCACGGCGGTCAGGACCAGGGACCGCGTGGACTTCGTCCCCCGAGATCTGTAGCGCTACACACCTCAAAGTGGCCTCGGAGACCCGAATCGGGTGGATACCGCTACACATCCGGAGCGGCGGAGCCGGTAGCGATTCGCGACCGGCTGCCGTGGGAAATGGTGCGCTGTGGCACGCTGGCACTGTGGACATCTCGCACGTCGAAGCCGATCTCGACCTGACCAAGACGCTCTTCACGCAGGAGCAGATCCAGACCCGGCTGGCCGAGATGGCACGCCAGATCGAGGCCGACTACGAGGGACGCGACGTCCTCCTCGTGGGCGTCCTCAAGGGCGCGGTCATGGTGATGGCCGATCTCTCGCGCGAGCTGAACCGCCACGTCGAGATCGACTGGATGGCCGTGTCCTCCTACGCGGGCACCAAGTCCTCCGGCGTCGTCCGCATCCTCAAGGACCTCGACACCGACCTCGACGGGCGCCACGTGCTCATCGTCGAGGACATCATCGACACCGGCTTGACGCTCTCGTGGCTCGTCGCGAACCTCAAGTCGCGCGGCCCGGCCTCGGTCGAGATCGCCACGCTGCTGCGCAAGCCCGAGGCCATCTCGATGCCGGTCGACGTCAAGTACGTCGGCTTCGACATTCCGAACGCGTTCGTCGTGGGCTACGGCCTGGACTACGACGAGAAGTACCGCAATTTGCGCAGCATCGGCACACTGGCTGAGCACATGTACTCCTGAGAATCACCGAGCACCCGGACGGAATCCGAACTGCATGAACGACGAGGCGGCATGAACATCAAGAGCGTGTTCAAGGGACCGTGGGTGTGGATCATCCTCATCGCGGCCGTGGTCATCGGCGTGCTGTCCTTCTCAGGTTCGGCCGACGGGTACCGCGAGGTCAAGACCGCCACGATGGTCGGCTACTTCGACGACGCCAAGGTCAACGACGTCACCTTCGTCGACGGCGACCAGGAGGTCCGCGCGACGCTCAAGGGCGACGGGGACAAGAAAGTCAAGGCCACCTGGCTCGGTCAGGAGCAGGGCGCACAGCTCGTCGAGAAGGCCCAGAAGCTCGTCGACGACGACAAGATGAACGCCTACAACGTCAAGATGCCGCCGAAGAACACGCTGCTCTCGGTGCTGCTCAGCTTCCTGCCGTTCGTCATCTTCATCCTGATCTTCCTGTGGCTGATGAACTCGATGCAGGGCGGCGGCGGCCGGGTCATGCAGTTCGCCAAGTCCAAGGCGAAGCTCATGACCAAGGACACCCCGCAGACCACGTTCGCCGACGTCGCCGGCTGCGACGAGGCCATCGAGGAGCTCGGCGAGATCAAGGAGTTCCTCCAGGAGCCGGCCAAGTTCCAGGCCGTCGGCGCCAAGATCCCCAAGGGCGTCCTGCTCTACGGTCCTCCCGGCACCGGCAAGACCCTGCTCGCGCGCGCCGTCGCCGGCGAGGCGGGCGTCCCGTTCTACTCGATCTCGGGCTCGGACTTCGTCGAGATGTTCGTCGGCGTCGGCGCCAGCCGTGTCCGCGACCTGTTCGAGCAGGCCAAGGAGAACGCCCCGGCGATCGTCTTCATCGACGAGATCGACGCCGTCGGCCGTCACCGCGGCACCGGCATGGGCGGCGGACACGACGAGCGCGAGCAGACCCTGAACCAGCTGCTCGTCGAGATGGACGGCTTCGACGTCCGCGGCGGCGTCATCCTGATCGCCGCGACGAACCGTCCCGACGTCCTCGACCCGGCGCTGCTGCGCCCGGGCCGCTTCGACCGCCAGATCGCCGTCGAGGCGCCCGACCTGGCCGGCCGCACCCAGATCCTCAAGGTCCACGCCCGCGGCAAGCCGCTGGCCCCCGACGTCGACCTCGAGGCCGTCGCCCGTCGCACCCCCGGGTTCAGCGGCGCCGACCTGGCCAACGTCCTCAACGAGGCCGCGCTGCTCACCGCGCGCGGCGCCGCCAAGACGATCGACGACGCCGCTCTCGACGAGGCGATCGACCGCGTGATCTCCGGACCGCAGAAGCGCTCGCGCCTCATGAACGAGCACGAGCGACTGGTCACGGCGTATCACGAGGGCGGTCACGCGCTCGTCGCCGCTGCGCTGCCGCAGAGCGACCCCGTGCACAAGATCACGATCCTGCCGCGCGGCCGGGCGCTGGGCTACACGATGGTCCTGCCCGACGAGGACAAGTACAGCCAGACGCGGGCCGAGCTGCTCGACAAGCTGGCCTACATGCTCGGTGGCCGCGCCGCCGAGGAGCTCGTCTTCCACGACCCGACCACGGGCGCCGGCAACGACATCGAGAAGGCCACCAACCTGGCCCGCGCGATGGTCACGCAGTACGGGATGAGCGAGCGCATCGGCGCCGTCCGGTTCGGCGAGGACAACGGCCAGCCGTTCCTCGGCCGCGACATCGGCCACTCGCGCAACTACTCCGAGGACGTCGCCGCCGCGATCGACGACGAGATCTCCCGGCTCATCAAGCACGCCCACCAGGAGGCCTTCGACATCCTCGTCGAGAACCGCCACGTGCTCGACCAGCTGGTGCTGGAGCTGATGGAGAAGGAGACCCTCGACAAGGCCGAGGTCGCCCGCATCTTCGAGGCGCTCAACCGCCGCGACGTCCGCCCGGCGTGGACCGGCTCGGAGACCCGTCGCCCGTCGTCGGAGCCTCCGATCACCGTGCCGCACCGCAACGGCGCCACCTCCGACGGCCCGCAGGAGGGCATCGTCGTGGGCCCGGACTCCGGATCGGACGCCCCGCCCACCGACCAGCCCCAGCCGGGCGAGTCCCCGACCGCCTGAGGAGCCCCCGTGCCCGTCGACCACCCCCGCGCCGAGGCGGCCGTCCGAGAGCTGCTCGCGGCCATCGGTGAGGATCCTGACCGTGACGGCCTGCAGGACACTCCGGCGCGCGTTGCGCGGTCCTACGCCGAGCTGCTCGGCGGCTACGACCAGGACGCCCGCGAGGTCCTCTCGGCGGTGTTCGAGGTCGGCCACCGCGAGCTCGTGCTGGTCCGCGACATCGAGGTCTGGAGCATGTGCGAGCACCACATGGTGCCGTTCTTCGGCGTGGCCCACGTCGGCTACATCCCCGGCGAGACGGGCCACGTCACCGGCCTGTCGAAGCTGGCCCGCCTCGTCGACGTGTACGCGCGCCGGCTCCAGGTGCAGGAGCGCCTGACGACGCAGATCGCCGAGGCGATGGTCGAGGTGCTCGATCCGCAGGGCGTCATCGTGGTCATCGAGGCCGAGCACCTGTGCATGACGATGCGCGGTGTCGCCAAGGCGGGCGCCCGCACGATCACCAGTGCGGTCCGTGGCCAGCTGCTCGACCCGGCGACCCGGGCCGAGGCGATGCAGCTCATCTCCAAGTGAGCGGCCGGGAGCTGTCGTGGTGACGCTGCCACTGCCCGGGCTGGCGCAGGACCGCTGCGTCGTCATGGGCGTCGTCAACGTCACGCCCGACTCCTTCTCCGACGGCGGCCGCTGGTTCGACCCCGGCGCCGCCGCCGAGCACGGCTTCGAGCTGGTTCGCCACGGAGCCGACCTGGTCGACGTCGGCGGCGAGTCCACGCGCCCCGGCGCCCTGCCGGTCGACCGCGAGGAGGAGCTGCGCCGCGTCGTGCCGGTGGTGCGCCGCCTCGCCGACGCGGGCGTCCTGGTCTCGGTCGACACCATGTGGGCCGAGACGGCCGAGCAGGCGATCGACGCCGGTGCCGTCCTGGTCAACGACGTCTCGGGCGGCCGCGCCGACCCGGCGATGGTGCCGCTCGTGGCCCGCACGGGTGTCCCGTTCGTGGTGATGCACTGGCGCGCCCACTCCGAGCAGATGCAGCAGCACACCGAGTACCGCGACGTGGTCGAGGACGTGCTGGCCGAGCTCTGGGAGCAGTTCGACGCGGTGTGTGACGCGGGCGTCGACCCGGACCGGATCGTGCTCGACCCCGGCCTGGGCTTCAGCAAGACCGGCGACCAGAACTGGACCCTGCTGGCGCACCTCGACCGGTTCACGAGCCTGGGCCGGCCACTGCTGGTCGCCGCGAGCCGCAAGGGCTTCCTGGGGGCCCTGCTGGCCGACGAGGTGGGTCCGCGCCCGGTGGAGGAGCGCGAGGACGCCACGGCGGCGATCAGCACCCTCTCGGCCCTGGCCGGCGCGTGGGGCGTGCGCGTCCACGAGCCCCGGCGCAGCGCGGACGCCGTGCGCGTCGTCGCACGGCTGCGGGCGGAGCGACCCGGTGAGTGACGTCCTGGCCGCGCACCGCGCCTTCTACGACGCGGTCGAGACCGGCGACGCCGACCTGATGGCGGCCCTGTGGGTCGACGATCCGGGCACGACCTGCGTCCACCCGGGGGCGCCGCCGCTGCAGGGCACGGCGCCGATCCTGCGCTCGTGGACCGTGCTGATGGCCGGGGTCGGCTACATCCAGTTCTTCCTGACGGACGTCGAGGTGTCGCTGCTGCCGGCGAAGGACCCGACCACGGCGATCGTCGTGTGCACCGAGAACATCCTGTCCGACGGCGGGTCGGTCGAGTCCTTCAACGGCGGTCGCGCCGTCGCCACGAGCATCCTCGTGCGCGATGGTGGACGATGGCGGTTCTGGGCGCGGCACGCGTCGCCGTTGATCGATCCGGAGGACGTATGAGCGACCAGCACCCGGGCGACCGCATCGAGCTGCGGGGCCTGTCCGCCGTGGGTTTCCACGGCGTTTTCGACCACGAGCGCAGGGACGGTCAGACCTTCGTCGTCGACATCGTGCTGTCGGTCGACCTGGAGCCCGCGGCGACGACGGGGGACCTGTCCCGGACCGTGCACTACGGCGAGCTGGCCGAGCAGGTGCACGCGATCATCACGGGGGACCCCGTGGACCTGATCGAGACATTGGCCCTCCGTATAGTGAGCGTATGTCTGGGCCATGAGCCCGTCCGCTGGGCTAGCGTGACGGTGCACAAGCCCGAGGCGCCGATCGAGGTGGCATTCTCCGATGTCACCGTGACGATGGAGCGGAGCAAGCTGTGACCGAAGCACCCACCCCGTACGAACTCGACGCGGACACGATGACCGGAGGCATGCGCCCCATTCGTCAAGCCGTGCTGTCGATCGGTTCGAACCTCGGCGACCGGGCCGGCCGTCTGCAGGGTGCGGTCTCCGCGCTGGAGGACACTCCGGAGGTCACCGTCGTGGCGATCTCCTCGGTCTACGAGACCGAGCCCGTCGGGGCTCCCGAGGGCTCGGGGCCGTTCCTCAACGCCGTCGTCCTGCTCGACACCACGCTGACCGTGCACACGCTGCTCGACCGCGCGATGGCGATCGAGGACGCGTTCGAGCGCGAGCGCAGCGAGCCGGGCGCCCCGCGCACCCTCGACGTCGACATCATCGTCGTCGGTGACCGCGTGGCCCAGGACGACACCCTGACGCTGCCGCACCCCCGCGCCCACGAGCGCGCGTTCGTTCTCGTGCCGTGGCTCGAGATCGATCCCGAGGGCGAGATCCCCGGACACGGGTTCGTCGCGGACCTGATCTCGGGCGTCGACGCCTCCGGGGTGACCAAGCGCGAGGACGTCGAGATCATCCTGTGACCCACCGATGAGGCAGGTTCGGCGCAGTTCTCCGCTCTACGTCGTCGCGCTGGTCGCGACGGGGTTGATCGTCGGTCGACTGCTGCCGCCCCTCATCGTCCGGTTCGACGGGGCGTCCCCGCCGGTCCCCGGCTGGGCAGCCGCGATCGTGATGCTCTGCGGAGCGATCGCGATCGGTGCATTGGCCTGGGGCACCTGGCAGAACCTGCATCGTCGGCAGCGCTGGTTCGCCGCCGAGCACGGCATCCGGCTGTTGGCGCTGGCCAAGGCCGCCGTCATGGTCGGCGGGGTCTTCACCGGCGGCTACGCCGGTTACGCGCTGGCCTATCTGGGCTCCTCGACCGAGATGGGCGAGATGAGGCTCTGGCGCTCGGCCGCCGCGGCCGGCGCCGCCCTGCTGCTGCTCATCGCCGCACTGATCCTCGAGTGGGCCTGCCGGCTGCCCACCGATGACGACGAGGAGAAGGCCAGCTCGTCCGACGCCGATCCCTCGCCGGCCTGAGCGCGGTATCCACATCCTCGACGCACACTGCGGTGGGTGTCAGCGAGGTCTGGCATCGTCGTCCTCCAGTCGTCATGATGGGGGAGTGAGCGAGTTGAACGAGCCGCAGGTGTGGACGCTGATGGGGGTCTTCGGTGCATCCATCTTCGCGATGATGGGTCTGGTGACCGGCACGTTCACCCGAGTCCTGCGCGCCGAGTTGGCTGGTCTGAGGGGTGATCTCGCGGGAGAGATCGGCGGACTGCGGGGCGAGGTCAACGGTCTCCGTGGCGAGATGAACGCCCGCTTCGAGCGGGTCGACGCCCAGTTCGCTCGCGTCGACACGCGGCTCGACCACCTCGACCGTGACGTGCAGGCTCTGACTCGCAAGGTCTTCGACCGGCCCGAGTGAGCCTCAGCCGCGGCGCCACCAGCGCCGGCGCGGCACGTCCTGCTGCCACGAGGCGTTCTGCCACGTCAGCAGCAGCCGCTCGCGAGCGCCGCGGGGCGCCCGGCCGGCGCGCACCGTGAACGTTGCGCCGTCGCGGTCCAGCGAGGTGGTCAGATCGGTCGGGCCGGCGTCACCGGGCTGCCACGCCTGCCAGCGCAGCCGGACATCGTCGAGGTCTCCGGTGCCCTCGACGTGGACGCGGGCCTCACGCCCACGGAGGTCGACGCGGACGTCGTCCAGACGCACGCGCGTCGGCTTGCGGTCGAGTGCCTCGCGCGCGACCTGTGCCCAGTCCGCCAGGAAGGACTCGTGGCCGTGGGCGATCGCCCCGGCGCGTGCGCGGCCGCGCATCGACTCGAGACGCTCGCGGTCGGCCAGCAGGTCGAGCGTCGCGTGCGCCAGGCGTGCGGCGTCGCCCGCCGGCACCAGCACCCCGTCGACGCCCGACTCGATCTGCTCGGCAGGCCCGTACGGCACGTCGAACGCCAGGACCGGGCACTCACGCATGCGGGCCTCGAGGATGAACAGGCCGTAGCCCTCGAACCGGCTGGTCAGCCACGCCAGGTCGGCCTCCCACAGTCGGTCCGCCGCGTCCGGGACGTGGCCGTGGAAGACGACGCGGTCGGCGACGCCGCGCTCGGCGGCGCGGTCCCGCAGCTTCTGCTCCTCGTCGCCGTCGCCGTAGATCTCCAGCGTCGCGGTCGGGTGACGCGGCGCGACGAGCGCGAAGGCGTCGATCGCCCGGTCGAGCTGCTTCTGGGGGTGCAGGCGAGCGATGACGACGATGCGGCCCGGTATGCGCGCCGGCGGGGGAGAGGGCGGCTCGACGGCCTCCACCGGATTGGCCAGCACGTGGAACTGCGGCAGGTCGCCGAAGCGCAGGCGCAGGTCGTGCCGCTGGCGCTCGGTCAAGGTGTTCAGGGCGTCGAACCGATCCACGTGCTCCAGTGACGACGCGTACGACGGCTCGATCGGGGAGTCCCAGCGGCGATCGCCGCGCAGGTGGGGGTTGTGCATCTGGTGCATCAGCACGAAGCGCGGATCGTCCAGCAGACCCAGCTCCTCGGCGACGAACCGGCTGTCGCTCACGAGGAACACCGGCCCGGCCGCGGGAGCCAGCTGCCGGGTCCACCAGCGCCACAGGTCGCCGAGTCCGTCGCCGGCCAGCACCACGCGCCCGTCACGGTCGAGCACGCGCGTGTCGCCGGCCATGTCGTCCGCTGGCGTGAACGCGTACGTCGTGCCGTCGGGGCGCAGGTACTCCCAGGTGGTCTCGGCGCCGTCGGCGCCCACGTGGCGGCGCCGCCACGTGTAGCCGTCCTCGACGTCGTCCAGCGTCCGGTCCGGGCGGGGGACGGGCGGGACGTCGACGGAGGGGAGCGCGGCCAGGTCGCGCTCACGCAGGTCCTCGTGGAGGTTGATGAGCCGGCTCTGTGGCAGCAGGAGACCTTCGGCCAGCAGGCCCGCGCGGATCGGCTCGTACGAGGGCACGGGGTTGTAGGTCAGGATCGGGAAGTCGAGCCCTGCGGCGACGAACAGCCGATGACGGAGCAGGACCATCCGAGTCTGGCCACCGGCGCCGAGCCGGACGTTCCCGACGACGGAGAACCAGGCTCCGGCGGGAAAGGGTGTGGCCGGCTCGCCCGGTGCTGCAGCAGAAGGCGACACGCGGCGAGCGTATAGCATCGACGCCGTCCGGGATGTTCGGCGAAGGCGTAGGTGACATGGGCAAGCTGCGGTCGCTCACGCGGCGGGTGCGGGACCTCGCGACGGGTCCGGCGAAGCCCCTCGACGTCCTGGCGCGCGAGTTCCCCCCGTTGGTCCGCAAGCTGCCGAAGGATCTCGACGGCAGCGTCGAGGCCCAGCTGCGCGAGCGGCTGCCCGACTGGCTGCGCGAGGTCGATCGCGCCGCGCTGGTGCGCCGCATCCCGTCCTGGGCCAAGGTCGCCCTGCACCACCTCGAGAACGACGACCCCGACGCCCTCCACGCCGCGCTCGACCACGGCCTGCTCGACGTGCGCCAGTTCGCCGCCGGGCTGCACGAGGGCGAGCCGGTCGTGCACCTGCCGGGCTGGGACGACCCGTCCATTCCGCGCGAGACGTTCGTCCTGGCCACCTCCGAGACTCGCTTCGCCGGCGAGGTCGTCCGGGCTCGCGTGGTCGAGGACCGGTTCGAGGCGGTCATCCGGGCGGGCTTCGCGCACATCGACGCCGACGGCGCCGTGCCCGAGCTGATCGTCATCACTCCCGGCGTGCGGGCGGAGTGGATCGGCGAGACCTCCGGCCACCGCGGCGGCGGCGCGATGTGGCGCGAGACGTACGACCGCAGCACCTGGGCGATCGAGCTGCCGATCTCGCGGCTGGGTCCCGAGCAGGCGCTCGACCTCGAGATCGAGGTGCGCCTCGCGGGACGCACCGCCGGCGGACGCCTCGACCTCCTCGTGCCCGCCGATCCGATCGGGCCGGCGATCGACGGCATCGACCTCGAGCGCGACACGATCGTGGTCCGCGGCCGGGGCCTGACCACTGCGCCGACGCTGGAGTCGGCGTCCGTCACCGTGAAGGCCATCGAGTTCAGCCGGCTGGGCTCCAGCTTCCGCGCCGTCTTCCCGGCCACCGCCGACCGCTGGGGCCGCGGCCCGCTGCCGCTCCCGGTGGGGGACTACGCCGTGACCGCGGACGGGCAGTCGGTGCCGCTGGCCGCCGAGCTCGTCGACTGGCCCACCGACCTCGCCGACGGTCCGCTCGTGGGCCACACCACGCACGACGGGCTGCGGCTGATCAAGCCGCGGCTGCCCGACGAGAACACGATGTACGGCCAGCGCTACCTGCGCGAGGCGTACGAGGCCTACGAGGCCCCCGTCGATCCGCGCGCGGTGATGTTCCAGTGCTACTGGGCCGAGGTCGCCACCGACAGCCAGGCGGCGATCCACCGCGAGCTGCGCCGTCGCGATCCGCGCCTGCGCCTCTACTGGGGCGCCGTCGACCACTCGGTCGCGCTGCCCGAGGGCGCCAAGCGCGTCATCGCCGGCACGCGTGAGTGGTACTCGGCGCTGGCGACGGCGAAGTACATCGTCAAGAACACCGAGGTGGGCGCCTACACGCGGCTGCGCCCGGGCCAGGTGTACCTGCAGACCTTCCATGGCCAGCCGTTCAAGCGCATGGGCCGGCCCGACTTCGTGCGGCGGATGGCGCCGTGGCGCGCCGAGTACGAGGCCACCACACGTCGCTCGGCGTACTGGGATGTCATCTGCCTGCCCTATCCCGAGGCCGCCGAGTTCTACCGCGAGGCCTACGACTGGGACGGACCGGCGTTCGATCACGGACTGCCGCGCACCGACTCCCTGCTGGCCGACGACGCCGCCGAGGTGCGCCGCAGGACGCGTCGCCTGCTCGGCATTCGCGACGACCAGACGGCCGTCCTGCACGCCACCACGTGGCGTGAGGACCTGTCGCGCGGTGACAACACCTCGGCCGACCCCGGACTCCTCGACGTCAAGGCCCTGGCCGAGCAGCTCGGTGACGACGTGGTCGTGCTGCAGCGCAGTCACCACTCCGTCGCCCGGTCCGACCAGCGCCACGGCAGTGGGGGAGGGGTCGTCGACGTCACCGACCACCCCGAGATCAACGACCTCGTGCTGGCCGCCGACCTGGCGATCCTGGACTACACGTCGCTGCGGTTCGACTTCGCGATCACCGGCAAGCCGATGATCTTCTTCGTGCCCGACCTGGAGAAGTACGAGCAGGAGCTGCGCGGCTTCCTGTTCCCGTTCGAGGAGTCCGCGCCCGGCCCCGTCGTCCGCGACTCCGGCGAGCTGGCGGCGCTCGTCCGTGACACCTCGTGGGCTGCCGAGCACGCGGATGCGTACGCCGCCTTCAACGAGCGGTTCAACCGCTTCCACGACGGGCACGCCGCCGAGCGGGTCGTCGACGGCCTGCTCGGGTGGGACACGTGAGGCTGTTCCGCCGGGCGGCTCCCGAGCCGCTGCTGAGCGTCGTCGTGCCGGTGTACGACGTCGAGCAGTACCTGGCGGACTGCCTGGACTCGATCCTGGCCCAGACCGACGCGCCCCTCGAGGTGATCGTCGTGGACGACGGCTCGACCGATCGCAGTGCGAAGATCGCGCGCAGGCACGCCCGGCGCGATCCGCGGGTGCACGTCGTGACGCGGCAGAACGGCGGCCTGAGCGCCGCGAGGACGACCGGGATCGAGCACGCCACCGCGCCGTACCTGACCTTCGTGGACTCCGACGACCTCGTGTCCGCCGAGGGCCTCTCCGCGGCCGTCGAGATGCTCGAGCGCAGCGGCTCGGACTATGCGCTGCTGCCGTACGCGCAGTTCCGCGATGCGGACGCCCCCAGCCCCGCGCCGCCCTGGGTCGCCGACCTCTACGAGCCGCAGGCGCGGACGGTCACGGCCCACGAGAACCCCGAGGTGTTGGCCCAGGCGACGGCGTGGTCGAAGGTCTACCGCCGCTCGTTCTGGGATCGCGCCGCGCTCGAGTTCCGTCCCGGCGTCCTCTACGAGGACCAGGAGGTCACGGCGCGAGCCTTCGCGGCGGCGGACCGGATCGACCTCGTGCCGTTCCCGACCTACCTGTGGCGCATCCGCCCCGGCTCGATCACCCGCGAGGCCACCGAGCGGTCCATCGGCGCCTTCTTCGACGCCATCGCGCTGAGCCTCGATGCTCTCGACGCAGTGCCGGGAGCGCGTGCCGCCCGGGCTTCGCAGGTGCTCTCGAACGACGTGCCGCGGTACCTGCGGACCCTCGCGAAGGTCGCCGATGCGGGCTACCGCGAGCGGCTGTTCAGGGGAGCACTCAAACTGCTCGCCGAACCCGACCTCGACCTGTCGCAGGCCCCGGCGGAGGCGCGGGTCGTCTACGCGCTGCTGCGGGCGGGACGGGCCCACGACGTCACGACCTTCGTCGAACAGGGCGGCTTCGACCTGCCGTCACTGCGGTCGGACGATGTGGACGGCCGGCCCGCGCTGGTCTTCCCCTTCGCGGGTGATCCCGACGTCCCCGACGAGGCACGGGTCTTGTCCGAGCGGCAGACCCCGCTCGACGCGACGGTCCTGCGCGCGCACCTCGACGAGTCCGGCTTGCGCCTGACCATCGCGGGCTGGCTGCGTCACGTCGACGGTGATCGTCCGACGTGTCGGGCGTGGCTGCGCGACATCACGGGCTGGGAACGCGAGTTCACGGTGACCCCGGCCGACGAGTTCATCGGTCACCGGGTTCGCACGACGCGTCGCAGCAACGAGGACAGCGTCTGGGACCTCTCGGTCGCACTGCCGGACCCCGACGACGTCGACGTGTCCGAGCTCGTCGTCGAGGTCACGCACCACGGCCGCACCCGGCGCGCGGTGGCGACGCGCATCGACCCGCTCGGCTCGGCCGCGATCCGCCAGGACGCCGGCGGTCCCACGCTCTCGGGGGAGGAGCCGTGGCTGCTCGACCGCCGCGACGTGGCGGTGTGGAAGGGCGAGCTGACCGATCCCGAGGACATCGAGATCCCCACCGAGGTGGGTGAGCACGAGGTCCACGGGCTCGTCGACCAGGTGCTGGCGTTGCGCCTGCCGTGGGACTTCGAGCTGGAGGACCGGCAGGGCTACCTCGCCCTGGCCGGCCCGCGCCGCCTGAAGGTTGTCGTGCAGCCGAAGGTCCCGCGCGAGCAGCTCACCTTCTGGTGGCAGCGCGACCACGCTGCTGATCCTCGCGCGTGATTCAGCCAGACTGGGACACGAGTTGTCGGCCGACTGGACGGTGAGGAGTACCTCGGGTCCCGCACGGGAGAAGGTCCAGAAGTAGACCCCGGGTACACGCCGACACTCCGGGGGAGAACGTCGTCGCGTTCGACGCCGGAACGGCGAGCAGGTGCTCACGCCGGTAGGTTGACGCCGTGGACCTCGTGCGCAGAGCGCTTCAACGGTTGCGCCGGCACGGCGGCGATGGGCCGTCCCCTGCGGCGATGGCCAAGCGTGTCCGCACCGCCTTCCGCCTGGACGAGCCCGGCTGGCGCGCGCTCGTCGATGAGGTGGCCGCGGCCGCTCACGGCTGGTCACGCGAGGACTGGCTGAACCTGCCCGTGCGCGATCGCGTGGCCCTGTACAGCGCCTCGATCGACCACCGCGACGTCGTCGACCTGCTGGCCGAGTCGCGCACCGTCCACGGCCCGTCCTTCCTGGTCGAGCGCGGCACCCACCGGATCCGGCTGGGCGAGCCGGTCGACGCACCCGACTGGATGTTCGTCGCGCAGGAGCACGACCTCGTGGCCCGGGTCGCCGTCGAGGTGGCGGGCTCGTCGCCGGTCTACGTGGCGGGCACGTCGTTCATCTCCGGCATCACCTTCGACCCGACCGCCGACAGCGTCTCGGTCGAGGCGACCACGAGTCGCGGCACCGTCGTGCCCGAGGTGACGATGCGACCCGACGCGGTTGCCGATGCCGAGAGCGGCGAGCGGTGGGCCGACCAGACCGAGGCCTCCTGGTGGGTCCGGCTCGAGCTCGACCGCAGCGAGCCGATCACCCTCGCGATCACCGTGACCGTCGACGGCGTCGTCCGTCGCACCGAGATCACCATCCCGGTGCTTCACGATCGGGTCCGGCCCGTCGGCGTGCTCGCCACGGACGCCGGAGTGCGGCTCACGGCCGACGGCCTGGACCTGCGCGTCGCGGCGCCGACCCAGGAGTGGGGCAGCGGGACATCGCCCCTGAGCCTGGACGCGGTCGCCGAGCGCTTCGGCGCCGTCGCCACGATTCCCTCCGGCCGCTACGCGGTCACCGCCGACGTGCCCCTGGACCTCGAGGACCCCGAGGCGCTCTGCCGGTCGCTGGCCGACCGGGCGATCGACTTCGTCGACCTGCTGGTCACCGCACGCGCCTGGTCACCGGGCGAGGCCGACGTCTCGCTCGTGGTGCGCAATCCCATCCCGGTCGAGGACCGGGGCCGCCGTCGGCAGCGGCTGCTGCTCGACGAGATCCGCGAGCACGCCGGGCCGTTGCGCGAGCGCGCCCTCGTCATGTGCTTCAGCGGCACCGGCGCCGGTGACAGCGTCGCCCCGATCGCTCGTGGCCTGGTCGAGCGCGGCATCCCGGTCGACTGGGTCGTCACCGACCACTCCGTCGCCGTGCCCGAGGGCATGCGCCCGGTGCTGCTGCACTCGCGCGAGTGGCACGACGCCTTCACCCACGCGCGGTACCTCGTGAACAACGCCGAGTTCCCGCACTACGTCCGGTTCCGCGAGGGCCAGCGCTACCTGCAGACGTGGCACGGCACGCCGCTCAAGCGGGTCGGCCACGACATCGAGAACGCGCGCCTGACGGCCGGCTACACCGCCGCGATGGAGCGTGAGTCCAAGGCGTGGGAGGCCCTGCTCGCGCAGAACGCCTACGCCGCGGGCGTGCTGCCCCGGGCGCTGGCGTCCACGGGGCGCACGATCGTCGAGGGCTACCCCCGCAACGACGCGCTCGCCCTGGACGGCGACGGGGCGCTGCGTCACCGGACCCGCGAGGCGCTCGGACTCGGCGACGAGCTCGTCGTGCTCTACGCCCCCACCTGGCGCGACTCCGCCCGCGACGCCGGCGGGCGGCGCGCCTTCGTGTCGCACCTCGACGCGGCACGGGTCCACGAGCGCACCGGCGCCACCGTGCTGCTGCGCAGCCACAGCAACGCGGCCGCGGGACGAGGGCTGCTCGCCTCGCCGGGGGTCGTGGACGTGACGGGCCACCCGGACATCACGGCGTTGCTCGCGGCGGCCGACGTGCTGGTGACCGACTACTCGTCGGTGATGTTCGACTTCGCCGTCACCGAGCGGCTCCAGATCCTGCTCGTGCCCGACGCCGACGAGTACCGCGACGAGCGCGGCTTCTACCTCGACCTGCGCGAGATGCCGCCGGGTCCCGTCGTCACGTCGACGGACGAGGTGATCGAGGTGCTGCTGAACGGGGACACGTCCGGCGCCGACCGCACGGCCTTCCGCCAGCGGTTCGCCCCGTTGGACGACGGCGAGGCCACCGCCCGGGTGCTCGACGCCTGGCTCGGCCCCGTCTCAGGACTGCAGCAGGCCGAGTAGGTAGTCGCCGTAGCCGCTCTTGACCAGCGGGCGGGCGATCGTCGCCAGCTCGTCGTCGGTCAGCCAGCCCTGACGCCAGGCGATCTCCTCGGGGCACGAGACCTTGAGTCCCTGCCGCTTCTCGATCGTGCGCACGAAGGCGCCGGCGTCGGCGAGGTCGTCGAACGTCCCGGTGTCGAGCCATGCCGTGCCGCGGGGGAGCACCTCGACCTGCAGCGTGCCCTCGTCGAGGTACGTGCGGTTGAGGTCGGTGATCTCGAGCTCGCCGCGGGCCGACGGCTTGAGCACGCGGGCGCGCTCGATGACCGAGTTGTCGTAGAAGTACAGCCCGGGCACCGCGTAGTTGCTGCGCGGCTTCTCGGGCTTCTCCTCCATCGAGATCGCGCGGCCGGACTCGTCGAACTCGACGACGCCATACGCCCTCGGGTCGGCGACGTGGTAGCCGAAGACGGCCGCGCCGACGGTGTGGTCGAAGCGGTGCAGGCTCGTGCCGACGCCCGCGCCGTAGAAGATGTTGTCGCCCAGCACGAGCGCCGCGCCCTCGTCGCCGACGTGGTCCGCGCCGATGATGAACGCCTGCGCCAGGCCGTCGGGCGAGGGCTGCTGGGCGTACGTCAGGTTCACGCCGAAGCGGGAGCCGTCGCCCAGGAGGCGCTCGAACGCCTCGGCGTCGTGGGGCGTCGTGATGATCAGGATGTCCTGGATTCCCGTCGCCATGAGGGTCGACAGCGGGTAGTAGATCATCGGCTTGTCGTAGACGGGGACGAGCTGCTTGCTGACGCCGAGGGTGATCGGGTGCAGTCGCGAGCCGGTTCCCCCGGCCAGGATGATGCCACGCATGGGTTGCAGCCTATTCGATCGGCGGGCCCCGGGGGTTCCGACGGACGGTACGCTCGTGCGCATGCGATTGCTGGTCACCGGCGGTGCCGGGTTCATCGGGTCCAACTTCGTCCGACAGGTGGTGGAGCGCACGGACGACCGCGTCACCGTCCTGGACAAGCTGACCTACGCCGGAAGCCGTGAGTCCCTCGCCGGTCTGCCCGAGGACCGTGTGTCGCTCGTCGTCGGGGACGTCGCCGACTCCGAGCTGGTCGACTCGCTGGTCGCCGAGCACGACGCGGTCGTGCACTTCGCGGCCGAGTCGCACAATGACAACTCGCTCGTGGGGCCGCGTCCGTTCCTCGACACCAACATCATCGGCACGTTCGCGCTGCTCGAGGCCGTGCGCAAGCACGACGTGCGCTACCACCACATCTCGACCGACGAGGTCTACGGCGACCTCGAACTGGACGACCCGCAGCGGTTCACCGAGTCGACGCCGTACAACCCGTCGAGCCCCTACTCGTCCACGAAGGCCGGCTCCGACCTGCTGGTCCGGGCCTGGGTGCGCTCCTTCGGCGTCCGCGCGACGATCTCGAACTGCTCCAACAACTACGGGCCGTTCCAGCATGTCGAGAAGTTCATCCCCCGCCAGATCACCGGCCTGATCGACGGCATCCGCCCGCGGCTGTACGGCGAGGGCCTCAACGTCCGCGACTGGATCCACGTCGACGACCACAACTCGGCCGTCCTGACGATCCTCGAGTCGGGACGCATCGGCGAGACCTACCTGATCGGCGCCGACGGCGAGAAGTCCAACCGCGAGGTCGTCGAGGCGCTGCTGCAGCTCTTCGGCCGCGCGCCCGACGACTTCGAGCACGTGACCGACCGTCCCGGACACGACCTGCGCTACGCGATCGACGCCACGAAGCTGCGCACCGAGCTGGGCTGGACCCCGCAGTTCTCGGACTTCTCGGCCGGCCTCGAGGACACGGTGCGCTGGTACCGCGAGAACGAGGACTGGTGGCGCCCCGCGAAGGCGGCCACCGAGGCCAAGTACGCCGCAGCGGGACAGTGAGGGAGCGCCGATGAAGATCGAGACCACTCCCGTCCCGGGCCTGCTCGTCGTCCATCTGGATGTCCACGGCGACAACCGCGGCTGGTTCAAGGAGAACTGGCAGCGCGAGAAGATGGTCGAGGCCGGGCTTCCCGACTTCGGGCCCGTCCAGCAGAACATCTCCTTCAACGGCACTGCGGGAACGATCCGCGGCATCCACGCCGAGCCCTGGGACAAGTACGTCTCGGTCGCGGCCGGCAGCGCCTTCGGCGCCTGGGTCGATCTGCGTGAGGGCGAGTCGTTCGGCGCCACGTTCTGGATCGAGCTGAACCCGCAGACCGCGGTGTTCGTGCCGCGCGGGGTCGCCAACTCGTTCCAGGTGCTCGAGGACGGCACCGCCTACACGTACCTGGTCAACGACCACTGGAGCGCCGACGCCGTCTACGCGAACGTCAACCTGCTCGACCCCGAGCTGGCGATCCCGTGGCCGCTGCCCATCGCCGAGATGTCCGACAAGGACAAGGCGCATCCGATGCTGGCCGATGTCGAGCCGATGGCGCCGCGTCGCACCGTCGTGATCGGTGCCGGCGGACAGCTCGGCAAGGCGCTGCAGGAGATCCTGCCCGACGCCGAGTTCCACGACTTCCCGGAGATCGACCTCTCGAGGCCCGAGACCCTCGACACGATCGACTGGAACGGCGTCGGCACCCTGATCAACGCCGCCGCGTACACGAACGTCGACGGCGCCGAGACGCCCGAGGGCCGCACCCTGTGCTGGGCCATCAACGTCACGGGCGTGGCGGCGATGGCGCGGATCGCGATCGCCCACGGGCTCACCTTCGTCAACGTCTCGAGCGACTACGTGTTCGACGGCACCGTCGAGGAGCACGAGGTCGACGAGGCCGTGTCGCCGCTGGGCGTCTACGGCCAGACGAAGGCGGCCACCGAGGCCGTGACCTCGGTCGTGCCGAAGAACTACCTCGTCCGCACCAGCTGGGTCGTCGGGGAGGGTGCCAACTTCGTCGACACGATGCGCCGGCTCGCCCGCAACGGCGTCTCGCCGTCGGTGGTCGACGACCAGTTCGGCCGCCTCACGCCCGCCTCCGTGCTGGCCGAGGGCATCGTCGACCTGGTCCGCTCGGGCGCCCCGTACGGCATCCACCACGTCACCGGTCGTGGCCCGGTCGAGACGTGGGCCGACATCGCCCGTCGCGTCTTCGCCGAGGAGGGCCGCGACCCCGCGGACGTCACCGGCGTCACGACCGAGGAGTACCTGGCCGGCAAGGCCGCCGCGCCCCGCCCGCGCCACTCCGCCCTGCGGCTGCCGGACTGACGGTTTCCCGATGGCCCGCATGCTGACCCCGCTCCCTGCGGCCGAGTTCGCGCAGATCTGCGAGCGGATCGACGCCGGGACGGCCGAGCGCGCCGATCTGAAGGCCGCGACCAAGCACCTGCTGGCGGTCCTGCAGCGCAAGGCGCCCGGCCACAGCGTCGAGGTCCGGATCCCGCCGTTCGCGGCGATCCAGTGCATCGAGGGGGCCAGCCACACGCGGGGAACCCCGCCGGCGGTGGTCGAGACCGATCCCGAGACCTGGATCGCTCTGGGCCGTGGTCGGCTCGCGTGGGCCGACGCGACGGTGCGCGCCAGCGGTGAGCGGTCCGACCTCACACCACTGCTCCCGCTCGATCCGGCGCCGGGTCGGTAGTATCCGGCGCATGCGTCTACGACTCCTGGCCCTGCTGATCCTCGCCGTGCCCGTGCTCGCCGCCTGCGGAGGCGACGACGACGGTGACTCGGGTGATACCGCTGCCGGGACGTGCACGTACGTCAAGGACGGCTCGGCCTCGAAGGAGGCCAAGATGCCGCCCGCCGAGCCGAAGGCTGCCGACACGCTCACGGTCGCCACGAACCGCGGGGACATGAAGCTGACACTGACGCCCGACGCGGCGCCCTGCACGGTCAGCTCCTTCGTCTCTCTCGCGGAGCAGGGCTACTTCGACGGCACGAAGTGCCACCGCCTCGTCCCCGGATTCGTGCTGCAGTGCGGCGATCCCTCCGCGACGGGCACCGGAGGACCGGGCTACCGCTTCGACGACGAGCTCAGCGGCGACGAGACCTACCCGGCCGGCACGCTGGCGATGGCCAACACCGGGCAGCCCGCCACGAACGGCTCGCAGTTCTTCATCGTGCTGGCCGACGCCGATCTCCCCCCGCAGTACACGGTCTTCGGCAAGGTCGACGCCGCCGGCCTGAAGGTCGCGCAGGCCATCGAGAAGGACGGCAACGGCCCGGACGGCGTCGCCCCCGCCAAGGACGTCGTCATCGAGTCGGTCTCCTGACCGCGACGGCTCAGACCTGGCGGCCACCGGCCCAGTAGGGCTTGCGCAGGTCGCGCTTGAGGATCTTGCCCGAGGGGTTGCGGGGCAGCATCTCGACGACGTCGATCGTGCGCGGCACCTTGTAGTGCGCGAGGTGCTCGCGCGCCCAGGCGATGATCTCCGCCTCGGTCGCGTGGGCGCCCTCACGCAGCGCCACCACGGCCTTGACCGACTCACCCCAGGTCTCGTCCGGGACGCCGATGATGGCGACCTCGAGCAGGTCGGGGTGCTCGGACAGGACGCGCTCGACCTCCGGCGAGTAGACGTTCTCGCCGCCGGTGATGATCATGTCCTTGATCCGGTCCTCGACGTAGACGTAGCCGTCGGCGTCGATCCGGCCGATGTCGCCGGTGCGGACCCAGCCGTCGCCGGCGTAGAGCTCGGCCGTGGCGTCCGGCCGGCCGTGGTAGCCGGGGGTGGCCTGCGCGGTGCGGAACCACAGCTCGCCGGCCTCGCCGGGAGCCGCGTCCTGCAGGGTGGCCGGGTCGACGACGCGTGCCTCGACGCCCGGGATGGGCTTGCCGGCCGAGAGCAGTCGCTCGGGGTGCTCGAGGTCGCGGTGCTCGTCGTCGTGCAGCATCGTCACCACGCCGCAGAACTCGGTCAGGCCGTACACCTGGTAGAACGCCGTCTCGGGCCAGTGCTGCTGCGCGCCGCGCAGGATCGTCTGGGGCATCGGGGCCGCGCCGTAGGAGAAGGCACGCAACCCGCTGAACAGCTTCATCGCATCGTCGCCGGCCTGCAGCAGCATCGCCACGACGGCGGGCACGAGGAACGCGTGGGTGACGCCGGACATCATCGCGCCGGCGAGTGCCGTCGGCTCGACATCGCGGATGATGTATCCCGGCACGCGGTTCTTGATCCCGAACATGGCGTAGGACGTGCCGCCGACGTGGAACATCGGCATCGCCACGAGCATCTTCGAGCCCTCGGGGTACTCGACGCCGGCGTCGGCGTTCTCGGTGTGGGCGACGAGGTTGCGCTGCGTCAGCAGGACGCCCTTGGGCCGCCCGGTCGTGCCGGAGCTGTACATGACGACGACGGGATCGTCGGCGCTCGTTCCGGGCGCCTGGTCGAGCGGCTCGCCGGCGGCCTGCCACGCCTCGAACTCGTCGGCGTCGCCGCCCATGACGATGATCCTCTCGACCGTCGTGAGCTTGTCGCGGACGACGTCGACCTGGTCGAGCAGCTCGGCGCCGACGAAGAGCACCTTGGCGCCCGAGTCGTTGATCGTGTAGTCCAGCTCGTCGCCGGCGAGGCGCCAGTTGACGATCGCGGTGGCGGCGCCGAGCAGGCTCGCGCCGAGCACCAGCTGCAGGATCGCCGGGTTGTTCTTGTCGACCACCGCGATGTGGTCGCCCTGGCCGACACCCTCGGCCCTCAACGCGCCGGCGGTGCGGCGCACCGACTCCCAGACCTGGCCCCACGTCCACTCGCGACCCTCGTAGATCCAGCCCGTGTCGTCGGGGGCGGCCTCCGCTGCGGCGCGGGCGTGGTCGGCGATGAACGTGGCGTCGGTCATGGAAGCTCCTGAGGGGCGATGACGAGTCGGTGCGTTGTGAAGTGGCTCACACCGTAGTGCGCATCCGTCCCGAGCGGAAGAGTTCCAAGCAGCCGTGACTGTTTGTGGCCTTTCTCGCACCTTCCCGTGGTGGTCATGGCACCCACCGGTGGCCGCTAGACTGGAGCCGTGCCCCGCGGAGATGGTCTCCTGACCCACGAGCTCGACCCCGCCGATGCCGGACCCCAGGACGCCTGTGGTGTCTTCGGTGTCTGGGCCCCCGGCGAGGAAGTCGCGAAACTGACGTACTTCGGCCTCTATGCCCTGCAGCACCGCGGGCAGGAGTCGGCCGGCATCGCGGTCAGCAACGGCCGCCAGATCCTGGTCTACAAGGACATGGGACTCGTCTCCCAGGTCTTCGACGAGGCCACCCTGGAGTCCCTGCAGGGCGAGGTCGCGATCGGCCACGCGCGCTACTCCACCACCGGCGCCAGCGTCTGGCAGAACGCACAGCCGACGTTCCGCCCCACGGCGCAGGGGTCGGTCGCGCTGGGCCACAACGGCAACCTGACCAACACCCACGAGCTCGTCCAACTGCTGCGCGAGCGCACGGCGGGCGATCCGAAGTCCGCTCAGGCCGAGACCGCCACGACCGACACCTCCGTCATGGCCTCGCTGTTCGCGTCCTACCGCGACCGCTCGGTCGAGGACGCCGCGCTCGAGGTCCTGCCGAAGGTGCGCGGCGCCTTCTCGCTCGTGTTCATGGACGAGACCACGCTGTACGGCGCCCGCGACCCGCAGGGGATCCGCCCGCTGGTGCTCGGCCGGCTGGAGCGCGGCTGGGTCATCGCCAGCGAGACCGCCGCCCTCGACATCGTCGGCGCCTCCTACATCCGCGAGATCGAGCCCGGCGAGTTCGTCGCCATCGACCAGGACGGCCTGCGCAGCAGCCGGTTCGCCGAGGCCGCGCCCAAGGGCTGCATCTTCGAGTACGTCTACCTGGCGCGCCCCGACACCACCATCAGCGAGCAGCGCGTGTTCAGCGTGCGCGAGCGCATCGGCCGCAAGCTGGCGCGCACCGCACCGGTCGAGGCCGACCTGGTCATCCCGGTGCCGGAGTCGGGCACCCCGGCGGCCATCGGGTACGCCGAGGAGAGCGGCATCCCGTTCGGTCACGGCCTGGTCAAGAACTCCTACGTCGGACGCACCTTCATCCAGCCCTCCCAGACGATCCGCCAGCTCGGCATCCGGCTCAAGCTCAACCCGCTGCGCGACGTCATCGCCGGCAAGCGCCTCGTGGTCGTCGACGACTCGATCGTCCGCGGCAACACCCAGCGCGCGCTCGTGCGGATGCTGCGCGAGTTCGGCGCGGCCGAGGTCCACGTGCGGATCTCCAGCCCGCCGGTGAAGTGGCCGTGCTTCTACGGCATCGACTTCGCCTCGCGCGCCGAGCTGATCGCCACCGGCCTGAGCGTCGACGAGATCCGCCGCTCCATCGGCGCCGACAGCCTGTCCTACGTCGAGCTCGACGATCTGATCGAGGCGACCAACGTCCCGGGGGACAACCTCTGCCGGGCCTGCTTCGACGGGGTCTACCCGATCGAGCTGCCCGACGACGACCTCATCGGCAAGCACCTCCTGGAGCTGCCGGCCAACGGGACCGAGCCCTTGAAGGTGATCCAGTGACCTCGTACGCCTCCGCCGGAGTCTCGATCGAAGCGGGCGACCGCGCCGTCGAGCTCATGAAGCAGTGGGTCGCCCGCGCGACGCGTCCGGAGGTCGTGGGCGGCATCGGCGGCTTCGCCGGGCTGTTCGACGCCTCGGCGCTCAAGTCGTACACGCGGCCGCTGCTGGCCACCAGCGCCGACGGCGTCGGCACCAAGGTCGCCATCGCCCAGGCCATGGACCGGCACGACACGATCGGCTTCGACCTCGTCGGCATGCTGGTCGACGACCTCGTGGTCTGTGGCGCCGAGCCGCTGTTCCTCACCGACTACATCGCGACCGGCAAGGTCGTGCCCGAGCGCATCGCCGACATCGTCAAGGGCATCGCCGAGGCGTGTGCCGAGACGGGCACCGCGCTGCTGGGCGGCGAGACCGCCGAGCACCCCGGCCTGCTGGCCCCCGACGAGTACGACATCGCCGGCTCCACGACGGGAGTCGTCGAGGCCGACCGCCTGCTGGGCGCCGACCTCGTGCGCGAGGGCGACGTCGTCATCGCCATGGCGTCCTCCGGACTGCACTCGAACGGTTACTCGCTCGTGCGCCACGTCTTCTTCGACATCGCCGGCTGGAAGCTCGACCGTGAGGTTCCCGAGTTCGGCCGCACGCTGGGCGAGGAGCTCCTCACGCCCACGCGGCTGTACACCAAGCCGTGCCTGGCCCTGGCCGATGCCGTCGAGGTGCACGCGATGTCGCACATCACCGGGGGAGGCCTGGCGGCCAACCTCGAGCGCGTGCTGCCCGACTCGGTGTCGGTCCGGCTCGACCGCTCGTCCTGGACCCCGGCTCCGGTCTTCTCCCTGGTCGGCGAGCTGGGCGGCGTCGCCCAGGCCGATCTGGACCAGGCCCTGAACATGGGCGTCGGCATGGTCGCGATCGTGGCCCCCGACGCCGCCGACGCGGCCGTCTCCCTGCTGGCCGAGCACGGCGTCGACGCCTGGATCGCGGGCGAGGTCGGCGCCGCCGACGAGCACGGACCGGGCGGTTCGGTCACTCTCATCTGAAATATTCGCTGCAATACCGGTTCGCGAACCCGCCGAACCGGGGGCCCTGCATGCTTTCTGGGAACGTTTCGGTACGCTTGGGAGCACGACATTGTGAACCACTGAGTGCGAGGGGGTCGAGCCCATGGGCCGCGGCCGTGCGAAAGCGAAGCAGACCAAGGTCGCTCGCGATCTCAAGTACCGGACATTGGACACCGATTTCAATGATCTGGCCCGAGAGCTTCACGGAGAGTCCGGTGACCCGATCCCGGACCAGTACGTAGATCTCGCCAAGGAACTGGGAGGCCCGGCCGCCAGTTGAGCGGCTGGGCGATGTCTCCTTCCGTCGTCTGACGACGGACTCCACTGAAGCGACACCTGTAGGGCACCGTGGTGCCCGGACGGCTCCGGCGGTCGGTCTCACCGACCGCCGGAGCCTTTCGTCATCGCGAGAGCTTGCTGGGCCACCAGAACCAGCGGCCGCACAGCGCCACGATGGCCGGTGTCGCGACGCCACGCACCAGCACGGTGTCCAGCAGCACGCCGAATCCGACGATGACGCCGAGCTGCGCCAGCAGCACGAGCGGCAGCACGCCCAGGACGGCGAACACGGCGGCCAGCAGGATGCCGGCGCTCGTGATGACGCCGCCCGTGACGGCGAGCGCCTTGACGATCGAGGCCGTCGCGTCGCCCGTCACGACCATCTCCTCGCGCGCTCGCGCCGTCAGGAAGATGTTGTAGTCCACGCCCAGCGCGACCAGGAAGATGAACGCGAGCAGCGGTGTGCTGACGTCCATCGCCGACCAGCCGAGCACCCGATCGAACAGCACCCAGCCGACGCCCAGGGCGGACAGGTAGGACAGCACGGTCGTCGCGCACAGCAGGACCGCGGCCACGACCGAGCGCAGCAGCACCAGCAGCATGACCAGCACGATGGCGAGCACGATCGGGATGACGCGCCGGCGGTCGTCGGACGCCGTCTGGTTCTCGTCCAGGGCCTGCGCGTCGGTGCCACCCACGAGCGAGTCCGGATCGGCGTCGTGCACGGCCGTGCGAAGGTCTTCGATCGTGGTCAGGGCCTTCTCACTCTCGGGCTCGACCGAGAGCACGACCTGCACCTCGGCGAGGTCGTCCGTCGCGTTCGCGGGCCGGGCGCTCTCGACGCCCTCGACCTGGTTCGCCGCGGCCACGACGGACTCGACCTTGTCCGGTGAGGTGACCACCGTGGTCGGCGAGGAGATGCCGGCGGCGAAGTTGTCCTGCAGCGTCTCCTGGGCGGTGATCGACTCCGGGGTGTCGAGGAACTGCTCGCTCTGGCCCAGGCCCGTGTTGAGGCCCAGCAGGCCCGCGGCCATGGCCGTCAGCACCGCGAGGGCCGCGATCGTGGTCGGCCACGGCCTGGAGGTGACCGCCGTGCCGACGCGGAACCACCAGCCCTTCTCGGACGGGTCGGCGTCGCCCTCGCGCGGGACGAACGGCCAGAACAGCCAGCGACCCGGGATGACCATGGCCGAGGGCAGCACGAGCAGGGCGAACGCCACGGCGACCGCGATGCCGAGCGCACCGGACCAGCCGATCGCGCTGACGAACGGCGAGTCGGCGATCAGCAGCGACAGCAGCGCGAGGACCACGGTGCCCGAGCTGGACAGGATGGCCGGCGCCGCGCCGCCGACGGCGGTGCGCATGGCCTCGTGCCGCGACGAGTGGCGGCGCAGCTCCTCGCGATAGCGGGCGATCAGCAACAGGGCGTAGTTGGTGCCGGCGCCGAAGACCAGGACCGACGTGATGCCGGTGATGGAGCCGTCGATGCCCACGTCGAACGCGCCGGAGACGCCCTCGAGCGCGCGGGCGGCCACCCGGTCGCCGATGCCGATGATGGTCAGCGGCACGAGCCACAGCCACGGGCTGCGGTACGTGACGATGAGCAGGATGGCCACGACCGCGGCGGTGACGGCCAGCAGGCGCACGTCGGCACCGGCGAACACGGCACCGAGGTCGGCCTGGACGGCCGGTGCGCCCGTGGCCTGGGCCTTCACGCCGTCGGGCAGGTCCTGCTTCGCGAGGTCGCGCAGCTCCTTGACCCGGTCCTTGTTCTCGTCGGACTCCAGGCCCGTCTCGAACGGCACGGCGACGAGTGCGGCGGACTGGTCCTCGGCGGGCACCGGCGGGCTGACCTCGACGCCGAGCTCGGACGAGATGGCGCGCGAGCGTTCGGCGATCGCCGCCAGGTCACGCCCGTCGAGTCCGCCGTCCTTGGAGTAGACGACGATGGCCGGCGCCTCGTCCGCATTCGGCAGCTTCTTCAGCGCGGCCTGGGCCCGGGCCGACTCCGCGGAGTCCGGCAGGTTCGAGCCGGCCTCCGAGCCGGTGGTCGGATCGGGCGCGAACGCCATGATCAGGCCGGCGACCACGAAGCCGAGCAGCACGACCACGATCGATCGCTTGGGGCCCACGAGATGAGCCAGGGGAAAGGTGCGTTGCGCGCGGCGATTCACGCTAGAAGGTTAAACTGTCTAGCGAAATCGCGCTCAGTCCGGTCCGTGTCGTGTGACGCGGATCAGGCGACGGGCAGGGAGAGGGCGCCGTCGACGAGGTCGTGCAGGTGGCGCCGGAATCGCTCGAATGTCGGGTGATCCGTGGGCTGGGCCCGGGTACCCGTCGGGTCGACCACGCCGGCCCGGCTGAAGGCGTGGGTCGTCCACACGATCGTGTAGACGAGCAGGTCCAGGTCGGCGTCCGTCGTGACGTGGGCGCTCTCGAGCAGCGCGCGGACGCGACCGGCGACCCGCTCGACGAGCGGGCCGGTGAACTCGGTCTCGAGCTCGGACAGCATCTCGCCCTCGGCGAGCCAGCGTCGCATCCACAGCGCGGGGACGTCGGGGTGGGCCACGCAGAAGCTCAGGTACGCGTCGATGAACGCGTGCAGTCCGGCGCGCGCCGCCTCGGGCGTCGCCTCGGTGTCGGGGAGGGTGGTCAGCGCCTGCTCGACGGAGTCACGCTGGGCGATGTGCGCCTCGCGCATGACCTCGCGGTAGAGGTCGCTCTTGCCGCCCACGTGATAGGCCACCGTGGCGATGTTGAGGCCGACGGCCTCGGCGATCGCACGCGTGCTGGTGGCGTCGTACCCGCGCTCGGCGAACAGCCGCGAGGCGGCGGCCAGGATGCGGTCACGGCTCGACTGCTGCTCGCTCATGCCGTCACCCTACGCCATGACTCCATCAGTTGATGGATTCGGTTTCTCCTGGTGAGAGTTGCTTGCGCTCTTCTCCATCATGCGATTGAATGACCGGCGTCGAGACGTACGTCACACGAAGGAATCACCCCCATGCCTGCTCATGTCGCCGTTGTCGGCGCCGGCGCCGCCGGTCTGACGACCGCCAAGTCACTGCTGGACGAGGGCCTGGACGTCACCGTCCTCGAACTGGGCGACCGGCCCGGCGGCCTGTGGGTCCAGGGGAACGCCAGCGGCCTGTCGCCGGCCTACGACTCGTTGCACCTCAACACGAGCAAGGGCCGCACCGAGTTCGCGGACTTCCCGATGCCGGCCGACTGGCCCGACTACCCGTCCGCCGCGATGATCGCGGGCTACCTCGCGGACTATGCCGAGCGCTTCGGCGTCACCGAGCGGATCCGGTTCGGGACCGAGGTCGTCTCGGTCGACCGCACCGACACCGGCTGGGCCGTCGTCTCCCGCACGGGCGGCGTCGAGACCGCCGAGACCTTCGACGCGGTCGTCGTCGCGAACGGCCACAACTGGGACCCGCGCTGGCCCGAGCCGCAGTACCCCGGGACGTTCGACGGCGAGCAGATGCACGCGCACGACTACCGCAGCGCCTCGCAGTTCGCGGGTCGACGCGTCATGGTCGTCGGGATGGGCAACTCCGCGATGGACATCGCGGTCGACGCCTCGTACGTGGGCAGCGGCCCGGTGCTGCTGTCGGCGCGCCACGGCGTCCACATCGTGCCGAAGTACCTCTTCGGCCGGCCCGCCGACGCGACCGGCGCCCTGTTGTCGGCGCTGCCGTGGCGGGTTCGCCAGAAGGTCGCCGAGACGATGCTGAGGGTCGCCGTGGGCACGCCGCAGTCGTACGGCCTCCCTGCCCCTGCGGGCGGCCTGTTCCAGAATCACCCGACGATCAGCGACACGATCCTGCACCGCGTCACGCACGGCGAGGTCGTCGCGCGGCCCGGTATCGCGCGCTTCGAGGGGTCGCGCGTCCACTTCACGGACGGCACGTCCGACGAGGTCGACGTCATCGTGTGGGCGACCGGCTATCGCGTCACGATCCCGTTCCTGGGTGAGCGGTGGATCGGCGCCGACCCGGAGCGACTGCCGCTCTACCAGCGGGTGTTCCATCTCGACGATCCCGGTCTCGCGTTCGTGGGACTCATGCAGTCGACGGGCGCCGCGCTGCCCGTGGTCGAGGCACAGGGCAAGCTCGTCGCGGCGCACCTCGGCGGCCGCTACGGCCTGCCCGCGCCGGAGGAGCAGCGAGCGGTCGTGGAGTCGACGTACGCCGCCGCCTTCGCCCGATGGGGGCACAAGCGGCCCATGATGCGCATCGACTTCGACGAGTACGTCGCTGCCGTGCCGAAGGAGATCGCTGCCGGCACCGCCCGCGTCGCTCGCGGCGCCGTCACCTTCCGTCCCGTCTCCCAGGAGGTCCCCGCATGAAGCTCTCGCTCCTGACGCCCCGCCGGCCCGCCGCCGGGCGCCGCGTCCTCATCACCGGCGCGTCCGGGACGCTCGGCCGCGAGCTCGGCCGCCGTCTCGTCTCCGAGGGGGCCGTCGTGGTCGGCCTCGACATCGCCCCGGCGGGGGACGAGCCCTTCGAGGTCGTCGCGTGCGACATCACCGACGACGACTCGGCCGCATCCGGCGTCGCCCGGGCCATCGACCTGCTCGGCGGTCTCGACGTGCTGGTCAACAACGCGGGCATCGGCGGGCCGGCCCCGGCCGAGCTCGCGCCCGGCGACGAGGTCCGTCGTCAGCTCGAGATCAACCTGGTCGGCACGTGGCGGATCACGGCGGCGTGCGTGGACGCGCTCGTCGCCTCCCGCGGCCGCGTCGTCATGGTCACCTCGCGCATGGCCGTCATGCAGTTGCCGTTGGCGGCGGCCTACGGCGCCTCCAAGCGCGCGATGGTCGCCTACGCCGATGCCCTGCGACTCGAGCTGGGCACGCACGTGGGGGTCACCTGCGTCTATCCGTCCGCCGTCCGCAGCCCCATCCACGACTCCACCCGCGAGGCGGGGCTGTCCCTGGAGGGCATGAGCAGCTACGAGTCCCTCGAGGGCGTCGTCGACGCGATCCACCTCGCGGCGCTGTCGGCTCGGGCCCGCCGCGACATCACCACCACGGGCAGGGGAGCGGTGGAGTTCTTCCTGTCCCGGCACCTGCCGCAGATCACCGACGGGATCGTCCGCCGCACCCTCGCCGGCCGCGCCGCCGCCGGCGCGTTCGACGGTGCCGAGCTCGCCGCCGGCGTCGTCGCACGTCACCGGGGAACGGCGGGCGTCCGATGAGTGCCCGTGAGGACGCGCCCATCGACGAGTCGACCCGCGCGCCCGTCGGCGCCCTGTCCGCTTACGCCTCCGGCTCGTTCGGCATGGGCGTCTGGGTCACGGTGCCCGGCCTGCTGCTGCTGTACTTCCTGACCGACATCCTCGGGGTCGCCGCCGCTCTCGCCGGTCTGACCCTGCTGCTGCCGAAGATCATCGACGTCGTCATCCACCCGATGATCGGCTCGCGCTCGGACCGCCAGGCACGAGCCCTCGGACACCGGCGCCGCATGATGACCGGGGGCGTGGCCCTCGGCCTGGCGATGGTGGCGATGTTCACGGTCCCGTCCTCGCTCGAGGGCGCACCCGCCGCCGCATGGGTCGGCGGTTGGTACATCGTCGGCAACCTGCTGTTCGCGATGTTCCAGGTGCCTTACCTGACCACCCCGTCCGACCTGCGGATCGGCTACCACGAGCGCACCCGCGTCTTCATGTTCCGGATGCTGTTCCTGACGGTCGGACTGCTGGGCGCCGGCGTCGCCGCGCCCGCGCTCGTGTCCAGCGAGCAGCGCGGCGACTACACGACGATGGCCGCCGTCCTGGCCGTCGTGATGGTGGTGTCGGCCCTCGTGGCGATCCTGGGCGTGCGCCGGCTGACCGACGCGTGCGGCTTCCGGGCACCGGCCGAGTCCGCCGGGCACTCGACGATCGCGGACGTGAAGGTGGCCTGGGCCGACCGCGACTTCCGCATGCTGGTCCTGTCCTACCTGTTCACCGGCACCACGACCCACCTGTTCATGGCGGCGCTGCCGTACTTCACGCGCTACGTCTTCGACAGCGCGGGCCTGACGGCGGTTTTCATGGGCTGCTTCCTCGCTCCCGCGGTCCTGGCCGGACCGATCTGGCTGAGGCTCTCCCGCAGGATCGGGAAGCAGCGCGGTCTGCTGCTCTCCCAGCTGATCTTCGTCGTCGGTTCGCTGGCGGTGGCGCTGGGCGCGTGGCTGGACGCGGTCGCCGTGTCCGTCGTGGTCGTCGCGGTCATGGGCTTCGCGTTCGCCGGCCTGCAGCTGTTCGCCTTCTCGATGGTGCCGGACGCCGTCGCGGCCGCGGAGGAGAAGGGGGACTCCCAGGCCGGCGCGTACACGGGGGTCTGGACGGCCACCGAGGCGCTGGGAACGGCGGCCGGGCCGTACCTGTACTCGGCCGCGCTGGCCGTGGGCGGCTTCATCTCCAGCACCGCCGACGTCGAGGTGACGCAGCCCGACTCGGCGATGAACGCGCTGCTGTGGGGCTTCACCGTGCTGCCGGCCGCACTGATGGTCGTGGCGATCGTGTTCCAGCGCCGCTACCGGCTCGACCCCGCTCGCCGATGAGTGATCAGCTCCTCGCCGGACTGTCGTCCGGCGACCTCGTCCTGCTCGCCGTCCTCGTCGGAGCCTTCGCTCAGGCGACGACCGGGATGGGCTTCTCCCTCGTCGCCGCACCCGTGCTGATCGCCGTGCGCGGGCCGGCAGAGGGGGTCGCCCTGGTCGTGCTGCTGGCGGCCTGTTCGTCGGTGCTGCCGCTCCTGCGGGAGGGGCGCCACGCTCAGCGGCGCGACGCGCTGCGGCTCCTGGTTCCCACGCTCGCCGCGACACCGGTGATCGCCTGGGCGCTGGCGCCCCTCGACCACACGTGGCTCGCGGTCGCCGGCGGGATCGGCGTCGTGATCGGCGTGGCGATGCTCGCGTCCGGATGGCGGTCGGCGTGGCTACGTCGGCCGGTGGGCACCATCGCGACGGGCATCACGAGCGCCGGCCTGAACGTGGTGGGCGGAGTGGGCGGGCCACCCGTCGGTCTCTACGCCGCCAACTCGACCTGGACCCCCGCGCAGACCCGCGGCACGCTGCACACGTTCCTGATCGTGCAGAACCTCGTCACCGCCGTGGTGGTCGGCCTGGTGCTGCCGTCGTGGCAGATGCTGGCCGCGCTCGGGGTCGGCACGGTGGTCGGGCTGGTCGTCGCGCCGCGGCTGTCGGTCGGCGCGGCCCGCACGGGGATCCTGTGCGTCTCGGCGGTCGGCGGGATGGCTCTCCTGCTGAGCGCCGCCTGACGGTCAGGGGAGCCGGATCTGCCCGAGTCGTCCGATCTCGCGGATGCGCTGCTCGGCCTGTCGGTCCGCGGCCTCCGCGGTCGTGATGTCCTCGCTCGCCGCGCGCTCCAGCACGGACAGGGTCGTGTCGAAGATGCCGGTCGCCCGGGCCTTCGCCCGCTCGAACGAGAACCCGCTCGGATCCAGCTCGTCCGCCACCTGGATCACGCCGCCGGCGTTCACGCAGTAGTCGGGCGCGTAGACCATCCCCCGGTCGGAGAGCAGCTTGCCGATGCCCTCGTGGGCCAGTTGGTTGTTGGCCGCGCCGGCGACGACCTTCGCGGTCAGCGTCTCGAGGCTCTTCTCGTCGAGCGCACCGCCGAGGGCGCAGGGCGCGTAGACGTCGAGGTCGGCTGCGATGAGGGCGTCGGTCGACTCGGCGACCTCGATCGAGGGGTACTGCTGCACCAGACGCGCCACCGCCTCGGAGTCGATGTCGGTGACGACGACGCGCGCGTCCTCCTCGACCAGGTGGGCGGTCAGGTGCCGTCCGACCTTGCCCACACCCGCGACGCCGACGCGCTTGCCCGCGAGCGACGCGTCGCCCCAGGCGAACTGCGCCGCCGCCCGCATGCCCTGGTGGACGCCGAAGGCGGTCAGGACGCTGGAGTCGCCGGCCCCGCCGTGGTCGACGGTCCGGCCGGTGACGAAGTCGGACTCGCGCGCGATGACATCCATGTCGGTGGAGTAGGTGCCCACGTCGCAGGCGGTGAAGTAGCGCCCGTTGAGCGACTGGACGAAGCGGCCGTAGGCGCGCAGCAGGGCCTCGGACTTGTCGGTGCGCGGGTCGCCGATGATGACGGCCTTGCCGCCGCCGAGGTCGAGCCCGGCGAGCGCGGTCTTGTAGGCCATGCCCTGGCTGAGGTTGAGCACGTCCGCGAGGGCGTCGGTCTCGGAGGCGTAGGGGAAGAAGCGGGTGCCACCCAGGCCCGGGCCCAGTGCGGTGGAGTACAGGGCGATGATGGCCCGCAGGCCGGAGGCCTCGTCGTGACAGAACACGACCTGCTCGTGGTGGGTTCCGAAGCTGCTGGGCGCGCCCATGGATCCTTCTTCCTGGCCGGGAGGGGTGGTTCCGGACCGGTCTGAATCGGTGACGGCCGGGGGTGGTGGCCGCCTGGGGCCGATGCTACTCGGGAACGTCGCCGGCGGCGGTCCGCCGAGCCAGGCTGCGATCCATCCGGCGGAAGAACGGGGCCGTCGCGCGGGTGACGATGCCCGGGGCCAGGGCCATCGACGTCTCGCTGGCGACGCCGAATGCGCTCGTGACCCGCGAGGGGCGCGACACCACGGCGCGCTCGATCCAGCGGGCCGCCTCGTCGGGAGTCATCATCTTCATCGCTCGGTAGATCTCGGTGCCGCCGGACATCTGCGTGCGCACCATCGGGAAGTGCACCGTCGAGGTCGTGATCCCCGCGTGGCCCAGCTCGGCCGACAGCGACCGGATGTAGGACTCCAGGGCGCTCTTGCTGGCCAGGTAGGCCGAGAAGAGAGGGATCGGCACCTGGGTCGACAAGGTCGAGCTGACGACCACGTGCCCGCGGCCCTGCGCCAGCATCGAGGGCAGTACGAGGTGGATCAACCGCACGGACGCGAAGTAGTTGATCGCCATGACCCGCTCGTGGTCGTGCAGCCGGTCGAAGGACTCGACGATCGGGCGCCGGATCGAGCGGGCCGCGTTGTTCACCAGGACGTCGATGCGGCCGTGGTCACCGAGGACCTGCTCGACGGCGGCGGCAGTGGAGTCGTCGTCGGTGAGGTCGACCGGGTACGCCTCGGCGGCCCCTCCCTCGGTGCGGATGGCGGCGGCGAGGGACTCCAGCTCGTCGGCGCGCCGGGCCAGGAGGCACACCGTCGCACCGCGTGCAGCGAGGCGTCGCGCGGCGGCCGCGCCGATCCCGCTGGAGGAGCCCGTGACGACGATGACCTGTCCGGCCGGATCGATGCCCATGGCGTGTGAGCGTAGTCACATCGACGCCGTATCGTGGTCCCGTGCTCGAGGAACTCCTGGACCCGATGAAGAACCCGGTCACCTACGCGGTGCCGTTCTTCCTGCTCAGCATCGCGATCGAGGTCGCCGCCCTGCGGTGGCTCGACCACGACGACAACGTCACGGGCTACGCCTTCAAGGACGCGCGCACGTCGATCTCGATGGGCGTCGGCTCCATCGTGTTCCTGACGACCTTCAAGGTCATCACGTTCTTCGGGTTCGTGTTCGTCTTCGCCCACGCGGCGCTGTTCGAGCTGTCGACCTCGGCCGGGTGGTACTGGCCGACGCTGATCATCGCGCTGGACTTCTGTTACTACTGGCACCACCGCTTCAGTCACCGCGTGCGGATCGGCTGGGCCGGACACCAGGCCCACCACTCCAGCGAGTACATGAACTTCGGTACGGCGCTGCGGCAGAAGTGGAACCCCTGGTTCGAGTTCTTCTTCTGGCTGCCGTTGCCGTTGTTGGGCTTCGCGCCCTGGACCTTGTTCGCAGCGTTCGCGGCCAACCTGATCTACCAGTTCTTCGTGCACACCGAGATGGTCGGCAAGCTGCCGCGGCCCATCGAGTGGGTCTTCAACACGCCGTCGCACCACCGGGTGCACCACGGCTCGGATCCGGAGTACCTGGACAAGAACTACGGCGGCATCCTCATCGTCTGGGACCGCCTGTTCGGCACGTTCCAGCCCGAGCTGCACCGCCCGCGCTACGGGCTGACCCACCCCGTCGAGACCCACAACCTGCTGACGCTGCAGTACGGCGACTACCGCAAGATGGCCGCCGACGTCCGCGCGGCGGCCACGTGGCGCGAGAAGCTCGGCTACGTGCTCGGGCCTCCGGGATGGCGCCCCGACGGCTCGGTCGAGCGCGGCCGGGCCGAGGCCGGCACCAGCTGATCGTCCACGCCTCGTGATGTCTCAGATCCGTGTCGTCACGATGGGCGCGGCGGCCGTTCCCCTCGTAGGGTGTTGGAAATCGGCGACATGAACCTCGAGAGGATCCGCGATGGCCAAGGACAAGAGCGACAAGAAGCTCCACGAGAAGGTCGGTGACCTGACCAAGGAGATCCGCAAGGCCAGCAAGTCGGCCGAGAAGGAGATCGGCAAGGCTCGCAAGTCCGCCGAGAAGACCGCTGCCAAGCAGGTCGACCGGGCGATGAAGACCGCGTCGAAGCAGATCGACCGCGTGAAGTCCGACGTGGCGCAGGTCCGTGACACCACGGCCAAGCAGATCGCCGACCTGAGCGCGACCGTCGACCAGCTGCGGTCCGAGATCGCGAAGCAGGCCCGCAACGCCACCGGACGGGGCGGGGAGTCCACCTCCTCGGCGGCTGCCGCCGCTCCCGCCCCGGCGGGTGCCGCGCAGCCGATGGACCCCGCCGACTCCACCCCGTCCTCCGAGCCGCCCGTGGCCTCGGCCGCGGCCGAGAAGCTCGCGGCGGCCGATCCGGACGTCCCGGATCGAACGACCACGCCGGGCACCACGTTCACGACCGACGAGCAGCCCACCACCCGGACGACGGCACGCAAGGCGCCGGCCAAGAAGAGCTCGGCCAAGAAGGCTCCGGCCAAGTCCGCGAACGGCACCAGCTCGGCGACCACCAGGAAGGCGGCCGCGAAGAAGACGACGGCCGGCACGTCCACGGCCGCGAAGAAGTCCGCGGCCAAGAAGACCGCCGCGAAGAAGACGGCCACCAAGAAGGCGACCACGGCGAAGAAGACGACCGCGAAGAAGTCGCCCACCGCGACGCCGGGCGCCTCCGACACGAAGTCCGCAGCGACCCCCGGTCGCAAGACGGCCGCACGCAAGGCGACCACGACGCCGTCGACCACGGGCACGACCACGCCGCCGCCCGCGACTCCGCAGAGCGGTGCGAGCGCGGACACCCCCGCCGCCGACTGAGTCGAGCGGTCGCCCGGGTCACGTGGGCCGGCGGTGCACCTTCCACTGCGCGGCCTGGGCGACCGGCTTGATGACCATCAGGTCGATGTCGACGTGCGCGGGGCGCGTCGCGACCCAGCAGATGGCGTCCGCGATGTCCTGCGCCTCGAGGGGCTCGTCGACGCCGGTGTACACGGCGTCGGCGCGCTCTTGGTCGCCGCCGAACCGGGTGAGGCTGAACTCCTCGGTCTTGACCATGCCCGGGGCGATCTCGGTGATGCGCACCGGCTGACCGTTCAGCTCCAGGCGCAGCGTCTCGGTGACGGCCGCCAGGGCGTGCTTGGCGGCGGTGTAACCGCCCCCGCCCTCGTACGTGATCCGGCCGGCGGTGGAGCCCACGTTGATGATGGTGCCCCCGCCGGAGGCGATCAGGGCCGGCGCGAGCGCCTGGGTCACGGCCACGGTGCCGAGCACGTTCGTCTCGTACATCCAGCGCCAGTCCGCGAGGTCGGCCTCGGTGACGGCCGACATCCCCTTGGCGCCACCGGCGTTGTTCACCAGCAGGTCGAGCCGGTCGCCGACGACCTCGGCCAGCCGCGCGACGTCGTCTGGCGCGGTGATGTCGCAGGTCACGGCCGTGGCGCCGATCTCGTCGGCGAGACGCTCGATGCGCTCGCTGCGGCGCGCGACGGCGATGACGGTGTATCCGGCGGCGGAGAGGGCGCGGGCGGTGGCTTCGCCGATCCCGCTGCTGGCGCCGGTCACGACTGCTGTGGGCATGGGGACAGCGTGCCAGAATGGATCGCATGTCTGCTCGCGGGATCCATCGTGTCGCGATGCTCTCGGCGCACACCTCTCCGCTGGACCAGCCCGGCACGGGCGACGCCGGCGGCATGAACGTGTACGTGCTGGAGCTGTCGAGGCAACTGGCCGCCCACGGCGTCGAGGTCGAGGTCTTCACGCGCGCCACGTCGCGCCACCTGCCGCCCGTGGTCGACGCCGGCGACGGCATCCGGGTCCACCACGTGGCCGCCGGTCCGTTCGAGGGCCTGACGAAGGACGAGCTGCCCAGTCAGCTGTGCGCGTTCGTCCGCGACGTGCTGCGCGTCGAGGCGCGCCACGACCCCGGCTACTTCGACCTCGTCCACTCGCACTACTGGCTCTCCGGACAGGTCGGCACCGTGTTGCGCGAGCGCTGGGGCGTCCCGCTCGTGCACTCGATGCACACGATGGCGAAGGTCAAGAACGCCGCCCTGGCGAGCAACGACCGCCCCGAGCCGGTGGGCCGCGTCGCGGGCGAGGAGGAGATCGTCCGGTTCGCGGACCGGCTGATCGCCAACACCGCCGAGGAGCGCCGCGAGCTGATCGACCTGTACGACGCGGACCCGGCGGCGGTCGCCGTCGTGCACCCGGGCGTCGACCTGGACGTCTTCGTGCGCTCCGAGCCGGACGACGAGCCGCCCTTGATCGTCTTCGCCGGCCGCATCCAGCCGCTCAAGGCCCCCGACGTCGTCCTGCGGGCCTCCGCCCTGCTCGACGTGCCGCATCGCGTCGCGATCATCGGCGGGCCGTCCGGCAGCGGGCTGGACCGTCCCACCGAGCTGACCGACCTGGCCCGCGAGCTCGGCATCGCCGACCGGGTCGAGTTCGTCGCGCCGGTCACGCAGGCCGAGCTGGCGCAGTGGTACTCCCGGGCCGCCGTCGTGTGCGTGCCGTCGCACAACGAGTCGTTCGGGCTCGTCGCGATCGAGGCCCAGGCGTGCGGCACCCCGGTGGTCGCGGCCGCGGTCGGCGGCCTCACCACGGCGGTCGCCGACGGGGTCACGGGCACGCTCGTCGACGGCCACGACCCGGCCGACTACGCCGCGGCGATCCGGCCGTACCTGACCGACGCGGCGTTCCGCCGTGAGGCCGGCACCAAGGCCGTCCACCATGCGGAGTCCTTCGGCTGGGACGTCACCGCGGAGCGCACCCTCGACGTCTATGCCGCCGCCCTGCGGGACCACGAGGCGGCGCGGAAGGAGACCCGATGACCGACGTCCGCGAGGTGATCGTCGAAGCACTCGACGAGGCCGGGCTCGAGTACGTGCGCCACGGCGACGACGTCTTCGAGGTCGAGCTGCCGGGGGTGCGCAAGCTCAAGACCGCCTGCCGGCTGGAGGTCGGCACGCATGCGCTCGGCGTGCACGCCTTCGTCGCGCGCCATCCCGACGAGAACCACGAGGCGGTCTACCGCTGGCTGCTGGAGCGCAACCTCAAGCTCTACGGCGTCGCCTTCGCCGTGGACTCGGCCGGCGACATCTACCTCGACGGCCGGCTGCCGCTCGAGGCGATCACCGCCGACGAGATCGACCGGATCCTCGGATCGGTGCTGTCCTACGCCGACGAGTCGTTCAACCAGATCCTCGAGCTGGGCTTCGCGTCGAGCATCCGCAAGGAGTGGCGCTGGCGTGAGTCGCGGGGCGAGTCCACGCGCAATCTCGACGCCTTCCGACACCTGCGCCCGCAGGACTGACCGCTCGGTCCCGTCACGTAGCGTGGTCGCCGTGAAAGCCATCGTGTTCGCGGACGTGGTGGACGCCTGGTCCTACATCGGCGCCGTCCGGTTCGAGCGAGCCGCCGCCCTGTACACGATCCTGACCGGCGAGCCGGTCGAGATCGCCTACCGCGCCGCCGCGTTCGAGGCGTCACCCGACGCCGAGGATGTCGCCGCGGCTGCCCGCATCACCGGCATCGAACTCAACCTCGACGAGGTCGTCCCTGCCGACTCGACCGATGCCTGGCGGGTGCTCACGTGGGCCGCGGAGTCGGGGTCGGACGTGCAGCGCGAGCTGCTGCACCAGCTGTGGCGCGCGCACCTGCTCGAGGGAACCGACGTGGCCGACGGCTTCGTCCTGGCGAGCCGGGCCGCCCTGGTCGGCCTCGACCTCGAGACCACCGACGCGCTGCTGGCGAGCGACGAGTTCCGCGCCGAGGTCGACGACCAGCGCGCGACAGCAGCGGCGATCGGGGCGACCTCGTCGCCCTTCGTCGTCGTCGAGGCCCGCTACACGCTGGCGGGCGTCCATTCCCAGGATGACTACCTCCGGGCCCTGCAGTCCATCGCCACCCAGCACTAGGGTGGGCTCCATGAGCACCTTGGTCCTGCTGCGTCACGGACACAGCGAGTGGAACGCACTGAACCTCTTCACCGGATGGGTCGACGTCGACCTCAACGAGCAGGGCGTGCAGGAGGCGCTGCGCGCGCCACAGCTGCTGAGCGAGGCGGGCATCCTGCCGGACGTCTCGCACACGTCGCTGCTGCGACGGGCCATCCGCACGTCCGAGATCACCCTCAACGGCATCGACCGTCACTGGATCCCGGTCAAGCGCAGTTGGCGCCTCAACGAGCGTCACTACGGCGCCCTGCAGGGCAAGGACAAGAAGGAGACCCTCGAGGAGTTCGGCGAGGAGCAGTTCATGACCTGGCGCCGCTCGTACTCGACGCCGCCGCCGGCGCTGCCCGACGACTCGGAGTTCAGCCAGGTGGGCGATGCGCGCTACGCCGACCTGCCCAGCGAGCTGATGCCCCGCACTGAGTGCCTGGCCGACGTGCTCGACCGCATGCTGCCCTACTGGTACGACCAGATCGTGCCTGACCTGCAGGCCGGCAAGACGGTCCTGGTCACGGCGCACGGCAACTCGCTCCGCGCCTTGGTCAAGCACCTGGACGGACTGGGCGAGGACGAGGTCGTGGGTCTGAACATCCCCACCGGCATCCCGCTGGTCTACGACCTGGACGACGACATGAAGCCGACGACGCGCGGTGGACGGTACCTCGACCCCGCCGCCGCCGAGGCCGCCATCGCGGCCGTGGCCAACCAGGGTCGCTGAGCCTCAGGCGTACTTGTAGCCCAGCCCCCGGACCGTCGTCAGGACGGTCGGGTGGGCCGGGTCGTCCTCGATCTTCGCGCGCAGCCGCTTGACGTGGACGTCGAGCGTCTTCGTGTCGCCGACGTAGTCCGCACCCCACACCCGGTCGATCAGCTGACCGCGGGTCAGGACGCGGCCGGAGTTGCGCAGGAAGAACTCGAGCAGCTCGAACTCCTTGAGCGGCAGCTTGACCTCCTGGCCGTCCACCGAGACGAGGTGGCGGTCGATGTCCATGCGGACGGCGCCGACCTCGATGACGGCGTCGTCGTCGGGCTCCTCGGCGGCACCGCGGCGCAGCACTGCGCGGATCCGGGCCACCAGCTCGCGCGGGGAGTACGGCTTGGTCACGTAGTCGTCGGCGCCCAGCTCGAGGCCGACGACCTTGTCGATCTCGGTGTCCTTCGCGCTGACCATGATGATCGGCACCGACGAGCTCTGGCGGATCGTGCGGCACACCTCGGTACCCGGCAGCCCGGGCAGCATGAGGTCGAGCAGGATGATGTCCGCGCCGCCGCGCTCGAAGGCGGTCAGCGCGTCGGGGCCGGTCTCGGCGACCGCGACGTCGTAGCCCTCCTTGCGCAGGACGTACGAGAGGGCCTCGCTGTAGCTGGCCTCGTCCTCGACGATCAGGACCTTGGTCACTCGTGCTCTCCTTCATCGACGTCCCGCGCCGGCAGCACCAGCGTGAAGGACGAACCGAGGCCGGGTTCACTCCAGACCTCGACGGTACCGCCATTGCTGGCGGCGACATGCTTGACGATCGACAGGCCCAGGCCGGTCCCGCCGGTGGCGCGGGCGCGGGCCGGGTCGACCCGGTAGAAGCGCTCGAAGATCCGCTCCTGCTCCTCCGGGGCGATCCCCACCCCGTGGTCGGACACGGTGATGCGGACGTCCTCGCCGTCGCCGGTGGCGGCGACCGCCACGGCCGACCCGGCCGGGCTGTAGGTGACGGCGTTCTCGACGAGGTTGCTGACGGCGGCATGCAGCTGGGCCCGGTCGCCGCGCACGTGCAGGTCGGGCTGGACCTCCTGCGTGATCGTGATGCCCTTGGCCTCGGCGTCGGTGTGCGAGTGCTCGACGGCCTCGGCGACCAGCTCGCCGACCTTGACGATGCGGGCGTCGTCGCTGGCCACGTCGGCCTGCAGGCGGGACAGGTCGATGATCTGCTGGACGAGCCGCGTGAGCCGTTCGCTCTCGGTCTGCATCCGGGCGGAGAACCGCTCGACCGCCTCGGGGTCGTCGCGGGCCTCGCCGACGGCCTCGGCGAGCAGGCTGATCGCGCCGATGGGCGTCTTGAGCTCGTGGCTGACGTTCGCGACGAAGTCGCGGCGCAGCGTCTCGACGCGCTGCTCGGTGGTGCGGTCCTCGACCAGCGCGAGCACAAGCCCGTGAGACAACGGCGCGACCCGGGCGCGCACGTACACCGGAGGACGCCGCCGAGCGCGGATCTCGAACTCGTCCTCGCGCACCTCGCCGTAGCGGCGCACCTGGCGCACCAGCTCGAGCAGCTCGGCGCTGCGGAGGCGGTCGTCGTCCGTGACGAGGCCGAGGCCGATCGCGGCCGCCGAGGCGCGCAGGACGCGTTCGTCTCGGTCCATGACCAGGGCAGAGGAGCGCAGGACCGACAGCACGGTCACGATGTCCGGCGGGACGGCCGGGGCTGCGGTCTCGGGGACCTTCTCCTGCGAGCGCTCGGAGAGCCACCACACATAGGTGATGACGGCACCGAGCACGATGCCCAGGGCGCCGGCCAGGATCGAGGAGACCTCCACGAGGTCGATCGTAGGCCGCCCCGGGGGCCGCCCCGTCACCGAGAGCCCCCGGCAGCCAGGGTTTCCGTCGCCGTTCACCGGGCGTTCACCGCACGTCGCCGGGCATTCATCCTGCGCCCCTAGCGTCGAGGCATGCGCGACCAGTACTACGAGCAGCTCGACCAGATCGTCGACGAGCTCGTCATCATCACCGACCGGGTCCGAACCGCCGTGGCCGATGCGACCACCGCCCTGCTCGAGACCGACCTCGCCACCGCCGAGCGGGTGATCGGCGGCGAGAGCGACATCGAGGAGTCGATCGACGAGGTCGAGGAGCGCGCCCTCGTGCTGCTCGCCACCCAGCAGCCGGTCGCCACCGACCTGCGCCAGCTGGTGTCGACGCTGCGGATGGTGGCCGACCTGCAGCGTATGAGCGCCCTGGCGGTCCACATCTCCAAGATCGCGCGGCGGCGCATGCCGGCCGCGGCGGTGCCCGCACCCGTCCGGCCGCTGATCCGTGACATGGCGCGGGTGGCGCACTCGATGATCGGGTCGGCCGCCCGCATCGTCTCCGAGCGCGATCTGGACGCCGCGGCGGCGCTGGAGTTCGAGGACGACGACATGGACCGCCTGCGCCAGGAGCTGTTCCGGGTCCTGCTGGAGGGCGAGTGGGAGCACGGCGTCGACACGGCGATCGACCTGGCGCTGCTGGGGCGCTACTACGAGCGCATGGGCGACCACGCCGTGAACATGGCGCGGCGCGTCGTCTACCTCGTCACGGGGGAGTTGCCGGTCGCCTGACCGGTGGGAACGACGAACGGCCCGGGCGATCCGCCCGGGCCGTTCGTGATGTTCAGGGTCGCGTCAGGCGCCCGGCGAGGTGTCGTCCTGGCCCCCGAGGTCCTCGGGCTCGGCCGGGTCGGTCTCGTCCTCCTGCGGCGTCGCGGTGGCGCCGGGCTTGGGCCGCTTGGCGACGCTGTCATACATGCTGTCGCGGGCCACGATCGGCACGTCGATGCTGGCGTCGCCGCCGGGGGTGGCCGCGAAGCTGATGGTGACGTAGTCGCCGGCGGTGACCTCGAACAGCTTGACGACGATCTCGCCCTCGGCGCCGAGCGTGAGCAGCTGGTTCGGCTTGACCGTGATGGGGCGGGGGAGCTTCTTCGCGTCGCCCTCGATGGAGACCGCCTCGATGGTCTGCTCCTCGGTGGCGAGCAGGCCACCCGAGAACGTGGCGGTGCCGTCGCCGTTGTCGACGAGCAGGCCGTTGTAGACGTGGACCGGGCCCGTGCGCAGGTCGGAACCCTCGGAGGCTTGGTACTGCTGGTTGGTCTGGGCGCCGAAACTCGTGCCGCAGGCGGAGAGCGCGAACGGGGCGGTCAGGGCCAGGGCGACGGTGGCGATGGTGCGACGAGTGCTCACGTTGGCATGGTATCGGGGACCGTCGCAGATGAAGGCAGGCAGGGTACTCGTTCCCTTCTGTTATTCTGGTCACCTAGGAAAGGTGCTTGCTCCATGGCTTTCTCTGTCGGCGAAACCGTTGTGTATCCGAACCACGGCGCTGCGGTCATCGAAGACATCGAGGTCCGGACCATCAAGGGTGAGGACCGCGCGTACCTCGTTCTCCGGATCATCGCTCAGAACGATTTGGTCGTGCGCGTGCCGGCCGACAATGTCGACCTGGTGGGGGTGCGCGACGTGGTCGACGAAGCGGGGCTGGAGCGAGTCTTCAGCGTCCTTCGTGCCGAACACGTCGAAGAGCCCACCAACTGGTCCCGACGGTACAAGGCGAACCTGGAGAAACTGCACTCCGGCGACGTCCTGAAGGTGGCCGAGGTCGTCCGCGACCTGTGGCGCCGTGATCACGAGCGTGGCCTCTCGGCCGGCGAGAAGCGGATGCTGGCCAAGGCGCGCCAGATCCTCGTCTCCGAGCTCGCGCTCGCTGAGAACACGAACGAGGACAAGGCCGAGACCCGTCTCGACGAGGTCCTCGCCTCCTGATTCGATCTGCATGAGAGACGCCCGGCTCCGGCCGGGCGTTTCTCATGTCCGGGGTCTCACAGCCACGCGATGCCCAGGGCGACGAGGTCGTCCACGAACTCCTCGCGCGTCAGCGGCGGATCCTCGTCGAGCACGAAGCGGACGGCGAGCGACTCGACCGCCAGGACGATGAGCCACGAGGCCCGCGCCGGATCGCGCCGCCGGTCCTGGGCCGAGAGCCGCCCGCCGAGGTAGGCCCGCAACACGTCGCGCACCCGGCGCTCCAGGCCGAGCCGGTCGTCCAGGTGTCGCGCCGCCGGGAGGTCCTGCCAGACCACGCGCAGCAGCGTGGGGTCGCGCTGCAGCGCCGTCAGCAACGCCTCGGCGGTCGCCCGCGCCATCGCCTCGGGCTCGTCGTGGACGTGGTCGACCAAGGCGGCGACGACGTCCTCGGCGAGCCGGTCGACGTAGCGCGACGTGACCTCCTCGACGATCGCGGCCTTGTCCGGGAAGTACTGGTAGAGCGAGCCGGGACTGACGCCCGCGCGATCGGCCACGCGGTTGGTGGTGAGCCGTTCGTACCCGTCGGCCACGAGCACGTCGCGAGCCGCGTCGACGATCCCGTCGACCATGTCGCGAGAACGCTGCTGTCGCGGGAGTTTACGGAGGGCCATGATGCGAATTGTATGCGAGTAATTGCTCGTGTCAGGGTGATGGCATGACCCAGGTGTCCGCATATCCGTCGCGCTTCCGTTCGGCCGAGCAGCGAAGCCGTCGCCTCGGCCGCGTGCTCAAGTACGCCGGGGGTGTCTCGCAGGTCGACGACGGGCTCCTCGACCGGATCGGCCGCGCCTTCAACGAGCAGGACGAGACCGGCGCTCGGTTCGCCGCCGCCATGCGACGTCCGGTCGGTGATCCGGAGCGCGTGACGATGGAGCAGTTCACGCGGGCGCTCGAGCAGGGAGTGGGGGCCGTCGAGGCCGCCCCGCCGGCGCTGGTCGAACTCGTCGGCCCGGCCGAGCAGGACCCGCCGTGGCTCGACCGCGACCTGGTGGACGAGGGAGCGCGCGTGTACCGCCGGTTCGGGCGCAATGCGGCCGACGTGTTGTTGCAGCTCGCGTTGATCGGCGGCTACCGGTTCGGCGGCCCGCCGGACCTGTTGGTGGCGACCGGGGCGCTGACGGGCGACAGCACGCAGCGGCGGCTCGCCGAGACCCAGTCCTGGGCCGTCGCGGTGACGACGCCCGGCGGCCTGGAGCCTCACGGCGACGGCTGGCGGACGACCCTGCACGTGCGCGCCATGCACGCCCTCGTCAACCAGGCCATGGGGCCGCGGTGGGACAGCGAGCGCTGGGGCCTGCCGATCAACCAGGCGGACCAAGCCGGCACGCTCGGCCTGTTCGACGGCGCGGTGCTGATCGGCGTCAAGGCGCTGGGCGTCCCGGTCAGTCCTGCGGAGTCCGACGCGGTGATGCACCTGTGGAAGTACGTGGGGTGGCTCATGGGGGTCGGCGAGTCGTGGTTGGTCGAGACCGAACGCGAGCGCCACGCCATGAACTACCACGTGGTCCTGGCCCAGGCCGGGATCACCGAGGCGGGACCGCGGCTGTCGCAGGACATCATCTCGGTGCTCGGCACGCTGCCGCACGGCCGCTGGAAGACGGAGCGGAACCTCAGCATGCTGAGCGTGTTCCTGGGTCGCCAGAGCATGCGCGAGCTGGGTCTGCCGTGGCGCCCGCCGTGGGCGATGGCGATGCTCTGGGCCGCGAACACCGCGCGCTACCGGGTGCTCGGCCGCCTGCCCGGCGGCCGCGAGCGGCTGGACGTCGCGGGCGCAGCCGTGGCGCAGAAGATCCTGGCCGAGTACTACGACTCGGACGACCGCGCGGTCGCCGAGCTGCCTGCCTGAGGCGCCCCGCACTCCACTTTTGGAACCGGATCCACCGTTTCGGACAGATTCGACGTGGATCCAGTTCCAAAAGTTGAAAGGGGGAGGGGGTAAGGGCCGGGTCGAGCGGGACTCCGTCAGACGACGAGGGCGACGGCGATCGCGGCGATGCCCTCGCCGCGTCCGGTCAGGCCCAGGCCGTCGGTCGTGGTGCCCGAGAGCGACACCGGGGCTCCGATGGCCTCGGAGAGCACGTGCACGGCCTCGTCCCGGCGTCCCGAGAGACGCGGCTCGTTGCCGATCAGCTGGACGCTGACGTTGCCCACGACCAAGCCGGCCCCGCGCACCAGCTCGGCGGTCCCGCGCAGGAACTCCAGGCCGGAGGCGCCGGCGTAGCGCGGGTCGGCCGTGCCGAAACGGCTGCCGATGTCGCCCAGCCCCGCGGCGGTGAGCACCGCGTCGACCATCGCGTGGGCGACGCAGTCGCCGTCGGAGTGGCCCTCGAGTCCGCGGGGAGCATCGGGCCAGTGCAGGCCGGCGACCCACAGGGGACGACCGTCGACGAGTTGGTGGACGTCGGTGCCGATGCCGACCCGGGGAACGCTCACGTCAGCACCCTAGTCGCGGGTCAGAACTTCAGGCGCTTGGCAGTCGGCGCGATGACGTAGGTGACGCCTCCGCTGCCCTTGAGCCAGGCGCGCTCGAACTGGGCGCGGTCGTACACGCGGCGCACCTGCGAGTTCGTCCGTCCCGCGGGGTCGTTCACGATGACGTCTCCGGTCGCGGTGAACCCGCGCACCACCATCAGGTGGCCGGGTGTCGAGCTGATGGGCGAACCGGTGAGCTGGCCGCGACCGAACGCGACCGAGGCGATGACCGGGACGCCCTGCTTGATGTACGACTCGATCGGGCGCAGGTTCACCAGGCGGTGGACGACGGCGTCGGTGCCGAAGCGCGAGGCGTACGCGGTGTTGAACGGCCACGTGCCGGTGCCGCGGTAGGAGGAGTCGTAGCTGTAGCGAGCCGCGTGGTCGACCCACGGATCCGCGCCCTTGGCGAACGAGGTCGCCTTCTTCGACGGGCCCAGGCCCCAGTAGCGCAGCACCATCGAGGTCGAGGTCGGCGAGCACCAGGCCTCGCCGCCGCCGCCGAACTGCGGGAAGTGGCCGCGGTGGATCATCTGCGAGGACGCCGGGACCTTGAGGTCGATGGTCCTGGTCATCGACGTCTTCGAGGTCTTGGCCGTCTTGCTGACGTAGGTCGACGACACCCCGGTGACGGCGCGGACGACCGGGGACTTCACCTTCGTGGACTTGCGCCAGGCGGACACCTGGATCTGCCAGCGGGTGAACGACTTGCCGGAGCGGGCCCGGACGATGTCCGTGTCGAGCTGGGCGAGGGCGTCGGCCTGCTTGCCGTACGTCGTGCGCTTGCCGCCGGAGAGGCCGTGGCGCCACTGGGCCACCGTCTTCCACGACGAGACCTTCGAGCCGTCGGCGACGCGCACATAGACCTTGAGCCACGTGCCGTCGGGCATGCGGCTGACGTTCCAGGAGGGCAGCAGGGCGGTGCTGCGCTGCGGGGTCGTCACCCACGGCGAGCGCCAGGCCTTGCCCTTCTTGCCCGCGGGGATGACCAGCTTCGGGGTCCAGCGGGTGAGCTGCGGCTTCGGGTGGGAGGCGGCCTCGGCCGGCGCCGTGGCGAGCCCCGGCGCGATCAGGACGGACGTCAGCAGGGCCGTGAGCACTGCCGCGACGGGGAAGAGTCGGCGGATCACCGACTCAGGCTAAGTGAAATGTGTGACCAGCGGTAGGGAAGTGGTGGGACCGGCGCGAATCGACGCGGTCCGGACACGGGGCTGAGGCCGATACTCTTGATCCGTGACGCTGCACCTGTACGACTCCGCCAGCCGTGAGCTGAAGCTGCTCGACCCCGTCGTGCCCGGCAAGGTCGGCATCTACCACTGCGGGCTCACGGTGCAGGGTCCGCCGCACATCGGGCACATCCGCAAGGAGCTCGTGTTCGACGTGCTGCGTCGTTGGCTGGAGCGGTCGGGCCTCGAGGTCACGATCATCGCCAACGTCACCGACATCGACGACAAGATCCTGGCCAAGGCGCGCGAGCAGGAGAAGCCCTGGTTCGCGGTCGCCTACGAGAACGAGCGCGCCCTGCACGCCGCGTACGAGGTCCTCGGCTGCCGCCCGCCCACGTACGAGCCGCGCGCGACCGGTCACGTGCCCGAGATGATCGAGATGATCCAGACGCTCATCGAGCGCGGTCACGCCTACCCGGCCACCGACGGCTCCGGCGACGTCTACTTCGACGTGCGATCGTGGCCCGAGTACGGCGAGCTGTCGAACCAGCGCATCGACGACATGCAGGCGGCGCCCGACGCCCCGGCCGAGGGCAAGCGCGATCCGCGCGACTTCGCCCTGTGGAAGGGCCGCAAGGCCGACGAGCCCGAGTCGGCGTCCTGGCCGACCCCGTGGGGACGCGGCCGGCCCGGCTGGCACCTGGAGTGCTCGGCGATGGCCGCGAAGTACCTCGGCACCGAGTTCGACATCCACGGCGGGGGCCTGGACCTGCGCTTCCCGCACCACGAGAACGAGCTGGCCCAGTCCCGGGCCGCCGGGCAGAGGTTCGCCCGCGTCTGGATGCACAACGCGATGCTCAACCTGGGCAACTCCAAGATGAGCAAGAGCGTCGGCAACACGCTGGCGGTCAGCGAGGTCGTCAAGCGCGTCCCCGCCATCGCCCTGCGCTACTACCTGGTCGCGGCCCACTACCGCTCGATCATCGAGTTCAGCGAGCAGTCCCTGGCCGAGGCGGCCACGGCGTTCGAGCGGATCGAGGGCTTCTGCCTGCGCGCCGCCGAGCTGGTCGGCGCGGGCGAGCCGGGCGACGTCCCGGAGGCGTTCGCCGCGGCCATGGACGACGACCTCTCCGTGCCCGCCGCCCTGGCGGTGCTGCAGGCCGCCGTGGGCGAGGGCAACCGGCTGGTCGCCGACGGCCCGTCGCCGGAGCTGGCGCGGACGCTGGCGTCCGTGCGCGCGATGCTCGACGTGCTGGGACTCGACCCGTTCACCTGGGCCACGACGCAGGGCGAGTCCTCCGCGACCGCCGACGCGCTGGCCCAGCTCGTCGATGCGCTGGTGGCCGCGCGCGCCGAGGCCAAGGCCGCCAAGGACTGGAACCGCGCGGACGAACTGCGCGATCAACTCACTGCTGCGGGGATCGAACTCGAGGACACGCCCTCGGGGACCCGCTGGAACCTGAAGGGTGGCCACTGATGGCCGGCAACAGCAAGCGCAAGGGTGCGATCAAGAAGACGGGCAAGGGCAATCCCACCGCCGGTTCGGGCGGCCGTCGCCGTCAGGGACTGGAGGGCAAGGGCCCGACCCCTCGTGCCGAGGATCGTCCCTATCACAAGAAGCACAAGATGGCCCAGGCCGCCGAGAAGCGTCAGTCGGGCCGGCCGAAGCGCCGCAACGACGAGGGCCCCGAGCTGGTCGTCGGCCGCAACTCGGTCGTCGAGCTGCTGCGGGCCAACGTGCCCGTCGTGGCGCTGCAGATCGCCGAGGGCATCGACCGTGACGACCGCGTGCGCGAGATCTTCCAGCTCGCCGCCGACCGCCACGTGCCGCTGCTCGAGGTCGCCCGTGTCGAGCTCGACCGGATCACGTCCGGCGCCGTCCACCAGGGCGTCGCCGCGAAGCTCGAGGCGTATGACTACGCCGATCCGGACGAACTGCTCGACCTGGCCGCCGAGCGCGGCGAGCCGGCCCTGATCGTCCTGCTCGACGGCATCACCGATCCGCGCAACCTGGGTGCCATCGTGCGCTCGGCCGCCGGCTTCGGCGTGCACGGCGTCGTCATCCCCGAGCGCCGGGCCGCGCACATGACGGCGGCGGCGTGGAAGACCTCCGCCGGCGCCGCCGCGCGCGTGCCGGTGGCCCGCGCCACCAACCTGACGCGCCAGATCAAGGCGTACCAGGAGGCCGGCCTCATGGTGATCGGCCTGGCCGCCGACGGTGACGTCGCGCTGCCCGACATGGACCTGGCCGACGGGCCGCTGGCGGTCGTCATCGGCAGCGAGGGCAAGGGCCTCTCGCGCCTCGTGAGCGAGACCTGCGACCAGCTGGTGTCGATCCCGATGTCGTCGTCGCTGGAGTCGCTCAACGCGGGCGTCGCCGCCGGCATCACGCTCTACGCGGTCAGCCAGGTCCGCGCCTGAGCGAGCCGGATCAGCTGCCGAGCACCTGCCGCAGGTAGTCGTTGGCGAACTTGCGGCCGGGGTCGAGTCGATCGCGGACGCCGAGGAAGTCGTCGAACCGCGGGTAGACCTTGCGGAAGTGGTCGGAGCCGAGGGTGTGCATCTTGCCCCAGTGCGGCCGGCCCTCGTGCGCGATGAAGATGTCCTGCATCGCCGCGAAGTACGACGTCGGATCGGTGCGGTGGAACTGGTGCACCGCGATGTAGACGGTGTCGCGCTCGAAGCCGGTGGACATCCAGATGTCGTCGGCGGCGGTGAACCGGACCTCCACCGGGAACGACACGTACTGGTCGGTGCGGGCGTACCAGCGCTGCATCTCGGCGATCGCGTCGGCGGCGGCAGCCCGCGGCAGCGCGAACTCCGACTCGCGGAACCTCACGCGGCGCGGCGAGATGAAGACCTCGTGTGACGTGTCGGTGTACTCGCGGGCGCCGAGCACCGATCCGCTGAGCGCGTTGATCCGGGGGATCAGCGCGGGCCGGCGGCTGGCGATCCGCTGGATGCGCTCGTAGACCGTGTTCGACAGGAACTCGTCGTCGAGCGTGTGTCGCCAGCGCGACAGCGGGGCCCGCGGGGTGCCCTCGGGCACGCGGTTGTTGCGCTTGGTGAGCGCCCGGTCGGTGTGCGGGAAGAAGTAGAACTCGAAGTGGTCGTTGCCGTCGACGAGCTGGTCGAGGTCGGTCAGCACCGCGGACAACGCCATCGGCTCCTCGCGCGCGTGCAGCAGGAACGCCGGGACGCACTGCAGCGTGACCTCGGTGACGATCCCGAGGGCGCCCAGGCCGACGCGGGCGGCATCGAACATGTCGTGGCCCCGGTCGATCTCGAGCACCTCGCCCTCGGCGGTGACCAGCTGCAGCGCGGCCACCGCGCGGGCGATGCCGAACAGTCGGGCGCCGGTGCCGTGGGTGCCGGTGGACGTGGCTCCGGCGACCGACTGCGGGTCGACGTCGCCGAGGTTGGGCAGGGCGAGGCCCAGCGCGTCGAGACGCCGGTTCAGGTCGTGCAGCGAGATGCCCGCCTGGACGCGGACCAGGCCCGTGGTCGTGTCGGCGTGCAGGATCCGGCTCATCGCGTCCAGCCGCAGCAGCGCGCCGTCCGTGGCCGCGATCGGCGTGAAGGAGTGCCCTGCGCCGACCGCCTTGACCTGCGGGTGCTCGCGGACGAACGCGACGACCTCGTCGGTGGAGGCCGGTCGACCGACCACGGCGGGATGCGCCGTGACGTTGCCCGCCCAGTTGCGCCACGTGGTCATCCGAAGTTCTTCCCCTCGCCGCGGTAGGTCGGGATCATCGTGGCGTGGCCGGCCTGGTCGACCAGGGCCACGCGGTCGAACCGCTCGCACATCTCGCCGGCCTTCGCGTGCCGGAAGAGGACCCGGTCGCCGATCGTCAGGGAGCGGGCCACCTTGCCGTGCAACGGCGTCTGGACCTCGCCGGCGCCCTCGGCCGCGTACAGCTCGAGGCCCTCGGGCCACACCGGCGTGGGGACCCGGGCGTCGCCGGGCGGGCCGGAGGCGATGTACCCGCCGCCGAAGCACGTGACGGCGTCGCGCGAGGGCTTGCGCACGACCGAGAGTGCGAAGAAGGCCGCGGGGCGCGGGGTGAAGGAGCGGTAGCCGTCGAACAGCGTGGGCACGAAGAGGCCCGAGCCCGCGGCCAGCTCGGTGATCGAGGAGTCGCCGCGCCACACGTCGAGGCTGCCGGTGCCGCCCGCGTTGACGATCTGCAGGTCGGTCATGTTCGACACGGCCTTGACGATGCGGCGGCGACGCCGGCGCAGCTCGCCGGCGGAGCGCCGCTTGACGATGCGGACCGCGGCGCCGCTGTCGGGCAGGCCCGCGATCTGCGCGTCGTAGAACATCAGGCCGACGAGGTCGAAGCCCGCTCGCTCGCTGATCTGCGCGGCGATCCGCTTCGCCTCGCGGGTGGTGTGCACGGGGGAGCGGTGAGCACCCAGGTGAGCGCCGAAGACCCGCAGGGACGCGTCGACGTCGAGGCAGACCCGGATCGGCGGGTGGCCCGGCCCGGCGTAGGAGTCGATGAGGTCGAGCGCCTCCAGTGAGTCGACCATGACCGTGATCGAGGCCAGGCGGCGCTCGTCCGAGACGAGGTCGGCGTACGCCTCGCGCTCGACGCTGGGGTACGCCAGGAGGATGTCGTCGACGCCGTGGTCGGCCAGCCACACGGACTCGGCCAGGGAGTAGGTCATGACGCCGCGGAAACCGTCCAGCGTCAGTGCGTTCTTGATGATCGAGCGGACCCGGATCGACTTGGTGGCGAGGCGGATCGGCACGCCGTGCGCCCGCCGCACGAGGTCGCTCGCGTTGGCCCACAGCGCCTCCTCGTCGATCACCGCGAAGGGCGTGTCGATCAGGTTCGTGGCGCGCAGGAGGCGGGGATACGGGGGAGTCAGGGAAGGAGGGGCCACGGGGCCAGTATGCATACTGGTCGGGTGCGTCGACCGGTCCTGCTGCTCGTGTTGGTGTCCTTCGTGCTGGCCGCGTGCACGTGGGGGTCGGACGACTCCGATCGCGGTGACGCGCCTGAGCCCCAGCCGACCCCGACGACGTCGATCTCGTTCGACGACCTCGGGGTCGCGAACTGGCCCTCGCCCGACGAGGCGCGGTTCCCCGACCCGCCCGCGCGGCCGGAGTGGCTGCCGGCCGAGGAGTACGCGCGGATGGTCGCGGCCGTGCGGACCTGGGCGGTCCAGGCGGTGGCGTCCCCCGATGAGGTCGGTGCCGGACTGCCCGATGAGCTGGCCGCCATGATCGACGATGCCGGCGAGGACGACGAGGTGGCCTCGGCCCTCGCGAAGGGCAACGTGCTCGATCCCGGTCTCGAGGTGCTGGCGACGGGCCTGACCGGTGCGTGGACCCTGTCGGACGACGGTGAGTCGATGAACCTCGCCCTGCAGACTCGCGCCGCCTACGAGGTCAGGATCCCGGACGGGCCGGTGCGTGTGATCGGCGTGCTGCGGACCCAGGGCATCATCGCCGGCGCCGACTCGCCGGAGTGGGGCACGATCATGGGCTGGCAGGAGTTCGGCGCGGCGGACTGCGCCATCGCCCTGGACGGCTTCCTCACCGCCGGTGGCGACGCCGACGACCAGCAGTCCGACCTCGCCACCTTCACCAAGATCGGCAACGGCGACGAGGCGATCACGCCGGAGCTTCCCGACGACCAGCTCGTCGACGAGGACTTCAAGCGCCGGTGTGAGGCCGGACGAGTCTGAGTCTCGCTAGGATGAGCCGGGCGGCACGCCCGCCACGCCCCTGTAGCTCAGTCGGTAGAGCGCTTCTCTTGTAAAGAAGATGTCGCGGGTTCGAATCCTGTCGGGGGCTCCAGCAGGCGTCAGTCGCGCCAGGGATCTTCGCGTCGCCACAGCGTCGGCAGGTGCAACCGCACCCCGTCGCGCTCGGCCAGCTCGCGCAGGACCCGCACCGTCACGTCGAGGTCGTCACCTGCGTACGGCAGCGCCCGCAGCGGCTCGGTGAGCGGGCGGAAGAAGTCGTCCCAGTGCGTCATCACCACGCATCGCGCGCCCACGGCGGAGACCGTGTGCCGCCAGTACTGCTCGATGTAGTCCCGGCTCAGCACGCCGAGCTGGCCGACGCCGAGGTACACCACGTCGGCGCGGGTGTCGTCGAGCGCGCCGGGCACGAACCCGGCGCTGCCCTGGACGAGCGTGGACCCGGTGGCGGGGTGCTCGACCAGCAGCGACCACGCCTCGCCGCAGCGGTACGCCTTCGCGCGCGCGGGCGTGCGCAGGGGCTCGTCGATGGTTCCGGGGAACCGGTCCGGCGGGCAGTGCGCCGACGGCACCGCCGTGACCGTCCACGGGCCGTACGCCGTCGGTGTGGACGGCGTCAGGACCCGGGTCTGATCGGGGTCGAGATCCGCGCCACGGCCGACCTGCAGGGTGGAGGCGCCTCCGACGAGGAGAGCCCCCGTGCGCCGCGCGACCTCGGCGGAGTCCAGCACGTGGTCGAAGTGGCTGTGGACCGGCAGGACCGCCTCGACGCGCGGTGCCGTCGGCCCGAGCAGGCCGAGTCGCTCGAGGGCCGCGTCGATTCGCTCGGGCACGGGCGCGATCCGGCCCAGGCCCACCTTCACCAGTGACGGCCGCGAGAAGAACCCGTCGATCAGCAGGGCCGACTCGCCGTCGTCGAACGCCAGGGTCGACACCCCGGCGAAGGTCACCGAGGGCGTGCCCGGAGCCGCAGCGGGGACGTCCAAGAGACTCGCGTGGTCGGACAGGTCCGGGCGACCGAGCTTGATGCGCATGGACGCACCCTAGGGCGCGCCGGGGGCCGCCGCCGGGAGCCGTGGAATCTCGCTGTCTGGGGGGTGGGCAGTCGACGTCCGCGCGGTTAGGGTGGGCCGCACCGACCACGAGGGGGCCCCGTGCCGCAGATCGAGCACCGCGTCGAACTGGATGCGAACCTGACCAACCCGGACTTCTCCGGGATCGTCCTCACCGACGAGGAGATCGCCGCAGGGGCGCACCGCGAGTTCGTCGGGGGAGTCTGGGACTCCCACGGCCAGCGCCAGCTGGACTTCCTGATCTCACAGGGCCTGCAGCCGCACCACAAGCTGATGGACGTCGGCTGCGGCTCGTTCCGGGCCGGCCGCCACTTCATCGACTACCTCGACGCCGGGAACTACTACGGCATCGACGCCAACCACTCGGTGATGCAGGCCGGCTACGACAACGAGCTCACCGACGAGCAGCGCGCCAAGCTGCCGATCGAGAACCTGCGGGCCAACGATCGCTTCGACACCGACTTCGGCGTGAAGTTCGACTACGCGATCGCCAACTCGGTCTTCACCCACGTCTCGCTGAACCACATCCGGCTGTGCATGTATCGGCTCGACAAGGTCATGGCGCCCGGCGGCTCCTTCTACGCCACGTACTTCGTCCGCAAGAACTCCGTCCCGATCGACGCGGTCAAGCCGATCAAGCGCCGCAACAAGGGCTACTTCACCGAGAAGAACAACTACGTCTACTACCGCGAGGACCTGCGCTGGGCGGCGAAGTGGGGCGACTGGTCGTACGAGTTCATCGGCGACTGGGGCCATCCGGCGAAGCAGCAGATGGCGAGGTACACCCAGCTCACGCCCGAGCAGATCGAGCAGCAGCGGGTGGCCCGCGAGAAGGCCGCCAACCCCGGCCGCCTGCGCCGGATCGCGCGGCGCATCCTCGGCTGACGCCACCCCCACGAGCGGCTACGGTTCGAAGCATGGAGTCCACGCACCTACAGTCCCTCGGAGCCGATCTGCTCGACCAGGCACGTGCCTCGCGTGCGGGTCGCACCGCGACGGCGCTGCACCCGGGTCGCCACCATCACCTGCGCCAGACCGTGATCGCCCTGGCGGCCGACCACCGGCTCGACGAGCACGAGGCCCCGGCGGAGGCGACGCTGCAGGTGCTCACCGGGTCGGTGCGCCTCACCGCGGGCGAGGAGTCCTGGGAGGGCTCGACCGGCGACCTGTTGGTGATCCCCGACCATCGCCACGATCTGCTGGCTCTCGAGGACGCCGTCGTCCTGCTGACCACGCTCGTCGACCCGACCTGACGGGGAGGTCCGATCAGCCTGCGGCGGCGCACCTGAGACGATGCAGTCCATGAACGTCCCCGAGCCGCACAGCGACTTCATCCTGACCTTCGCCTGCCCCGACCGGGTGGGCATCGTGGCGGCGATCGCCTCGACGCTGGCGCAGGACGGCTGGACGATCACCGAGAGCCAGCAGTACGCCGACCCCGACACCCGTCGCTTCTTCATGCGGGTGCGCTTCGCCGCCGAACGCGAGGTTCTGCTGGAGCAGATGCGGGCGGTGCTCGCGCCGGTGCTCGAGCCGTTCGAGATGGACTGGGACCTGCACGACGCGACCGCCCCGCTGCGGGTCGTGGTGATGGTCTCCAAGCAGGGACACGTCCTGAACAACCTGCTGTTCCACACCCGTCAGGGCCAGCTGCCGATCGAGATCGTGGCCGTCGTGTCGAACCACCCCGACTGGCGTGACGTCGTCGAGTGGCACGGCATCGAGTTCCACCAGATCCGCGTCACGCCCGAGACCAAGCGCGAGACCGAGCAGTTCGTCCTGGACCTGATGGATCGCACGCAGGCCGAGGCCCTGATCCTGGCTCGCTACATGCAGATCCTGACCGACCAGATGTGCCGCGACGTGCACGGCCGCGCCATCAACATCCACCACTCGCTGCTGCCGAGCTTCAAGGGCGCGCGGCCCTATGAGCAGGCGCACCGGCACGGGGTCAAGGTCATCGGCGCCACGGCGCACTACGTCACGGCCGACCTCGACGAGGGCCCGATCATCGAGCAGGACTTCCGCCGCGTCGACCACCGCTCCTCGGCCGCGGAGCTGGCGGCGATGGGCCAGGACCTCGAGGCCCGTGCTCTCGTGCACGCCGTCCGGGCGCACGCCGAGCACCGCGTGCTGCTCAACGGGATGAAGACGGTCGTCTTCGACTGACCGCCGGGTCGCTCAGACCTGGCGGCCCGTCCCCGCCTCGGGATCGTCCGCCGGGTCGGCGGAGGGCGTCGTCGAGGTGAGGGCCACGGGGTCGCCGCCGGCGGTCAGCGCCGCGTCGATCCGCTCGTTGGCGTAGCGCAGGATCTCGGCGACGGTGGCGGTGACGGGCACCGCCAGGAACGCTCCGGTGATGCCGAACATCGAACCGCCCGCGGTGACGGCCATCAGGACGATCGCCGGGTGCAGGTTCATGCTCTTGCCCTGCAGCATCGGCGACAGGACGTTGCCCTCGAGCTGCTGCACGGCGACGATCACGGCCAGGATGATCAGGGCGTCCTGCGGCGAGTTCGTGACGAGGGTGACCAGCACGGCGATCGCGCCACTGGCGAAGGCACCCACGATCGGGATGAACCCGCCGATGAAGGTGATGAGCGCCAGCGGCACCCACAGCGGCTGGCCGACGATGAGCAGCGCGCCGCCGATCAGGACGGCGTCGATCAGCGAGACGAGAGCCTGGGTGCGGATGAAGCCGCCCAGGGTGTTCCATGCGCGGTAGAGCAGCTCGCGCAGGTGGCCGCCGACCCGGTGGCCGCCGAGGCGCTCCACGAAGGGCAGGAAGCGGTGGCCGTCCTTGATGAACAGGAAGGTCAGGATCAGCACCAGGACGGTGTTGACGACGACGTTCGTGGCGACGCCGATCGTGGACAGGACGCCGCTGCCGATGTCGCCGGCGCTGTTGCGCAGCCAGTCCTCGATCGAATCGAGCGCGTTGCTGATCTGGTTCGACTCCACGGGCAGGGGGCCGTTGAGGAGCCAGTCCTGCACCTCGCCGACACCCTTCGCGGCGCGGTCGGCGATCTGGGGCGCCTCGTCGATCAGCTGCGGGATGAGGATCGAGAAGAGGAATCCGAGCGCGGCCAGGAAGGCCAGCAGCACCAGTCCCGCCGCGGCGGCGGCCGGCACCCCGCGGTCGCGCAGCGCCTTGGCCGGCGGGCCGAGGACGGTGGCGAACAGGATCGCCAGGGCGACCGGGAACCAGATCACCCAGGTGTGGCCGACGGCCCAGCCGAGGACGTAGAAGGCGGCCGCGATCACGACGAGGCGGATGCCCCACCGCTGGACCACGCCGAAGCCTTGGTCGATGATGACGGCCCGGTCGCGAATGCGTGTCTCGCTCACGCCGCCACCCTAGCCGGGGAGGCGCCAATCGACCGGCTGTGCACCCTGATCGCGGAGCGCGTCGTCGGCACGGCTGAACGGGCGCGAGCCGAAGAACCCGCGCGAGGCGGACAAGGGGCTGGGGTGCGGCGACTCGATTCTGGGGACGTCGCCCAGCCGCGGCGCCAGCGCCTGGGCGTCACGCCCCCACAGGATCGCCACGAGCGGGCCGCCGCGTTCGACCAGGGCGGCGATGGCCCGATCGGTGATCGGCTCCCAGCCCTTGCCCCGATGACTCGCCGCCTCGCCCGGCCGGACGGTCAGCGCGCGGTTGAGCAGCATGACCCCCTGATCGGACCAGGCCGAGAGGTCGCCGTGGGCCGCCGGCTCGATGCCGAGGTCGGCCTGCAGCTCGGTGTAGATGTTGACCAGGCTGCGCGGCAGCGGCCGCACGTCGGGCCGGACCGAGAAGGACAGACCCATCGCGTGTCCCGGCGTGGGGTAGGGGTCCTGTCCGGTGATCAGCACCCGCACCTGCGCCAGGGGAGTGCGGAAGGCGCGGAAGATCGCGTCCGGCTCGGGCAGGTAGCTGCGCCCCGCGGCGACCTCGGCACGCAGGAACTCGCCCATGGCCGCGATCTGGTCGGCGACGGGCTCCATCGCCTCGGCCCAGTCGGGCGCCATCAGGTGGTCGAGGCTGCTCATCGGTGACTCCCGAGGGCTCGAGGGGCGAGGGCACTGGCCACGAGACACAGCGCGAGGGGGACCAGGAAGGCGGTCGTCAGCGGGACCCAGTGCGTCAGCAGGCCGATGACCGAGGGGCCGCTCAGCAGTGCGACGTAGCCCATGCCCGTGACGCGGGCGATGATCGCGGCGCCGTGACGCGGATCGACGTTGCCTGCGGCCGAGAAGAACTGGGGGACGCAGCCGGCCAGGCCGATGCCGACGACGGCCCAGCCGGCGATGGCGATCGCGGGAACGGGGGCGACGATCGCGATGGCGAGGCCGCACGCGCCCAGGAGCGAGGCCCACCGGACGAACGTCCCGGCGCCCGTCACCGCCACGATCCGGTCCACGACCAGCCGCGAGATGAACATGGTCAGGCTGAACGCGCCGTAGGCGACGGCGGCGAGGGCCTCGGAGGTGCCGAGCTCGTCGCGCAGGTGGACGGTGCTCCAGTCGTACGCCACGCCCTCGGCGAGCATGAGGGCGAAGGCCAGCGCTCCGAGCAGCACGATCTGCAGGGTCCACGGGGGGCGGCCGGGTCGGTCCTCCCGGTCGCGCACGTCGTGGTCGAGCAGGTGGGGTCGCACGGCGGCCACCAGGGCCAGGCCGATGACCGCGAAGACCAGGAAGTCCAGCGGGACGGGCCAGCCGAGCGCCAGCATCCCGCCGCCGAGGACCGACGCGGCCAGTCCGCCGGCCGAGAAGTACGCGTGGAACGACGACATGATCGGCCGGCCGAAGGCACGCTCGACGGTGACCGCCTGCGCGTTCTGGGAGACGTCGACGATGCCGTTCGCGGCGCCCAGGATGCCGAGTCCGGCCGCGAGGGTCCACACGTTCGTCGCCAGGCTGGGCAGGGTGATGGCCAGGCACATCACCAGCAGCGAGACCACCACGGCGCGGGCGCTGCCGGTCCGGTCGACGAAGAAGCCGGCCGCCTGCATCGCGATCCACGCGCAGACGCCCATCCACAGCAGCAGCGTCCCGAGCGTGGCCGCCGAGATGTCGGTGCGGTCCATGATCGCGGGGATGTGGACGATCCAGGCGCCCAGCACGAAACCGTTGGTGAACAGCAGCGCGGACGTGGCCACGCGGGCGCGGGTCAGCGTCGGTTCCACCACGGGCCGAGTCTAGGAGTCACGTCGTGCGGTGCAGGTGGGGCGGGCCCGGTAGCATGGGCTGGTTGTGTCTTCCGCGATCGCTGACTACCGCCGTCTCTGGGGCGCAGCTGGACTCTCGTTCGTGACCGTGGCGTTCCTCGGCCGCATCCCGCTGGCGATGAGCCAGATGGGCGTGCTGCTGCTGGTCGCCCAAGCGACGGGGCGCTACGGCATCGCCGGCGCCACCGCCGGCGCCCTCGCGGTCGCCAACGCCGCCGGCTCCCCGTTCTTCGGCGCGCTCGCCGACCGCATCGGGCAGCGACCGGTCGTCCTGGTCCAGTCGATCTTCGGGTCCCTCGGTCTGGTCTCGATCGTGTTCTTCGCCAACCAAGGGGTCTCCTCGGTCGTCCTCATCGTCGTGGCCGCCCTCACCGGACTGGCCATGCCGCAGGTCGGCCCGCTGGCCCGCGTGCGCTGGCGCCCCGTGCTGGCCCTGCGCGTCAACGAGGGCCGCATCCGCAAGGACGAGGTCGACCGCTTCGTCGACCTGGCGTTCTCCTACGAGGGCGCGGGTGACGAGGCCTCGTTCGTCCTCGGTCCGGCGCTGGTCGGCATCCTCGGTGTCCTCATGGGGGCCGAGGGCGCCCTGCTCGCGGCCGCGGTGCTCTTGCTGGTCTTCGGCACGTCGTTCGCCATGCACCGGACGGCCGCGCTCGTGCCGCGTGGCAGCGAGCACGCGCCGACCCACGGCGTGACGCTGTGGACCAAGGCCTTCGTGGCGCTGGCCGCCGCCGTCTTCCTCATGGGCATGCTCTTCGGCAGCATCCAGTCGGGCACGACGGTGCTGGCCACCGATCAGGGTCACCCCGACGTCGCCGGCCTGATCCACGCCGTCCTGGGCATCGGCAGCGTGATGGCGGCGTTGTCGCTGGCCGCGCTGCCCGCCAGCATCCTCTACGCGACCCGCATGCTGTGGGCGTCCGGAGCGATGGTCGTGCTGGCGCTGCCGCTGCTGTTCGTGCACACCATCCCGCAGCTGGTCGCGGTCATCGCGGTGATGGGCTTCGCCGTGGCGCCGTACTTGATCAGCTCCTTCGCGCTGGCCGGCCTCATCGTCCCGCCGGCGCGCATCGGCACCGCCATGACCTTCATGGCCGGCGCCACGGGGCTGGGCTACGCGACGGGCGCGTCGATCGCCGGTCGCGCCGCCGACGGCGCCTTCGGGGCCGGCGGCCCGACCCCCGCCTTCACCGTCACGATCTCGGCGATGGCGGCGGCCTTCCTGCTCTCCGTGGCCACGCAGAAGATCCTGCGCAACGCCAAGCTCGCCTCGGCCTGACTCAGCGCTCGAGCGCGGCCAGGAGTCGCTTCCGGACCGGCGGCCACTCCTCGTCGAGCATCGAGAACGTCACGGTGTCACGCCACGAGCCGTCGTCGCGCAGCTTGTGCTTGCGCAGGACGCCCTCGCGCTGGGCACCGAGCCGGGCGATCGCGTCCTGCGAGCGCTGGTTGCGGATGTCGGTGTGCCACACGACCCGCACGCAGCCGAACTCGTCGAAGGCGCGCGTCAGCAGCAGCAGCTTCGCCTCGGTGTTCAGCCCGCTGCGCCAGAAGCGCCGCCCGATCCAGGTGTGCCCGATCGCGACGGTCCTCAGCTCGGGGTCGACGTCGTAGAAGCAGGTCATCCCGGCGACCTCGCCCGTGCGCAGGTCGACCTGCGCCCACGGCACGAGCGCGGGATTCGCGAGGGTCCGCTCGATCCGCTGGGCGGCGACGTCCTCGTCCATCGGGTCCCAACCGCGCAGGTGCTCGAAGACGGCGTCGTCGTCGCCCGCGGCGGCGAGACCCTCCGCGTGGTCGACCGTCAGGGCCTCGAGCCGCACGAGCGCTCCGGTCAGGGTCGCGGGGGTCCTCCACGGTTCGGTCACGCGGTCACCCTAGTCATGGCGGTGTCCCGGCGGCTCAGCGCGTGAGACGGTCCAGGAAGGCGACCATGAGCGCCTCGCGCACCCGCGGGGGAGCGACGTCGACCAGCGCGTTGACCGGTCCCAGGCGGTCCGGGACGGCGACCTGACCGTCGCCGCCGGCGAGCCCGGCGAGGGCGAGGAGCCCGTCGAACGCCTCGTCGTCGGGGGTGTCGGGATCGAGGGTCGCCGCGGCCTCCGCCAGGGCGGGGTCGATCCGGACGGGCCCGGCCAGGGCCGCCTCGTCGACGGCCTCGCGCAGGGCCGTGAGGAACTCCGGCACGGAGTCCGCGGTGGCCGCCGAGATCGTGAGGTGCAGGTTCGCCGGCTCGTCGCCGAAGCGCATCTGGGGTTGGACGAACCAGCCACGGTCGAGCATGAGGTCGCTGATCGTGAAGACGTCGACGGCGTCGTCGGTGCCGACCGCGACCAGGGAGGTGTCCGGCCGCTCGACCAGGTGCAGGTGGTCGATGGCCTCGATCCCGTCGGCCAGCGCGCGCGTGCCGGCGAGGGTGTGCTCGACCAGCCCGCGGTACCCGTCGGAGCCGATCAGATTGACGACCGCCCACGCGGCGGCGAGGGGGCCGCCGGACTTGGTGGACTGCATCGTGGAGTTGAGCATCGTGTAGCCGGGCCAGTCGGCGTACGCGAAGAACTGGGGCCGGCGCAGGCCGGCGTCGGCGTGCAGCAGCAGGGACACGCCCTTGGGTGTGTACGCGTACTTGTGCAGGTCGACCGAGAGGCTCGTGACCCCGGGGACCGCGAAGTCCCACGGGGCGGCGTCCGGGGTCCAGGGCAGGATCCAGCCGCCGATGCAGGCGTCGACGTGCAGCCGCAGTCCGCGCGCGCGGGTGACCGCGGCGAGCTCCTCGATCGGGTCGATCACGCCGTGGGCGTAGGACGGTGTCGACGCCGCCACCAGGACGACGCGGTCGCCGAGGGTGTCGATGGCCTCGGTCATCGCGGGGACGTCGGCGCGGTGCTCGGCGCCGACGGGCACGGCGACGAGCTCGACACCGAAGTAGTGCGCCGCCTTGGCGAACGCCGCATGGATCGTGCTGGGCACGACCATCGCGGGTCGCTCGACCCCGGCCGCGTCACGGGCGGTCTGGACCGCCAGCAGGATCGACTCCGTCCCGCCGGAGGTGACGGTGCCGACGACCTCGTCCCCGGCGTGCAGGTGCCGGCGCGCGAACGCCACGAGGTCCGCCTCCATCGACAGCAGGCTGGGGAAGGCCGTGGGGTCCAGCCCGTTCGCCGACGCGTACATGATCAGTGCCTGACGGCCGACCTCGTCGGCAGCGGCGAGGCCCGAGTCGTACACGTAGGCCAGGGTCCGGCCGCCGTGCGTGGGCAGGTCCTGTCGGCGCCGCTCGGCCAGCTCGGCGAGGATCTGGTCAGGCGACATCGGCACTCCTGAGGCGGTCGTCGAGGCGGTATCCCCGCAGCAGCACCAGGCTCAGCACGGTCAGTGCCGCGGGGACGAGGGAGAACCCCACCGCGATCGCCAGGCGTGCGCTGTCGGGCTGGGTGACGGTCTCGTCGCCGGTCGAGGAGACGTAACCCCCCGCCGTCAGCGCCAGGGCGAGGATGCCCGGCCCGAGCGCCAGGCCCAGGGTCTCACCGGCGGTCCACACGCCCGTGAACACGCCGACCCGATTCGCGCCGCTGCGCCGCGCGTCGTCGGCGGCCACGTCGGGCAGCATCGCCATCGGGAAGACCTGGGCGCCGGCGTACCCGATGCCGACGAGGGCCGCGGCGACGTACGTGACGGCGAGCCAGCCGGCGTGGGCGCTGAGGAGAGCGAGCATGCCGGCGATCAGGAAGCCGGTGGCGACGACGTAGCCCGAGCGCTTGCCGCGGGTCGCGGCGTACCGCTCCCACAGCGGGGTGACGAGCAGGGCCGGACCGACGAACGCGACGAAGAGCAGCGTGTTCGCCGCCGCGCTGTCGAGCAGGTGGTCGGAGACGTAGGCGACGCCGGCCAGCACGGTGCCGATGGCCGCGGCCTGCAGGACGAACGTCAGCAGCACGGCGCGGAAGTCCGGGTTGGCGCCGACGAGCCGCAGCTGGTCGGTGAGCGTGCCGGTCGCGGTCTCACCGGGGTGGTCGGGGGCACCGCGGGTGCCCCACCACGAGCCCAGCACGCCGATCGCGATGACGACGCCGACGTACACGCCCATCGCGCCGTGGCCGAGCTCGTCGGCGACGATCGGCGCCGTGGCGCCCGAGACCAGGATCGCCAGCGCCAGGACGACGACGCGCCACGTCATCAGCCGCGTCCGCTCGGTGTAGTCCAGGGTCAGCTCGGCCGGCATCGCGACGTACGGCACCTGGAAGAAGGCGTAGGCGCTCGCGCAGCCGAGGAAGGCCAGCGCCACCCAGGCGGCGCCGAGGGCCTGCGGCTCGGTGGGCCCGGCGAACATGACGGCGAACAGCACGGCCAGCGTCAGGCCGGCACGCACGAGGAAGGGCCGGCGGCGTCCGCCGGGATGTCGTGAGCGGTCGCTGATCCGGCCCGCGATCGGGTTGAGCACGACGTCCCACGCCTTGGGCGCGAAGACCAGCACTCCGGCCAGGGCCGCGCCGACGCCGACCGTGTCGGTCAGGTACGGCAGGAGCAGCAGGCCCGGCACGGTGCCGAACGTGCCCGTCGCGACGCTGCCGAGGGCATAGCCGCGCCGGACCCGCGCCGGGAGCTGCGTCGTCACCCGTCCGAGGGTGCCGGGTCGCGGACCGCCGCGAGCTCATCGAGGAAGGTCTTGGCCCAGCGCTCGATGTCGTTCTCCATGACCTGCTTGCGCAGGGCGCGCATCCGCTTGCGCAGCTCGACGGGGCTGGCTCGCATCGCGTCGAGCAGGGCCTGCTTCATCCCATTGATGTCGTGCGGGTTCACCATGAAGGCCTGCTTGAGCTCACCGGCCGCACCGGCGAACTCGCTCAGGACCAGGGCGCCGCGGTCGTCCCAGCGGGTGGCGAGGTACTCCTTCGCCACGAGGTTCATGCCGTCGCGCAGCGGGGTGACGACCATGACGTCGGCGGCGCGGTACATCGCCGCCATCTCCTCGCGCGGGAACGACGCGTGCAGGTACTGGATCGGCTGCTGGCCGATGCGCCCCATGTCGCCGTTGATCCGCCCGACGAGACGGTTGATGTCGTCGCGCAGGACGCGGTACTGGTGGACCCGCTCGCGCGAGGGGGTCGCGACCTGGACGAACACGGCATCGTCGACGTCGATCACGCCGTCGCTGACGAGCTCGCCGAACGCACGCAGCCGCTGGGGCAGGCCCTTCGTGTAGTCGAGCCGGTCGATGCCGATCAGGACGTGCCGCGGGTTGCCGAGGCTGTCGCGAATCTCCTGGGCCCGGGCGATGACCTCGGGGGTGCGCGAGAGCTGCTCGAACCCGCGCGCGTCGATCGAGATGGGGTAGGCCTTGGCGATGACCTTGCGGCCGTCAGGCAGGAAGACGGTGTCCTTGACGGTGCGGTGACCCACGCGCTGGCGGACCAGCCGGGCGAAGTTCTGGGCGCCGCCGGGCATCTGGAACCCGACCAGGTCGGCGCCGAGCAGGCCCTCGAGGATCTGGCGGCGCCACGGCAGCTGCTGGAACAGCTCGGTCGGCGGGAAGGGGATGTGCAGGAAGAACCCGATCAGCAGGTCGGGTCGCAGCTCGCGCAGCATCTGGGGCACGAGCTGGAGCTGGTAGTCCTGGACCCACACGATCGCGCCGGGGGCGGCCAGCGAGGCGGCCTTCTCGGCGAAACGGCGGTTGACGGTGACGTAGGAGTCCCACCACTCGCGGTGATACTCCGGGGTGACGACGACGTCGTGGTAGAGCGGCCACAGGGTGCCGTTCGAGAAGCCCTCGTAGTACTCCTCGACCTCCTGCTCGGACAGCGGGACCGGCACGAGGCGCAGTCCGTCGTGCACGAACTCGGGCAGGTCCTCGTCGGACGCGCCGTGCCAGCCGATCCAGGCGCCGCCCTTGACCTTCATCACGGGTTCGAGGGCGGTCACGAGACCGCCGGGGGACTTGCGCCACGCCACCTCGCCGTCGGGACCGACGAGGCGGTCCACGGGGAGGCGGTTGGCGATCACGAGGAAGTCGGTCTGCTCGGGCGCCATGGGCCCACCCTAGATGAGAATGGGTCCACGCGCGTGGGAGTGACGAGCGCCCGGGCGCCGATTCGCCGACACGAATGACAAGCGTGTGATTCCGCCGGTACCATCGAGCCATGGCAGCGGTGGAGAGTCACGACCCGGTGGTCCGCGAGGGCGCATTGTCCGATCGCGACCGCGAGATGCTCGAGCTCGAGCGCCTGTGGTGGAAGTACGCCGGCGCCAAGGAGCAGGCGATCCGCGACAAGTTCGACATGACCGCCACGCGCTACTACCAGATCCTCAACGCGCTGATCGACTCCGAGGAGGCGCTCGCGCACGACCCCCTGCTCGTGAAGCGGCTCCGTCGCCTGCGCTCGCAGCGCCAGCGTCAGCGTCAGGCCCGCCGCACCGGCTCCGACCGCTGAGGTGGAGCAGCAGCCCGAGTCCGAGCGCCCCGAGGATCGCCGTGACGTCGGCCGCCCCCGGCCCACGTGGTCGCTGATCGTCCTGCCGGCGGTCTGGCTCGTCCTGGGTGCTCTCGGCGGCGTGGCCATCATCAACGTCGTCCGCAGCGACGACGCCCCCGCGGCCTCCGCCGAGGTCTCCGCGAAGGACGCGGGCGCCGAGCCCCCGGCGACCAAGAAGCCGAAGGCCGAGAAGTCCGAGCCCACCGCGAAGGCCACGAAGAAGCCCAAGCCCAAGCCGAAGCCCACGACCGAGCCGACCGTCGAGCCCACGGCCACCCGCTCGATCGGGGTCGGCGTGTACAACCAGATCGGCATCGGCGGCCTCGCCGCCCGAGTCGCCGGCCAGGCGCGGGTCGCGGGCTGGAGCGTCGCGGCGGTCTCGGACTGGCGCGGCAGCGTGCCGCAGGACACCGTCTACTACCCGGCCGGGCGACAGGCCGAGGCCGCGCTGCTGGGCCAGGACCTCGGCATCGTCCGGCTCATGCCCGCCACCGCGAACATGTCGTCGTCGTCCCTCACCGTCGTGCTGGCCAGCCCCCGCTGAGCTTTCGTGCCGCGCCATAATGGAGACATGACCGACCCGGGGCAGATGCTGCTGGCCCTCGACTTCGACGGAACCCTCGCTCCCATCGTCGAGGACCCGGAGTCGGCGTACATCCATCCGACATCGCTCGCCGCGCTGCGTCGTCTCGGTCCCGTGCTGGGTGCGATCGTGATCATCACCGGCCGTCCGGTCGACCAGGTCCGTCGCCTGGGCCGGTTCGAGGAGGGCCCCGGTCTGGAGCATCTCGTCGTCTTCGGTCAGTACGGCGCCGAGCGCTGGGACGCGGCCACGGGCCAGGTCCGCCGGCCCACCCGCCCGCAGGGGGTCTCCGACCTCGCCGAGTGCCTGCCGGCGTGGCTCGAGGAGCACGGCGCCTCGCGCATCCGCGTCGAGGACAAGGGACTGGCCATCGCGCTGCACACGCGTGGGGTGGCGCCGGGCCTGCTCGACGAGCTGCGACCCCAGATCGAGGCGCTCGCCGAAGAGGTCGGCCTGCACGTCGAGCCGGGACGCCAGGTCATGGAGCTGCGCGCGTCGGGCTCGGACAAGGGCCAGGCGCTGCGCCACGCCATCGAGCCGACCCAGCCCCACGTCGTCATGTACGCGGGCGACGACCTCGGTGACCTCCCCGCGTTCGAGGAGGGACTCGCCCTGCGTGCCGACGGCGTCGACGTCACCTTGGTGTGCTCTGCCTCGGCCGAGCAGGACGCGCTGGTGCCGCTGGCGGACGTGGTCCTCGACGGCCCCGACGCCGTCGCGACGTGGCTGAGCGAGCTGGCCGACTCCCTCGTGCCGGTCTGATCCGCAGCCGCTCCTGCCGTACCGTCCGTCCGTCTCAACATCCGGACGGAGTAGACGTATCGTGAGACGCCGTCCTACGCTGAAGCCACTCATCCCGAGGGGCAGAGGGACACGGCCCGACGAAGCCCCAGCAACCAGCCGATCACCGGCCAGGTGCTAATTCCGTCCGCGGTCGAACTTCGGCCCGGAGAGATGAATGGAGCCTTCGTGAGCCTCACGACCCCGGACCAGACCCTCACCCTGCGCGACGGCGCCTTCGGCAGGGCCACCTGTCTGACGTGTCGCGAGTGCGGAGCCACGCGCGATCTCGGCCCGCACTACGCCTGTTACGAGTGCTTCGGACCCCTCGAGATCGGCTACGACTTCGGCACGGTCACCCGCGAGCAGATCGAGGCCGGGCCGGCGAACATCTGGCGCTACAAGGCGCTGCTGCCCGTCCCGGACGACATCGAGTCCAGCCCCAACCTCGAGCCCGGCTTCACCCGCCTGCTCGAGGCCCGCAACCTCGCCGCCGAGCTCGGTCTGACGAAGCTCTGGGTCAAGGACGACAGCACCAACCCGACGAACTCCTTCAAGGACCGCGTCGTGGCCTGTGCGCTCAGTGCCGCCCGCGAGTTCGGCAGCACGGTCTTCGCCTGTCCCTCCACCGGCAACCTGGCGAACGCCGTCGCCGCGGCCGGCGCGCGGGCCGGCATCCGCACGGTCGTGTTCATCCCGAGCGACCTCGAGACGCCCAAGCAGGTCAACTCCGCGATCTTCACGGACAACCTGGTGGCGGTCGACGGCACGTACGACGACGTCAACAAGCTCGCCAGCGAGATCGCCGGCGAGGATCCGGGCTGGGCGTTCGTCAACGTGAACGTCCGGCCGTTCTACGCCGAGGGCTCCAAGACGCTCGGCTACGAGATCGCAGAGCAGCTGGGCTGGCGGCTGCCGGACCAGGTGGTCATCCCGGTCGCCTCGGGCTCGCAGCTGACCAAGGTGCACAAGGCCTTCCGCGAGCTGGTCGAACTGGGCCTGGTCGAGGACAAGCCGTGCCGCATCTTCGGCGCGCAGGCGCAGGGCTGCAATCCCGTCGCGACCGCGTACAAGGACGGCGTGGACGCGATCCGCCCGGTCAAGCCCGACACCATCGCCAAGTCCCTCGCGATCGGCAATCCCGCCGACGGCGTCTACGTGCTCGACATCGCGCGTGCCACCGACGGCGCGGTCGAGGAGGTCGACGACGAGCAGATCCGCGACGCGATCGTCCTGCTGGCGCGCACGGAGGGCATCTTCACCGAGACCGCCGGCGGCACCACGGTGGCCGTGCTGAAGAAGCTCGTCGAGACCGGACAGCTCGACCCGACGCTCGAGACCGTCGTGATCAACACCGGTCACGGACTCAAGACGCTCGACGCCGTCGCCGGATCGGTCGGCCCACGCGCCACCATCGCCCCCACCTACGACGCCTTCACCGCGGCCGGCATCGCCTGATCCGCCCGACCCACCCCTTCTCGAGGAGCATCCCCATGGCCGTTTCCGTCCGCATCCCCACCATCTTGCGCAACTACACGAACGACGAGTCCCAGGTCAGCGCCGAGGGCGAGAACCTCAGCGCCGTGATCGAGTCGCTCGAGGCGTCCTACCCCGGGATCCGGGCCCGGATCGTCGACGAGGACGGCAAGCTGCGCCGCTTCGTGAACGTGTACGTGGCGGAGGAAGATGTCCGCTTCGCCGATGGTCTGGACACCCGCACGGTCGACGGCACGCAGATCTCGATCATCCCGGCGGTCGCCGGCGGCTGTTGAGCCACGGGCAGTAGGGCCGACGACCGGATCCGATTCACACTGCGGGGCTTGCTGGCGATACGCTTGAGTGGGTCCGGCCGCGGGCCTTTCGCGCAGAACAGGTGGTCACATGGTGCATGGCACCGTCAAGTGGTTCAACTCCGACAAGGGCTACGGCTTCATCGCCGTCGACGGCCAGGACGACGTGTTCGTCCACTGGTCGAAGATCGCGATCAACGGCTTCAAGACCCTCGAGGACGGTCAGACGGTCGAGTTGGAGGTCGTGGACGGTCCCAAGGGACGCGAGGCCGAGAACGTGCAGCCTCAGCACTGACGGGCTGGATCGCCCCCGGTGCGGGGTGGCTTGAGTTGTGGTGATTAGCACTCGTATAGTGAGAGTGCTAGATCCACTTCTACCCATTGTCGGAGACACGCACCCATGGCTAAGTCCATCGCATTCAACGAAGAAGCCCGGCGCGGGCTCGAGCGCGGCATGAACCAGCTCGCCGACGCCGTGAAGGTCACCCTCGGCCCGAAGGGCCGCAACGTCGTCCTCGAGAAGAAGTGGGGAGCCCCCACGATCACGAACGACGGCGTCTCCATCGCCAAGGAGATCGAGCTCGAGGACCCGTACGAGAAGATCGGCGCCGAGCTCGTCAAGGAAGTCGCCAAGAAGACCGACGACGTCGCCGGTGACGGCACCACGACCGCCACCGTCCTGGCTCAGGCGCTCGTCCGCGAGGGCCTGCGCAACGTCGCCGCCGGTGCCAACCCGATGGGCCTGAAGAAGGGCATCGAGACCGCCGTCGAGGCCATCAGCGCCCAGCTGCTCGACATGGCCAAGGACGTCGAGACCAAGGAGCAGATCGCCTCCACCGCGTCCATCTCGGCCGCTGACCCCACGGTCGGCGAGATCATCGCCGAGGCCATGGACAAGGTCGGCAAGGAAGGCGTCATCACGGTCGAGGAGTCGAACACGTTCGGCCTCGACCTCGAGCTGACCGAGGGCATGCGGTTCGACAAGGGTCACCTGTCGGGCTACTTCGTCACCGACCCCGAGCGCATGGAGACCGTGCTCGAGGATCCGTACATCCTCATCGTCAACAGCAAGATCAGCACCGTGAAGGACATGGTCCCGGTGCTGGAGAAGGTCATGCAGACCGGCAAGCCGCTGGCGATCATCGCCGAGGACGTCGAGGGCGAGGCCCTGGCCACGCTCATCGTCAACAAGCTCAAGGGCACGTTCAAGTCGGTCGCCATCAAGGCCCCCGGCTTCGGCGACCGCCGCAAGGCCATGCTCACCGACATCGCGATCCTCACCGGTGGCGAGGTCATCAGCGAGGAAGTCGGTCTCAAGCTCGAGAACGCCGACCTGACGCTGCTGGGCACCGCCCGCAAGGTCGTCACCACCAAGGACGAGACGACCATCGTCGAGGGTGGCGGCGACGAGGCCCAGATCCAGGGTCGCGTGGCCCAGATCAAGGCCGAGATCGAGAACAGCGACTCGGACTACGACCGCGAGAAGCTCCAGGAGCGCCTCGCCAAGCTGGCCGGCGGCGTGGCCGTCATCAAGGTCGGCGCGGCCACGGAGGTCGAGCTCAAGGAGCGCAAGCACCGCATCGAGGACGCCGTCCGCAACGCCAAGGCAGCCGTCGAGGAGGGCATCGTCGCCGGTGGCGGCGTCGCGCTCGTCCAGGCCAGCAAGGCCGTGTTCGAGAAGCTCGAGCTCACCGGTGACGAGGCCACCGGCGCCAACATCGTGCGCCTGGCCGTCTCGGCCCCGCTCAAGCAGATCGCGGTCAACGCCGGCCTCGAGGGCGGCGTCGTCGCGGAGAAGGTCGCCAACCTGGAGCCCGGCCTGGGCCTCAACGCGGCCACCGGCGAGTACGTCGACATGATCGCCTCGGGCATCATCGACCCGGCCAAGGTGACGCGCTCGGCGCTGCAGAACGCCGCGTCCATCGCCGCGCTGTTCCTCACGACCGAGGCCGTCGTGGCCGACAAGCCCGAGCCGGCCGCTGCCGGTGGCGGCGCGCCGGACATGGGCGACATGGGTGGCATGGGCGGCATGGGCTTCTGATCCCACCGCTTCATCACACGGAACCCCGGCACCTCGGTGCCGGGGTTCCGTGCGTTCAGCGCAGGCTGGTCGAGCCCTGCTCGGCCTGGACCGGCGCGGTGGCGAAGGCGATGGCTGCCACCACCACGGGGATCGCGATGCCGACCGTCGCCAGCAGGGCCCAGGGGACGGCCACGGAGGGCTCGCCGTAGGTGGTCGAGCCAGCGCACGAGCGCCTCGGTGTCGAAGATGCGGCGTTCGAACTCCGAGCGCAGCTCGGCGCCGTAGTGCGGCGCCGCGGCGCGATCACGCCCGAGATGTCCTCGGCGCGCGCCCCAGTGCTCCCGGATGTGCGGGTGGCGCGGGAGGATAGGCCCGTGACGACGTGGCAGCAGCTGACCCGCACCGACGATCCCTTGACCGACGAGCACCGCGCGCGATTGGTCGCCGCGGGCGTCGAGCCGGATCGGCTGGAGGCGGTCGAGTGGCGGCGGATGGACGGGCCGCTGCCCTCCTGGTGGAACGACCTCGGCAATGCGCTCTACGCGGCCGAGGGGGCCCGCCTGCCCGATCACGTGGTCGAGGCGCTCACCACCTTCTACTTCCGCGACACCGTGATCGTGATCGGCGCCCCGATGGACCAGCTGACCTCCCTGTTGGTCGGCGGTGACGAGGCCACGGTGTTCCTCGACCAGCGCGTCATCCTCACGGCGGGTGAGGTCTACTGCGGTGCGGGCTCGTCCGTGGTCCTGCACGGGCCCCTGGTGGCCACGCGGTCGCCCGTGGTGGACGCGCGCAACGGCGGCCGGGTCGTCGCTGCCGGCGATCAGCTCTGGGCGGCGGGGGTCTACATCGCCACCGACGACATGCACCGGCTGGAGGACGCGACCACGGGGGAGCGGATCAACCCCTTCGGCGCCACCATCTCCATCGGGCACCACGTGTGGCTCTGTCGCGAGGCCGTCGTGTCCGGTCACGTCGACATCGGCGAGCACGTCTGCGTCGGACTGCGCGCGGTCGTCCGGGGTCAGAAGGTGCCGTCGCACGTCGTCATCGCGGGATCTCCGGGACGGGTGGTGCGGGAGGGGACAACGTGGTCTTTCGGAGATGAGCCGTGATCTTTCTTTTGCCCCTTGTTTGCAGGTAACCTCCGCATTCGGGGCGGATGCTCCCCGGATTTCCTGCATTGCGCCGGATTCTCGCCTGTAACCCACAGTGTCACTCTGTGTGACGTGGTCAACAAGAGTGAATTTGTGCAATGCCCGGACACACGCGCCATGAATGCCCTACTTTCAAGGGAAAGCAGGGGTGTCGCGTCACTCGGTGCCTGGTCGGTGGGGGAAGCCGGCCCGGGGGAGATCGAGTGGCGGGAGTCGAGCGGGGGAGGCCCACGGGCACGTATCGACGCCGGGTGATGACGCTCTTGGCTGGTACGCAGACACGAGACGGCACGTGAGCGCAAGGTGAGGCGGAGGGGTCCGCAGCTCGACACCGAGGGTTCGCATTGGGGAGTGGGTATGAGTTCAGCGATCGACGGGCGCGATGATGTCGTCCTACCGCTGCGACTGGTCGAGCCGATCACTGGCGACGCTGATTTCGGATCACCGTCCGTGCACCGCGAGCTCACTGCCATCCCGACCGGCCGTTCCTCTGTCGCCACCTTGATCCGCCAAGGCTTCTTCGGCCATCTCGTCGTCCTGCTCGGAACCGTCGTCGCCGGCGTCGCCGTCGGCCTCACTCCCGGGACGCTCGTCCTGGTCACCCTCGGTGTCGCCGTCTGGCTGGGGTTCGGTCTCGCCGCGCTGCCGGCCTACGAGCGGGCCGGCTCGCTGCGCCCCGCGAAGCGGCTCCTGGCCGTTCTCGCCCTGGGCGCCCTGGCCACCCTCGTCGTCTCGGACGTCATCTCCGCCGAGCTGCGGGCCACGGTCGTCGTCCTGAGCGTCACGGCCGTCCTGATCGTCGCGTCCGCGCTCGTCCACCGTGCCGTGATGCGGCGCGTCCCGACCCTGCTGGTCGGCCCCGCCGACGCGGTCAACCGCCTGTCCGCGCGCTGGGAGGACCGCGACGACCTGGTCGTGGTCGGTCGCTGCACATGGGACTCGACGCTGCCGCTGGGCAGCGCCACCGTGAACTCCGTCGTGCGCGACGTCCCCAAGCTGCTGCGCACCGTGCGCGGGGCGCGGGTCGTCATCACCGCCGATCAGGCGCTGGGCGACGCGTCCCTGCGCCATCTGGCCTGGGGCCTGCAGCGTGCCGAGGTCGAGTGCCTGGTCCTGACGGACATGAACGACTACGTCGAGTTCGTCCGTCCCACGCGCGTCGGCGACCAGCTGGCACTCGCCCTCGATCCGCCGAACAGCCACCTCGTCGGTCAGGCGACCAAGGCCTTCTTCGACCGCTCCATGGCCGTGCTGGCGGTCGTCCTGGGCGCTCCGCTCATGGCGCTCATCGCGCTGGCCATCCGGCTCGACTCCGCCGGGCCGGTCATCTACCGCCAGGAGCGCACGGGCAAGGACGGCGTGCCGTTCACGATCTTCAAGTTCCGCACGATGGTCGTCGACGCCGACCAGCGCGTCGAGGAGCTGCGCGACCTCAACGACGGCTCCGGGCCCCTGTTCAAGATGACGCAGGATCCCCGCGTCACCCGGGTCGGCCGCCTGCTGCGCCAGACGTCCCTGGACGAGCTGCCCCAGCTGTTCAACGTGCTGCTCGGCGACATGGCGCTGGTCGGTCCGCGGCCGGCTCTCGAGAGCGAGACCTCGCAGTACAGCCAGTGGGTCTGGCGTCGCCTGCACGTCAAGCCGGGCATGACCGGGTTGTGGCAGGTCAGCGGCCGCTCCACGTTGTCGTGGGACGAGTCGATCCGACTCGACCTGATGTACGTCAACAACTGGAACCTGCGGATGGACTTCTCGATCCTGCTCAAGACGATCGCCGTGGTCGTCAACCGCAAGGGCGCCTGGTGAGCGCCGTCGAGACCGTGGAGGTCGGATACGCCAGCGGCGTGTTCGACATGTTCCACATCGGTCACCTCAACCTGCTGCGCCGGTCCCGCGAGCACTGCAGCACGCTCGTGGTCGGCGTGGCCAGTGACGAGTACGTCCTGGGCCTCAAGGGCCGTGAGCCGGTCGTGCCGCTGGCCGAGCGCCTCGAGATCGTCGCGTCCCTGCGCTTCGTCGACGAGGTGATCGTCGACCGCAGCGAGGACAAGCGTGTGGCCTGGCGCGACCGTAGCTTCGACGCCATCTTCAAGGGCGACGACTGGCGCGGCTCGCCGAAGGGCGAGCGGCTCGAGCAGGCGATGCGGGACGTGGGCGCCCGCGTCGTCTACTTCCCGTACACGCTGCACACCTCCAGCACCCGGCTGCGCGGGTACATCGAGCGCAGTGAGGCCGAGACCTTCGGCTGATGGGCCGAGCGGGCTCGCTCCGCTCGCCCTCACTCCCGACTCCGCAGGGCTCCGCCGGGTCGTCCCCCTCGTCGCTGCACTCCTCGCCATGGCGAGGAGTGTTCAGTGCTCGGTGATCGTGCCGGCGCCGACCGTCCGGTTGGTCGCCTCGTCGATCAGGATGAACGCGCCACCTTGGCGGTTGCGCTGGTACGGATCGACCATGAGCGGCTGCGTCGTCCGCAGCACCACGCGACCGATCGCGTTCAGGCCCAGGCTGCCCGGCGACTGGTGACGGTGCAGCGTGTTGACGTCGAGCTCGTACTTGATGTCCTTGACCAGCGCCCGCGCCGATCGCGTCGTGTGCTTGATCGCGTACTTCGCGCCGACCTTCATCGCGTCGGTGTCCATCCAGCACACCATGGCGTCGAGGTCCTGCGTGACGGTGGGCTGGTTGTTCGGCCGCACGATCATGTCGCCACGGGAGACGTCGACCTCGTCCTCGAGGCGGACGGTCACCGACATCGGCGCGAACGCCTCGGTCAGCTCGCCCTTCGCGGTGTCGATGGCCTTGATCCGGCTCGGCAGTCCGCTGGGCAGGATGAGGACCTCGTCGCCCGGGCGCAGGACGCCGCTGATGACCTGACCGGCGAACGCGCGGTAGTCGCCCTGACCGTTCTGGGGGCGGATGACGTACTGCACCGGGAAGCGCACGTCGACCAGGTTGCGATCACTGGCGATGTAGACGTTCTCGAGGTGGTGCAGCAGCGACGGGCCGTCGTACCACGGCATCTGCGCCGAGCGGGTGACGACGTTGTCGCCGGTCAGGGCCGAGACCGGGATCGTGGTGACGTCGGTGAACTCCAGGCGGGCCGCGAAGTCGACGAACTCCTCGCTGATCTCGCGGTAGACGTCCTCGGACCAGTCGACCAGGTCCATCTTGTTGATCGCCAGCACGATGTGCGGCACCCGCAGCAGCGACACAAGCGTCGCGTGGCGCCGGCTCTGCTCCTGCAGGCCCTTGCGCGCGTCGACCAGGATGATCGCCAGATCGGCCGTCGAGGCGCCCGTGACCATGTTGCGCGTGTACTGAGTGTGCCCGGGGGTGTCCGCGATGATGAACTTGCGCTTGGGCGTGGAGAAGTAGCGGTAGGCGACGTCGATCGTGATGCCCTGCTCGCGCTCGGCCCGCAGCCCGTCGGTCAGCAGGGCCAGGTCGGTGTACTCGTCGCCGCGCTTGGCGCTCGTGGCCTCGACGGCCTCGAGCTGATCGGTGAAGATCGACTTGGAGTCGAACAGCAGCCGTCCGATGAGCGTGCTCTTGCCGTCGTCGACCGAGCCGGCCGTGGCGAATCGCAGGATGTCCATCAGAAGTAGCCCTCCTTCTTGCGATCCTCCATCGCGGCCTCACTGACCTTGTCGTCGCCGCGCGTCGCGCCGCGCTCGGTGATCCGCGTGGCCGCGACCTCGGTCACGACCTCCTCCGGCGTGGCGGCGGTCGAGGGGACCGCCGCGGTCAAGGTGGCGTCGCCGACGGTGCGGTAGCGGACCGACTCGACGAACACCTCCTCGTCGTCACGGGGCTGGCAGTGCTGGTTGATCGTGAAGTACATGCCGTCGCGCAGGAAGACCTCGCGCTCCTTGGCGTAGTAGATGTCCGGCAGCTCGATGTTCTCGCGGGCGATGTACTGCCAGATGTCCAGCTCGGTCCAGTTCGACAGCGGGAAGCAGCGGATGCTCTCGCCCGGGTGGATCCGGCCGTTGTACAGGTTCCACAGCTCGGGCCGCTGGTTCTTGGGGTCCCACTGGCCGAAGTCGTCGCGGAAGGAGAAGACGCGCTCCTTGGCGCGGGCCTTCTCCTCGTCGCGGCGGGCGCCGCCGAACAGGGCCGAGAGGCCGTGGCGCTCGGCCGTGCGGATCAGGACCGGGGTCTGGATGCGGTTGCGCGAGCCGTTGGGCTCCTCGCGGACGAACCCCTCGTCGATCGCCTCCTGCACCGACCCCACGATCAGCCGGACTCCCAGCTGGTCGACGACGTGATCGCGGAACGCGAGCACCTCGTCGAAGTTGTGGCCGGTGTCGATGTGCACGACCGGGAAGGGAATCGGCCCGGGGGCGAAGGCGCGCACCGCGAGGTTGAGCATGACGACGGAGTCCTTGCCGCCGGAGAACAGCAGTCCGGGATGCTCGTTCTCGGCGACGAGCTCACGGATGATGAAGATCGCCTCGGCCTCGAGCACGTCGAGCTGGCTCAGGCCATAGCGGCGCGTGTCGCTCGTGTCGGTCATCGACGGGTTCCTCCCCAGCGGGTCGATCGGTGCCCGCGGTGCTGCGATGGCGTGCGGATTCGGGTTCCACGCGGTCGCACCGTCGGCGCGGCTCGACACTAACATCGTGCCGAAGCCCCGCCGCACCTCGGTGACGGCGTGAGACGCTGTGACAGAATCGGCCCTCATGGACTCGTCGCTGGTGGCCGGCGCCTTCGTCGTCGGGATCGTCGTGGGTCTGACGGGCATGGGCGGCGGAGCGCTCATGACGCCGATGCTGGTCTTCTTCTTCAACGTGCCCCCGCTGACCGCCGTGTCGAGCGATCTGGTCGCCAGCGCCGTGATGAAGCCGGTGGGCGCCTCGGTGCACCTGCGGCGCGGCACGGTGAACCTCAAGCTCGTGGGCTGGCTGTGCGCCGGATCCGTCCCGGCGGCCTTCTGCGGGGTCCTGATCCTGCGGGCCTTCGGGCAGTCCGAGCAGGCCCAGGAGACGATCAAGGTCGCGCTGGGCGTCGCCATCTTGCTCAGTGCGGCGATGCTCATGGTCCGCGCCTTCCTGCGTCTGGTCGAGCGCGCGCGCACCCGTGACGGTCGCGGCGAGCCGCTGCCGCAGTCGCGGCCCGAGCGCGACGTGCGGCCCCTGCCCACGCTGCTGCTGGGCATCGTCGGCGGGCTCGTGGTGGGCATGACCTCCGTCGGCTCCGGATCGCTCGTCATCATCGGCCTGATGCTGCTCTACCCGGGCCTGAAGGCCAGTCAGCTGGTCGGCACGGACCTGGTCCAGGCGGTGCCCCTGGTCGCGGCGGCGGCCATCAGCCACGCGATCTTCGGCGACCTCGACCTCGCCATCTCGCTGCCGTTGATCATCGGCTCGGTGCCCGGCGCCTACATCGGGGCGCGACTGTCGGCCCGCCTGCCCGGCGGGTGGGTGCGACGAGCGCTGGCGTTCGTGCTGCTGGCGTCCGGCCTCAAGCTGATCGGGGTCCCCACCGACACGACGGGCCTCGTCCTGGTGCTGGTGCTCTTCGGCGCCCCGCTGGTCTGGATGGTGATCCGGCTGCGGCTGGGGTTCCCCGCGTTCGCGATGCTCGAGAATCGCCAGCGCCGAGCCGCCGCCGCGCACGGCGAGGCCGACCGGTGAGCGCGTCCGCCGTCCTGCGCGGTCCTCAGCTCGACGGGCTCGAGTTGATCCTCGGCCGGTTCCTCGCGCCGGTCGACGGGTACTGCCTGCCCGGCCGCGCCCCGGCGGGCTGGCCCATCGAGGCGCATCTGGTCGTGCCTGCCCAGGCGGCGCGCGAAGCCGTCGACCAGGGGTCATTGACCCTCACCGATCCCGACAACACGCCGCTGGCCGTCCTCGTGCTGGGCGACACGCTGCCCCGTGACGACCGGACCACGTGGGTCGCAGGCCGGGTGCGTCCGCTGAAGGCCGCCGAGCACCCGCCGGCCCGGGCCCTGCGCCTGGTCGTGCCCGTGGACCTGCGTGATCACGTCGTCGCGCTCTTCTCCGGCCGCGTCAGCGCCGCCGACGTCATGCGTGCCGTCCGCGCCGCGGACGGCCGGCCGCTCGCGTTGATCGGCGTGGCCAGCCAGGACGTCCCGGCCGCCGACGTCGCCGTGATGGACGAGCTGCGCCACTGCGCCGACGAGATCCCCGGGGCCCGTGCCTGGTACCTCGCGGCGCCGGCCGTCAGCGAGACCAGCACGGCCGAGGAGGTGCTGGCGCTCGCGCTGCGCACCTCCGGCGTCGACGACTACCTGGACTTCCGGCACCCGGGCTCCGCCGCGTCCGGCGGTGCCGTCCTGCTGTTCACCGGCCTCTCCGGCGCCGGCAAGTCCACCGTGGCGCGGGCGCTCGTCGAGGCCGTGACGGCACGGGGGCTCGCGCGCCCCGTCCTGCTCGACGGCGACGACGTGCGCCAAGAGCTGTCGGCGGGTCTGGGCTACGGCCGCGAGGACCGCGAGCGCAACCTCACTCGCATCGCCTGGGTCGCGGCACGCGTGGCCGAGGTGGGCGGACTGGCCGTGTGCGCGCCGATCGCGCCGTTCGCGTCGGCCCGCCAGGCGATGCGCGAGCGCGTCGAGCCCACGTCGCCCTTCCTGGTCATCCACGTGGCCACGCCGTTGGCCGTCGCCGAGGCTCGCGATCGCAAGGGTCTGTACGCCAAGGCGCGCGCCGGTCTCATCGCGGACTTCACCGGGATCGACTCGCCCTACGAGGTGCCCGAGGACGCTGATCTGGTCATCGACACGTCCCGCACCGGGGTCGGCGAGTGCGTCGAGTCCGTGCTGCGCATGCTGTGTGACAAGGGCCTGACCGCCGACTCGTGAAAACGGGCAGGATACTGCCCTTTTGGCTGTTAGGCTCCGGTCCATGGGTGATCTGGGTTACAAAATGAAGGTCCTTCGGCGCATGGGTGTCATCAAGGCACTGCCGCCGCACAAGTTGATCGGTGCTGCCCGTCAGCTCAAGAAGTGGGGCCCTGGTCTGCCGTCCGGCGTCAACGCCGCCGCCAAGCGCTACCCCAAGCAGGTGGCGATCGTGGACGACGCCGGCGAGATCACCTACGAGGACCTCGTCGCGCAGATCAACCAGTACACGGAGGTCCTGCGTGACCGCGGGCTCCAGCCGGGCGACTCCGTCGCCGTGCTGGCGCGCAACCACCGCTACCTGGTGATCGCGCTCATCGCGGTCGTGCAGCTCGGTGGCCGCGTCCTGTTGCTCAACACCATGTCCAGCCGCGCCCAGCTGACCGATCTGGCCGAGCGCGAGGGCGCCGAGCTGCTCATCCTCGACCAGGAGTTCCTGCCGCTCGTCGAGGACGTGCGACGCAGCCGGCTGATGCTGGCGTGGGCCGACGCGGACGCTCCCGGCGACCTGCCCTCAATCGAGTCGTCCACCGTCGGCAAGCCGTCGGGCGATCAGCCGCTGCCGGCCAAGCACGGCGAGATGATCATCTTCACGTCCGGCACGACCGGCCTGCCGAAGGGTGCGAAGCGCAAGGAGCCCGACGACCTCAAGCCCGTGCTGGCGTTCTTCGGCTCGATTCCGTACCGCAGCAACTCGGTCGTCGCGATCGGCGCGCCGCTGTTCCACTCCTGGGGCCTGATCAACCTGGGCTTCGGCCTGTCGACCTGTCCCACGTTCGTGTTCCGCCGTCGCTTCAATCCCGAGCAGACGCTGCAGGACATCGAGAAGTACAAGGTCGAGGTCCTGGTCGTCGTGCCGCTCATGCTCCAGCGCATGGTCAAGGCCGACCCGCAGGTCGTCAAGAACACCGACGTGTCGAGCCTGAAGATCACCGCGTCCAGCGGCTCGGCCCTCGCCGGCGATCTGGCCCTGCACTACATGGACATGTTCACCGACTCCATCTACAACTTCTACGGCGCGACCGAGACCAGTTGGATCACGATCGCCGACCCGAAGGACCTGCGGGCAGCTCCCGGCACCGCCGGCAGGGTCCCGTGGCGCACGACGGTCAAGATCCTCGACCACGACGGCAACGAGGTCCCCCAGGGCGACATCGGCGTCATCCACGTCGTGAACGACATGCCCTTCGGCGGGTACACCGACGGCCGCAACAAGTCCTTCCACTCCGGACTCATGGACTCGGGCGACCTCGGCTACTTCGACGAGGAGGGCCGTCTGTTCGTGGCCGGCCGCGATGACGACATGATCATCTCCGGCGGCGAGAACGTCTTCCCGCGCGAGCTCGAGGACTGCCTCGTCGAGCACCCGGAGGTGGCCGACGTGGTCGTCACCGGCATCGCCGACCCCGAGTGGGGCCAGCGCCTGGCCGCCTACGTGGTGCGCAAGGAGGGCAGCGACGTCAGCGCCGACGAGCTCGTGCAGTTCGCGAAGGACAACGTGGCCCGCTCCGCCGTGCCGCGCGGTGTCATGTTCCTCGAGAGCCTGCCGCGCAACCCCACGGGCAAGGTCATGAAGCGTCAGCTGCCCGCGTTCGAGACGACAGTCTGAGACGGTGCCCCGACGGGGCCTGGCGGGTGTCCTGCGGCGGCTGGTCGGCGCGGGACGCCTCGCCGTGCCGCCTGCCCGCGGGCTCGACACGACGTGGGCGGGCGACCATGACGGGCGCCCCGATCCGGGCGAGGTCGTCTGGACCTGGGTGCCCTACGAGGACGACCCCCGCCGCGGCAAGGACCGGCCCGTCCTGCTGATCGGCCGCCGTCCGGACGCGACACTCGTGGCCCTGCAGATGACGTCGAAGGACCACGACCGCGACGCCGCCCAGGAGGCGCGGGCCGGGCGGTTCTGGATGGACATCGGATCGGGTCCGTGGGACGCGCAGGGCCGGCCCAGCGAGGTCCGGCTCAACCGCCTCATCGAGGTGCGCGAGGACGACGTCCGCCGAGAAGGCGCCGTTCTTCCCCGCGAGGTGTACGAGCAGGTCCTGCGCGCTGCGCGACAATACCTGCCATGAGCATCGTCGCCCGGCTGGACCGCTTTCAGCGCGCCCACCCGGTCGTCGGGTTCCCGATCGCGGTCGTCTACAAGTTCTTCGACGACCAGGGTCCCTACCTGGCGGCGATCATGACGTACTACGCCTTCATCGCGATCTTCCCGCTGATGCTGATCGCCACCTCGGTCCTGGGCTTCGTGCTGCAGGGCGACCTCGAGCTGCAGCAGAAGCTGCTCGACACCGCGCTGGGCCAGTTCCCGATCGTCGGTGACCAGCTGGGGCGCCCGGAGGGTCTCACCGGCAGCACCTCGGCGATCATCGTCGGCACGCTCGCCGCGCTCTACGGCGCGCTCGGGGTCGGCCAGTCCACCCAGAACGCCGGGAACGTGGCGTGGGGCGTGCCCCGCAACAGCCGGCCGAACCCGATCATGATGCGACTGCGCAGCGTCGTGGTGCTGAGCATCGGCGGCCTCGGCATCGGCGTCATCGCGGTCGTCCAGTCGCTCGTGGACAACCCGCAGGTCGTCGGCATCGACCACCTGCCCGACCTCGGCCTGCTGGTCCGCCTCATCGGCCTGCTCGTGTCGTGGGGCATCTTCATCACGATCTTCAAGCTCGTGAGCCTGCGCCGGGCGTCGTGGCGATCGGTGCTGCCGGGCTCGCTGTTCTGCGCGCTGGGCTGGCAGCTGCTGCAGTTCGCGGGCGACGCGTACGTGCAGCGCGTCATCGTCCGGGCGTCGTCGATGAACCAGACCTTCGCGCTCGTGCTCGGCCTGCTCGCCCTGCTGTTCCTGCTGACCTCGATCATCGTGATGGGCCTGGAGATCAACGTCGTGCGCCGGCGCCGGCTCTATCCTCGCGCCCTGCTGACTCCCTTCACCGACAACGTGGTGCTCACCGAGGGCGACCGACGCGCCTACGCGCAGTACGCGCGGATGCAGCGGCACAAGGGATTCCAGACCATCTCCGTCGACTTCGACAGCGACGACGACACGGAGCCGTGACGGATCCGGGCAGCAGCGGGACCCGCTCGGGGCCCGCAGGCCACTAGACTGCAGACGTTGCACTCGGCGAACGCAAAGGAACGGTCATGCCCACCGGCAAGGTGAAGTGGTACGACCCCGAGAAGGGGTTCGGTTTCCTCAGTCGTGAGGACGGCGACGACGTCTACGTGCGCTCGGACGCGCTCCCCGACGGCGTCACCACGCTCAAGGCCGGCACGCGCGTCGAGTTCGGCATCGCCGCCGGCCGTCGTGGCGACCAGGCGCTCCAGGTGCGCGTGCTCGACCCGACCCCCTCGGTCGCCCAGGCGCAGGCCCAGGCGCGACGCAAGTCGCCCGAGGAGATGGTCGTCATCGTCGAGGACCTCGTGAATCTCCTCGACGGACTGGGCGAGGGGTACCGGCACGGCCGTCACCCCGAGGGCAAGCGCGCCCATCAGGTCGCGCAGCTGCTGCGCCGCCTCGCGGCCGACCTCGACTCTTGATCGGGTGACCGGCGCGCTCGAGGGCTTCGCGGTCATCGGCGCGCTCATCGCGGTGGGCTACGTCCTGGCCGCGACGGGGGTGCTCGACGCGGCCAGCCAGGTCGTGCTGTCCCGGCTGGTCTACTTCGTCGCCACCCCGGCGCTGCTGATCGACGTCCTGGGCTCGACCGATCTCGGCACGGTCTTCGGCCCGTGGTTCGTGGTCGCCGTCGCCGCCGTCGTGGGCACCCTCGCGGTCTACCTGCCGTGGGCCCGCTGGCGCGGCCGCTCGCGGCGCGACGCCGTGGTGGGCGGTCTGTCGTCCTCGTACGCCAACGCCGGGTACCTCGGGCTCCCGATCGCGGGCTTCGTGCTGGGCGACGCGGCGTTCGCGCTGCCCACCATGGTGCTGCAGCTGACGATCTACGCGCCGCTGGCGCTGACCTTCCTCAGCATGGAGGCCGGCGTCCGGGCCACCCCGTGGTCGTTCGTCCAGGCGGGGCTGCGCAACCCGGTCTCGGTCGCGGCCGTCATCGGCGTGCTGGTGTCCCTGGCGCACGTGGACCTGCCGCGCGTCGTGGCCGAGCCGATCTCGCTGCTCGGGGCGATGGCCATTCCCAGCGCCCTGCTGGCCTACGGCGTCGCGCTGCGCTTCGGGCCCCGGGTCGGACACGGCAACGGTCGCGAGGTCGCCTTCGTCTCCGTGCTCAAGCTCGCGTGGCAGCCGCTCGTCGCCTATGTCGTGGCCCGGTACGCGCTGGACCTCAGCGCGCACGAGACCGCCGGGGTCACCCTGATGGCGGCGCTGCCGACCGCCCAGAACGTCTTCGTGTACGCCTCACGGTTCGGGCACGCGACGGTGCTGGCCCGCGACTGCGTGGCGGTGACGACGGTGGCGTCGCTGCCCGTGCTCGTCGTCCTGGCGGCCGTGCTCGTGCCCTGACCCTCCGGCGGACCGGCCGGGTTGGTCCGGTATGGGCCCGTGAGGGACAATCGGGGCATGAGCACGGTGACCTCCCACGCCCGAGCCGCCCTCGACGAGAGCGTCGACGTCGGCACCGTCGGCGATCACCTCGGCACGACCGAGGAGGCGCCGGGCCTGCTCACCGAGCGCTTCGCGTGCCTGCTGCCCGGATACCGGGGTTGGTACTGGGCCGTCAGCCTCTGCGTGCTGGACGAGCACGCCACCGTCAACGACATCGTGCTGCTGCCCGGCGACGAGGCGATCGTCGCTCCCGCGTGGACGCCGTACCGCGAGCGCATCCGTCCCGGCGACCTCGGTCCCGGCGACGTGCTGCCGCCCGAGGAGGACGACATCCGACTGGTCCCGGCCTGGTCGGCCGGTGACGGCGACGGCGCCGGCGTGGTCGACCGTCACTTCGCCCGCGAGATCGGCCTCGGCCGCGAGTGGGTCCTCTCGCTCGAAGGACGCGAGGACGCCGCCGAGCGCTGGTACGAGGGCGACGCCGGTCCCGACACGCCGATCGCCAAGCAGGCCCCCGGCACGTGCGGCACGTGCGGGTTCCTCGTCTCCCTGGCCGGCGACCTGTCCGACCGGTTCGGCGTGTGCGCGAACAAGATGGCGAACGCCGACGGACGCGTCGTCGCGCTGACCCACGGGTGCGGTGCGCACTCGGGCGGCCGGCCCAAGCGCTCGTCGTCGGCCTCGAAGCTGCCGGACCCGGTCTACGACACGATCAGCGTGCAGGTCGAGGAGTTCTGAGCCGGTCGTGCGTGCTGCGATGGTGCGAGGCCGTGGGGCCTCAGTTCCTGCGACGCCGTCCGATGGGTCGCTCGGTCGGCTCGCTGCTCTCGGCGGGCGGCGCGACCTCGGCCTGCTGAGCGCCCGGGGCGCGGGTCTTCTCGGTCTTGGGAGTCTTCGCGGTCTTGGGGGCCTTCTCGGCCCTCGGCGTCTTCGTGACCTCGGGCGTCTTCTTCGCCTCGGGCGCCTCCGCCTGACGCTCCAGCAGCGCGTCACGCCGGCGCTTGCAGTACTCGATGCCCATGAGGCCCAGGCCCAGGCCGGCGATCGCCGTCCAGAGCCACCAGGTGCGGCCCTGGTCCTGCAGGTTGCCCCAGAACGGCAGCAGGGCGATGGCCACGATGCCCCAGCCGATCGTGCCGATGGTCATCGTGCGCACGCCGTCGACGTCCATGGGCTCGACCTCCGCCACCCGATGGGTCGTGCGGCCGAACTCCAGCTCCGTGACCTCGGGGCGTCCCAGGTCGGGGATGCGCGGTCGCTTCGTACTGGCCATGCCCCCACGATAGCCCGCAGCCGGGGAGCGAAGGTGAGCGTGTGAACCCCCGCCATCGCCGGTTGCTGATCCCCGGACTGCTGATCGCCCTGATCGCCGTGGTCGTCGTGGCATCGCTGATCGATCGCGCCGACGCCGCGGTCGCCGAGCCCGTGACGACGCTCTCGGACTCCCGGATCACCGAGTCGAGCGGGTTGGCCGTCAGCACCACCGAGGACGATCTGGCCTACACGGTCAACGACTCGGGCAACGCCGCCGAGGTGTTCGCGGTCGACCTCACGTCCGGTGCGGTCGTGGGAGTCACGACCGTCCGCGCCGAGTTCCGCGACGTCGAGGCGCTGGCGCTGCGCGACGGCACCCTGTGGATCGGGGACGTCGGCGACAACGGGCGCGAGCGCGACGACCTCGCCCTCTACGCGATCGATGAGCCCGGCCGCACCACCGCCACGGTCGACGCCCGCCGGTTCCCCGTCTCTCTCGAGGGCGGTCCCGCCGACGTCGAGGCGCTGCTGGCCCCGCCGTCGTCCGACCGGCTGCAGGTCGTCACGAAGACGCTCGCCGGTGCGGAGGTCCTGACGCTCTCCGAGGGCGATCTCGACGACACGCGAACCGCCCGGTTCCGAAAGACGGCGGAGGATCTGCCGGCGCTGGTGACCGACGGCGCCTACTCGCCGGACGGGTCGCGGGTCGCGCTGTTGTCCTACGGCACGCTGTGGTCGGTCGATCCCACTGAGTGGAGCGTCGTCGGCAGCGGCCCGCTTCCGTCGCTGGAGCAGTCCGAGACCGTGGCGTTCGTGTCCGACGGCGCCGTCCTCGTCGGCAGTGAGGGCAGCGACTCGCCCCTGTACCGGCTCACGCTTCCGACGGGGGAGGGCGCGACCGAGGGTCTGGCCACGGTGCCGACCGCCACTGCCGAGCCGTCGTCGTCCACCGTGCCGGCGACGACGGTCGCGGACGACTCGGTCGACAGCCGGACCCTCGTCCTGGGCGGGATCGGCGTCGCCGGCCTCCTGGTGCTGGTGGTGTTCCTCGTGGTCCGCCGGGGCCGTTCGGGAGGCTCGCGCCGGGCGCTACGGTGACGCCATGAAGATCGCTCTGGGAGACAGGTCACCGCAGGTCCACGAGTCGGCGTTCGTCGCCCCCACCGCCACCCTGGTGGGATCGGTCGTCCTGGAGGAGGGCGCCAGCGTCTGGTACGGCGCCGTCCTGCGTGCCGACAACGAGCCGATCACGATCGGGCCGCGCAGCAACGTGCAGGACAACTGCGTCTTCCACGTCGACCAGGGCAAGCCGCTGACCCTCGGCGAGGGCGTCTCGGTGGGCCACGGCGCGATCATCCACGGTGCCACCGTCGGCGATCACGTCCTGGTCGGCATGGGCGCGACGATCCTCAACGGGGCCGAGATCGGTGACGAGTGCCTCATCGCCGCGAACGCGCTGGTGCCGCAGGGCGCCGTCATCCCGCCGCGCTCCCTCGTGGCCGGTGTCCCCGGCAAGGTCCGCCGTGAGCTGACCGACGACGAGGTCGCCACGCTGCACATCAACGCGGCGATCTACGAGGAGCACCGCGAGCTGCACCGCACCGGCACCGTCGTCGACTGACGGAAACCGTCACTGCGCGAGCCGCTCGACCACGTGGTCGATGCAGCGCGTGAGGGCGGTGATGTCGTCGGGCTCGATGGCGGGGAACATCGCGATGCGCAGCTGGTTGCGGCCGAGGCCGCGGTAGCCGGCGACGTCGACGATGCCGTTCTCGCGCAGGGCGGCCACGACGTCGGCGGCCGCGACGCCGTCGAGGTCGATCGTGCCGACGACCAGCGAGCGGTCGGCGGGGTCGGGGACGAAGGGCGTCGCGAACGAGCTCGCGTCGGCCCACTCGTAGAGGCGTCGCGACGAGTCCGTCGTGCGGCTGACCGCCCAGTCCAGGCCCCCGTTGCCGTTCAGCCAGCGCAGCTGCTGGTCCATCAGGAAGATCGTCGCGATGGCCGGCGTGTTGTACGTCTGGTCCTTGAGCGAGTTGTCGATCGCGGTCGGCAGGTCGAGGAAGCCGGGGATGTGACGTCCCGAGGCCTTGATCCGGTGGGCGCGCTCGATCGCGGCGGGCGACATGAGCGCGATCCACAGTCCGCCGTCGGACGCGAAGCCCTTCTGGGGCGCGAAGTAATAGACGTCGGTCTGGGCCACGTCGACCGGCAGCCCGGCCGCGCCCGACGTCGCGTCGATGAGGACGAGCGCGCCGTCGTCGATCCCCTCGGGCCGGCGCACCGGCACCATGACACCGGTGGAGGTCTCGTTGTGCGCCCACGCGTAGGCGTCGACGCCGGGGGTCGCGTGCGGCTCGGGATGGGTGGAGAAGTCCGACTCGATCAGCTCGGGCGCCTCGAGGAACGGCGCCGCGGCGACCGCGCGGGCGAACTTGGTCGTGAACTCGCCGTGCACGAGGTGCTGGCTGCGGCGCTCGACCAGGCCGAACATGGCGGCGTCGAAGAACGCGTGCGAGCCGCCGACACCGAGGACGACCTCGTAGCCCTCGGGCAGGGAGAACAGGTCGCGGAGCCCCTCGCGGAGGCTGCCGACCAGCGCCTTGACCGGCGCCGCTCGGTGCGAGGTCCCCATCAGCGAGTCGCCGGAGGCGGCGAGGGCGGCCAGCGCCTCGGGGCGCACCTTGGAGGGACCGGAGCCGAAGCGTCCGTCGCCGGGCAGGAGTTCGTCGGGGATCTGCACGCCGTCATTGTCGCAGCCGCGGAAACGATGCGTTGAACCGTCCGTCGACGTGGGCGGATACCATGCCTCGCATGGCAGCAGACGACCCCGTGGTGCCCCTCGCGGAGGGCATCGAGCACGACCAGTCGCAGTGGGAGAGGGCCACGGCGGCCGTCCTGCGCAAGACGCGCCGGCTCGCCGAGGACGCCCCCGACTCCGACGTGTGGTCGGTCCTGACGACCACCACGCTCGACGGACTCAGCATCACGCCGCTGGGTACGCCCGACCTCGTGGCCGACCTGCCCGAGATCGGTCTGCCGGGCGAGGCGCCGTACACGCGCGGCTCCGGCACGGGCGACCCCGCGCTGTACGGCTGGGACATCCGCGGCTGGTTCACCGACCCCGAGACGTCCCCGGCGGACCTGTCCACCGAGCTCGAGAACGGCGCCAACTCGCTGTGGCTCACGGTGGGGGAGCGCGGCATCGCCGCCGACCGGCTCGCCGAGCTGCTGGAGCCGGTCTTCCTCGACCTGGCGCCGGTGGTGCTGGACGCCCGTGAGGACGCCGTGGCCGCGGCCGAGGCCTTCCTGGCCGTCTGCCGTGACAAGGGCACCGACCCGCACCCGCTGACCAACCTCGGCGCGACGGGCACCGACCTCGACACCGTGGTCCGCGTGGCCACGCTCGCGAAGGAGGCCGGCGTCCGCGGCGTCGTCGTCGACGCCAGCGCGCTGCACGACCAGGGAGCCTCCGAGGTCCAGGAGCTCGCCTGGTCGATGATGCTCGCCGTGACGTACCTGCGCGCCCTCGAGGCCGCGGGATTCACGACCGACGAGGCCGCCGCGCAGTTGGAGTTCCGCTACGCCGCCACCGACGAGCAGTTCCCGACGATCGCCAAGCTGCGCGCGGCTCGCGCCCTGTGGAACCGGGTCGGCGAGATCAGCGGCATCGGCGCCGAGGCCCGGGCGCAGCGCCAGCACGCCGTGACCTCGCGCCCGATGATGGCGCGGTACGACTCGTACACGAACATGCTGCGCACCACGGTCGCCGGCTTCGCCGCGGGCGTCGGCGGCGCGGACGCCGTCACCGTGCTGCCGTTCGACGAGCCGCTCGGCCTCCCGACGGCGTTCAGCCGCCGTATCGCGCGCAACACCTCGAGCCTGCTGATCCACGAGTCGCACGTCGCCAAGGTCGTCGACCCGGCCGGCGGGGCCTACGCCGTCGAGAAGTTCACCGACGACCTCGCCATGGCCGCGTGGGCTCTGTTCTCCGAGCTCGACGGCCTTGACGAGCTCGAGGGTGTGGCCGACCTGGACGCGGCCGCCGACCGGATGCGCCCGCTGGTCGAGGCGGTGCGCGACGACCGCGCGCTGCAGATCGGCCGTCGTCAGCGCCCGATCACCGGCGTCAGCGAGTTCCCGAACCCCGCCGAGACGCTGCCCGAGCGCCGGCCGTACCCGGTCGAGCCGGACGTCTTCCGCTACGCCGGTGAGTTCGAGCAGATGCGCGACGAGCCCGCCGCGCAGCCGGTCTTCCTGGCCACGATGGGCACGATCGCGGCCCACACGGCCCGGGCGACCTTCGCCATCAACCTGCTGGCCGCCGGCGGGATCGGCATCGGCGCCTCCGGCGCCACCACCGACGTCGCCGACGTGGTCGACAAGTACCGCGAGGCCGGTGCGCCGCCGGTGGTGTGCCTGGCCGGGACCGACGCCGCCTACGGCCAGTGGGGTGCCGATCTGGTCACCGCGCTGCGCGAGAACGGCGCCTCGTACGTGATCGTCGCCGGAAAGACCGACATCGGCCAGGACGCCTCGGCGGCCATGGGCCTGGACGCGCTGGCCTTCCTGCGCGCCCTGCGAGAGGAGCTGCAGAAATGAGCACCCCCCAGAGCTTCGCCGGAGAGCCGTGGCAGAGCCCCGAGGGCATCCCGGTCAAGCGGCTGTACACGCCCGATGACCTGGCCGGCCTCGACGCGCTCGACACCTACCCGGGCCTGACCCCGTTCCTGCGCGGTCCGTACCCGGCGATGTACACGACCCAGCCGTGGACGATCCGCCAGTACGCGGGCTTCTCCACCGCCGAGGAGTCCAACGCGTTCTACCGCCGCAACCTGGCCGCCGGCCAGAAGGGCCTGTCGGTCGCGTTCGACCTGGCGACCCACCGCGGCTACGACTCCGACAACCCGCGCGTCGTCGGCGACGTCGGCATGGCCGGTGTCGCGATCGACTCGATCTACGACACGCGCACGCTGTTCGAGGGCATCCCCCTGGACCAGATGAGCGTCTCGATGACGATGAACGGCGCGGTGCTGCCGGTGCTGGCGCTGTTCATCGTGGCGGCCGAGGAGCAGGGCGTGAAGCCCGAGCAGCTGACCGGGACCATCCAGAACGACATCCTCAAGGAGTTCATGGTCCGGAACACGTACATCTACCCGCCGGCGCCCTCGATGCGGATCATCTCCGACATCTTCGCGTACACGGCGGCCAAGATGCCGCGGTTCAACTCCATCTCGATCTCCGGCTATCACATCCAGGAGGCCGGGGCGACGAACGACCTCGAACTGGCCTACACGCTGGCCGACGGCGTCGAGTACATCCGCGCCGGCCTGGACGTGGGCCTGGACATCGACGCGTTCGCCCCGCGACTGAGCTTCTTCTGGGCGATCGGCATGAACTTCTTCATGGAGGTCGCCAAGCTGCGCGCCGCCCGTGCCCTGTGGGCGCGGCTGGTCAGCGACTTCGACCCGAAGAACCCCAAGTCGCTGAGCCTGCGCACGCACTCGCAGACCTCGGGCTGGAGCCTCACGGCGCAGGACGTCTACAACAACGTCGGCCGCACCGCGATCGAGGCGATGGCGGCCACGCAGGGTCACACCCAGAGCCTGCACACCAACGCCCTCGACGAGGCCATCGCGCTGCCCACCGACTTCAGCGCCCGCATCGCGCGCAACACCCAGCTGCTGCTGCAGCAGGAGTCGGGCACGACCCAGACGATCGACCCGTGGGCCGGCTCGTACTACGTCGAGAAGCTGACGCACGACCTCGCGAACCGGGCCTGGGCGCACATCCAGGAGGTCGAGGCGGCCGGCGGCATGGCCAAGGCCATCGACGAGGGCATCCCGAAGATGCGCATCGAGGAGGCCGCGGCCCGCACGCAGGCCCGGATCGACTCCGGTCAGCAGTCCGTCATCGGCGTCAACACCTACCGCGTTCCCGACGAGGAGCCCTTCGAGGTCCTCAAGGTCGACAACAAGGCCGTGCTGGTCTCGCAGATCGCCAAGCTCGAGCGCCTGCGCGCCGAGCGCAACGACGACGACGTCCGCCGTGCGCTGGACGCGCTGACGGCCTCGGCCGAGCGCGGCGCCCAGCAGTCCGGCGGCGAGGGCTCGATGGACGGCAACCTGCTGAAGCTGGCCGTCGACGCGGCCCGCGCCAAGGCCACGGTCGGCGAGATCAGCGACGCCCTCGAGAAGGTCTACGGGCGCCACCAAGCCGTCATCCGTACGATCTCGGGTGTGTACCGCACCGAAGCCGGCCAGGCGGGCAACGTCGCCGAGGTCATCGAGGCCACCGACGAGTTCGAGCGTGCCGAGGGCCGTCGCCCGCGCATCCTCGTGGCCAAGATGGGCCAGGACGGCCACGACCGCGGCCAGAAGGTCATCGTCACGGCGTTCGCCGACATGGGCTTCGACGTCGACGTGGGCCCGCTGTTCTCGACGCCGGAGGAGGTCGCCCAGCAGGCGGTCGACGCCGACGTCCACGTCGTGGGGGTCTCGTCCCTCGCGGCGGGTCACCTCACGCTGCTGCCGGCGCTGAAGGCCGCGCTCGAGGAGCAGGGTCGCCCCGACATCATGGTCGTCATCGGCGGGGTCATCCCGCCCGACGACGTCGCGACCCTCAAGCAGATGGGCGCTGCCGCGGTGTTCCTGCCCGGCACGGTCATCGCCGACTCCGCGCTCGACCTGCTGGCTCGCCTGCGCGGCGACGCCTGAGGGGTAACTGCCGGTTGCACTAGCATGCAAGCGTGGATGACCGCCTCGCGTTGATGGACCAGGGCTCGTTTCTCGGGCTGCGCGCCCTGGGCCACCAGCCGTGGACCTTCTTCACGTGGGTCTACGACCGTCCGGTCGACCTCGCGGAGCTGCAGCGCTTCAACGAGGCCCTCGCCGGCACGCTGCTGGGGCGCCTGGTTCAGCGCTCGCCGCTGCCCGGCGGCCGCCATCGCTGGGTGGCTGTCGACGCGGTGCCGCCGCTGGAGGTCGAGCAGGTCCCGCGGTCGCGTGACGACATCCACGCCTGGACCGACGAGCTGGGCGACCGCGGTGTCGACCCCGAGCACGGTCCGGGGTGGCGCATCGGCGTGCTGCCGCTGACCGACGGTGGCACGGCGGTGGCCATGGTCTCGCCGCACGCGCTCGGTGACGGCCTGTGCAAGCTGGACGCCATCGCCGACGCCGTGCAGGGGATCTCGCGGCGACCCGCCTATCCGCCGCGTGGCGCCCGGCCGCGGCGTGAGCTGCTGTGGTCGGACCTCGTGGCCTTCGTCCGCGAGCTGCCCGCGGTGATCGGGGCCGTGATCGCCGGGATTCGGGTGGCACGGGCCGAGTCCGGGCAGGCGCCCGCCCGGTCCGCGCCGCCCGCGAGCACGTCGCCGCAGCCGGTGATCGACGACGCGCCGTTCCATCCCGCCGCGGCCTGCGTGCGCGTCACGCGCGCCGACTGGGACGCGGCGGCGGCACGGCTCGGCGGCACCAGCAACACCCTCGTGTCGGCCTTCGCGGCGCGCCTGGCGCAGCGCCTCGGCCGGACCGGCGCCGACGGCCGGGTCGCCCTCGCCGTGCCCGTCAGCGTCCGGGTCGAGGGCGACACCCGCGCCAACGCGCTGGACTCGGTGACCGTCCGCGCCGACCCGGACGAACTCGACCGCGACCTGACCGGTCTGCGCGCCGCGACCAAGTCGGCGCTGCGCGCGCGGGCCGAGCGATCCCACGACATGCTCGCCGTGCTGCCGCTCGTGCCCGTCACACCGCCGGTGGTCGTGCGCCGGGCCGAGCAGCTGGCGATGGGCTCGACGTCGTCGCCCGTCGGCTGCTCCAACCACGGCAGCCTCGACCCGGCGATCATGCGCATCGACGGCGGCACTCCGGTGGACTTCTGGGTGCGCTCGGCCGAGCCCGGGCAGACAGCGGCCGAGCTGGACCGGCTCGGCGGCAAGCTCTACGTGCTGGCCGGTGGCGCGCTGGAGGCGGTGTACCTCTCGGTGATCGCGCACCCGGTGGGCGGTGGACTCGACCGCCCCGGCCTGCACGATCACGTCGCCGCGACGCTGGCCGACTTCGGGCTCACGCCCTCGTCGGTCACCCGGTGATCCCCGACTACGATGCAGGCGTGACGGACCTGACCCAGTTGATCGACGGTGTCCGCGAGGGCCGACGGGCCGCGGTGTCGCGGGCCATCACCCTCGTCGAGTCGCGCCGGACCGACCACCGCGCCGCCTCGCGCGAGCTGCTGGCCGAGCTCACGGCCGCGCCCGACTCGAAGGTCGGTGGTGCCGTGCGGGTGGGGATCTCCGGCGTTCCCGGAGTCGGCAAGTCGACTTTCATCGAGGCCCTGGGTGTCCACCTGACGGGCCGCGGACACCGAGTGGGCGTCCTGGCCGTCGATCCGTCGAGCGTCCGCACCCGCGGATCGGTGCTGGGCGACAAGACCCGCATGGTGCGCCTGTCGACCGATCCGAACGCCTACATCCGGCCGTCGCCCAGCGCCGGCAGCCTCGGCGGCGTCGCCCGGGCGACCAGTCAGGCGCTGACCGTCCTGGAGGCCGCCGGGTACGACGTCGTGCTGGTCGAGACCGTCGGCGTCGGCCAGTCCGAGATCACCGTCGCCGCCATGGTCGACACCTTCTTGTTCCTCACGCTGGCGCGCACCGGCGACCAGCTGCAGGGCATCAAGAAGGGCATCCTCGAGATCGCGGACGTCATCACCGTCAACAAGGCCGACGGCGAGCGGGCCCGCGAGGCCGAGTCCACGGCCCGTGAGCTGGCCGGCGCGCTGCGCCTGGTCTACGCCGGCACGCAGGACTGGGTGCCCCCGGTCCTGACCTGCTCCGCCCTCGAGGGGTCGGGGATCGACACCGTCTGGAGCCGCGTCCTGCGGCATCGGGAGTTCATGGGCCCGCGCGGTGTGGCGAGCAAGCGCGCCCAGCAACAGCTCGACTTCACGTGGGCGCTGGTGCGCGACGAGATCGAGCAGCGGCTGGCGACGGACGACTCCGTGGCGAAGGTCCGCGAACGGGTGCGCGACGAGGTCCTGGCGGGCCGGCTGTCCCCGGCGGCGGCCGCCGATGAGATCCTCGACGCGTTCGACCACTGAGGGCCGGTCGGCGCAGCGCGCGCTCTCGGGTCGGGCGTGCCAGCATGGACCGGTGAAGCGCACCGTCTCCGCCCATCTCGAACTGCACGCCTTCGACCGAGCCGACCTCGTGCTGTCCATCGCCGTGGCCGGCAACATCGCGACCCAGGGCGAGACTCTCACGGTCGTCCAGAACGGCGAGGAGCTGGTCGCGCGCGAGATCGCCGGGCGACACGAGACCCGCCTGCACCGGATCGACGCGCCTCCCGGACCGATCACGATCGACTACGAGGCGGTCGTCGAGGGGCGCGCCCGCCCGATCGTCACCGAGGAGCTCGACATCATCGAGTACCGCCGGCCGAGCCGCTACGCCGAGTCCGACTCGTTGTTCGCGATCTCGCGCGCCGAGTTCAAGGGCCTGTCCGGCAAGCCGCTGCTCGACGCGGTGACGTCCTGGGTGGGGACCCAGCTGTCCTACGTGACCGGCAGCAGCCAGCCCACGGACGGCGCCGTCCAGACGATGCTGAAGCGTCAGGGCGTGTGCCGGGACTTCGCCCACCTGGTGATCGCCCTGCTGCGCGCGCACGACGTGCCCGCGCGGCTGGTCTCGGTCTATGCGCCGGGGCTGCAGCCGATGGACTTCCACGCGGTCGCCGAGGCCTACGTCGAGGGCGACTGGCACGTCGTCGACGCGACGTCCCTCGCCCCGCGCGAGACGATGCTGCGCATCGCGACGGGGATGGACGCGTCCGAGACGGCCTTCCTCTCGCAGCACCACGCCGCCGTCAATCTGAACCGCATGAACGTCACCGCCGTGGCCGACTCGCTGCCCAGTGACGACGTCACCCAGCTCGTCACGCTCGGCTGACCATCGCGATGAGACGCTGAAAGAACCAGGCGAATAGTTCCAAAGGACTACCTGCATGGGCTAGTGTCGACATACGACTGCCGCGTCGTCGCATCACCTCGGGGGGGTGATCCGACGACGCGGCAGTTCTGTGTGGGGGCCCTTCGAGGTCAGGACGGTCGCGGCAGGGCGCCCATGCCGACCAGCCGGCGGTAAACGTACGGCGTCATGGTGCGCACGTAGGTGACGCTCAGGTGCGTGATGTCGCGGTAGACGTTGACCCCGCCGATGATGGCCGGGCAGGTCTCGCGATCGCAGTAGAACTCGCTCAGGTCCAACGCCTGGGCGCCGTCGATGTGCTTGCCGGTCGCGAGGAACGCGTCGAAGTGTCCCAGTGCCTTGTCGCGGTCGACGGCGCACGCGTCGGGCGTGATCTCGTCGAGCTGCGAGAGGCACTTCTGCGGGGACTTCGGCAGCCGCGGGTTGTCGCGGATCGCCACGATCCGGACGCCCTGGTCCAGGACGGGGCGCCAGACGGCCTCCATGCTCTCGACGCGCTCCTGCTGGGAGCCCGTGAGCATCTTGGCGTAGCCGGTCGTGAGGATCAGGTCCGTCTGCGGGGCCCGCTCCAGCAGCCAGGTCTGGAGGTTGTCCTTCCATTCCTGGCAGGTGCTGACGCGCAGCGGGTCCTCGTGCTCGATCTCGTCGCGGGTCCAGGCGCAGCTGCTCTTGAGCTGGGCCGACAGGGTGATGAGCTTCTGGTCGGCCATCCGCACCAGGGCGGGCAGGAACGAGCGGGCGTGGGAGTCGCCCAGCAGCGTCACGTGGGGCAGCGACGTGTCCGAGAGGTCGCCGAACGTGCAGTCGTTCAGCTCGGTGTCGTGGACGCCGGCGAAGCAGCCCGGGTAGCCCGAGGCGTAGTCCTCGGCGACGGCCTCGGGGCTGGGCACGAGCTGGTCGTCGAGCTCGGGGTTGTGGCACGGCTTCTCGGGATCGCGCGCCGCGGCGCCGAAGCACGGGGGCGCGTCCTCGACGAGCTTCTCGGCGACCCGGCCCGCGCGCTCCTCGGCGGCGACGGCGGTCTGGTGGCCGACGAGGCAGCCCGAGACCAGCACGGCGGCACCGCCGAGCGTGGCCAGACCGGTGATCGCGGGCTTGCGCAGTCCGAAGCGATGCGTGAAGCGGACCGGGTCCTCGACCCAGCGCTTGGTCGCCCAGGCGGCCGCGATCGTGAACACGAGGATCCCGACGCGGGGGCCGAAGCCGAGCTCGTGGCCCAGGACGTACGGCAGGATCACGATCGGCGGCCAGTGCCACAGGTACATCGAGTACGAGATCTCGCCGAGGGTGTGGGTGCCGCGCCAGCGCATGAGGGGCGTGGGGGAGAGGCGGCCGGTCGGCTCGCCGGCCCAGATCACCGCGAGGGTCGCGACGACGGGCAGGATCGCCGCGGTGCCGGGGAACGGAGTCGTCTCGTCGTAGTTCAGGCCGCACCAGGCGAGGGTGAGGAAGCCGGCCCACGAGAGCAGGAACGTGGGGCCGCCGCGCTTCACGGTGGCGCTGCCCATGACCAGCGCCAGCAGGGCGCCCGCCCCGAACTGCCAGGCGCGCGCGGGCGTGACGAAGTAGGCGGCCGGGGGATTGGCCTGGGTGATCCACAGCGAGTAGGCCAGGCTCGCGACGGTGGCGGTGCCCAGGACGATGCCGACCATGAGCCGGTGCGAGCGGCCCAGCCGGACGGCCAGCACGGTGGCCAGCAGGACCAGCAGCGGCCAGACCAGGTAGAACTGCTCCTCGATCGAGAGCGTCCAGTAGTGCTGCACGGCGGTCGGGTCGGCGTCCGCCGCGAGGTAGTCCACCGAGTCCGCGGCGAGGGCCCAGTTCTGGACGTACAGCGCCGACGCGATGACCTCGGTGAAGTTCTGGCGCCATGTCGCCAGCGGCATCCAGAGCCAGACGGCGAGGGCTGAGGTCGCCAGCACCAGGTACGCGGCCGGCAGCAGGCGGCGGGCCCGGCGGGCCCAGAAGCGGGCCAGGTCGATCCGGCCCGTGTCGGCCGTCTCGCGCAGCAGGTGCCCGGTGATGAGGAAGCCGGAGATCACGAAGAAGACGTCGACGCCGATGTAACCGCCGGGCAGCCGTCCGGGCCACAGGTGGTACAGCACGACGAGCAGCACGGCGCAGGCTCGCAGAGCCGCGATCTCGGCACGGAACCGGTCACGGGGCGGGCTGGCGGGCACCGCACCACGATACGGTCCCGCCCCCAATGTCGCGTCCGCGGTCCATGGCGGGCGCACGGCGCTGCCCTGGTCGACCCCACTAGACTCGGCTTTCGCGTGCCAGCGAAGTCGACGGGAACCGAGGAGAGCATGCCTGACGTGGATCGAGTGCGTCGTCGCGTCGCGGCGATGGTCCCCGAGAGCGTCAAGGAGCGCATCCGCCGCGCCCGGGGCCAGGCCCCGACGCAGCGCCCCCACGCCGAGCTCGTCGTGCGCCACGAGGACGGCCGGATCGTCTACACCGGCGAGTTCCGTGACCCGGTGCGCGTCGTCGCCCTGGTGGTCCGGCCCGCGAGCCGGCTCGGCCAGGTCTGCCTGCGGCTCGAGCAGGCGCCCGACCGACGCTTCTCCTTCTCCCTCGACCCCGCCGAGCTGTGGGAGGCGGGAGGCCGCGCCGCCGGCCGGTTCGACCTCTTCGTCGAGGTCGAGGGCATCGGCGCCCGGCGCAGCGAGCTGCGACTGGGCCGGTTCGACCGCACCGACACGTCGGCGGCGATGGACCGGATCGACCTCGTCGGCGCCTCGTCGCCGTTCGGCGAGGAGGTCCACGCGTGGTCGCACGTCACCGACCAGGGCAACGTGTCGGTCCGGTACGCATTCGAGCCGATCCGCCGCTTCGAGGTCGAGGGGCGTCGCCTCGAGGTCGGTCCGCACGGGATCAGCGCCGACTTCGACCTCAAGACGTTCTCGCGCCCGGTGCGCTCGATGCACCTCGCCCTGGTGTGGCGCTTCTCGGGCACCACGCAGGAGATCCCCGTCACGGTCGAGCCGCGCGACGCCACGGCCGCGTACGGCCTGTACGAGTACCGGGTCTCGTTCGACGTCCAGCCGGACGCGGTCGCCGACGAGGAGGGCGAGGGTGTCATCGACCCGCACCTGGTGCTCGACCTCGACGGCTTCGACCTGCCGGTGCGCGTGCCCTTCGCCGAGAAGAGCTTCGCCAGAACCCGGCTGCGCGACCTGCCCGTGCCCACCCGCGGCGGCGCCCACGTCGACCAGTGGGTGCCGTACCTGACGTTCCGCGCCAAGCGGCTGGCGTTCTGGTCCGAGCGGTTCACGGTCGCCAACCACGCCTACCTGCGCCGACTCGTGCGCTGGGCCTGGCTGCTGGCCCCGATCCGGCCGTTCTCGGGCATCTGGCTGGTCGGCGAGGTGCCGTACAAGGCCCAGGACAACGGCTTCGCGCTGTTCCGCTGGATCCGCACGAACCAGCCCCGCCGCCGCGCCTACTACGTCATCGACGCCGATTCGCCCGACCGCGCCAAGGTCGAGCCCTTCGGCAACGTGGTCACGGCCCGGTCGCGCGACCACATCCGCTACACCGTCCTCGCGTCGCGGTTCGTCGGCAGCCACCACGCCGAGTACCTGCACGCCTCACGCTCGGCCAGGCTGGCGCGGCACGCCCAGGGTCTGCGGGTCTTCCTGCAGCACGGCGTCACCGGCATGAAGAACGTGCGGCTCAACTACGGCCGCCTGCACATGCAGGAGATGCCCGCTGACCGCGCCGTCGTGAACTCCGCGGCCGAGAAGCAGATCTTCATCGAGGACCTCGACTACTTCCCGTCGCAGGTCAAGGTCACCGGCTTCGCCCGGTACGACACGCTGTTCGCCGGCGAGCCGACGGTGCAGCGGCGGCTGCTCGTGATGCCGACCTGGCGCGACTGGCTGTCCAGCCGCGAGAGCGTGCTGCAGAGCGCGTACCTCGCGCACTGGACCGAGTTCCTGGGCGACCCCCAGATCCAGCGGCTGCGCGCCGAGGGCGTCGAGATCCTCATGGTCATGCACCCGAACCTGCGGGCCGTCGTCGACGAGCTGCACCTCGAGGGCATCACGATCGCGCCCCGCGACGCCGACGTGCAGGAGCTGATCCGCACCAGCGCGGCCCTGGTCACCGACTATTCCAGCGTGGCGTGGGACGCGGCGTTCCTGCGTCGGCCGGTGTTCTTCTTCCGGTTCGACGACGCGGTCCTGACCGGCGCCCGGACGCCCTTCATCGACGCGGCGACCGAGCTGCCCGGACCGATCGCGCACCGCGCCGCCGACCTCGCCGCCGAGGTCGCCCGGTCCGCCGGCGGCGGCTTCGTGATGGACGAGCAGTACGCCCGCCGGGCCGCCAAGTACCTCGAGCTGCCTCCGAACGGCTACTGCGAGCGCAACTACGAGATGGTGCGCACCGCCGACGGCCTGTCCACGCGCCTGCTGCGGCTGCGGAACCGACGCGGGGTGCGCGACGCCTTCCTGCGGTTCCGGGCCGGCCCGCACTACTACCGCGTGATGGGCTGGATGTTCCGCTTCGGCAGCCTGCTGCCGCGCCGGGACGTCGCGGTCTTCGAGAGCGATCGCGGCAACGCCTACGGCGGCAGTCCGCGGGCCCTCTTCGAGCGCCTGCACGAGCGGGGCACTCCGCTCGAGCTCTGGTACGTCAACAACTCCACGCTGCGCGTCCCGCCGGGCGCCCACAAGGTCTTCCGCCTGACGCCGCGGTACTTCTGGACGATGTCGCGGGCCCGCTACTGGGTGTTCAACCAGAACGTGCACGACCTGTGCCAGCGGCCGCGCGGCACGTACTACCTGCAGACGTGGCACGGCACCCCGCTGAAGCGGATGCAGAACGACGTCCCGGTCATGCACGGCCGCGCGGACGACTACCACCAGAAGGCCCAGGAGCTGGTCGAGCGCTGGTCGTCGCTGGTGTCGCCGAGCGAGTACGCCACCGCGGCGTTCCGCAGCGCGTTCGGCTTCACCGGGCCGATCATCGAGTCGGGCTACCCGGGCAACGACGTGTTCCACACCGAGGTGGGCCGCCGCCGCGCCCGCGAGACCCGACTGCGTCTCGGCCTGGCCGAGGACCGCACGGTCGTGCTCTACGCGCCGACCTTCCGCGACGACGGCCGCGCCGCCGGCGCGAAGGGCGCCTGGGCACACGACATGGCCCTGGACCTGGGCCGGTTCGCCGAGAAGCTGGGCTCGAACGTGACACTGCTGGTGCGCCTGCACCCGCTGGTGAAGTTCACCTGGCCCAAGGACCTCGACGAGAGCATCGTCAACGTCTCGAAGTACCCCGACACCCAGGACCTGCTGCTGGTGGCCGACGCGCTCATCACGGACTACTCGTCGATCATGTTCGACTACGCGCAGCGGCAGCGGCCGATCATCTCCTACGTGTACGACCTCGAGCACTACCGCGACGACCTGCGCGGCTTCTACGTCGACCTCGAGGAGATCGCCCCCGGACCCGTGGTCCGCACGAGCGACGAGGTCATCGACGCCGTGGCGAACCTGACGGACCTCGAGACCCGCTACGCCGATCGGCTCGCCGCGTTCCGCGAGCGCTTCGGCAGCCTCGAGGACGGGCACGCGTCCGACCGGGTCATCGACGCCGTCTTCACCGAGGCCGAGCGCGGCACGCCGCCGGCCTGACCTCCCCGCACACGACAGCGGCCCCCGACCGAGGTCGGGGGCCGCTGTGTCGTGCTGCGGTGCTCAGGCCTTGGACGTGGCCCAGGCCGGGTTCCAGCCGTCGACCTCGTCGGCCTTGCGCGACTCGGGGCCGGTGTAGATGGCCGAGGGGCGGATCAGGCGACCGGTCTTGTACTGCTCGAGGATGTGCGCGCTCCAGCCGGCCGTGCGGGCCGACGTGAACATCGCGGTGAACATGTTCGAGGGGATCTCAGCGAAGTCCAGCACGATCGCGGCCCAGAACTCGACGTTCGTCTCGAGGACGCGGTCAGGACGACGCTCGCGCAGCTCCTTCAGAGCGGCCTGCTCGAGCGCCTCGGCGACCTCGGCGCGGGGAGCGTTGAGCTCCTTGGCCGTGCGGCGCAGCGTGCGGGCGCGGGGGTCCTCGGCGCGGTAGACGCGGTGGCCGAAGCCCATCAGGCGCTCGCCCGAGTCGAGGAGCTGCTTGACGTACGCGGTGGCGTCGCCGGTCTTCTCGACCTGCTCGATCATGTGCAGGACGCGCGAGGGGGCGCCGCCGTGCAGCGGGCCCGACATCGCGCCGACCGCACCGGACAGGGCGGCGGCCACGTCGGCGCCGGTGGAGGCGATGACGCGGGCGGTGAAGGTGGAGGCGTTCATGCCGTGCTCGGCGGCCGACACGAGGTAGGCGTCGATGGCCTTGGCGTGGTCGGGGTTGACCTCACCGCGCCAGCGGGTCAGCATCCGCTCGACGATGGTGTCGCACTTGTCGATCTCGGCCTGGGGCACCATCGGCTTGCCGAGGCCACGCGCGGCCTGGGCCACGTAGGAGAGCACCATGACGGCGGTGCGGGCGAGGTCGTCACGCACCTCTTCGGGGGTCTGGATGTCATAGAGCTGACGCAGGCCCCACACGGGAGCCATCTGCGCGATCGCGCTCTGGACGTCGGCGCGGATGTCGCCGGAGTGCACGGGGATGGGGTACGGCTCGGCCGGCGGCAGGCCGGGATCGTAGGATCCGTCGACCAGCAGGCCCCAGATCTTCTCGAACGGCACCCGGCCGACCAGGTCGTCGATGTCGACGCCGCGGTACCGGAGTGCGGATCCTTCTTTGTCGGGTTCGGCGATCTCGCTCTCGAACGCTACGACGCCTTCCAATCCGTGGTGCACTTGAGTCATGCCCCCATAGTGCCCTGCGCCTCACAGGTTCGGAGCAGGGCGGTCACCCTACCGGCCGGTAGCACGGCCCGCTGCGGCCTCGTGCTGGCTACCGTGGACCCATGGCGGACGACGAGCTGGCCCGGATGCGGACCGAGTACGCGCGCAGCGGGCTGGCCGACGAGGACGCCGGGGACGATCCGATCGCCCTCGCCCAGACGTGGCTCGCCGAGGTGGTGGCGGCCGGCGTGCACGAGCCGAACGCGATGGCGGTGGCCACCGCGACGGCGGACGCCGCGCCCTCGGTGCGGATCGTCCTGCTCAAGGGGCTGGACGTGCACGGGGCCGTCTTCTTCACCAACTACGAGTCGCGCAAGGGCCGTGAGCTGGCCGAGAACCCGCGGGCCGCAGCCGCATTGCTCTGGCATCCGCTGCAGCGCCAGGTGCGGATCGAGGGTCCCGTCGAGCGTCTCGATCCGGCCGAGTCGGACGCGTACTTCCTGGCCCGGCCGGAGGGCGCGCGGATCAGCGCCGCCTCGTCGCCCCAGTCGCAGGTGGTGACCGGCCGTGACGAGCTGGAGCGCCGCTGGGCCGAGGCTGAGGCGGCCGGAGCGGCCGAGCGGCGTCCCGACGGATGGGGTGGCTACCGGATCCTCCCCGAGGTCATCGAGTTCTGGCACGGCCGCGAGAACCGGCTGCACGACCGGATCCGGTTCACCCGGTCCGGCGACGGGTGGGAGCGGGACCGGCTCGCCCCCTGACGTGGACACGACGGGCCGTCACGCAGGGTCGCCCCTAGGCTGCTGCGGTGCGGAACGTGTTGACCGACCTGCGCCCCCTGCGCGCCTCGGCCGCCTACCGGAGGCTGTGGATCGGGCAGGCGGTCTCGGGCTTCGGCCAGCAGATGTCGGTCGTCGCGATCGCGTGGGAGGTCTGGCTGCTGACCGAGTCGTCGTTCTCGGTCGGCCTGGTCGGGCTGGCGGGCCTGCTGCCGCTGGTGATCGGCGGGCTGTACGGAGGGGCGCTCGTGGACGCCTTCGACCGGCGCACGGTGGCGCTCGCGTCGGCGATGGGGCTGTGGATCTCCTCGATCGCGCTCGTGGCCCACAGCGTCGCGGGTCTGGAGTCGGTGGGCTTCCTCTACGGCGTCGTCGCGGTGCAGGCCCTGTTCTTCGCGGTCAACAACCCGGCCCGCGCCGCGATGCTGCCGCAGCTGCTGCCGGCGCACCTGCTGCCGGCGGCCAATGCGCTGGGGATGGCCGCCACCAACCTGTCGTTCACGGTCGGCCCGCTGCTCGGCGGCGTCCTGATCGCCTGGCGCGGTGTCGAGGCGGCCTATGTCGTCGACGCGCTGCTCTACGTCGCGGCGCTCTACTCGGTCCTGCGCCTGCCCGCGCTGCCGCCGGCGACGCCGATGCCGGTGCCCGGCCTGCGATCGGTCGTCGAAGGGCTGCGCTTCCTGCGCACCGCGCCCAACATCGCGATGTCGTTCGTCGTCGACCTGTGCGCCATGGTGTTCGCGCAGCCGCGCGCCCTGTTCCCGGCGCTGGCCGCCACGGTCTACGCCACGTCACAGAGCGGTGACGCGGGCGCGTCGTCCCTCGGCCTCTTGCAGGCCTCCCCGGCGATCGGGTCGCTGGCGGCGTTCGTGGTCTCGGGCTGGGTCAGCCGGGTGCACCGGCACGGGATCGCGATCGTGGTGGCGATCGTCGTCTACGGGGCGAGCGTCGCGGCGGCGGGCTTCTCGGCGATCGGCCTGCCCGGACTGCTCTGGCTCGCGGTGACGTGCCTGGCGCTGTCCGGCGCCGCCGACATGATCAGCGCGGCCTACCGCTCGACGATCCTGCAGACGGCGGCCCCCGACCAGATGCGCGGGCGCATGCAGGGCCTGTTCATCGTCGTCGTCGCCGGCGGGCCGCGCCTGGGCGACTTCATGATCGGCTCGCTGGCCGAGCTCACCGGGGCGCCGTGGGCGATGGTCGTCGGCGGCGGGCTGTGCATCGCCGGCGTGCTGCTCTCGGTGACCCTGCGCCGTAGGTTCCTCGCCTACGACGGCCGTCATCCGACCCCCTGACCTCCCAGATTTGCTCCTGTTTCTCCCTTTCAGGAGCAGTGAAACGTCGGGAGGGGAGCAAATCTGGGGAGGGGGGAGGGACGGGTCAGCTGCCGAACGTGGCCAGGTCGATCTGGATCCAGACCTGCTCGGAGCGGCCGACGAGCTCGCCCTCGGGCGTGTAGAGCGCGGTGCCGGTGAAGAACTTGCGGCCCTCGTGGCGGGCCAGGTGCCCGACGGCGTGATAGGTCCGGCCGGCGACGGGGGAGGCGTACACCTCGGCCGTCATCGTGCCGAGCACCATCGGCTGCGCCGAGAAGTCGGCTGCCCATCCGCCGGGGCAGTCCAGGGCGGCCCATGCGATCGGCGTGCCGACCGTGCCGTCGGCGCCGGCGAACGACTCGTGCACGTGCCAGGGCGCAGCGGTCAGGTCGTCGCCCACCGGGCCGCTGAAGATCCGCAGGCCGTCCCCCTCGCCGCGCGCGGTGCCGCACGTGAAGCACTGGTCGAACGGGTGCGTCGTGAAGCCGGGGTAGGCCTTGAGCCCGGACGCGACCGTCTCGGCGTCGGCGAACGGGGGCGGCTCACGGGTGAACGCGCCGGGACCCGCGGTGCCCACGACGGCGCCGCCGTGGGTCATCAGACGGGTCTCGTCGGTGTCGTGCTCCCAGGCCAGGGGAGTCTCCAGCGGCGGGGGCATCCGCAGGCGCGACGTCGTCGGGCCCTCGTGACCCTGACCGAGCCACGCCTCGGCGACCAGACCGCTGACCCAACCGCCGTTGCCGGAGTCGGGGGGACCGTTGAACTGGCGCGCGATGGTGACCATGCGTCGACGCTATCGCCCGAGGTCGGCGTGCCGGCGCAGTGCCTCGGCGCGCTCCTGGGCGTGGTCGACCAGCGGCGGGGGATAGTCGGCCGGCGGCGCGTCGAGGGTCCAGGGCTCGTGGACGGCCGCACCCGGCACGTCGCGCAGCTCGGGAACCCAGCGCCGGACGTAGGTCCCGTCGGGGTCGAGGCGACGCCCCTGGCCGACCGGGTTGAAGACGCGGAAGTAGGGAGCGGCGTCCGTGCCGCAGCCCGCGACCCACTGCCAGCCGTGCTGGTTGCTCGCCAGGTCGGCGTCGACGAGCCGTTCGAGGAACCAGTCGGCGCCGTGCGTCCACTCCAGGTGCAGGTCCTTGACCAGGAAGCTGGCCACCGCCATCCGCAGCCGGTTGTGCATCCACCCCTCGGCGAGCAGCTGGCGCATCCCGGCGTCGATGAACGGAAAGCCGGTGCGGCCCTGCTTCCACGCCTCGAAGTCGCCCGCGGGCTCGTCGTACTGCATCTGCTCGTAGCGGCGGTCGTAGTAGCCGTGGGCCGTGTCCGGCCGCTCGTGCAGCACGTCGGCGTAGAACTCGCGGAAGGCCAGCTGCCGCTCGTAGGCACGTGCGCCGTCGGTGCCGCGCTCGGCCAGGTCGGCCAGCAGGGTGCGTGGATGCACCGTGCCCCACTTCAGGTGCACCGACATCCTCGAGGTCGTGTCGAGGTCCGGCCGGTCGCGCTCCGCCGCGTAGGCGTCGACATGGTCGTCGAGCCATCGGGTCCAGTGCTCGAGGGCGGCGGGCTCCCCGACGGGCGGGAGCGTCACGCCGGCCGGCGGATCGACCTCCGGCAGGGCGGTGCCGCCGGCGGGCCGCAGCCACGGCACGGTCGCGGGATCCACCGCCTCCGCCGGCGGTGCGGCACCGTGGCCCTGCCACGACCGGAAGAAGGGAGTGAAGACGCGATAGGCCGTGCCGTCGGACTTCCTGATCGTGCCCGGATCCACGGCGTAGCCCGAGCCCGTGCGCACGAGCGGGACGTCACCGAGAGCCTCGGCGACCGCCTGGTCGCGGCGCAGCCCGTAGGGGGTGTGGGCGGCAGTCACGTGCACGCTCGAGGTGCCGGTCTGCCGCGCCAGCCGGGGGATCTCGACCTCCGGCCGGCCCCGGACGAGGTGCAGCCCGCCGATCCGCTCGTCGAGCTCCGCGAGCAGCCGCGCCAGGTAGGCGCCGCGCACCGGCATCCTCGTCACGTCGAGGTGGTCGTCGAGGACGAACACGGGCACGACGCCGTCCGCGCCCGCGGCGACGGCCGCCTGCAACGCCAGGTGATCGCGCAACCGCAGGTCGGCGCGGAACCACATCAGCGCGACGGGCATGCGTGCATCCTCTCGCGCGGGTGAGCGGGCCGCAGGTCGGCGGACCTGGGATTGGTCCCAGCATGGAACAATGGCCGCGTGAGCGAGCTCATCGACACCACCGAGATGTACCTGAGGACCATCTTCGAGCTGGAGGAGGAGGGGATCATCCCGCTGCGCGCGCGGATCGCCGAACGACTCCACCAGAGCGGCCCGACGGTCAGCCAGACGGTGGCGCGCATGGAGCGCGACGGACTGCTGACGGTCGAGGGCGACCGTCACCTCGAGCTCTCCGAGCGGGGCCGATCGCTGGCCATCCGGGTCATGCGCAAGCACCGGCTCGCCGAGCGTCTGCTCACCGACGTCATCGGTCTGGAGATCGAGTACGTCCACGAGGAGGCGTGTCGCTGGGAGCACGTGATGTCCGAGCAGGTCGAGCGCCGGCTCATCGAGCTGCTGGGCCACCCGACCGAGTCGCCGTACGGCAACCCGATCCCCGGCCTGGGCGAGCTGGGCCAGGACGGCACCCCCATCGAGTTCCTCGACGGCGTGCAGTCGCTGCTGACCGCCGCGATCGGCGAGGAGCCGGTGCGCGTGGTCGTGCGCCGGATCGCCGAGGAGCTGCAGAAGGACACCGAGGTCATGTCGGTGCTGCGCCGCGTCGGCGCGCTGCCGGGCAACGACGTCCTGGCCTCGCGTGGCCATGACGGGCTCGTCGTCGCGCGTCAGTCCGAGACGGCCGAGATCGACGCCGAGGCCGCCGCTCACATCTTCGTCTCGCGGTGAGTCGCACCCGTCCTGGCCGGGACTGGGGCTGCGGCTCGACTGGCATGCTTGCGCCATGACGTTCGGCGCACGCGTGCGGGGCTGGTTCCAGCGCACGGGCTCCGAGGCGCTGGGCTGGACCCTGGTCGTCCTGGGCATCGTCATGCTGGTCATGCCCGGTCCCGGCCTGCTCGGGATGTTCGGTGGCATCGTCCTGCTGGCCCGCCACTACACGTGGGCCGACCGGCTCGTCGAGCCGCTCGAGGAGAAGGCCATGGAGGCCGCCAAGTACGGCGTCGCCACCATTCCGCGCATCCTGGTCAGCATCCTGGGCATCATCTGGGTCGCTGCCGTGGGACTGGTCTGGTTCCTCTCGCCCGAGATCCCCGAGTTCGAGATCCTCGGCGTCGGCTTCGGCCCCCAGCTGCCCGCCGCCGGCTGGGTCGGCGCGATCGGCATCTGGTTCTCGGACCTCATCGCGCTGGCGCTGCTGGTCTACAGCATCCGCCGCTGGCGCTGAGTCGGGCAGTGGCCCGGCACTAGGCTGGGGCGATGACCACGAGCATCGATCCCGCGGCCGTCGAGCTGGGCCTGGACACCTTCGGTGACGTCACCGTCGGCCCCGACGGAGCCCCGCTGCACCACGCGGTCGTGCTGCGGCAGGTCGTCGACCAGGCCGTGCTCGCCGACCAGGTGGGGCTCAGCTTCATCGGACTGGGCGAGCACCACCGCGACGACTTCGCGATCACCGCCCCGGACGTCGTTCTGGCGGCGATCGCCTCGCGCACCGAGCGGATCCGTCTGGGCTCGGCCGTGACGGTGCTCAGCTCCGACGACCCGATCCGGGTCTTCGAGCGCTTCTCGACCCTCGACGCGCTCTCGACCGGTCGCGCCGAGGTCATCCTCGGCCGGGGGTCGTTCACCGAGTCCTTCCCGCTGTTCGGCTTCGAGCTGGCCGACTACGAGCGCCTGTTCGCCGAGAAGCTCGACCTGTTCACGGCGCTGCTGGCCGAGGAGCCGGTGACGTGGTCGGGCACGATCCGCCCGCCGCTGACGGACCAGCGCGTCTACCCGCCCACCGAGTCGGGACGGCTCAAGGTCTGGATCGGCGTCGGCGGCACGCCGCAGTCGGTCGTGCGGGCGGCGCACTACCGCCTGCCGCTCATGCTCGCGATCATCGGCGGGCCGCCCGCGCAGTTCGTGCCGCTGGCGAACTACTACCGCGACCTGCTGGCCGCCGAGGGCGCCGATCCGCTGCCGATCGGCATGCACTCGCCGGGCCATGTGGCGCCGACCGACGAGCAGGCGCGCGACGAGCTCTTCGGCCACTTCCAGGCCCAGCGTGACCGCATCGGCCGTGAGCGCGGCTGGCCTCCCACCACCCGGATCCAGTTCGAGCGCGACGCCAGCCCCGAGGGCGCGCTCCACGTCGGCTCGCCCGAGACGGTGGCCCGCAAGATCGCCACCAACATGCAGGCGCTGGGCGTCAGCCGCTTCGACCTGAAGTACGCCAACGGCGCGATGCCGCACGAGCAGCTGATGCGCAGCATCGAGCTGTACGGCGCCGAGGTGGCGCCGCTCGTGCGCGACATGCTGGGCTGACGCTCGGCCCCGGGCCTACGCTGGCGGCCATGGAGTCGATCCAGATCGCCGTGCTCGTCGTCGTGGCGATCACGGCAGCCTCGGTCCTCGCTCCGCGGATCGGCACGGCGGCTCCGCTCGTGCTGCTGGCGCTGGGCATGATCGTCAGCCTGCTCCCGTTCACCCCGGACTTCGTGCTCGATCCCGAGCTGATCCTGGCCGGGTTGTTGCCGCCGCTGCTCTACTCCACCGCGGTCAACATGCCGACGATGGACTTCCGGCGCGACTTCCGGACGATCAGCGGATTGTCGGTCCTGCTGGTGGTCGTCAGCTCGCTGGCCCTCGGTGGCGTGTTCGTCCTGCTGATCGACGGCATCGACTACCCGATGGCCGTCGCGCTGGGCGCCATCGTCAGCCCCACCGACGCGGTGGCCACGTCGATCGCACGGCGACTCGGGGTGCCCGCGCGCGTCGTCACGGTGCTGGAGGGCGAGAGCCTGCTGAACGACGCCACCGCGCTGGTCGTGCTCCGGTCCGCCGTGGCGGCGACGGGCGCCGGCGTCAGCGTCAGCGGGGTGCTCGGCGACTTCGTGTGGGCCGTCGTCGGCGCCGTGGGGATCGGCTGGGCGGTCGGGACGCTCGTGCTGCTCCTGCGGGCGCGGCTGGCCGATCCCGCCGTCACGACGGCGATCTCCTTCACCGTGCCCTTCCTGGCGTTCCTGCCCGCAGAGCACCTCGGCGCGTCCGGGCTGGTCGCGGCCGTGACGGCCGGCCTGGTCACGGGACGGCGGCAGGCGTCGCGACTCGGGCCGCAGCAGCGACTGTCCGATCGCCAGAACTGGCGCACGATCGAGCTGCTCGTGGAGGGCGTGATCTTCCTGATCATGGGCCTGGAGGTCTCGGCCCTGATCGAGGACGTCGAGGAGACCACGGACGGCGGCGTGCTCCGGGCGGTGGGGCTCGCGGCCGCGGGTCTGGTGGTGGTCCTGGCCATCCGTGCCGTGTACACGGCCGTCATCGTGATCATGGAGCAGCGCCGTGAGCGGCGGTCGCCGCAGGTGCGCGAGGCGATCGACGAGTGGGCCTCGAAGGTCGAGAAGAGCCGGCACCCGCGCGCCGCCCAGCACCGCCGGCGGTTGCGGCGGGCCTCGGCCGACGTCGACTTCTACGAGACGTACCGCTTCGGCCGCCGCGAGGGCGTCGTGCTGATCTGGGCCGGCATGCGCGGCGTCGTCACCCTGGCCGCGGCGCAGACGTTGCCGACGGACACGGAGGGCCGCTCGCTGCTGGTGCTGGTGGCGTTCTTCGTGGCGCTGGCGTCCCTGATCGTGCAGGGCGGCACGCTCGGCATGCTCGTGCGGCTGCTCGGCCTGGCCGGCAGCGAGCCGGAGGACGCCGACGAGTGGGAGCGGCTCGACGCCCTCATGCTCGGGACGGCTCGCGACGTCATGGACGACGCGGACCTGTCGCCGCAGCTGAGGAGCCTGCGCGACCGGATCACCCAGCGGTCCGAGGACGAGCCGTACGACCGTGACGTCATCAACGACCTGCGCCTGCGCATCATCAAGCGCCAGCGGGAGGTGCTGCTGCACGAGCGCACGGACGGCACCTACAGCAGTGCCGCGCTGCGCCGGATGCTCGCCCGGCTGGACGCCGATCAGCTGAGCATCGAGGTGCGCCGGGACGAGGACTCCTGAGTCGAAACCGCATGTTCCCAGTGCTTCCGGCGTCCGCCGGTTCACCAAGCGGGCAGGGACTTGTGTTTACGGTGGGACACGTGTGAATGTTGTGACTGTTGTGGCGGAGAGCGGCCTTCTTTTCTCCCGGGTCGCTCGGAAGCCACGGGGGTGTCTGCACCCAACACCACGCCGTTCTTCCCCCAAGGCGGCGTGAAGGTGCCGCGCCGGAGGTCCCGTTCCCCATGGGCGCTCCGGCGCGGCATTCCCCGTTCTGCACGCCGTGAGACCGGGGTCCCAGGTTCCGCGACCCGGTCCGAACACCTGGTCCCCCACGGAGAATCGGCTCACCCCGGGCCCGACGGCCGAGGCGGTCCGGGCCCTGCGCGCCGCGACCCACCGGGGGAAGACCGTGCTCGTCCCCTGACACACGATGCGTGGGTGCCCCCGAGAGGATTCGAACCTCCGACCTGCGGTTTAGGAAACCGTTGCTCTATCCCCTGAGCTACGGGGGCGCACCGGTCCATCTTTCCATGAGCGGCCCGCCGGGCCTGCGTCATGGGTCGACTCGCCGGGTGTGGCGCACGCGGCAGGCGCGGCCGTCTCACGATTCGGATAACCGCCGTAGACTCGGCGGGTGCGAATCCTGCTGACGGGTGCCAATGGCGTGATGGGCCGGGCGACGATCCCGGCCCTGCATAACGCCGGGCACGAAGTCGTCGGACTCGTTCGCTCGCCCACGGCCGCCCGTCTGGTGCAGTCGACCGGAGCCACGGCCATCCAGGGCGACGTCCTCGATCGCGCCTCGGTGCTGCGGGCGATGCGCGGCTGTGACGCGGTGATCAACTTCGCCACGCGCGTCCCCGTCGGGGCGGCCGCGATGCTGCCCGGCTCGCTCAACCAGATCAACCGCATCCGCACGATCGGAGCCCGCGTGGTGGCCGACGCGGCGATCGAGTGCGGCGCCGGGCTGATGATCCAGCAGAGCCTGAGCCTCATCTACGCCGCGCGCGGCGAGGAGTGGATCGACGAGTCCGGCCCGATCGACGTGACGATGGTCAGCGAGCCGCTCACGGTCGCCGAGCACCACGCCCAGCGGGTCGAGGAGGCCGGCGGGGTCGCCGTGCGCCTGCGCTACGGCCTGATCTGCGGCGACGACCCGAACTCGCAGTTCCTCGTGCAGCGCGCCCGCAAGCGCCTCCCGATCGGTCTGGGCGATCCCGACTCCTGGATGCACGTCGTGCATCCCCTCGACATCGGCACGTCGGCGGTCGCCGCCCTGGGCGCTCCCAGTGGCGCCTACAACGTCGGTGCCGAGCCGCTCAAGCGCCGCGAGTACGTCGATTCGATCGCCCGGGTCGCGGGCCACAGCCGGGGCCGGTTCTTCCGTCGCTGGCTGTTCAGCGTCACGGCCGACAAGCTCGAGCTGCTGGCGCGCTCACAGCGCGTCACGTCGCAGCTGTTCATGGACCGCACCGGCTGGAAGCCCAGCCGGCCGACCCTGACCCCGGACTGGTTCCGTGCCGGCTGAGGAGCGCGAGGAGGCCGCCAAGCGAGCCCGCCGCGAGCGCGCGGCCCGGCTGCTGGGCGACCTGCTGCCCTCGACCACCCGCGACGAGCGCTCCGAGGGCTGGGGCGACGACCGCGGCGGCTCGACGCGTGACGACGAGCTGCGCCGGGACGTGCCCCCGCACCACGGCAAGGACTGAGCCTCAGAGCGTGGGGTCGACCCCCGGCGTCGAGCCGCGCTGGTCGGCGCGGCCGCCGAGCGCGTCGCGGATCTCGCGCAGCAGCAGGATGTCCTCGCTGGGACCCTCCGGCTCCTCCTCCTCACCCTTGGCGAGGCGCTCCATCAGCTTCTTCGAGGGCACGACGAAGATGAAGTAGACCACCGCGGCGGTGATGAGGAACGTGATGATCGCGTTGATCACGGCGGCGAAGTCGATGACCGTCGCGTCGTTGCCGTCGACCAGCTGGTAGGAGAGTCCGTCGACGTTGGTTCCACCGAACGAGTTGATGATCGGCTCGATGATCGCGCCCGTGAAGGTGCTGACCAGGGCGGTGAACGCGGTGCCGATGACGACGGCGACGGCGAGGTCGACGATGTTGCCTCGCAGCAGGAAGTCCTTGAAACCTTGAAGCATGGTCGCTCCTTCGATGGTCGGGCTGACCTCTCGACAGTAGGCCCCCGTCACCGCTCCTGACGAGCCACCACGACGGCGGCGAGCCGTGACGTGACCGAGGCACGAGCCACCTTCGTGGCCACGGCGGGCGCGGCGGCCACGCCCACGACGGCCGTCTCGCGCTCGGCGTCCGTGCGGACGGTGACCACCTCGACGCCGTCGGCGACGGGGTGCGCGTCGCCCTCGTCGCCCACCGCCAGCAGGTCGACGGCGTCCCCGGCGCGCAACAGCTCTCCGGTGGCGGCCGGAACCTCGACGGTGGCCAGGACTCGTCCGTCGCCGAGGTCACGCGGGTCGACGACGCGCCGGTCGGTGAAGATCTCGCCCGCACGCATCGCCCCCGAGAGAGCGCGTCCGGTGACGTCGCCGCCGGAGAGGACGCCGTCGGGGACGGACTGGTCGGGGATCCGGCGGACCTGCAGGTCCGCCGCCCGCACGATGGCGCCACCGCCGAGGTCTCGAGCCGCGACGACGACGGCACGGGTGTCGGGGGAGTGGGTCACCGCCGTGATCGCGGACCACGCGGCCAGGCCGGCCAGGGTCGCGGCGAGCACGCGCCGATGGGTCAGGACGAAGCGAGCGACCGATTCCATGCCGCGAGGCTAGGCACGATCAGAGCCGGCGGCGTGGTTCGTCCACAACCGGGGACGTGGAGCAGGGTCAGGCGGTGCCGGAGCCGGTCGATCCGCTCGAGGAGCTGGAGGACGAGGACGAGCTCGACGAGGAGGAGGCCGACGACGAGCCGGGGGTCGCCCGGCTGTCGTTGCGGTAGAAGCCCGAGCCCTTGAAGACCACGCCGGCGGCACCGAAGACCTTGCGCAGCTGACCGCTGCAGGCCGGGCACGTCGTCAGCGCGGCGTCGGAGAAGCTCTGCTTGACCTCGAGCTGCTCGCCACAGTCGGCGCAACGGTATTGGTACGTGGGCACGACGAGAAGGATACCGCTCGCAACCCAGCGCTAGAGTGGGACGTCCACGCTCCCTATCCGAGGACCCAGCCACTGTGACCGAATGGCTTCTGCTGTTCACGTCGTTCCTCTTGATGCTCGCGTGCGGGGTGTTCGTCGCGGCGGAGTTCTCCTTCGTGACCGTCGATCGTGCCACGATCGAGCGCGAGGCTGCCGCGGGCGACCGCGGCGCGCAAGGCACGGCGAAGGCTCTTCACAGCCTCTCGACCCAGTTGAGCGGTGCCCAGCTGGGCATCACGATCACCAACCTCGCGATCGGCTTCCTGGCCGAGCCCGCGATCGGCCGGTTGCTGCACGACCCGCTGACCTCGTTCGGCCTGTCCGGCGGCGGCCTCAATGCCGCGTCCTACGCGATCGCGCTGATCCTGAGCACCTTCGTGACGATGCTGGTCGGCGAGCTGATCCCCAAGAACCTCGCGCTGTCCCTGCCCCAGCAGACGGCCGCGTACACGCAGTTGATGCAGCGCGCCTTCACCAAGGCGATGGCGTGGCCCATCCGCGGCCTGAACAACATGGCCAACCGCACGTTGCTGTGGCTGGGTGTCGAGCCGCAGGAGGAGTTGCGCTCGGCCCGTTCGCCGCTGGAGCTGCGTTCCCTCGTCCTGCGCTCGGCCTCCGAGGGCGCCATCGACGACGAGACCGCCGATCTGGTCGCCCGCAGCATCGCCTTCGGTGACCGCACGGCCGCCGACGTGCGCACCCCGCGCGTGCGCGTCCACTTCCTCGAGGAGCGCGACACCGCGATGGACCTGATCGAGGCGGCCCGCCAGACCGGCCACTCGAAGTTCCCGGTCATCGGTCGCTCGCCCGACGACGTCGTGGGCGTCGTGCACGTCAAGCAGGCCGTCGCGGTCGACCCCGACCGGCGCCGCAGCGTCCGGCTGTCCGAGATCGCCGAGCGCGCCGCCACGGTGCCCGACACTCTCGAGCTCGATCCGCTCCTGGTGCAGCTGCGCGAGCAGAACAACCAGATGGCGATCGTCATGGACGAGTACGGCGGCACCGACGGCATCGTCACCCTCGAGGACCTGGTCGAGGAGATCGTCGGCGACATCGCCGACGAGCACGACCGCGTGTCCGACTCGAGCCGCCACCGCCGCGACGGGACCTGGTCGCTGTCGGGCCTGCTGCGCCCGGACGAGGTCTTCGAGCAGACCGGCGTCGCGCTGCCCGAGGGTGAGGACTACGAGACCATCGCCGGGCTCATGCTCGAGCGTCTGGGCCGGCTGGCGGTGCGCGACGACGTCGTGGTGCTGCAGGTCGACTCCACCCCCGAGAACGACGAGGACGACGCCGTCCCCCTGACCGTGCGCCTGCGCGTCGAGCGGCTCGATGGTCGCCGGATCGACCGCATCGCGCTGACCATCGACGACGCCGACGACGAGGAGGCCGACCGATGAGCGGCTGGCCGGCGTTGCTGCTGACCTTGGTCCTGCTGCTGCTGAACGCCCTGTTCGTGGCGGCGGAGTTCGCCCTGATCTCGGCCCGGCGCACGCAGCTCGAGCCCGAGGCCCAGGCCGGCAAGCGCAGCGCGAAGCTGGCGCTCAAGGCGATGGAGAACGTCACGCTGGCGATGGCCGCGGCGCAGCTGGGCATCACCATGTGCTCGCTGGGCCTGGGCGCGATCAGCGAGCCCGCGATCGCGCACCTGCTGGAGCCGGCCTTCGAGTACTTCGGGGTCTCGGATGCGCTCGTGCACCCGATCTCGTTCGCAATCGCGCTGACCCTCGTGGTCTTCCTGCACGTCGTCTACGGCGAGATGGTGCCCAAGAACCTCGCGCTGGCGGCGCCCGACCGGGCCGCCCTCATCCTGGGTCCGTTCATGCTGGGCGTCATCGCGGTGCTCAAGCCCCTGGTGGTGTCGCTCAACGCGATCGCCAACGGCGCGGTGCGCCTGGCCGGCATCGAGCCCAAGGACGAGGTCAACTCGACGTTCACCCACGACGAGGTCGCCGGCCTGCTGGAGGAGTCGCGCCGCGAGGGCCTGCTCGACGACGACGAGTACGGCCTCGTCACCGGTGCCCTGGACTTCCACGAGGGCACGGTGTCCCAGGTGCTGCTGCCCCGCGACAGCCTGGTGACGATCGCTCCGGGGTCGACGCCCGTCGACGTCGAGGAGGCGTGCGCCCGCACCGGCTACTCGCGGTTCCCGGTCGCCGGCGCCGACGGCGAGCTGACCGGCTACCTGCACATCAAGGACGTGCTCGAGACCGAGGACGCCTCGCGGCACCGGCCCATCGCCGACAAGTGGCTGCGGCCCCTGTCGACGGTGCGGATGTCCAGCGGTCTCTACGACGCGCTGCGCACGATGCAGGCCAAGGGCTCGCACATGGCCCGCGTGGCGGACGAGACCGGCACCGTCATCGGCGTCGTCATGCTCGAGGACGTGCTGGAGGAGCTCGTCGGCGAGATCCGCGAGCAGGTCTGACCGCATCGCGGAGGCCCTCTCCGGGGCGGCCCGACGAAGTGCCTACAGGCGGTCCGGAGGGCGGCACTAGACTCAAGGGGTGGCCGCCGAAACTCCCGAGTCCGTTGCCGAAGCCCATCACGACACCGTCATCGTCGTCGACTTCGGTGCCCAGTACGCCCAGCTGATCGCGCGACGCGTGCGTGAGGCGAAGGTCTACTCCGAGATCATGCCGCACACGGCGACGTCCGAGGAGATCCTGGCCAAGAACCCGAAGGCCGTCATCCTGTCCGGCGGACCCTCGTCGGTGTACGAGACCGGCGCCCCGCAGCTGCCGCTCGGCCTGGTCGACTCCGGCACGGCCGTCTTCGGCATCTGCTACGGATTCATGGCCATGGCTCAGGCCCTCGGCGGCGAGGTCGCTCGCACCGGTCAGCGCGAGTACGGCCGCACGGCCGTCTCGGTGCTCGAGCCCGGAACCCTGCTGGCCGACCTGCCCGAGACCCTCGTCAGCTGGATGTCCCACGGCGACGAGGTCGTCCGGGCCCCGGAGGGCTTCACCCTCAGCGCCAAGAGCGACCGCGCCACCGTCGCCGCCTTCGAGAACGTCGACCGGCGCCTGGCCGGTGTGCAGTGGCACCCCGAGGTCATGCACTCGCAGTTCGGGCAGAAGATCCTCGAGCACTTCCTGTTCGGCATCGCCGGCTGCGAGCCCACCTGGACCAGCGCCAACATCGTCGAGGAGCAGGTCGAGCTGATCCGCGAGCAGGTCGGCGACGCGCGCGTCATCTCGGCCCTGTCCGGCGGCGTCGACTCGGCCGTCTCGACCGCGCTCGTGCAGAAGGCGATCGGCGACCAGCTGACCGCCGTCTTCGTCGACCACGGCCTGCTGCGCGAGGGCGAGGCCGAGCAGGTCCGCAAGGACTACGTCGCAGCCACCGGCGTCGACCTGAAGGTCGTCGACGCCAAGGACCAGTTCCTGGGCTTCCTCGACGGGGTCACCGACCCCGAGCAGAAGCGCAAGATCATCGGCCGTGAGTTCATCCGCACGTTCGAGGCCGCCGAGCGCGAGGTGCTCGCCACCCCGGGCGCGCCGGTCAAGTTCCTGGTGCAGGGCACGCTCTACCCCGACGTCGTCGAGTCCGGCGGCGGCGAGGGCGCGGCCAACATCAAGAGCCACCACAACGTCGGCGGCCTGCCCGAGGACCTGGAGTTCTCGCTGATCGAGCCGCTGCGCACCCTGTTCAAGGACGAGGTGCGCCAGGTCGGCCGCGAGCTCGGCATCCCCGAGGCGATCGTCTCGCGCCACCCGTTCCCCGGCCCCGGCCTGGCGATCCGCATCGTCGGCGCCGTCAGCGAGGAGCGCCTGCAGATCCTGCGCCGCGCCGACGCCATCGTGCGCGAGGAGACCACCGCGGCGGGCCTCGACCACGAGATCTGGCAGTTCCCCGTCGTGCTGCTGGCCGACGTGCGCTCGGTCGGCGTCCAGGGCGATGGCCGCACCTACGGCCACCCCATCGTGCTGCGCCCCGTCTCGAGCGAGGACGCCATGACGGCCGACTGGAGCCGCCTGCCGTACGAGCTGCTCGAGCGGATCTCGACCCGCATCACCAACGAGGTCGACGAGGTCAACCGCGTCGTCCTGGACGTCACGAGCAAGCCGCCGGGCACCATCGAGTGGGAGTGAGCGTTTTCGTCCCTCGTCCGGTCGCCGTTAGGGTGGACCGATGAGTTGGCGAGGTGCGCGTCCTGTCCTGCTCGTGCTGGCTGTCGTGGCCACGCTCGGGGTGTTCGGGTGGTACATGATCTCGGGCAATGACTCCGGGGACGACCAGACCACCAGTGCGGCCCCGACCCCGGCTCCGACCGAGTCCGTCCTGACCGCCGATCCGAGCAGCGAGGCTCCGGCGCCGGAGCCCACGACCGAGCCCACCGAGACGCCCAGGGTCACGGAGTGCGAGGACGAGAACACGCGCTTCAACGCCGACGGCACCCAGGGCGACAGCCTGCTGCCGGACTGCGGCCAGACGCCCGTCACGAAGCAGCAGCAGCAGACCGACGGTCTCTCGCTGGCGTGCGGCGGCGACTACCCGGTGATCCTCTACAAGTCGACCACCACGGGCGCGAAGACCTCGATCTGCGGCCGCGACGCCGTCGGCGACCGGTTCCGTGTCGTGGTCAAGCCCCAGGGCGGCGACGCCGTCGACCTGCCGGGTGAGTACGACTGGCGACGCGACGTCTACGTCGCCGAGGCCGGCGGCACGCGGTACGAACTGCATGCCGTCGACGGTTCCCTGCACGTCACCCGTGACGGACAGACCCGCGTCCAGGACTCGAAGGACTGGATCTCGTTGGACAACGAGACCGACGATCTCTGACCGCGGTGGCGTGGGCGAATCCGTCCTGCGCTAGTTTCGACAACAGACACCCCACACAAGGAGCACATCGACGTGAGCACCTCTCCTGTCAAGGTGGCCGTCACCGGCGCCGCCGGCCAGATCGGCTACAGCCTTCTCTTCCGTCTTGCCAGCGGCTCGCTGCTCGGTCCCGACACCCCGATCCAGCTGCGGCTGCTCGAGATCACCCCGGCGCTGAAGGCGCTCGAGGGCGTCGTGATGGAGCTCGACGACTGCGCGTTCCCGACGCTGGACTCGGTCGAGATCGGTGACGACCCGAACCACATCTTCGACGGCGCGAACCTCGCCCTGCTCGTGGGCGCCCGCCCGCGCACCAAGGGCATGGAGCGCGGCGACCTGCTGGAGGCCAACGGCGCGATCTTCACCGCGCAGGGCAAGGCCCTCAACGAGGTCGCGGCCGACGACATCCGCATCGGCGTCACCGGCAACCCGGCGAACACCAACGCGCTGATCGCGATGAAGAACGCGCCGAACATCCCGGCCGAGCGCTTCACCGCCCTGACGCGCCTCGACCACAACCGGGCGATCAGCCAGCTGGCCGCCAAGACCGGCGCCAAGGTCGCGGACATCTCCAAGATGACGATCTGGGGCAACCACTCGGCCACCCAGTACCCGGACATCTTCCACGCCGAGATCGCCGGCCGGAACGCCGCCGAGGTCGTCGACGACCAGGCGTGGATCGAGAACGACTTCATCCCGACCGTCGCCAAGCGCGGCGCGGCGATCATCGAGGCCCGTGGCGCGTCCAGCGCCGCCTCGGCCGCCTCGGCCACGATCGACGCCGCCCGCGACTGGCTGCGTGGCTCCGCCGAGAACGACTGGGTCTCCATGGCCGTGGCGTCCGACGGCTCCTACGGTGTGCCCGAGGGCCTCATCAGCTCGTTCCCCGTCACCACCAAGAACGGTGACTGGGAGATCGTCCAGGGCCTCGAGATCGACGAGTTCAGCCGCGCGCGCATCGACGCCAGCGTCGCCGAGCTCGCCGAGGAGCGTGACGCCGTCACGCAGCTGGGCCTCATCTGAGCCGAGTAGCGAACACCAGCAGGGCCGCCCCGAGGGGCGGCCCTGCTGCGTTTCGTCTCGGGGGTGCCGTCAGGACGGGACGAGGACGGCCAGCACCAGCAGCGAGGCGCCCAGGAAGCCCATCCACACGACGTCGAACAGCTTGCCGCGCACGCGCAGCATCCCGGTGTGGTCGATCGGCACCACCATGCGGGCGACGGCGGACACCAGGAACGACGCGCCGATCACCATGAGGCCCGCGCGCCACGGACCGAGCACGACCATGCCCAGTCCGATCGCGACCGCGACGAGGTGCAGCAGGTAGATCCTGGAGCCGTTGCTGCGGGGGAGCTTCACCCGGCGTCCTCGGCGGCCGCCTCGCTGAAGTCGACGACGTTGCTGAGCAGCATCGCCCGCGTCATCGGCCCGACGCCACCGGGGTTGGGGGTGACCCAGCCGGCGGTCTCCCAGACGTCCGGCGCGAGGTCGCCGACGATCTTGCCGTCCTCGTCGCGGCTGACACCGACATCGAGCAGTGCCGCTCCCGGCTTGACCATGTCGCCGGTGATGATGCCCGGGACGCCCGCGGCGGCGATCACGATGTCGGCGCGCCGCACCTCGGCCGCCAGGTCGCGCGTGCCGGTGTGGCACAGCGTGACGGTGGCGTTCTCGCTGCGGCGGGTCAGCAGCAGTCCCATGGGGCGGCCGACCGTGATGCCGCGGCCGACGACCACCGCGTGCTTGCCGGCGATCTCGACGTCGTGGCGACGCAGCAGCTCGAGGATGCCGCGCGGGGTGCACGGCAGGGGAGCGGGCTTGCCCAGCACGAGCCAGCCCAGGTTCGTCGGGTGCAGGCCGTCGGCGTCCTTGGCCGGGTCGATCCGGCCGATGACGGCGTTCTCGTCGAGTCCCTTCGGCAGCGGCAGCTGCACGATGTAGAGGGTGCACGTCGGGTCGGCGTTGAGCTCGTCGACGGCCGCCTCGACCTCGGCCTGGCTCGCGTCGGCCGGCAGGTCGATGCGGATCGACTCGATGCCGATCTCGGCGCAGTCCTTGTGCTTGGCGCCGACGTACCAGCGGCTGGCCGGGTCGTCGCCGACGAGGATCGTGCCGAGGCCGGGCGTGATGCCGCGGGCGCGCAGGGCGTCGACACGTTCACGCAGCTCGGACTTGATGGTGGCGGCGACGGCCTTGCCGTCGAGGGTCTGGGCAGTCACCGGGCCAGTCTTTCACGGGCGCCGGCCACGCCGACCGCCACCTTTGCCTCCGGACACGGCGCCCGGGACCGCGGTCAGACCGTCCAGCCCTGCTTCACCGTGCACACAGGGGCCTTCCCGTTCGTGTAGTGGGTCTTCTTGTGCCACACGCGGACCTCGGCATGGCTCGTGGCCTTCTTCCCGTCCCGGGACCACCACGACGTCGTGCGGATGTACTGGCCCTTCGCCAACTTGGGGCAGGTGTTCTTCGACCCGGACAGGGCAGTCTTCATCCCCGCCAGAGCCTGCCACCCCAAGACGACGCCGCCGAGCCACTTGACTGTCTTCGCCTTCGAGAACTGAAGAGTCGCGGCCACCGCAGTCAGGACCGCCGCGTTCGCGGAAGCCTCAGCCGCGGTGACCACCTTCGTGGTGGTCTTCTTGCCCGGCGAGAGCAGTCGGTAGAAGCTCTTCTGAATCTGGCCTCGCGCCGCGGGATTCTCGATGAACACCTCATACACGCCGGCACGCGTCTTCATCGGGATGTGGGTGGTGTGCGATCCCTTCTTCCCGGAGAGGTACTTGGCGCCCGTCACGGTCCCCCCGCGACGGGTCGCCGAGGGGTACACCGAGACCTTCAACCTCAGTGCCTCGTGCAGGTTCTCCTTGTTCTTGTACTTGACCACGAAGCGCTTGTTCGTCGGGTCACCCTTGATGCTCACGATCTCGGTATGACCGACGCGGTCAGCGGCGTGAGTCGGTGCGGATGTCATCACGGTGAGCAGGCTCGCGATGAGCGCGGCACCCAGCCATCCCGCCCCATGGACTCTCAAGACGTTTCTCATCGTGCGGCCACCCCTTGCCATCGCGTCGGACATCAAGCGGAGAGTAGTGACCGCTTGGCGCGTGGTCAAACGACCTCGTCTGGTGGCTGGACCGAGGACCAGGCCGGACGGCGGTCCCGGCCGTGCCTGGAATTCGGGCCTGTTCGTCGAGGTCTGGGCGGTTACCGGGCCGGTCTTTCACGGTGGGGCCTGTCCCCCGGCGCACCGGTCCCGTGCGCCCTAGACTGCGGGGCATGACTTCGCGGGCGCAGTTGTCCCAGGAGCGCAGCCGGCAGCGTCGCGAGGCCCTGTTGAACGCTGCGATCGACCTGTTCGCCGAGGGCGGATCGCGGGCCGTGACCCATCGAGCCGTGGCCGCCGCGGCGGGTCTGCCGGCCGCGACGACCACGTACTACTTCGCGACGATCGAGGACCTGCTGCGCGAGGCGCTCAACCACCACATCGCTCAGTGGATCGCCACGATGGAGAGCCTGGCCGACATCGATGTCAGCGGGGTCATGTCGCTCATCACGGACGAGTCGGCCGTCACGTTCGCGGCCGGCATCTTCGAGGGCCGGCCTCCGACCACCGCGTCGCGTGAGCTGACGGTGATCCTGGGCGCCGCCCGCGATCCCCAGCTGCGCGACGCGGCCGTCACGGCGTTGACGACCGGGACCGACGTGCTGGTCGGCCTGCTCACCCGGGCGGGCTTCACCGACGCCCAGGGCCTCGCCGAGGACCTGGTGGCCCTGATCGCGGGGCTGGCCCTGCGCCGGTCCGCCGGTGTCCACACCGAGGCCGAGGAGGCCGTCAACGCAGTCCGTGGCGTGCGCACCCTGATCGTCGGCCACCTGCTGGGGCAGGAGGCCGGGATCGAGTTGCTCGCCGCACTGCGCGACCGCTCGCTCAGTGGAAGAAGTGACGAGTCCCCGTGACGTACATCGTGATGCCGGCGGCGGCCGCCGCGGCGACCGTCTCGGCGTCGCGCACCGAGCCGCCCGGCTGGACGATCGCCGTGACGCCCGCGTCGATCAGGATCTGAGGCCCGTCGGCGAACGGGAAGAACGCGTCGGACGCGGCCACCGAGCCGCGCGCGCGGTCCTCGCCGGCGCGCTCGACCGCGAGGCGGCACGAGTCGACGCGGTTGACCTGGCCCATGCCGATGCCGACGGATGCGCCGTCCTTGGCCAGCAAGATGGCGTTCGACTTGACCGCCTTGCAGGCGCGCCAGGCGAAGACCAGGTCGGCGAAGGTGGCCGAATCGACCGGCTCGCCGGCGGCGAGGGTCCACGTGGTGGGCTCGTCGCCCTCGGCATCCACGAGGTCGCGGCGCTGCAGCAGCACGCCGCCGCTGATCGGCCGGAACTCGACGGGCGACTCGTGCGACGGCGCCGGGCAGCGCAGGATGCGGATGTTCTTCTTGCCCTGCAGGATCTCGACGGCACCGGCCTCGTAGTCGGGCGCGACGATGACCTCGGTGAAGACCTCGGCGACCTGCTCGGCCATGGCGACGGTCACGGGACGGTTGGCCGCGATGACACCGCCGAACGCCGAGACGGGGTCGCAGGCGTGCGCCCGGGCGTGCGCTTGGGCGATGTCGGCGCCCACGGCGATGCCGCACGGGTTGGCGTGCTTGATGATCGCGACCGCGGGCTTCTCATGGGCGAAGGCGGCACGGCGCGCGGCGTCGGTGTCGACGTAGTTGTTGTAGGACATCTCCTTGCCGTGCAGCTGCTCGGCGCCGGCCAGGCCGCCCGTGCCGTCGGTGTAGAGCGCTGCGGGCTGGTGCGGGTTCTCGCCGTAGCGCAGGACGGCGGACCGGTCCCACGTCGCGCCGGCGAACGCGGGGAACGGCTCCGGGTCGGCCGGGGCGTAGGTCGAGGAGAACCAAGAGGCGACGGCGACGTCATAGGCGGCGGTGTGCGCGAACGCCTGGGCGGCGAGGCGCTTGCGCTGGTCGAAGGTGAACCCGCCCTGCGCAAGCGCCGTGGTCACCTCGCCGTAGGCCGCCGGCGACACGACGACCGCGACGCTGGGGTGGTTCTTGGCGGCGGCGCGAACCATCGACGGTCCGCCGATGTCGATCTGCTCGACGACCTCGTCGGGAGCAGCGCCCGAGGCGACGGTCTCGCGGAAGGGGTAGAGGTTGACGACCACGAGGTCGAAGGGCTCGATGTCGAGCTCCTCGAGCTGGCGCGAGTGGTCGTCGAGACGGCGGTCGGCCAGGATGCCGGCGTGCACGCGCGGGTGCAGGGTCTTGACCCGGCCGTCGAGGCACTCGGGGAAGCCGGTGAGCTCCTCGACGGGGGTCACCGGGATGCCGGCGGCCTCGATCGTCTTGGCGGTCGAGCCGGTCGACACGATCGCGACGCCCTCGGCGTGCAGGTCGGCCGCGAGCTCGGTCAGCCCGGTCTTGTCGTACACCGAGATGAGGGCGCGCTTGATGGGACGGAGGTCGGTCATGACGGTTCCTTCGGCTGGAAGCGGATGCGACGGCCCTCGATCGTCCAGGGCTCGCGGGCCAGGCGGCCGACCCACTCGACGAGCATCGCTCGCTCGTGGGTCTTGATGCGTTCGTGCAGGGACTCGGTGTCGTCGTCGTCCTCGACGGGCACGGCGACCTGGGCCACGATCGGTCCGGTGTCGACGCCGGCGTCGACCACGAACAGCGTCGCGCCCGTGACCTTGACGCCGTACTCGAGGGCGTCGCGCGGCCCGTGCATGCCGGGGAACGACGGCGACAGCGCCGGGTGGGTGTTGACGGTGCGACCGCCGAACCGGGCCAGGAAGGCCGGGCCGGTGAGCTTCATGAAGCCGGCCAGCACGACCAGGTCGGGGCGGTGGGCGGCGACCTGCTCGGCGAGCGACACGTCCCAGTCCTCGCGCGTCGGGTGATCACCGACCCGGTCGACGAACGTGGCGATGCCGGCGCGCTCGGCGCGGGCGAGGCCTTCGATGCCGTCGCGGTCGGCCCCGACCGCCACGATGCGGGCGCCGTACGCCGGGTCGGCGGAGGCGTCGATCAGGGCCTGGAGGTTGGTCCCGGAGCCCGACACGAGCACCACGAGCCGTGCGGGCTCAGGACGAGGCGCGGTCACGTGCAGAACGATAGTGGGCACCGATCGCACCCAGAGCGCCGCCCGCCGCCAGCAGCGGCACGGCGATCAGCAGGCTCTGCCAGGCCGGCGGACCGGCCGACTGCAGCGTTCCCGGCCCCAGGGCGCCGTGTGACGTCTCGATCAGCAGTCCCACGAGCGCGCCGCCCACCGCTCCGGCCAGGGCGCCGTCCAGCGCGGCTCGACCCCATCCGCGCTCGGGGACCGGGATGCCGGTGAACGCGACCAGTCCGGCGGCGACACCGGCGGCGAGCGGGACGAGGGTCAGCAGGACGACCCAGCCGCCGAACGGGCCGGGGTCGGGCAGTGCCGCCAGCGGTGGGAAGCCGGGCACGGAGCCCAGGGCGCTGCCGGTGAGGTCCACCGACGTGTCGCTGCCCAGGGTGAATCCCGGGCCCAGCAGGACCGACGCCGACCACAGGACGAGCGTGGGGAAGGCCAGCAGGCACATCAGGCCCAGCAGGAAGGGGCCACCGGGATCGAGGGTGGCCCACAGGTCGCCGGCCTGGTCGAGGTGCCGCACGAGCATGACGAGGGTGAGCACGGTGGCGCCGCCGAGCAGGCCGATCACGCCCGTGGCGGCTCCGTCGGCGACCGGGGCCCAGCGGCGGGGGAGTCCGAGCCAGGCGACGCCGGAGCGCCGTGCGGCGCCCCAGGCGGCCGGCAGGCCCACGACGACGAACGCCCCGAAGGCGGCTCGGACGAAGTTCGTGCTGTGGGCGTCGGTCATCGTCACCGCGGAGCAGATGCCGGCCAGCACTCCCGCGACGCCTCCGGCCATCGCCCCGAAGGCCACGGGGTCGACGATGGGCGTCCGCAGGGACAGGCGGGTGAGCGTGAACACCAGGACGATCACCAGGAGCGTGGCGCCCAGCGGCACGACGTCGATCCGGGTCTCGCCCGTCGTCAGGGTCGCGCCCACGGCGACGAGCCAGGCGCGGATCGACGTGCGGACCACGGCGACGGTCGAGTCGGCCGCCCCGGTCGCTAGCGTCGCCACGCCCGCGAGGAGGATGCTGAGGAGGGCCGACCCGGCAGCGGTGAGGATCGCCGGGCGCCACTGATCGGCAGCACGGGACTCAGGCACCTCACCATCCAACCGGTACTGTGGCGACGATCCTGACAGCACACGCCGGGGCGGATCGAAGGGAGGCGGACGGATGACTCGAGTCGACGAATTCGACGCTTTCTATTCGGCGACCCAGCGCGTGACACTCGTCACGACCTACGCCAAGTGCGGTGATCGCGACGTCGCGCGCGACGCCACGATCGAGGCCTACCGGCACGCGTGGGCCCAGTGGCCGCGTGTCTCCGCCGCCAACCCGGCCGCCTTCGTCCGCGCCGAGGCGTGGAAGGGGACGGCGCTGATCCGCAGCACGCACCCGCTGCGCCGCAAGCGCCCCCACGACACCGATCGCCCGCTGCTCAAGCAGCTCGACGACCTCGACCAGCCGTCCCGGCGGCTGATCAGCCTCATGACGATCTCCGACGTCGACCTCGACGAGGCGGCGCTCGAGGTGGGCGTCGACGACGAGGAGGCCCTGGAGCTGGCGTCGCGCGGGTTCAGCCGGATGGAGGAGGGCCTCGGCGCCAGCCTCGACGAGGTCGTCGAGCGGATGCGCGCGCTCGCGGTCGTCACCGCCGGCATGGACCTGCCGACCGCGCCCGAGGTGCGGCGCTCCGCGAGTCGCGGGGCTCGTCGCAACACGGTCCTGGCCGTGGTCGCTGCTCTCGTCCTCACGCTGTTCGGCGGTGCCTTCGTGGCGCAGGGCGGCGCGACGGAGCGTCAGACGGCCCTGCCCGACCGCGAGAAGATCGGCGCCGAGTCGCGCGACATCGTGCTGGACTCGCACAACATCGGCCCTGACAACCTGCTCTCGGCGAGCGAGGTGTCGAGTCTGCGCCCCGACACGGAGTGGAAGGTCGACGGCACCGACACCGATCCCGCGAACGCCACGCCCTACGCCACCTGCCCGACCTCGCGCTTCGCCGACCCCGACCCGCTCAAGGTGTTCGTGCGTGCCTTCAGCAACGAGGCCGGCGGACGCGTGGCCCAGGCTCTCGAGGTCTCGCGGTCGCAGTCGGCGTCGGAGGCCGCGTTCGACAAGCTCGTGTCCTTCTACGCGGAGTGCCAGCACCCGCGCACCCGCCTCGTCGACGCGTACCGCGTCGAGCGGCCGTTCGGCGACTTCGAGATCCTGCGCCTCCAGTCGTACCGGTCGCCGGCCCGGTTCATCACGGTGGGTCTGGCCCAGTCCGGTGCGCTCACCAGCACGCTGGTGCACGAGTCGCCGGGCACCGAGCGCAACGACGTGCGTGAGTTCGCCCGCGTGCTGAACGAGTCCATCAGCCGCGTGTGCGCCGAGTCCGGCGGCGACTGCACCGAGCGGTTCACCGTCAAGGCCACGCTTCCCCCGAAGGCGGAGAAGTACCCCGAGTTCCTCGGCGTCGTCGACCTGCCGCCGGTCAGGACCGTGGACAGCGTCTGGAGCGCCAGCGCGCCCATCGCCGTCGGCAAGCAGAACCCCACGGCGACGCTGTGCGACGACGCCTCGTACACCGGCAAGTCCGTCGTGCAGGCCCAGGCGCGCGTGTTCGCGATCCCCGAGGCCACCGCCCTGCCCGACCAGTTCGCGCTCACCCAGACCGTCGGACGCTTCACCGACGACCGGGCCGCGAAGGCGTTCTACGACCGGATCCGCAAGAAGGTCGACCGGTGTCCCGACAGCGACCTGCCGGCCAAGATCGACGAGAAGAAGAAGATCTCCGGCGAGGGCTTCAGCGGCATGTCGTGGCGCATCGGCCTGGAGATCGGCAAGAACAAGGTCGTCTACTACCGGATGGGCGTCGTCCTGCGCGGCAACGACGTCACCCAGGTTCTCTTCCCGCCTGCGGGCAAGTTCGCCATCTCCGACGCCGAGTTCCGCGCCGTGCTCAAGCGAGCCGGCGAGCGCCTCGCCTACGCCCCCGAGTGACCTGAGCGGGCTCGCCACCGTCCCGTGGTGGGCCGCTGGCCCCGACACGACGACGAAGCCCCCGCGACCGTGAGGTCGCGGGGGCTTCGTGCTGACGGGGTCAGAGGCTCTTCAGGATCTCCCGCATCAGGGCGGCGGTCTCGGACGGCGTCTTGCCGACCTTGACCCCGGCGGCCTCGAGGGCCTCCTTCTTCGCCTGGGCGGTGCCCGAGGAACCGGACACGATGGCGCCGGCGTGGCCCATCGTCTTGCCCTCGGGGGCCGTGAAGCCCGCGACGTAGCCGACGACCGGCTTGGTGACGTGCGCCTTGATGTACTCGGCCGCACGCTCCTCGGCGTCGCCGCCGATCTCGCCGATCATCACGATCGCCTTCGTGTCGGGGTCGTTCTCGAACGCCTCGAGCGCGTCGATGTGCGTCGTGCCGATGACCGGGTCGCCGCCGATGCCGATGGCGGTGGTGAAGCCGAAGTCACGCAGCTCGAACATCATCTGGTAGGTCAGGGTGCCCGACTTGGACACCAGACCGATCGGGCCCGCACCGGCGATCGTGGCCGGCGTGATGCCGGCCAGCGCCTGCCCGGGGCTGATGATGCCCGGGCAGTTCGGGCCGATGATGCGGGTCTTCTTGCCCTGGGCGTACGCCCAGAACTCGGCCGTGTCCTGGACCGGCACGCCCTCGGTGATGATCACCAGCAGGCCGATCTCGGCGTCGATGGCCTCGATGACGGCGTCCTTGGTGAACGCCGGCGGCACGAAGGCCACCGACACGTCGGCCCCGGTCTTCTCGATCGCCTCGGCGACCGAGCCGAAGACGGGGAGCTCGACGTCGTTGCCGTCGGCGTCGACGTGCTTGACCGTGGTGCCGGCCTTGCGCGCGTTGACACCGCCCACGACGTTGGTGCCGGACTTGAGCATGAGGGCGGTGTGCTTGGTGCCCTCGCCGCCCGTGATGCCCTGGACGATGACCTTGGAGTCAGAGTTGAGATAGATCGACATGTGTTCGTCCCTTACGCGTTCGCGAGCTCGGCGGCCTTGTCGGCGGCACCGTCCATGGTGTCGACGAGCGTGACCAGCGGGTGGTTCAGTTCGTTGAGAATCGCTCGGCCCTCGTCGACCTTGTTGCCGTCGAGACGCACGACGAGCGGCTTGGTGGCCTCGTCGCCGAGGATCTCGAGCGCGCCCTTGATGCCGTTGGCGACCGCGTCACAGGACGTGATGCCGCCGAAGACGTTGACGAACACGCTCTTGACCTGCTCGTCGTTCAAGATGACGTCCAGGCCGTCGGCCATGACCTGCGCCGAGGCTCCGCCGCCGATGTCCAGGAAGTTGGCGGGCTTGACGCCGCCGTGTGCCTCACCGGCGTACGCGACCACGTCGAGCGTGCTCATGACCAGGCCCGCGCCGTTGCCGATGATGCCGACCTCGCCGTCGAGCTTGACGTAGTTCAGGCCCTTGGACTTGGCCTTGACCTCGAGCGGGTCGGTGGCGTCGTTGTCGACGAACGCCTCGTGCTCGGGGTGACGGAACTCGGCGTTCTCGTCGAGCGAGACCTTGCCGTCGAGGGCCTCCAGCTTGTCGCCCTCGAGGCGCGCCAGGGGGTTGACCTCGACCAGCGTCGCGTCCTCCTCGACGAAGACCTTCCAGAGCGCCTGGATCATCTCGACGGCCTGCTCGGCCAGCTCGGCCGGGAACTTCGCGTCGGCGACGATCTCGCGGGCCTTGGCCTCGTCGACGCCGGTGCCGGCGTCGATCGGGATCTGGCGGACGGCCTCGGGGTTGGTCTTCGCGACCTCCTCGATCTCGACACCACCCTCGACGCTCGCGATGCACAGGTAGCTGCGGTTGGCGCGATCGAGCAGGAACGAGAAGTAGTACTCCTCGACCGGGGGAGTCGCCGGCGTGACCAGCACGCGGTTGACCGTGAGGCCCTTGATCTCCATGCCCAGGATGTTCGACGCGTGCTCGAAGGCCTCGTCGGGGGTCTTGGCGATCTTGACGCCGCCGGCCTTGCCGCGGCCGCCGGCCTTGACCTGTGCCTTGATGACGGTGACGCCGCCCAGCTGCTCAGCAGCGGCCTTGGCCTCTTCGGCCGTGGTGACCACGGTGCCGAGGGTGGTCGAAACGTTGTGCTTGGCGAAGAGCTCCTTCGCCTGAAATTCCATCAGATCCACGGTGACGTCCTTAATGGTGGGATTCGCTGTGGTTCAGCGGCCGCCGTGGACGCGACGCCGCCGAAGCGCTCGCGACTCTACCGGGCGCCAGGGCGCCGCTCAGGGCTGGGTTGCGTAAACGTGAGTTGTAACACCGTCCGGTCTGGTGAACATGCGGGATCGACTTTCCTCTGCTATCTGGGAGTTAACCGCCATTCACCATGGTCAAAGGTTGGAATCGCGAACCCCGAGTCCCCTAGACTCGCCGAGTCCGACTGCCTGACCCCCCGGAGGCGCAAACCGTATGACCGAACTCGATCGCTCGAAACAGAGCGGTCGGTCGACCCCTGATGCACCTGAGGCACCCGGCCGCGTTGGATCGCGCCGAGCAGTACGTCCCGTTGAGACCGACCACGACTCCACCATGGTGATGAGCGCTGTGAGCGCCGAGTCGACGTCACAGACCTACACCGTCGGCCGCCGCGCAAAGCGCCCGACGCCCGTCGCCGCGCCGCGCCCCATCGAGGCCGCCGTCGACCAGCCCGCCAAGACCCCCGCTCGCGCCGAGCGCAGCGCCCCCGCCGCCGAGGACACGATCACGTTCCCCGCTGTCGGCTCCCTCCCCTCCGGCCGGATCCCCGGCGCCCGCCGTGCGGCCCGCCGCGCCGCCGCCGTCTCCAGCCGCACCCGCCTCGTGGCCGGCGCCGCCGCCGTCGCGATCGCCGCGATCGGCTCGCTGAGCGTCACCTCGCCCGGCCTGCTCGCCGGCGCCGATGCGGCGCTGGCCAAGAACTACGTCGGCGCCAACGCGACCAACGCGGTCGACGTCTCGCGCAACTATGACCGCGAGCTCGCGGTGCAGAAGCCCCTGCAGGCCCAGCAGATCGCCATGGCGCTCGCTGAGCAGAAGGCCAAGGAAGCGCAGCAGGTCCAGGCCCGCGCCGAGGAGAAGATCCGCAACCAGTGGGTCATCCCGGTCGTCGGCTACCGCATCACGGCCCGCTTCGGCCAGGGCGGCGGTTACTGGAGCAGCGGCCGCCACACCGGCCTGGACTTCGCCGGCCCCTCCGGCTCGACGATCGTCTCGATCGCCGCCGGCACGGTGAAGTCGACCGGCTACGAGGGCGCGTACGGCAACAAGACCGTCATCACGCTCAACGACGGCACCGAGGTCTGGTACTGCCACCAGAGCTCGATCCAGGTCCAGCCCGGCCAGAAGGTCGGCCCCGGTGACGTCATCGGCGCCACGGGCTCGACCGGCAACGTCACCGGACCGCACCTGCACCTCGAGGTGCACCCCGGCGGCGGCGGACCGGCCGACCCGGCCGCGATGCTCGTCGCGCACGGCGTGAACCCCTGACGTTCGCTCGGACTCATCGGAGGCCGGATGCGCGGGCCCAGGCCCGCAGCGTCCGGCCTCCGTCGTCTGAGGGGGTGCTGAGCTCGTGTCAGCGGTGCGGGGCGGCGCCCCGCGGCCTCACAGCTTCTCGAGGGGCGCGTAGCGCAGCAGCAGCCGCTTGACCCCGGCCGAGCCGAAGTCGACGCTGGCGACGGTGTTCTGTCCCGTGCCCTCGACCGTGACCACGGTGCCCAGGCCGAAGCTGTCGTGGGTGACGCGGTCGCCGGGGGACAGGGACACGACCTCGCCGCCGGCCTTCTTCTTCGATCGCGCGGCGACGGCCGAGGACTTGAACGACGCCGACGGCGTGCGTGGGGCCCACTGCGTCGGCGCGCTGGCCTCGCGCTTCCAGTCGATCAGGGTCGGCGGGATCTCGTCGAGGAAGCGCGACGCCGGGTTGTAGGAGGGCGCGCCCCACGCGGAGCGCACGGTGGCGCGGGTGAGGTAGAGCCGCTCGCGCGCCCGGGTGATGCCGACGTAGGCGAGTCGGCGCTCCTCCTGCAGCTCGGCGGGGTCGCCGAGCGAGCGCAGGTGCGGGAACACACCGTCCTCGAGGCCGGTCAGGAACACGACGGGGAACTCCAGGCCCTTGGCGGTGTGCAGGGTCATCAGGGTGACGACGCCGTCCTTGGCGTCGGGCAGCGAGTCCGCGTCGGCCACCAGGGCGACGCGCTCGAGGAAGGCGTCGAGCGATCCCGCGGCCAGGACCACGTCGTCGTCGGTCTCCTCGTCGTCGTCGAGGGTGCCCGCGGACGCGACGAACTCGCGCGCGACGGCGACGAGCTCGGCCAGGTTCTCGACCCGGGTCTCGTCCTGGGGATCGGTGCTGTTCTCCAGAACCGTGAGGTAGCCCGACTTCGTCAGGGCCGCCTCGAGCACGGCGTCGGCCGGGGCGCCGGAGGCGGCGAGATCCATCAGCTCGGACATGGTCGTGGCGAAGCTCGAGACCGCGGTGCGCGAGCGGGTGCCCAGCTCGTCGATCTCGTCGACGCGGGTCATCGCCTCCCAGAAGCTGATGTCGTGCCGATTCGCGAAGCGCTCGAGCGCGTTCTCGGACCGGTCGCCGATGCCGCGCTTGGGCTCGTTGAGCACGCGGCGCATCGAGACGGCGTCGCGGGGGTTGGCCAGCACCCGCAGGTAGGCCAGCGCGTCCTTGACCTCCTTGCGCTCGTAGAAGCGCACGCCGCCGACGACGCGGTAGGGCAGGCCGACGCGGATGAACACCTCCTCGAAGACACGGCTCTGCGCGTTGGTGCGGTAGAACACCGCGATGTCGCGCGCGACGGCGATGCCCTCGTCGGCGAGGCGGTCGATCTCGTCGGCGACGAACTGCGCCTCGTCGCGCTCGTCGTCGGCGACGTAGCCGACCAGCAGCTCGCCGTCGCCCTCGGCCGACCAGAGCTTCTTGTCCTGGCGGCCGGGATTGCGGGCGATGACGCCGTTGGCCGCCGCGAGGATGTTCTGGGTCGAGCGGTAGTTCTGCTCGAGCAGCACGGTGGCCGCGTCGGGGAAGTCGTCCTCGAATTCGAGGATGTTGCGGATCGTGGCGCCGCGGAAGGCGTAGATCGACTGGTCGGAGTCGCCCACGACCATGAGGTCGGAGTCCTGGTCGCACAGCTCCTTGATGAGCGTGTACTGGGCGTGGTTCGTGTCCTGGTACTCGTCGACGAGCACGTGGCGGAACCGGCGGCGGTATGTGTCGCGGACGTCGGGGAACCCCTGCAGCAGGTGGACCGTGTTCATGATGATGTCGTCGAAGTCCATCGCGTTGGCCGCGCGGAGGCGACGCTGGTACTCCGCGTAGCACTGGGCGTACGTCTCGTCGGTGCCGTTGGTGGCCCGGCGACTGGCCTCCTCGTGGTCGACCAGCTCGTTCTTGTGGTTCGAGACCCAGTTCAGGACGGCACGCGGGTTGACCTTCTTGGGATCGAGGTCGAGGTCCTTGACGACGAGCGTCATGAGACGGCGCGTGTCGGCGGCGTCGTAGATGCTGAACGACGAGGTGTAGCTGAACTTGTCGGCCTCGCGCCGCAGGATCCGCACGCAGGCCGAGTGGAACGTCGAGACCCACATCATCCGGGCGCGCGCGCCGACCAGCTCGGCGACGCGCTCGCGCATTTCGGCGGCGGCCTTGTTGGTGAAGGTGATGGCCAGGATCGAGCCGGGGTGGGCCCCGCGGGCGGCGATGAGCCACGCGATGCGCCGGGTCAGCACCCGGGTCTTGCCCGAGCCGGCCCCGGCAACCACCAGCAGGGGACCGCCGGTGTGGGACACGGCGGTGCGCTGGGCGTCGTTCAGGCCCTCGAGCAGCTCGTCGGAGCGTGCGGTCCGCCGCTTCGCGGGGGTCTGCTCGGGACCGTCGGGACCCGGGCGGGTCGGGCGGGAGGAGGGCACGGGGAATGGCAGGGTCATCGCGGATACAGCCTAGTCGCGGGTCCCGACAGCGCCGCCTCGAGACGGGCGGCGCGGCGGCCGCCTCGCGGCGTCGTCGCTACGGTGGCCCCATGGACCGCGTGCGGGGGGTCGGCCTCACGGTCGCCGGTTTCGTGGTGGCGATCATGCTCACGACCCTCCTGGTCCGGATCGATCCTGCCTCGGAGCTGCCGGGCCTGACGCAGGCGGCACCGCGCGAGATCCCGGTCGCGGTCGTGGGCGGTGAGCCCCAGGCCACGACGATGCGCGACGCGCTCAACGGTCCGGTCGACCAGCCGCTCGCCGCGAGGCTGAGCCCGTCGCGGAAGGCCGCCGCGGCCAGCCTGCAGCACCGGTCGGTCAGCGGCGTCCTGCTGCTGGGCCGCGGCGACCGGCATGTCCTGTGGGTCGCCAGTGCCGCGGGAACCGCCGAGGCGGCGGAGGTGCGCGCCACCGTCGAGGAGATCCTCGCCGTCAGCGGGCAGACCGTGCGGGTCGTCGACCGGATCCCCACGAGCGCGCGCGACCCCCACGGGGTCGGTCCCTTCCGGCTCGGTATGGGGTGGGCGCTGCTCGGGGTCGCGTTCGCGGGCCTGCTGGGGCTGGTCTTCGGAGCCCGCTCGGCCGGGCCGCGTCTCGTGCTGCTGCGCTTCGCCGGCCTGGCCGGGGGAGCCGCGGTGGCCGGTGTCGGCGGCGCCTTCCTCAGCGACGTGCTGATCGACCGCTTCGACGCGCCCTTCTGGCCGCTGGCGGGCCTGGGAGCGCTCGTCGTCCTGGGCGTCGGCGCGGTCACGCTCGCGCTGATCGCGTGGTTCGGCGGGCTGGGTCTGGGGCTGGCGATCCTGGGGCTCGTGCTGGGGATCCCCGGCGCGATCGGGGCGTGGCCGCTGACGCCGATGCCCGTGGTCTGGCCGACGCTGCTGGCCTGGCTGCCGCCGGGAGCCGCGACGTGGGGCATCCGCGGCCTGGCGTACTTCGACGGCGACGGCGGCGAGCGCGTCGTGCTGATGTTCATGCTCTGGACGATGATCGGCCTGGCCGTCACCACGGTCGCAGCCACGGAGGCCGAGTCCCGCCCGAGCCTGCTGAGCGTCCATCCCTCACTGCGCCGTCGTCCCGTCGTCGCCGCTCTCGGGGCGCTGTTCCTCGCCGGCGTGCTCGTCGTGACGCCCGCGGCGCCGGCCTTCACGACGTCGGCCCCTCAGCCGTCGGTGACGGTGACCTGCACGCCCGTGACACTGCCGCGGAACGTCGAGGAGCTCAATCAGCGGATCGAGACGGTCGACGACATCGCGGGCTTCGTGGGCGGGGACGTGGGGGCCAGCACGGCGTTGGCCGACGGGCGCGAGCTCTTCGTCTTCGGTGACACGGTCCGCCGGCCCGACTACGACCGCACCACGATGGTGCGCAATTCGATGCTCGTGCTCGGCGACGGGTGTGCCGGGCTCGTCCAGCGCCGCAACCGCGGTGCGCTGATCCCCGACCGTCCCGACGGCGTCGGCTACTGGCCGATGTCGATCGCGGCGGTCGAGCTGGACGGTCACGACCTCGTCGGCGTGATGGCGCAGCGCGTCGAGCAGACCGGCGACGACGGCCTGTTCGCCTTCCGCAACCTCGGCCCGGCCGTCGCGATCTTCGACGTCGAGTCGGGGCAGGGGCCGGTGCTGCAGCGCGTCGTGGACCTCGGCAAGGACGATCCCGACCCCTCCCGCCCGACGTGGGGCGCCGCCGGCGCGATCGTCGGGGACACGGTCTACCTCTACGGCACGAGCCGGTCGTCCGAGAACGGCTTCGGCTGGGCCGTCTCGGTGGCCCGGGCCACGCTGACCGACATCACCGACCAGTCGACGTGGCGCTACTGGGACGGCAGCCGCTGGCAGCGCGACGAGGACCGTGCCGCCACGCTCATCGACCAGCAGGACGGCGTCTCACAGACCTTCTCGGTCTTCCGGGAGGGCGACTCCTGGTACGCGCTCAGCAAGCAGTCGGACTTCGTCGGCACCGACCTGGTCCTGTGGAAGGCCCCGAGCCCGACCGGCCCGTTCACGGCCCTGCCGCCCGTCGCCAAGATCCCCTCGACGAGCTCGGAGCTGCGGTACATGCCGCTGGCCCACCCGGATCTCTTCCCCGAGCCCGGGACGATGGTCGTCTCGGTCAGCCGGAACACGACCGACGGCGACGTCCAGGCCGATCCGAGCCTCTACCGGCCCGAGTTCCTGCGCATCGACCTGCCCTGATCGGCCGGAGTCTGTCCGGCGGTTCGCTCAGATCAGCCGGCGGTCGCTCGCCCAGCGGGTCAGCTCGTGGCGGCTGGAGAGCTGCAGCTTGCGCAGGACGCTCGAGACGTGGGTCTCGACGGTCTTGACCGAGATGAACAGCTCCTTGGCCACCTCCTTGTAGGCGTAGCCGCGGGCGATCAGCCGCATGACCTCGCGCTCGCGGTCGGTGAGCCGGTCGAGGTCCTCGTCGACCTGGGCGATCTCGATGGTCCCGGCGAAGGCGTCGAGCACGAACCCGGCCAGCCGCGGGCTGAAGACCGCGTCCCCGCCGGCGACCCGGTCGATCGCGTCGAGCAGCTCCTCGGCGGAGATGTTCTTCGTGACGTAGCCCCGCGCACCCGAGCGGATGACCCCGATGACGTCCTCGGCGGCGTCGCTGACCGACAGCGCCAGGAAGGTGCTGCTGGTCCCGACGCGACGCAGGATCTCGGTGCCGCCGCCCCCGGGCAGGTGGACGTCGAGCAGGACGACGTCCGGCCGCAGGGCGGCGATGGCCTCGACGGCGGAGTCGACGTCCTCGGCCTCGCCGACGACCTCCACCCGGCCGCTGCCGAGCCGCTCGAGCTCGGCCCGCACGCCGGTGCGGAACATCGCGTGGTCGTCGACCACCAGGACGGACAGGACGCTCATGAGGTCTCCTTCTCGCCCGACACGGGCATGGTCAGCGCCACCTCGGTGCCGCCGTCGGGCGTGCTGCGGACGCGGGCCGTGCCACCGTGACGCTCGGCGCGGCCGATGATCGAGTTGCGGATGCCCAGCCGGTCCTCGGCGATCGCGTCGGGATCGAAGCCCGTGCCGCGGTCGCGCACGAAGACCTCGAGCCGGGCGCCGTCGCTCCCGAGGACCCGCTCGGCGTACACGTCGACGCGGGCGGCACCGGAGTGCTTGGCTGCGTTGACGACGGCCTCTCCGGTCGCGGCCACCAGGGCGCGCACGGCGTCGTCCAGCACGGCGTCGCCGACGGTCACGACCTCCACCACGATGCGGTGGTTGGCCTCGGTCTCGCCGGCCATCTCACGCAGGGCCGCGGCGAACGTCGTGACCTCGCCCTGGCGGCCGTACAGCCAGTCGCGCAGCTCGCGCTCCTGACGCCGGGCCAAGGTGGCCACGGTGCCCGGGTCGTCGGCGTTCTTCTGCAGCAGAGCGAGCGTCTGCAGCACGGAGTCGTGCAGGTGGGCGGCGACGTCGGCGCGCTCCTGCGACCGGATGCGCTCGAGCCGCTCACGACCGAGGTCGGTCCACAGGCCGAGGATCCAGGGTCCGAGGATCAGGCCGATGCCCGCCAGCGCGATCACGAGGGCCGAGCCGAAGTCGACGGCGGCCGACCAGCCGCGGTTCACCGTGAGGACGTAGATGGCGCCCAGGCCGATGAGGGTCACGCCGACCAGGAGCCGAGCGACGTACGCCGGCCCCTCGGTCTGACGCAGCCAGGCGTTCCAGGTCGCGTCGTCGAACATCCGCCAGACGACGGCGATGCCGGTGACGACCAGGAGCAGTGGCAGCATCCAGCCCTGGAGCCAGCCGCCGGTGAGCGCCATGAGACCCAGGACCCCCAGGCCGATCGCGCCGATCGCGGCGCTCTGGACGATCTCGCGACGCGACGGACCGCGGCTGCCCGAGCGCAGGCCGCGCCGGTGCGCCGACGCCAGGCCGGGGGAGTCCTGCGGCGCCTGCAGCGGCAGGAACCACCACAGCAGCAGGTAGCCCAGGACGCCGGCGCCGTGGATGAACGTGGCGATGACGAACCCGACCCGCACCCACACGACGGGCAGGCGCAGGTGCTCCGCGAGCCCGGCGCTCACCCCGGCGACGATGCGCCGGTCGGCCGGCCGATACGCACGCCGGTAGGCGCCCGGCCCGGTGCGGCCCGGGGCGTCGTTCGCGGCGGTCGTCATGGGGTCAGCCTCACACGCGGGCGCGCACGAGCGCCATGAGGTTCGACCCCGGTGCGTTCCGAGTCGCTCTCGGGGGAGGACCAGGGGTTCACCTGATGGTGTCGGGACCGTTCCGCGCGAGAGGCTGGAGCCATGACCAGTCCCCCCTCTGCCCCGTCGATCGAGAGCCTGCGGCGCTCGGACGACGAGAAGATGATCGCGGGTGTCGCCAGCGGACTCGCGCGCACCTTCGACATCGACCCCGTCATCGTGCGGATCGCCTTCGTCGTGCTGACCGTGATCGGCTTCTCCGGCCCGCTGCTCTACCTGGCCTGCTGGCTGCTGATCCCCCGCGAGGGTGCGCAGCGCAGCGCCCTGGGCGACGCGTTCGACCTCCAGTCGGACTCGCACGTGCGGACGGTCGGCCTGATCGTCGCCGGTGTCCTGGCCGTCGCGGCGGTCCTGGGAGACCAGGCGTGGGGCGGCCCGTGGCTGTGGGCCGGCTGGATCTGGATGCTGTTCTGGATCGCCGCGCCGATCGCGGCCGTCTACTGGTTCGTCGCGGTGCGGCCCCGGCGCAGTGCGCCGGCCGCGCCCGTCGTGCCGCCCCCGCCGTACCGCCCCGAGGCCGACGCCGAGCCGCCGGCGCGACCCTTCAGCGCGCCGCCGTCCGGCGCCGCGTACCCCTCCACCCCCGCAGGAGAGAACGAGATGACCACCCCCGTCGCCACGGATGAGGCGACCGCCGTCCTGGGCGAGCCCGGACCGCCGACCAGCCCGCCACCGGGGCCGCCGACCAGCGTGGTGCCGCCGCGTCCCCCGCGCGAGAAGTGGTCACCGGCCCTGCTGCTGGTCACCCTCTCCGCGATCATCGCCGCGATGGGCGGACTGGGACTGTGGTCGGTGCTCCAGGAGCCCGTCGACGTCGCCGTCTACCCGGCGGTCGCTCTGGCGATCGTCGCCGTCGGCCTCTTCGTCGGGACCCGGATCGGACATCCCGGGGCGCTGGTCCTCGTCGGCCTGCTGATCCTGCCCGTCCTCGCGGCGGCGTCCTTCGTGCCGAACCTCAGCGCCGGTGACGTCGACCTGCGTCCGACCTCGGCCGCCGCGGTTCCCGAGGAGGTCGAGCTGGGCTTCGGGCAGGTGAGCGTCGACCTCACCGCGGTGCAGGACCTCGACGCCCTCGCCGGTCGCCGCCTCGCGATCGATCACGGCATGGGTGAGACCACCGTGGTCGTGCCCCGAGACCTCGACGTCGCCGTGGAGGCGTCGTTGACCGCGGGCGGTCAGATCGACGTCTTCGACGAGGTCCGCCAAGGTCGCAACCCCCGTCTCGACCGGCCCTCCGACGCCCCCGGGGCCCTGGTCATCGACATCAATGGAACGGCGGGCGAGATCACGGTGGTGCGACGATGAACACCCATCCGGTGCGCTGGGACGCACTCCTCTTCGGTTTCCTGTTCACCCTCGTCGTGGCCGGCTGGGCCGCGGTGACGTACGACCTCGTGAGCGTCGACGCCCTGGCGATCGCCGGTCCCGTGGCTCTCATCATCGCCGGCGTCGCCGGCATCGCACTGACTCTGAGGAGGACCTCATGACCACACCGACCCCCGCCCCCAAGCGGCTCACCCGCAGCACTACGGACAAGTGGCTCGGCGGCGTGTGCGGCGGCCTGGCCCAGTACACCGGGGTGGACGCCAACCTGATCCGCCTCATCACGGTGGTGCTGGTGGTGGTCGGCGTCGGCACGACGCTGCTGGTCTACCTCGCGGCGTGGCTGCTCATGCCCCAGGCGCAGGAGCCGAGCCCGTGGACCCCGCCGACGACAGATGGGCCGCCCGCGCCGCAACCGCCGTCTGCGTGAAGTCCGAGAACACCCCGTCGACCCCGGCGGCGTAGAAGGCCATCAGCTCGGCCGTCGCGTCGCCGGGGTCGGCCACGTTCTCGCTCGTGCGCCACTGGACCGGCAGGAAGTTGTTCTCGTTGCGCATCGTCCAGATGTGCACGAACAGCCCGACGGCGTGGGCATCGCGGACGAGATCGGTCTCGCCGAGCAGGTTCTGGTGCCGGTCGCGCGCGATGACGAGGCTCTTGTTCGGGCCGATGCCCTGGGCGTACTCGGCGATCTTCGCCAGCTCGTCGGGCGCCGTCAGCGCCCCGTAGTCGCGCGGGTCGAAGGCCGCGACGAGGTCGTACGGACCGCCTTTGCGCTCCATGAGCTGCACCCGCGGGAGCGGGGTGCGGTCGACGAGCGCCTTGAGGTTCGTCGTCTCCATCGACTGGATCACGACCTTGGCCCCGTCGTGGTTCAGCCCGCGTCGCTCCAGCACCTCGATCAGGCGGTCGTTCAGGTCCAGGTCCAGCCCGGCGAAGTACGTCGGGTGCTTGGTCTCGACGTAGACCCCGACCGGCTCGGCGCCCGGGCCACGGCGGGCGTTCTCGGCCTCGGCGATGTCGATGACCTCGTCGAGGGTGAGGATCGGCTCGGCGCCCTCCAGGGGCAGGTTCTGCGGGCGCAGCTGCGGCAGCCGTTCCCGCGTGCGCAGCGTCTTGATCTCCTCGAGGGTGAAGTCCTCGGTGAACCAGCCCGTCAGCGGCACGCCGTCGATGAACTTCGTCGTGCGCAGGTGGGCGAACTCGGGTCGCCGTGCGACGTCGGTGGTGCCGCCGATCTCGTTCTCGTGGCGCACGACGAGGACGCCGTCCTTCGTGGCCACGACGTCGGGCTCGATGTAGTCGGCCCCCTGCTCGATCCCCAGCAGGTAGGACGGCCGGGTGTGCTCGAGCCGCGACCCCGGCACACCGCGGTGCGCGATGATGACGGGCTCGGCCACGAGCGAGGGGGTCACCGACCCAGCGTAGAGCCGCCGCGTGCTCAGGCCACGATGCGGACGGCGCCGCTGCGGCGCGGGTCGGCGGCGGCGACCAGCGTGCCGTCGGCCGTGCACATGGTCCCGGAGACACCGCCGAAGTACATGGTCAGGTCGTCGGGGTCCTCGATCTTGATCTCCTCCTGCGGAGTCCCGGCGCGGTGCAGGTGCACCCGGGGGTGGTCGATCGCCTCCTGCAGGGTGAGCCCGTCCTCGACCAGCCCTGTCAGGGCCTGGACGATGGCCGTCGTGATGCGGTCGGCGCCGGGCGACCCGATGGCCAGGACGCCGCCGTCCGCGTGGCGTCCGACCGTGGGGGCCATGTTCGACAGCAGGCGCGATCCCGGCGGCAGACCGTGGAGGCCGCGCGGGTTCAGCTCCTGCTCGCCGAGGCAGTTGTTGAGCCAGATCCCGGTGCCCCGCGCGATCATGCCCGAGCCGTAGCCCGACGAGAACGTCACGGCGCACGCCGTGCCGGACGCGTCGGTCGTCGAGACGTGCGCCGTGGACCCGGACTCGAGTGCCCCCAGTCCCTCACGATCGATCAGGTCGAGGAACGCGGCGGCGTCCCGCTCCAGGTCGTCGGTGTGGTCGAAGACGCGCAGCCGCTCGCCCAGCACCCGCCGCTGGACGCGCAGCAGGTGCGCGCGGTCGTCGAGTCCGTGGCCGGCCATGAGGCGCAGCATCGCGGCCACGCAGACACCGCCGACCGCGGGCGGCGGGTTGGTGCCGAGGGTCCAGCCCTCCATGCGGGCGGTGAGCGACGGGCGGACGACGGGGGCGTACTCGGCCAGGTCCTCGGGCCCGAGGATCCCTCCGCGATCGAGCACGTCCTGGGCGATCATGCGGCCCAGGTCACCGGTGTAGAGCTCCTGCGGGCCGAACCGCGCGATCGCGCTGAGGGAGTCGGCCAGGTCGGGGACGACGAGGTCGTGGTCGATGAGGTGGCCGGCGTCGTCGTGGAGGGCGGACCGGCTCGCCTCGTCCCAGCCGAAGATCGACTCGTGGACGTACTCCAGGTAGTACCGCGAGGCCGCGCTCAGCGGGAAGCCGTCGCGGGCGATGTCGATGGCGGGTGCCAGCAGCTCGGCCCAGGGCAGCTTGCCCCACCGGCGGTGCACCTCGCCGAACGCGGCGATCGCCCCGTGGGTGGCGACGGACCCGGCGCCGATCGTGACGACGACCCCGCCGCCGTAGACGCTCTCGACGTCCCACGTGCCGTGGCCGAAGTGCTCACGCGTCGTGCGCCCCGGCATGTCCATCCAGCCGTCGATCGTGACGGGTCCCGAGCCGTCGGGCGGCTGGATCGTCAGGAACCCGCCGGCGCTGGGGGAGACCAGTCCGACCTCGTTGACCATCGCGACGAACGCGGCGGTGAGCGCGGCGTCGATCGCGTTCCCGCCCGCCCGCACGATCGCCTCCGCGGCGTCTGCGGCGGCGACGTTGGGGGCGGCGATCGCGACGCTGGTCACGGGCTCAGGCTACGGCTCCGGAGGGCTCACGGCTCGGGACCGCGCATCAGGTCTCCACGCGGTAGGTCAGGTGGGCGAACTGGCCGCGCTGCTCGACGCCGGTCAGGTGCAGCCGGTCCGCCCCGAGTCGCCGCGGCAGCAGGGGCTGTCCGGCGCCCAGCGTGACCGGGGCGACGCTGACCTGGATCTCGTCGAGGGCGTCGGCGTCGGCGAACTGACCCACGAGGTCACCACCGCCCATGACCCACACGTCGCGGTCGCCCGCGCGCTCGCGGATCGCCGCCAGCTGCTCCTCGACGGCGCCCCGGACGACGGTCAGATCGGCACCCTCGGGCGTGGGCAGGTCGCGCGAGGTGAACAGGAAGGCGGGCTTGCCCGAGATCGCCGCGGTCCACGCGCTCGGGTCCTCCAACGCTCCGGTCTCGCGCAGCAGCCACTCGTAGGTCGACGAGCCCAGCACCGTGACCCCGATCCCCTCGAGGAACGCGCCGAAGTGATCGGCGTGCTCGGGAGCGTCCGGCGTCCCGCCCTCGACGTCGAACAGCCACGTCAGGGAGTGGTCGGGGTCGGCCAGGAAGCCGTCCAGCGTCGCGGCCGTGTTGAAGACGAAGCGGGTCATGGCCGCATCCTGCGGCGCGTCGCGGCCGACCGCAAGGGCCGGCTCGTCCCGATGAGGTGACGGGGCTCGCATCGGCGTCGCGGAATGTCCGACACCCTCACGGCCTTGGAACGAAGGTGACCGCCGAGACCGAGCCGACGACCCGCCCCCGACACGTGGTCCTGGCGATCCTCGCCCTGGCGCTGGGCGGCTTCGCGATCGGCACGACGGAGTTCGTGACGATGGGCCTGCTGCCGGACGTGGCCGCCTCCATCGGCAAGGACATCCCGACCACCGGCCACATCATCTCGTCGTACGCGCTGGGCGTCGTGGTGGGCGCCCCGCTGATCGTGGCGCTGGGCGCTCGGATGCCGAAGCGCGCGCTGCTGCTGTGGCTCGTGGGCGGACTGGCCCTCGGCAACGCGCTGACGGCGCTGGCGAGCGGATACGTCCCCGTCCTGCTCGCCCGCTTCGTCGCCGGACTGCCGCACGGCGCGTACTTCGGCGTGGCCTCGCTCGTCGCCGCCTCCCTCGTCCCGCCGGGCCGTCGAGGCCGGGCGATCAGCATGGTGATGATGGGCCTCTCGGTGGCCACCGTCGTCGGCGTGCCCGCCAGCACCTGGCTGGGCCAGGCCCTGTCCTGGCGGGCCGCCTACTGGATGGTGGTGGCGATCGCCGCCGCCGCGGCCGTGCTGGTCGTGGCCTTCGTCCCGGTCATCCCGGGCGACCCGAAGGCCACCATCCGCAGCGAGCTGTTCGCCCTGCGCGAGCCGGCGGTCATCGCGGCCTTCCTGACCGGCGTGGTCGGCTTCGGCGGCGTGTTCGCGATGTACAGCTACATCGCGCCGATCGTCACCGATGTCGTCGACCTGCCCGCGGGCACGATCCCGTTCTTCCTGCTGGCCTTCGGTCTCGGCTCCGTCAGCGGCACCTGGGCGGCCGGCCGCCTCGCGGACTGGGACAACGTCCGCCAGGTCGTGGGCGGTCTGGTCGCCAGCGTGGTCGTCCTGCTGGCCTTCCACGAGCTCGTGCACTTCGCGGTGGCGGCGCTGGTGGGCGTGTATCTGGTCGGAACGCTCGGCAGCGTCATCGCGGTCGGCCTGCAGATCCGGCTGATGACCGCCGCGGGCGACGCCCAGATGCTCGGCGCCGCGCTGAACCACGCGAGCCTCAACATCGCCAACGGCCTCGGCGCCTGGCTCGGCGGCCTGGTCATCGCCGCCGGCGCCGGCTACGCCGCCCCGGCCCTCGTCGGCGCCGCGCTGGCCGGAGCCGGCCTGCTGGTGTTCCTCGCAGGCCTGCGCTGGGCGCCGGTGCGCTGAGCCGGGCGGCTCAGTACCGGCCGGCTCCCGCCGCCGGTGTCAGCCACACGTGCTGGCCCTGCTTGAGGCCCAGCGACAGGGCCTGGGCGCGGGTCACCGAGACGTGCACGGGGTCCGGGTACCGCGGATCGGTGGGCGTGACCTCGAGGCGCACCTCGAAGCCGACCCGCGTCCAGCGGGTGATCGGGCCGTCCACGACCGCCGCCGTCTCGACCGGGGACACCTCGATGTCGTGCGGCCGGATCGTGCGGTCGCCCAGTCGCGTGACCGGACCGAGGAAGCCCAGCACGAAGTCGTTGGCGGGGGTGTCGTACAGGTCGTCGGGCGAGCCCACCTGCTCGATGTGGCCCTCGTTGATGACGACGATGGAGTCGGCGACCTCGAGGGCCTCCTCCTGGTCGTGGGTGACGAACACCGTGGTCACGTGGACCTCGTCGTGCAGCCGCCGCAGCCAGTCGCGCAGCTCCTTGCGGACCTTGGCGTCCAGGGCGCCGAACGGCTCGTCGAGCAGCAGGACGCTGGGCTCGATCGCCAGCGCGCGGGCCAGGGCCATGCGCTGGCGCTGACCGCCCGAGAGCTGGGAGGGCATGCGGTCGGCGAACTGGCTCAGGTGCACGAGCTCGAGCAGCTCGTCGACCTTCGCCTTGATCTCGGCCTTGGGGCGCTTGCGGATCTCGAGTCCGAACGCGACGTTCTTGGCCACGGTGAGGTGCTTGAACGCGGCGTAGTGCTGGAACACGAAGCCGACGTTGCGCTGCTGGGCGGGCATGTGGGTCGTGTCCCGACCCTCGATGACCACCGTGCCCGCATCGGCCGTGTCGAGGCCGGCGACGATGCGCAGCAGCGTCGACTTGCCGCCACCGCTGGGTCCCAGCAGCGCCGTCAGCTGACCGCTCGGGATCTTGAGGTCGACGTCCTCGAGCGCGACGAAGTCGCCGAAGCGCTTCGTGACGCCGGTGATCTCGATGCTCATGGGTTCTCCTGGTCGGTGCTGTGGGAGGGACGGAGGATGGCGACGACGACGATGGCGGCCACCGCGATCAGGGCCAGCAGGAAGCTCGTCGCGTACGCGGCGCCCTGCTCGAAGTCCTGGTACTTCTGCTCGACGACCAGGGTGGCCGTCTGGGTCTTGCCGATGAGGTTGCCCGAGATGATCTTGACCGCGCCGAACTCGCCCAACGCGCGGGCCAGGCTCAGGACGACGCCGTAGACGACGGCCCAGCGGATCGAGGGCAGCGTGATGCGCCAGAAGGTCTGCCAGCCACCGGCGCCCAGGCTCTGGGCCGCCAGCTCCTGGTCGGTGCCGATCTCCTGCAGCACGGGCACGATCTCGCGCACGACGAGCGGCAGGCTGATGAACGCGGTCGCCAGGATCATGCCCGGCGGGGCGTAGGCCACCTGGAGCCCGGCGTCCTTCAGCGCGGGGCCGAACATGCCCTCGGTGCTGCCGTAGGCCAGCAGCAGGGCCAGGCCGACGACGACCGGCGAGACCGACAGCGGCAGGTCGACCAGGGCCGAGAGCAGCCGGCGCCCGGGGAACTCGACGCGGACCAGCAGCAGCGAGATGCCGACGCCGAACACGGTGTTGAGGACGACGGCCCACGCGGCGACGTAGACCGTCATCTGCAGGGCGATGACGACGTTCGGGTCGCTCAGCGCGGCGCGCATGTTCTCGAGGCCGCCGTCGAAGGTGTGCAGCACGACCAGACTCAGCGGCCAGATGACCAGCAGGAACAGGTAGCCGATCACCAGGGCCCGGCGCACGTAGGTGCCCGTGGTGCGGGGGGAGCTCACGCGACTAGTCACGACGCGACACCCGTCGGGAGAGGATCTCGAGGGCGGCGATCGCGGCCAGCGCCACGACCAGCATGATCACCGCGACGGACGCGGCCGCGGCCTCGTTGCCGTTCTCGATGTAGGTCAGGATGCGGACCGAGGCGACCTCGGTCTTGAGCGGCAGGTTGCCCGACAGCAGGACCAGCGAGCCGTACTCGCTGATGCCGCGGGCGAACGACAGGGCCGCGCCGGCGGTGATCGCGGGGGCCAGCGCCGGCAGGATGATGCGCCGCACCGTCGTGGCGCGGCTGGCGCCGAGCGACATGGCGGCCTGCTCGACCTCGGGGTCGAGCTCCATCAGGACGGGCTCGACGGTGCGCACCACGAACGGCAGCGTGACGAACAGCAGCGCGAGGAACACCGACCAGCGGGTGTTGGCGACGTCGATGCCGAGCGGGCTGGTGGGCCCGTAGAGGCTCAGCAGCACGAGGCCCGCGACGATCGTCGGCAGCGCGAAGGGGATGTCGATGACGACCTCGAGGGCGCGCTTGCCCCAGAAGTCGTCGCGCACCAGCACCCAGGCGATCAGGGTGCCCATGACGACGTTGAGGAGGCTGACGGCCATCGCCTCGAAGACGGTCAGGCGCAGGGCCGCCGCGGTCTGCGGGTTCTGCAGCACCGACGAGAAGGTGGACCAGCCGCCCTCGGCCGCGGTGATGACCACGAGGCACAGCGGGATCAGGACCAGCAGGCTGAACCAGACCAGGGCGACACCCAGGCCCAGGCCCGACGAGCGGGTCAACGTGCTCCTGCGAGCCCGCCGCGTGCGCGGCGGACTCGCAGGGGTGTCGAGCAGGTCGACGGTCATGACTTGCCGGACTCCGCCAGCAGCTTGGTGATGATGCCCTTGTCCTCGTCGAAGTACTCGGCGTTGATCTTCTCCCAGCCGCCGAGGTCACCCTCGATCGTGAACAGCTTCTTGGGGGTCGGGAACGGGTTCGCCGGATCATTGGCGCCCTCGACCTCGCCGACCTCGACGCCCTCGATCGAGCTCAGCGGACGGAAGCCCTTGGAGACGTACTCCTTCTGGCCCTCGGGGGTCAGCACGAACTCGAGGAACTTCTTGGCGGCGGGGTCGGCGTCCTTGGTGACGGCCGCGGGGTTCTCGATCAGCAGCGTGTCCTCGGGGACGACGTAGTCGATCTTCTCGCCCAGCTGGCGGGCCAGGATGGCCTCGTTCTCATAGGAGATCAGGACGTCGCCCGTGCCGCCCTGGAACGCGGTGGTCGCGTCGCGGCCCGAGCCGGGCAGCGCCTTGACGTTGGCGAACAGCTTGCCGAGGAACTTCTCGGCGTCGGCCTGGCTGCCGCCGGCGCCGATGACGTGCTGCCACGCGGCGAGGACGTTCCAGCGGGCCGCGCCGGAGGAGCCCGGGTTCGGGGTCACGATGCCGACGCCGGGCTTGACCAGGTCGTCCCAGCCGGTGATCTTCTTGGGGTTGCCCTCGCGGACGACCAGGACGACGACCGAGTCGGTGACGATGCCCTGGTTCGCGCCGGCGTTCCAGTCCTCGGCGACGAGGCCCTTCTCGACCAGGCGGGTGACGTCCGGGGTGACGGAGAAGTGGACGTAGTCGGCGGGCAGGCCGCCGGCCACGGCGCGGCTCTGGTCGCCCGAGGCGCCGTACGACTCCTTCCACGTGACGCCATCGCCGGCGTCGGTCGCGGCGAACGCCTTCTGCGCGGCGTTGTTGCCGGCCTTGGGCACGGCGAAGCCGACGAGGTCGAGCTCGGTGCCCTCGCCGGAGTCGTCACCGGAGGAGGGGGCGCAGCTGGCGAGCAGTGCGGCCGAGAGCAGCAGTCCGAGAGCGGTCAGGGGGCGGGGGCGGGTGAGCCGAGTCATCGGCGTTCTCCTGTCGTGTGGGGCACCGGGCGGTGCGTCGAGAAGTCACCGTAGATCGCGCAGCCGGGATTCTGGACGTTGTTCATATTGTGGACCATCTAACTCGACAATGGTGCATCCGGTAGCCACGGGCGCGGCGCGCGGTGACCGGCGGACCCGGTAGTTTGGTGCCGTGACGGACTCGACGATCATCTACACGCACACCGACGAGGCTCCCGCCCTCGCCACCTACTCCTTCCTGCCGATCATCGAGGCGTACGCCTCGAAGGCCGGCGTCAAGGTCGAGACCCGGGACATCTCGCTCGCCGGCCGCCTCATCGCGGCCGTCAGCGACCTGTTGCCCGAGAGCCAGCGAGCGGCCGACGCCCTCGCCGAGCTCGGCGACCTGGCGCAGCGCCCCGAGGCGAACATCGTGAAGCTGCCGAACGTCTCGGCCTCGGTCCCGCAGCTCAAGGCGGCCATCGACGAGCTGCGCTCGCAGGGCTACGACATGCCGGAGTACCCCGAGGACCCCCAGACCGACGAGGAGCGCGACATCCGCGCTCGCTACGACAAGGTCAAGGGCTCGGCCGTGAACCCGGTCCTGCGCGAGGGCAACTCCGACCGCCGCGCGCCGGCCTCGGTCAAGAACTACGCCAAGAACCACCCGCACCGCATGGGCGCCTGGTCGGCCGACTCGAAGACCTCGGTCGCCACGATGGGCGTCGACGACTTCCGGGCCAACGAGAAGTCCGTGGTCCTGGAGGCCGACGACGACCTGCGCGTCGAGCTGGTCGGCGACGACGGCACCACGACCGTGCTCAAGGAGTCGATCCCGGTCCTGGCCGGCGAGATCGTCGACGCGACGAGCATGAACGTCGCGGCGCTGCGCGAGTTCCTGACCGCCCAGGTCGCCCAGGCCAAGGCCGACGGCATCCTGTTCTCGGTGCACCTCAAGGCCACGATGATGAAGGTCTCCGACCCGATCATCTTCGGCCACGTGGTCCGCGCCTTCTTCCCGAAGACGTTCGCCGAGCACGGCGCCGCGCTGGCCGAGGCCGGCCTGAGCCCCAACGACGGCCTCGGCGGCATCCTGGCCGGTCTCGACGCCGTCCCGAACGGCGCCGACATCAAGGCCTCCTTCGAGGCCGAGCTGGCCGAGGGCCCGAGCCTGGCCATGGTCGACTCCGACAAGGGCATCACCAACCTGCACGTCCCCAGCGACGTCATCGTCGACGCGTCGATGCCGGCCATGATCCGCACGTCGGGTCACATGTGGGGCCCGGACGGCCAAGAGGCCGACACCCTCGCGGTCATCCCCGACAGCTCGTACGCCGGCGTCTACCAGGTCGTCATCGACGACTGCAAGGCCAACGGCGCCTTCGACCCGTCCACGATGGGCTCGGTCCCGAACGTGGGCCTCATGGCGCAGAAGGCCGAGGAGTACGGCTCGCACGACAAGACGTTCGAGATCCCCACGACCGGCACCGTCCGCGTCCTCAACTCCGCCGGCGACGTGCTGATGGAGCACGCGGTCGCGCAGGGCGACATCTGGCGCGCCTGCCAGACCAAGGACATCCCGGTCCGCGACTGGGTGAAGCTGGCCGTCAACCGCGCCCGCGCCTCGGGCGACCCGGCGGTGTTCTGGCTCGACGAGTCCCGCGCCCACGACGCCAACCTGATCGCCAAGGTCAACGAGTACCTGGGCGACCACGACACCGAGGGCCTGGACATCCGCATCATGTCGCCGGTCGAGGCCACCGCGCTCTCGGTCGAGCGCCTGCGTCAGGGTCTGGACACGATCAGCGTCACCGGCAACGTGCTGCGTGACTACAACACCGACCTGTTCCCGATCCTCGAGCTCGGCACCAGCGCCAAGATGCTGTCGGTCGTGCCGCTGATCAACGGCGGCGGCCTGTTCGAGACCGGCGCCGGCGGCTCGGCGCCCAAGCACGTGCAGCAGCTCGTCAAGGAGGACTACCTGCGCTGGGACTCCCTCGGTGAGTTCTTCGCGCTCGTCCCGAGCCTCGAGCAGTACGCCACCACGACGGGCAACGCCCAGGCGAAGGTCCTGGCCGACGCCCTCGATCGCGCGACCGCCACGTTCCTCGAGAACGACCGGTCGCCGGGCCGCAAGCTCGGCACGATCGACAACCGCGGCAGCCACTTCTACCTGGCGCTCTACTGGGCCCAGGAGCTCGCGCAGCAGAGCGACGACGCCGCGCTGGCCGAGGCGTTCGCGCCCCTCGCCGAGAAGCTGGCCGCCGACGAGCAGGCGATCGTCGACGAGCTGCTCGCGGTGCAGGGCAACCCGGTCGACCTGGGCGGCTACTACCTGCCCGACCCGGAGAAGGCCGCGAAGATCATGCGACCCAGCGCGACCTTCAACGAGGCTCTCGCCTCCTTCTGAGTCACGCCACGCACGACGGCGGCCGGAACCCTCGGGTTCCGGCCGCCGTCGTCGTTCCCGGGGCTGCTATGGCTTCGGCGCGGTCGTGGCGGGCGCGAAGAACTGCACCACCACGAGACCGACGACGAACGCCAGCGCCGGGACGATGATCGCCTCGGACATGGCGTCCGAGAAGGGCCCGGCCAGCTGCTCGGGCAGGCTGGCACCGCCGGTCCTCGCGCCGGCGACGTCGGCGGCGCCGGGCAGGTGCGCCGCGAGCCGTCCCGCGATGGCGGCGGCGATCGCGGCGGAGCCCAGGACGGCGCCGACCTGACGGGTGGTGTTGTACACGCCCGACCCGGCGCCCGCCGCCGACATCGGCAGGTTGCGCGTGGCGGTGGAGGCCAGCGGCGCCCACAGGAACGCGTTGCCGAAGCCGAGCAGCGCGTTGAGCACCAGCAGCTGCCACAGCGGGGTGTCGGGCGCGATGATCCACGCCGTGCCGAGCAGTGCGATCGCGGATGTGCCGAAGCCGATGGAGGCCAGGCGGCGCGGAGGCATCCGGTCGCTCATCCTGCCGACCATCGGCGCCATCACGGCGGTGACGACGGCCATGGGCACGAACAACAGACCGGCCTGGGTCGCGTCATAGCCCAGCACCGTCTGGGTCCAGAGCATGAACGGGAACGCCATCGCCGTCACCGAGAACGAGACGGTCGAGATGGCCACGTTCGACACCGAGAAGTTCCGGTCGCGGAACAGCGCGAGCGGCAGGAGCGGCTCGCGCCGGTTGCGGGCCTGCCAGACCAGGAACGCGGCGAGCACGAGCAGGCCGGCGGCGATCAGCAGCGGCACCGAGATCCAGCCGGTGATCGTGCCCCAGTCGTACTGCTCGCCCTCCTGGATGCCGAAGACGATGAGGAACATCGCGACGGCGCTCAGGGCGACACCGAGCCAGTCGAAGCTGTGCGTGTGGGTCTCGAGCCGCGGGACGAGCCGCCAGGCCAGCACGAAGCCGACGATGCCGACGGGGACGTTGATGAAGAAGATCCACTCCCAGCCGGCCTGGTCGACGAGCACGCCGCCCAGGACCGGGCCGACGAGGGTCGCGACGCCGGCCGTGGCGCCCCACAGAGCCATGGCGCGACCGCGGCTGTCGGCAGGGAAGGTGCGCGTGATGACCGCCATCGTCTGCGGGGTCATCATCGAGGCGCCGAGGCCCTGGAAGACGCGCGCGAGGATGAGGCCCTCGACCGAGCCGGTCAGGCCGCACCACAGCGACGAGAGCGTGAAGACCGTCAGGCCGACGAGGTAGACCCGCTTGGGGCCGAGCCGGTCGCCGAGGCGCCCGGTGATCAGCAGGGGCACGGCGTACGCGAGCAGGTAGGCGCTCGTGACCCAGATGACCGCGTTGTAGTCGGTGGCCAGGTCGTCGCGGATGGCCGGCGTCGCGACCGAGACGATCGTCGAGTCGACCAGGATCATGAAGAAGCCGATGACCATGGCCCACAGGGCGGGCCAGGGGTTCTCCGGCAGGGTTCGAGTGGGGGAGGAGGCAGAACTCACCCGGGGAATCTACGCCTGCTTCAGCGCAACCGCTCGTAGAGGTGGTGATCGGTCAGCGTGCCGTCGGCCAGCCGGGCCGTGCCGTGCTCGGTGCCGTACTGCGTGAAGCCCAGCGCGTCGGCGATCCGGCGGCTGGCGGTGTTGCCCTCCGCCGCGACGAGGCTGAGCCGCCGGCGGTCGAGACCGTCGGGATCGAAGGCGTGCTCGACGACGGCGCGGCACGCCTCGGTCATGACGCCCTTCCCCCGCGCGTCGGGGTGCGCCCAGTAGCCGAGCTCGCCCAGTCCGCCGGTGGGATCGTCGAGGGCCAGGAGCCGGATCGTGCCGAGCAGCCGGTCGTCACCGTCCGCGATCGCCCAGGTCTCGTGATGCCCGACCGCCGCTTGCCACCACGAGTCGTGGACGTACCAGTGCGCATCCGCCTCCCGGTAGGGCGACGGCAGGTTCAGGAAGTGCCCCGTGCTCGGGTCGGCGCAGGCCTCGACGATCCGGGGGACGTCGGCGGTCACGAGCGGACGGAGCGTCAGACGCTCGGTGGTGAGCGTGGACGCGAGCCACGGGGTGCGGGGGACGGGCGCGTCGCCGAACCGCAGTGACCCGGTCCAGGCGTCGAGCACCTTGCCGCGCTCGAGCAGGGCGTCGGGCTGCGTGCCGTGCAGGCGGAAGCCGAGGGTGTGGGCCACGCGCAGGCTGGCCACGTGACCGACGTGGGAGCGCCAGACGACGACCTCCTTGCCGGCCTCGACGAACGCGAAGTCGATCGCCAGCCGCGCCGCGTCCACGGCCAGCGACCGGCCGCGGGCGTCGGGATGCAGTGCGTAGCCGATGTCGGCCAGCGCGCCCTTGCCCCGGATGTCGACGTTGCCCACGTAGCGACCCTCGTACTCGATCGCCCAGCAGCGCGAGGTCTCGCTGTCCCAGCCGTGCGGGACCAGCTCCATCGCGTACTTCTCGGTCGCGCTGCGCGGGTTCGGCACGGGGACCGCGGTCCAACGGGCCATGTCGGGGTCGTTGGCCATCTCGTTCATCCGGTCCAGATCGGCCGGGGTGTGGGCGCGCAGCGTGACGACACCGTCCGTCAGGACGGGGACGTTGAGGGGCCACGCGCCGACGGTCACCGGATCCCGGCCCGGAACGGATCGGCCGGGTAGACCCCCAGGACCTTGATCTCGGTGGTGAAGAACTGCAGTTCCTCGAGCGCGCGGGCCAGGCCGGGCTCGTCGGGGTGCCCGTCGACCTCCGCCAGGAACATCGTGGCGGCGAACTCGCCGCCGACCATGTAGCTCTCGAGCTTGGTCATGTTGATGCCGTTGGTGGCGAAGCCGCCGAGCGCCTTGTAGAGCGCGGCCGGCAGGTTGCGCACGTTGAAGATGAAGCTCGTGACGACCGGGCCGTTGTCGGCGGGCGCGCGCACGTCGTCGCGCGACAGCAGCACGAAGCGCGTCGTGTTGTGGGCCTCGTCCTCGATGTCGGCGGCGAGGACCTCGAGGCCGTAGATGCCGGCAGCCAGCGGGGGAGCGATGGCCGCGGCGGTGGTGTCGCTGGCCTCGGCGATCTCGCGCGCGGCGCCGGCGGTGTCGCCCGAGATCAGCGGGGTCCAGCCGTGCTCGCGGATGATGCGGCGGCACTGGCCGAGCGCATGGACGTGGCTGTGCACGGTCTTGATCGACTCGAGCGTCGTGCCCGGGGTGCCCATCAGGGCGAACTTGATCGGCAGGAAGTGCTCGCCGACGATGTGCAGCCCGCTGGTGGGCAGGAAGTGGTGGATGTCGGCGACCCGCCCGGCCAGCGAGTTGTCGATCGGGATCATGGCCAGATCGCACTGCCCCGAGCTGACGGCCGCGAAGGCGTCCTCGAACGAGGCGCAGGGAACTGCCTCGGCGTCGGGGTGGTGGAGGTCGATGACCAGGTGGGAGTTCGAGCCGGGCTCTCCCTGGTAGGCAATCCGCGTCACCGGCTCAGCGTACGGGACTCCGAGATGTGCTCCGAATTCCACCTTTGAGTCGTCCTGAAAGGTCGGATGCGGAGCAAATCTCGGTCAGGGCAGGAGGGCGGCGGCGGGGGAGGGGCGCACCGTGAAGACCGTCGGCGCCGCCCAGCTGCGGTCGGCGAACGCGGCCTCGACCCGGGCGCGCAGCCGGTCGACCTGCTCGGGACGCATGAGCGCGATGGCGCTGCCGCCGAAGCCGCCGCCGGTCATCCGGGCGCCGAGCGCCTCGCTGGCGAGGGCGGCGTCGACCGCGACGTCCAGCTCCTCGCAGGACACGGCGAAGTCATCGCGCAGGGACTCGTGCGACGAGGTCAGCATGGCGCCGAACTGCGCCCAGTCGCGCCGGCGCAGGGCGGTGACGGCGCCGCGGACCCGCGTGGACTCGGTCAGGACGTGACGGGCGCGGGCCTTGGCGGTCTCGTCGGTCAGCGAGAGCAGGCCGTCGAGCCCGATGGACGCCAGCGCGCTGAGCTCCAATTCGCTCGCGATCGCCGCGCACTCGCGCCGCCGCTCGGCGTACTCGCCGGCGGCCAGCTCGTGGTGCACCCCGGTGTCGATGACAGCCAGCACGAGTCCGTCGTCGCCCCAGTCGGCAGGCACCGGCTCGGCGGACGGCGGATCGGCACCGAAGTCGAGGTGCACGGCGTGGCCCTCCTGCGCGAACAGGACGGCGTACTGGTCCATCAGCCCGGTGGGGACCCCGACGTAGTCGTTCTCGGCGCGCTGGGCGACGCGGGCCAGCTCCTCGCGGGGGCGTCCGGCGCCGGCCAGGTCGTCCAGCGCCAGCGCGACACCGCACGTCATCGCGGCCGACGACGACAGTCCGGCGCCGACGGGAAGAGTCGACTCGAGGACGAGGTCGGCGCCCGTCACGGGGACACCGGACTCGCGCAGCGCCCACACCACGCCGGCGGGGTAGGCGGACCAGTCCGACACGTCACCGGGGACCGTCTCGACGGGGAAGGAGGCACGCTCGCCGCGGCTCCAGACGTTGACCGTCCCGTCGGTGCGCCGACGCGCCTTGACCAGCAGCGAGCGGTCGATCGCGATCGGCAGGGCAGCCCCGCCGTTGTGGTCCAGGTGCTCGCCGATCAGGTTGACCCGGCCCGGAACCTGCCAGCGCCGCACGTCGTCCACGCCGTTCACCCTACTCACAGGCGCGGCTGGCGCTCACAGGTGCGGCTGGCACAATCGACCCCATGTCACGCCTCCCCCGAGCGTTGTCCGGCGCGCAGCCGACCGCCGATTCGTACCACCTCGGCAACTACATCGGCGCCTTCATGAACTGGGTGGCATTGCAGGACGACTTCGAGGCGTTCTACTTCATCCCGGACCTGCACGCGATCACCGTCGAGTACGACCCGGCCAAGCTGGCCGAGCGCACGTACATCGCCGCGGCGCAGATGCTCGCCGCCGGTGTCGATCCCGAGCGCAGCGCCCTGTTCGTCCAGAGCCACGTGCCCGAGCATGCCCAGCTGTCGTGGATCCTCAACGGCGTCACCGGCTTCGGCGAGGCCAGCCGCATGACGCAGTTCAAGGACAAGAGCGCCAAGGCCGGCACCGAGTTCGCCAGCGTCGGCCTCTTCACCTACCCGATCCTGATGGCCGCCGACATCCTCATCTACCAGGCCGACAAGGTCCCGGTCGGCGAGGACCAGCGCCAGCACGTCGAGCTGGCCCGCAACCTCGCCCAGCGGTTCAACCACCGCTTCGGCGAGACCTTCACGATCCCCGAGGCGTACATCGTCAAGGAGACGGCGAAGATCTACGACCTGCAGGAGCCCACGAACAAGATGAGCGGGTCGAACCCGGTGCACACCGGCGTCATCGACCTGACGGACACGCCCAAGCAGGCCGCCAAGAAGATCAAGTCGGCGGTGACCGACTCCGAGACCGAGATCCGGTTCGACCCGGCGGCCAAGCCCGGTGTCTCGAACCTGCTGACGATCTACTCGGTGCTGACCGGTCGCGCGATCGACGACATCGTCAAGGAGTACGAGGGCAAGCAGTACGGGCACCTCAAGGTCGACCTGGCCGAGATCGTGGGCGAGCTGGTCGGCGACTTCGGCACCCGCACCCGCGAGCTGCTCGACGACCGTGGCGAGCTCGATCGCATCCTCGCCGCCGGCGCGGCCCGGGCCCGTGAGGTCGCCACGCCCACCCTGGAGCTGGTCTACGACCGCTCCGGCTTCGCGAAGCCGCTGGGCGGTCATCCGTGACCGTGACCGTCGGCGTGTCGATCGCCATCCCCGAGCCCTACGGTCAGACGCTGCGCGACAAGCGGCGCTCCTACGGCGACGTGATGGCCGACCGCATCCCCAGCCACATCACGCTGGCGCCGCCGCTCGTGGTCGACGAGTCGGGCATGGACGACCTGGGTGAGGACCTGCGCGAGCTGACCGAGTTCTTCCGGCCCTTCACGGTCAGCCTGCTGGGCACCGGCACCTTCCGGCCGATCTCGCCGGTGGTGTTCGTGGCCGTCAGCCAGGGCATCGCCCAGATCGAGACCCTCGCCGAGGGCGTGCGCAAGGCGATCGGCGCGCCGGAGCCGGAGTTCCCGTTCCACCCGCACGTGACGGTGGCCCACCACGTGCCCGACGAGGCGCTGGACACCGCGCTGGAGGACCTCGTCGACTTCCGGTGCACGTTCGAGGTCGAGGCGATCCACCTCTACGTCGACGAGCCCGAGACCGGCTGGGTGCCGACGTCGGCGTTCCCGCTGGGCTGACTCAGCCCGCGAGGGACTCGACCAGCACGGCACGGAAGGCGCGAGCGGCCAGGGGAAGCGTCTCCAGCGGCCGGTGCGCGACGGCGATGGAGCGCGACAGCGGCGGGTTCTCGAGCCGTGTCCGGCGCAGCCCCGTGCGGGTGCCCATGACGATGTCGGGGACGACGGCATGGCCGAGGCCGGACTCCACGAAGCGCAGCACCGAGCCCATCTCGCCGCCCTCGACCGACAGCCGCGGGTCGAACCCCGCCGCGCGGCAGGCCCGCAGCGTGACGTCGCGCAGGTCGTAGCCCTCGCGGAACATGACCAGGGGCAGGTCCTCGAGGTCGGCGACGTCCATCTGCTCGGGCATGTCCGCGTCGGCGGGGCTGGCCAGCACCAGGCGCTCGGTGTAGACGATCGCGGTCTCGAGGTCGGGGATCTGCGACGCCAGCGGCACGATCAGCAGGGCCAGGTCGATCCGGCCCGTCGACAGCTCGGCGGTCAGGTCGCGCGACCCGGCCTCGTGGACCTCCAGATCGATCCCGGGGTGCTCGGCCCGGAATCGGCGCAGCACCGGCGCGAGCAGGCCCTCGACCATCGACGGCGTGGCGCCCATGCGCACCCGTCCGCGCTGCAACGAGGCGACCTCGTGGACCGAGCGGATCGCGTTGTCGGCCTCGATGAGGATGCGCTGGGCGTGGGGGAGCAGAGCCTCGCCGGCACTGGTCAGCTCGAGGCCCGCACGGTCCCGAACCAGCAGCCGGGTGCCCAAGGTGTTCTCGAGAGCGCGGATCTGCTTGGACAGGGTCGGTTGGGAGACCCCCAGGATGTCGGCGGCCCGAGTGAAGCTCCGCTCGTCGGCGACGGCGACGAAGTAGGCGAGGTGGCGCAGTTGCACCGACCCAGCATAGCCGTCGTCTATGAGGGTTCGGCTTACTTCGACTTAGCGTGAATCCTCGAAGGCGCTTAACCTGACGCCGTGGCCACTTCCCAGATCACGCGCGTGCCCGCACAGCGGTCGACCGTCGCGCTGAAGTTCCTGATGGCGGTGACCGGCCTCGTCATGGTCGGCTACCTGCTCCTGCACATGTACGGCAATCTCAAGGTCTTCTCGGGCCAGGAGGCGTTCGACAGCTACTCGCACCACCTGCGCGTGCTGGGCGAGCCCTACCTGCCGCGCGAGGGCGCCCTGTGGATCATCCGCGTCGTGCTGCTGGCGTCGATCGTCGGCCACGCGTACGCCGCGATCGTGCTGTGGCGTCGCAACAAGAAGGCCGCCGGCTACGTGGGCCGCAAGCGCTACCAGTCGCCCCGCGGCGCGCGCGGCGTCCAGCGCAGCTACGCGAGCTTCACCCTGCGCTGGGGCGGCATCGTGATCGTCCTCTTCCTGATCTACCACCTGCTGCACCTGACCGGGAACCAGATCCACCCCGGCGGCGCGAGCAGCAGCCCCTACCTGCGGGTCGTCAACGGCTTCGAGATCTGGTGGGTGACCCTGTCCTACACGATCGCCATGGCGGCCGTCGGCTTCCACCTGTGGCACGGCGTCTGGAGCGCTCTGACCACCCTCGGTGCCAATCACAGCGGCACCCGGCTGGGTTCGCGTCTGACGCCCCTGTCGTGGATCGTCGCGGGCATCATCACCCTCGGATTCCTGATCCCGCCCTGGGCGATTCTGCTCGGGTTCGTCGACTGACAAGGATTTAGACATGGCTTTGGACTACTTCGCTGTCGGCGACGACATCCGCGACACCGCCGCTCCCAGCGGCCCCATCGAGAAGCGCTGGGACGAGCACCGGGCGCACATGGCCCTGGTCAACCCGGCCAACCGACGCAAGCTGAGCGTCATCGTGGTCGGCACCGGCCTGGCCGGCGCCTCCGCCGCTGCCACGCTCGGCGAGGCCGGCTACCACGTCAAGACGTTCTGCTACCAGGACAGCCCGCGTCGCGCCCACTCGATCGCCGCCCAGGGTGGCATCAACGCGGCCAAGAACTACCGCAACGACGGCGACTCGATCTACCGGCTCTTCTACGACACGGTCAAGGGCGGCGATTTCCGCGCCCGCGAGTCGAACGTCTACCGCCTCGCGCAGGTGTCGGTGAACATCATCGACCAGTGCGTCGCGCAGGGCGTCCCGTTCGCCCGTGAGTACGGCGGCCTGCTGGACAACCGCTCCTTCGGCGGCGTCCAGGTCTCGCGCACGTTCTACGCTCGCGGCCAGACGGGCCAGCAGCTGCTGCTCGGCGCGTACCAGGCCCTCGAGCGCCAGATCGGCGCCGGCACGGTCGAGATGAACACGCGCCACGAGATGCTCGAGCTGATCATGGTCCCCGATGCCGACGGCACCGAGCGGGCCCGCGGCATCATCGTCCGCGACATGCTCACCGGCGAGGTCGAGACGCACCTGGCCGACGCGGTCGTGCTCGCGACCGGCGGCTACGGCAACGTCTTCTTCCTCTCGACGAACGCCATGGGCTCCAACGTCACGGCCACGTGGCGCGCGCACCGCAAGGGCGCCTACTTCGCGAACCCCTGCTACACGCAGATCCACCCCACCTGCATCCCCGTCTCGGGCGACTACCAGAGCAAGCTCACGCTGATGAGCGAGTCCCTGCGCAACGACGGCCGCATCTGGGTGCCGAAGAAGGCCGGCGACGACCGTCACCCGGCGGACATCCCCGAGGACGAGCGCGACTACTACCTCGAGCGCATCTACCCCGCGTTCGGCAACCTGGTGCCGCGTGACATCGCCTCGCGTGCCGCGAAGTACCAGTGCGACGCCGGCAAGGGCGTCGGCCCCGGCGGCCTGGGCGTCTACCTGGACTTCGCCGAGGCCATCGAGCGCCTCGGGCGTCCGGCGGTCGAGGCCAAGTACGGCAACCTGTTCGACATGTACGCCCGGATCACCGGCGAGGACCCGTACACGCGTCCGATGCGCATCTACCCCGCCGTGCACTACACGATGGGCGGCCTGTGGGTCGACTACGACCTGCAGAGCAACCTGACCGGCCTGTTCGTGGCCGGCGAGGCGAACTTCTCCGACCACGGCGCCAACCGCCTCGGCGCCTCGGCGCTGATGCAGGGTCTGGCCGACGGCTACTTCGTGCTGCCGAACACGCTCGCGAACTACCTGTCGAAGGCTCCGTACGAGAAGGTCTCCGAGGACCACCCGCGCGTCGTCGAGGCCCGTCAGGCCGTCGAGGAGCGGGTCGAGAAGCTGCTCTCGATCAACGGCACCCGCACGGTCGACTCCTTCCACAAGGAGCTCGGCCAGATCATGTGGGACCACTGCGGCATGGAGCGCACCGAGGAGGGCCTGATCAAGGCCATCCAGATGATCCGCGACCTCAAGGCCGAGTTCTGGAGCAACGTCAAGGTCACGGGTGAGGCCGAGGAGCTTAACCAGACGCTCGAGCGCGCCAACCGCGTGGCGGACTTCTTCGAGCTCGGCGAGCTCATGTGCATCGATGCGCTGAACCGCCGCGAGTCCTGCGGTGGTCACTTCCGCGGCGAGAGCCAGACCGAGGACGGCGAGGCGCTGCGTCACGACGACGAGTTCGCCTACGTCGCCGCCTGGGAGCACACCGGGAACCAGCCCATCCTGCACAAGGAGCCGCTGGAGTACGAGTACGTCGAGATGAAGGCCAGGAGCTACAAGTGAAGATCACCGTTCGGGTCTGGCGTCAGAAGAACGCCGACACCAAGGGCAAGATGGTCACCTACGGGCTGGACGACGTCAGTGAGGACATGTCCTTCCTGGAGATGCTCGACGTCCTCAACGAGCGGCTCACGCTCGAGGGCGAGGAGCCGGTGGCGTTCGACTCCGACTGCCGCGAGGGCATCTGTGGCGCGTGTGGTGTCGTGATCAACGGCATCGCGCACGGCCCCGAGGTCACCACGACGTGCCAGCTGCACATGCGCACGTTCAATGACGGCGACGTCATCGACATCGAGCCGTGGCGTGCCGGGGCCTTCCCCGTCGTCAAGGACCTCGTCGTCGACCGTGGCGCGCTCGACCGCATCATCGCGGCCGGCGGCTACATCTCCGCGCCCACGGGCTCGGCGCCCGAGGCCAACAACCTGCCCGTGCCGAAGGAGAACGCGGACCACGCGTTCGAGGCTGCCACGTGCATCGGCTGTGGCGCCTGCGTCGCCGCGTGCCCCAACGGCTCGGCGATGCTGTTCACCGCCGCCAAGATCACGCACCTGGGCCTGCTGCCGCAGGGTCAGCCCGAGCGCGAGTCGCGCGTCATCGGCATGGTGGAGCAGATGGACGCCGAGGGCTTCGGCGGCTGCACCAACATCGGTGAGTGCGCGGCGGCCTGCCCCAAGGGCATCCCGCTCGACGTGATCAGCACGCTGTACCGCGACCTGCGCAACGCGCTGGTCTGATCCACGCCCGAAATACACACGAAGGGGTCCGCCGACCGGCGGGCCCCTTCGTCGTGTCGCGGGAGGGCACGGCCCTCGTGCGCGCTCAGTAGCCGTTCGCGTTGTTGCGCAGCAGTGACGGGGTCTGCTCGCCCTGGGTCGCGCCACGGCGAGCGGTCCAGCCAGCGCCCTGCCGCGACTGCATCGCCTGGCGCTCCTCGGTGGTCAACGAGACGGGCTCGGGCTTGGTCTTCTTCCTGAACAGTCGAGCGAACATCACGCCACCTCCGGAGTCGAGAGTCCCACCCTCACATGGGAGGCGGCCGGCGCGCCAGACCCGGCTCGAGGTGGCGGGACCGGAGCCCGGACCGGTGTTCGACGTCTCGCAGGCGCCGTGAGCGCGATCTCTTTCATTAGCATGGTTAATGACCTATGCTAAAGACATGCCCACCGAATCGCAGCGTCTCGCGCAGGCGGTGGCCCGACTCAACCGACGGCTGCGCCAGGAGCGCCAGTCCGACCTGACCGCCACCCAGCTGTCCGTGCTGGGCTCCGTGCGTGTCCTCGGACCCGCCACGCCCAGTCAGATCGCCGCGCGTGAGCGCGTCTCGCAGCCCTCCGTGGCCCGGACCCTCAAGTGCCTGCTCGAGGACTCCTACGTCACCAAGAAGCCCCATCCCGACGACGGCCGACAGGTCCTCATCTCGGTCTCCGAGCTCGGCGAGAAGGTCCTCGCCGAGGAGCGTCAGCGCCGCGACCAGTGGCTCGACCGCCGCCTGGCCACGTTCACCTCCGCCGAACGCGCACGGCTGCGGGATGCCACCGATCTCCTGGTCAGGCTCGCGGAGGACGACGCGTGAGCTCCACCTTCCGCAGCCTGTCGATCCGCAACTACCGCGTCTACGCCATGGGCGCCCTGGTGTCGAACGTCGGCACCTGGATGCAGCGCGTGGCCCAGGATTGGCTGATCCTGACCCTGACCGGCAGCGGCACGGCGCTGGGGATCACCACCGGCCTGCAGCTCCTGCCCGCCCTGCTGTTCAGCCCCGTCGCAGGCGTCGTCGCCGACCGGTTCCCCAAGCAGCAGATCCTCAAGGTCACGCAGCTCGCGATGGCCCTGCCCGCCGTCGTGCTGGGTGTCCTGGCCGTCACCGGAGCCGTCGAGGCCTGGCACGTCTACGTCATCGCGTTCGTCTTCGGCGTGGGCACGGCATTCGACGCCCCGGCGCGGCAGTCGTTCGTCGCCGAGATGGTCGGGTCGGAAGACCTCTCGAACGCGGTCGGCCTGAACTCGGCGTCGTTCAACACCGCCCGGATGATCGGCCCGGCGCTGGCCGGCCTGCTCATCGCCGCACTCGGCAGCGGGGTGAAGGCGACCGGCTGGGTCATCCTCGCCAACGCCGTCAGCTACGTGGCCGTGATCGCCTCGCTCACCGCGCTCGACGCGCGGCGGCTGCATCCCTCGCCCGTCTCCGGGAGCCGGAAAGGCGCCGTGCGCGAGGGGGTGCGGTACGTCCGGTCGCGGCCCGACCTGGTGCTGCTGCTCATCTGCGTCTTCTTCGTGGGCACCTTCGGGATGAACTTCCAGATGACGTCGGCCCTCATGGCCACCGAGGTCTACGGCAAGGGTGCGAGTGAGTACGGCATCCTCGGCTCGATCCTGGCGATCGGATCCCTGGTCGGCGCGTTGCTCGCGGCCCGTCGCACCCGCCCGCGGCTGATCTTCGTCGTCGTCGCAGGGCTGGCCTTCGGCATCGCCGAGATCGTGGCCGGGATGATGCCCACGTACACGACGTTCGCGCTCATCCTGCCGCTGCTGGGACTGTCGTCGCTGACGATGGTGACGTCGGCGAACGGGCTGATCCAGCTGACGGCGGCGCCGCAGATGCGCGGCCGGGTCGCGGCGCTCTACCTCATGGTCTTCATGGGAGGCACGCCCGTGGGCGCGCCGTTGATCGGCTGGGTCGGCGAGGAGTTCGGGGCCCGGTGGACGTTGATCCTCGGCGGTGGGGCGTCGGTCGCCGGCATCCTCGTGGCCACCTTGCTCTACGCCCGGACGCACCACCTGTGGGCGCGTCGCCGCGTCTCACCGGCCGCCCGGCGGATGCTGCACCGGGAAGGGCTCGACGAGGAGGCCCTCGTCTCCGCCGAGTGAGGTCACGTCCCGCTCGCCGAGCTTGACCACGACGATCCCGGCAAGGACGAGCAACGCGCCGAGGCACTGCCACGGGCCGGGCGCCTGGTCGAGCAGGGCCCACGCGAAGCCGAGCCCGGCGGCGACCTCGGTGAGGGCGACGAACGACGCGAGCCGCCCGCCGAGGTGTCGGGCCGCGGCGATGCCGGTCACGTACGCCAGGGCGGCCGCCACGAAGCCGAGCAGCGCGACCGGCACCCACCAGGGCACCGATCCGGTGGCGAAGACGACCGGATCGGTCGTCATGGTGAAGGGAATCACGCCGACCGCGGCCAGGATCCAGAACGCGACGGCGGCCACGACCAGGCCACCCGCGGCCAGCGTGAGCGGGGGCAGTCCGCTCGAGTCGTCGGCCGACATGACGAAGTAGGTCGCGGCGCCCGTCATCGCGACGAGCGACAGCAGCACGCCCACCAGGTCGATCTGCGTGTCACCGACGACGTCGAGCAACAGCACGAGGCCGACCGCGGCGACGACGGCCCCGACGAGGGTGAAGCGACCGGGGCGCTGGCCGTGGGCGAACCACATCCACAGCACGACGGCGACCGGCGCGGTGTACTCGATCAGCAGGGCGATGCCGACGTCGAGTCGCTGCACGGCCATGAAGTAGAAGAGCTGCGCGCAGGCGACGGCCGACAGTCCGTAGAGGACGATCGTGCGGGCATGCGTGAGCAGTAACCGGGTCCGACCCCTGACGGCGAGCAGCCCGGGGACGGCCAGGACGGCCGCGGCGAGGGTGACGCGCACCGCGAACGCGGCGCCGGGGGACCACCCGGCGTCCATGAGGCCGCGGGCGAGCGTGCCCGACGTCCCGAAGGCCAGGGCGGAGGTGAGCGCCAGCAGCAGGCCGGTCGGGGTGTGCCGGGCAGCGACCGCGGTGTCAGGAGTGTCTGGCCTCATGAGTCCTGACGCTACGGCTCCTTGTCGTAAGGTGTCAACATGGCTTTCACTCCTGACGTCGCCGATGCCCTCGGTGCTGCCGCCGAGCTGGCCAACACGGCGGACGAACCGGACACCCTGCAGACCCTCGACGACCTGACGGAGTTCTTCGATCGCTGGGAGTACACCGGCGCCCGGCCGCGGAACCGGACCGACCTCGAGGCGGTGCGGGGGATCCGGGCCCGCCTGCGCGGCCTGCTGACCGCCGACCGGGACGCGGCGGTCGAGTTGGTCAACCAGGTGCTGACCGAGCAGCAGGCCGTGCCCCGGCTCGTGCGCCACGACCGCCTGGACTGGCACGTGCACGCGATCGCCGATGACCGGCCGCTGCACGAGCGGATCCTGGTCGAGACCGCGATGGCGATGATCGACCTCATCCGAGCCGACGACCTCGGCCGCATCGGCCGATGTGCCGCCAGCGACTGCGACGGCGTCGTCGTCGATCTGTCCCGCAACCGTTCCCGCAAGTTCTGCAGCACGACCTGCGGCAACCGCGAGGCGCAGGCCGCCTACCGGGCGCGGCAGGGGTGACGGTGAACCTCGTTCAGCGACGCGCCGTCCCGCATCCGAGATGGCGGCAGGTGGCACGTCGACCGGCGTAGACTCGACGGGTCATGACCCTCCAACAATCCATCGCACGCGCCATCGAGACCGCGACCCCGGACCTCATCGAACTCCGTCGCGACCTGCACGCTTTCCCCGAGTTGTCGTGGCAGGAGGAGCGCACCACCGACCTGGTCTACGCATGGATGGACAAGCTGGGGCTGAGCCCCCAGCGGTTCGAGGGCACCGGCCTCTCCGTCGACATCGGCCCCTCGGGCGGTCCGATCGTCGCGCTGCGCGCCGACCTCGACGCCCTGCCGATCCTCGACACCACGCAGGACCCCTGGCGTTCGAAGAACCCCGGCGTCGCCCACGCCTGCGGTCATGACGTGCACATCTCCGCGCTGATCGGCGCGGCCACCGCGCTGGTCGAGGCCGACCGCGCGATCGGCCTGCCGACGCGCGTGCGCCTGATCTTCCAGCCCGCCGAGGAGGTCATGCCCGGTGGCGCGCTGCGCCTGTTGTCCGACGGCGTGCTCGCCGGCGTCAGCCGGATCTTCGCGCTGCACTGCGACCCGTCGCTGGACGTGGGCCGGGTCGGCATCCGTGAGGGCGCCATCACCGGTGCGTCCGACCAGATCCACGTCGTCCTCAACGGCCGGGGCGGCCACACGTCGCGTCCGCACCTGACCGAGGACCTCACCTTCGCCCTCGGCAGCCTCATCACCCAGCTGCCCGCTGTGCTGTCGCGCCGCTTCGACCCGCGCGCCGGGGCCAGCCTCGTCTGGGGTCAGGTCAGCGCCGGCAACGCGGCCAACGTGATCCCTGCCGTCGGCGAGCTCAAGGGCACGCTGCGGATGCTCGACGCGGCCGCGTGGCACGAGGCCGAGCACCTCGTGCGGGGCATCATCGCCGACATCGTCGAGCCGTTCGGCGTGGGCGTCGACCTCACCTACACCCGGGGTGTGCCGCCGGTGGTGAACGACTTCGCCGTCACCGAGCGACTGCGTCAGGCGGTCGCCGGCGCGCTCGGGCCCGAGGGTGTCGCCAGCACGTCGCAGAGCCTCGGCGGCGAGGACTTCGCCTGGTACGTCGAGACCCTGCCCGGAACGATGGCCCGCCTCGGCACCCGCACCCCCGGCGGCCCGACGTACGACCTGCACCAGGGCAACCTGCGCGTCGACGAGCGCGCCATCGCGGTCGGCGCCCTCGTGCTGGCCAACGCCGCGATCGCCTGACGCAGCGGTCGGCTCAGGCCTCGGGCTCGGACTGGGCGGGATCGCCCTCGCCGCGCACGACGACGACCGGGCAGTAGGCGTTGCCCACGGCGTGCTCGCTGACCGAGCCGAGCAGGAGGCCCTTGAACCCGCCCAGGCCGCGCGGGCCCACGACGAGCAGGGAGGCGCCGCGGCTGGCCTCGACGACCACGGTGGCCGGCTGGCCGCGCTCGACCGTCAGGGTCACGTCGACGTCCGGGTACTCGGCGAGCAGCTCGCGCGTGGACTCCTCGAGGCTCTCGCGGACGGCGTCGGCGAAGTCCGAGGCCGGGGGGACGTAGCCGAACTCCTGGGTCTTGGGCTTCGGTGCGGTGCGCATCGTCCAGGCCCGCACGACGGTGACGGGGAGCGTGGCCCGATCGGCCAGCGCCAGAGCCCAGCGCAGAGCCTGATCGGAGAAGTCGGAGCCGTCGTGGCCGACGGCGATGGGGCCGGAGAGGGTCATGACCCGATCCTAGTGCCGCGGGGGTTTGATTACGGTTCGGTGACAGTTGTCGGTGTAAGTGCGAACTTGGTCATGGGCTGTCATTTCAACGCTTAACCTCATCTGGACATCGCTCGCGCCCTCCTTTCCGGGCGCAGCTCCTGAGGAGGAAAAAAGTGCGTCGATTGAACAAGCTGACCGCAGCGGCCGCCGTGACCGCCCTGGTCTTCGCCGGAGCCGGCTGTTCCAAGAAGAGCTCCGACGACGACAGCGCCGCTGGCGAGAACTGCGTCGAGAAGGGTGACGTCAAGGTCGGCATGGCCTTCGATGTCGGCGGTCGTGGAGACCAGTCCTTCAACGACTCCGCAGCCAAGGGTCTGGACAAGGCCGCCTGCGAGCTCGGCTTCGAGGTCAAGGACGCCGAGGCCCAGGACGGCGAGCCCGAGTCGGCTCGCGAGGAGCGCCTTCAGCAGCTCGTCGACGCCGGTTACAACCCGGTCATCGCCGTGGGCTTCGCGTACGGCCAGTCGGTCGACAAGATCTCGAAGGCGAACCCGGACGTCAACTTCGCCATCGTCGATGAGGGCGCGGTCCTCGGTGACAACATCACGAACCTCGTCTTCGCCGAGGAGCAGGGCTCGTTCCTGGTCGGCGCGGCTGCCGCGCTCAAGTCCGAGTCCGGCAACATCGGCTTCGTCGGCGGTGTCGACACCGAGCTGATCGAGAAGTTCGAGGCGGGCTACAAGGCCGGCGCCAAGGCCGTCAACCCGAAGATCAAGGTCCAGTCGGTCTACCTCTCCACGCCGCCGGACTTCAGCGGCTTCGGTGACCCGGCCAAGGGCAACACGGCCGCCACCGGCATGTACGAGAAGGGCGCGGACGTCGTCTACCACGCGGCCGGCGGCTCGGGCGGTGGCGTCTTCCAGGCGGCCACTGACGCCAAGAAGTGGGCCATCGGCGTTGACTCCGACCAGGCCAAGACCGCCGACGAGTCGGTCCGCGGCAGCATCCTGACCTCGATGATCAAGAACATCGACGTCGCGGTGTTCGACTTCCTCAAGGGCGTCGAGGCCGGCGACATCAAGACCGGCCCGCAGGTCTACGACCTCAAGGTCGACGGTGTCGGCTACTCGACGACCGGCGGTCACGTCGACGACATCGAGGACAAGCTGAACGAGTACAAGCAGCAGATCATCGACGGGACCATCAAGGTCTCGGCGAACTAATCGCGTCCTCGTAGTACTGAGGCCCGCGGCCCGGACCCTGCGCGATAGCGTGGGGCCGGGCCGCCCCTTTGGGTCCGCCGACCACCAGAAGGTGACATCGTGAGCAACACATCGACCACCGCCGGCACCATCGCGAGCAGCCCGTCGGACGTCGTCGTCCGCCTGCGCGGGGTCGGCAAGACCTTTCCCGGCGTCATCGCCAACCACGACATCGACATCGACATCCGCCGCGGGACGATCCACGCGATCGTCGGCGAGAACGGCGCCGGCAAGTCGACGCTGATGAAGATCCTCTACGGGGTCCAGAAGCCCGACTCCGGCACGATCGAGCTCGACGGCCTGCCGGTCTCCTTCGCCACGCCGTCCGACGCCATCGCGAACGGTGTCGGCATGGTGTTCCAGCACTTCATGCTGGCCGACAACCTCACGGTGCTCGAGAACGTCGTCCTGGGCGCCGAGAAGCTGCACGGCATCGGCGACCGCGCCCGCCGCGCGATCCGCGAGATCTCGGACTCCTACGGCCTGGGCGTCGATCCCGACGACCTGGTCGCCAACCTCGGCGTCGGCGCGCGCCAGCGCATCGAGATCCTCAAGGTCCTCTACCGCGGCGCCCGCATCATCATCCTGGACGAGCCCACCGCCGTGCTCGTGCCGCAGGAGGTCGACGAGCTCTTCGACAACCTGCGCGAGCTCAAGGCCGAGGGCTTGGCGGTCCTGTTCATCTCCCACAAGCTCGACGAGGTCCTCTCGGTGGCCGACGAGGTCACCGTGATCCGCCGCGGCACGACCGTCTCGACGGTGCCGGCCGGCAGCGTCACCTCCAAGCAGCTGGCCGAGCTGATGGTCGGCTCCGAGCTGCCCAGCCCCAGCACCGAGCTGTCCACCGTGACCGACGTCGAGGTGCTCGAGGTCATCGACCTGGGGCTGCCCGACCCGCGCGGCGGCCGCCCCCTGCTGGACGGCATCTCCTTCCGGATCCACCGCGGCGAGATCCTGGGCATCGCGGGCGTCGAGGGCAACGGCCAGGCCGAGCTCGTCGAGGCCATCATGGGCATGCGCCCCGACGCGACGGGCCGCATCGAGCTCGACGACGGCGACATCGCCGGCTGGTCGACGCGCCGCCGCCGCGAGGCCGGCATCGGCTACATCCCCGAGGACCGTCACCGACAGGGGCTGCTGCTGGACGCGCCCCTGTGGGAGAACCGCGTGCTCGGTCACCAGACCCGCGAGCCCAACATCGCCGGCCCGCTCATCGACCGCCGCGGCGCCCGCGCCGACACCGAGCGCATCGTCCGCGACTACGACGTCCGGACTCCGGGCATCGACACCCTCGCCCGCGCGCTGTCCGGCGGCAACCAGCAGAAGCTGATCGTCGGCCGCGAGATGAGCGGCGAGCCCAGCCTGCTGATCGCCTCGCACCCCACGCGCGGCGTCGACGTCGGCGCCCAGGCCGCGATCTGGGACCACATCAAGCGCGCCCGGCGCGAAGGTCTGGCGGTCCTGCTGATCTCGGCCGACCTGGACGAGCTGATCGGCCTGTCCGACACGATCGCGGTGCTGTTGCGCGGCCGGCTCGTGGGCACGTTCGACCCCAGCGCAGTGACGCCACAAGAACTCGGCTCGGCCATGACCGGTGCCACCGACGAGGAGGACCGCTCATGACGCAGTCGCGACTGACCCGCATCGGGTTGGCGCTGGCCGCTCCGGTGCTGGCGCTGGTGACGGCGTTCCTGATCACGAGCCTGGTGCTGATCCTGGCCGGCGACGACTGGCTCGGCGTCTGGAGCCAGATCCTCAGCTGGCCCAGCAACCGCACGATGATCAACATCATCAACTCGGCCACCGTCTACTACCTGTCGGCCGTCGCCGTGGCGATCGGGTTCCGGATGAACCTGTTCAACATCGGCGTCGACGGTCAGTACCGCATCGCCTCCTTCGCCGCGGCCTGGGTCGCCGGCGAGGCGTTCCTCCCGGGCCCGTTCAACATCGCCCTGGCCCTGTTCGCGGGCATGCTCGTGGGCGCCATGTGGGCCGGCATCGCGGGTCTGCTGCGCGTCACGCGCGGCGTCTCCGAGGTCATCTCGACGATCATGCTCAACGCGATCGCGACGGCCGTCGTGGCCTACCTGCTGCGCAAGGTCGCCGTGCGCGAGGAGGGCAGCAACGTCATCGCGACCAAGGAGCTGCCCGAGAGCAGCCGCATCCCGGGCATCCCGTTCCTGGGCGGCGAGATCTACGGCTTCGTCGTGATCGCCGTCATCGTCGGCATCGCCTACTGGGTGCTGATCAACCGCACCCGCTTCGGCTTCGACCTGCGGGCCGCCGGCCAGTCCGAGACCGCCGCCGTCGCCTCGGGCATCAACGTCAAGAAGATGATGCTCGTGACGATGCTGATCTCGGGCGCCGTGGCCGGCCTGGTCGGCCTGCCGCTGCTGTTCGGCCAGGCCTACGCCTACGGCTCGACGTTCCAGTCGGGCCTGGGCTTCGCCGGCATCGCCATCGCCCTGCTGGGCCGCAACCACCCGATCGGCATCGCGATCGGCGCGCTGCTGTTCGCCTTCCTGGACCAGCAGTCCAACCCGCTGCAGATCCTGCTCGACGTCTCGCCCGACATCGTCAAGGTCACGCAGGGTGTCATCGTGCTGACGGTCGTCATCGCCTACGAGGTCGTCCGCCGTTACGGCGTCCGGCTCGAGCAGCGTCAGGTGGCGGCCGCCCTGGACCCGGAGTACCGGCAGAAGGAGGTGTCGGCATGAGCGTCCGTCCCGACCCCATCATGACCACCCCCGCCCCCGCCAAGCGCGTCCGGCTCGGCTGGCCGTGGCTGCTGATCGGCATCGCCGGTGTGCTCGTCGTCATGTCGCTGCTGCGCCTCATCACCGGCGTCGACGACCTCGACTCCTCGGGCACGATCCGCGCGACCCTGATCGCCGCCGTCCCGATCGGCCTGGCCGGTCTGGGTGGCCTGTGGTCCGAGCGCGCCGGCGTCGTCAACATCGGCCTCGAGGGCATGATGATCCTCGGCACCTTCGGCGCCGGCTACTTCGGCTACTTCTACGGTCCGTGGCAGGGCGTCGTCGGCGCCATCGCGCTCGGCGCCGCGGGAGGCCTGCTGCACGCGGTGGCCACCGTCTACTTCGGCGTCGACCACATCGTCTCGGGCGTCTCGATCAACATCATCGCCGCGGGCGCCGTGCAGTACCTCGCGGGCATGGCCTTCAGCGGCGTGCCCGGCGGCGGCCAGACCCAGTCCCCGCCCGTCGACCGGCTGCCCAGCATCACGATCGCGGGTCTGTCCGATCCGCTGGGTGAGATCGAGCAGAAGCACTGGTTCTTCATCTCCGACGTCGCCTCGGTCCTGCGCGCCCTGGTCACCAACATGTCCGTGCTGACGCTCATCGCGATCGGCCTGTTCGTGCTGACCTGGTGGCTGCTGTGGCGGACCGGGTTCGGTCTGCGGCTGCGCTCGGTCGGTGAGTCGCCGGCGGCCGCCGAGTCGCTGGGTGTCAACGTCTACCGCTACAAGTTCATCGCCGTCATCGCCTCGGGCGGACTCGCGGGCCTGGCCGGTGGCTTCCTGGCGCTGGTCGCGGCGAACGCGTTCCGCGACGGTCAGACCGGCGGGCGCGGCTACATCGGCCTGGCCGCGATGATCTTCGGCAACTGGCGCCCCGGCGGACTCTTCGCCGGCGCGACCCTGTTCGGCTACACCGACACCCTGCGTCTGCGCGGCGGTGGCGAGACCGTCCACGCGCTGCTGCTGCTGGTCGCGGTCTTCCTGGTCATGCTGGCCCTGTGGCAGTGGCGCCAGCACGGTCGCCGCTCGGCCCTGATCGCCGCCATCCTGGGCGTCGTGGTCGCCGCGATCTACGTCGTCAGCGACGAGATCCCCAACGAACTGGCGACGATGACCCCGTACGTCACGACGCTGCTGGTGCTGGCGGTCTTCAGCCAGAACCTGAGGATGCCCGCTGCGGATGGCGCGATCTATCGAAAGGGCTCGGCGGGATGAGCGGCTTCGGCTTCACCCCGCCCCAGGCGCCCGTCGACTGGGACGCCCTGCAGAAGTACGCCACCGAGGTCATGGGACGCGCCTACGCGCCGTACTCGAAGTACAAGGTCGGCGCGGCCGGGCTCGTCGAGGACGGCCGGGTCGTGCTGGGCTGCAACGTCGAGAACGCCGCCTACGGCGTGGCCCTGTGCGCCGAGTGCGGCATGGTCTCGGCACTGCACTCGACCGGGGGAGGCCGCCTGCGCGCGGTCGTCTGCGTCGACGGCCAGGGCCGCCTGCTGATGCCGTGCGGCCGGTGCCGACAATTGCTCTGGGAGAACGGCGGCGCCGAGTGCCAGCTGTTGACCGCCTCGGGAGTCAAGACGATGGCCGAGGTGCTCCCGGACGCCTTCGACGTGACGGACTTGGACGACGCATGAACACCCTGACGACCTTCGACCCGACCGACGCGGAGTTCCTCCGCGATCCCTATCCGGCCCTGGCGGAGCTGCGCCGGGAGGGACCGCTGGTGTGGCACGAGCCGTGGTCGATGTGGCTCGCCACCGACCACGCCACGGTGGGCGCCGTGCTCAAGAACCGCGCGTTCGGGCGGTTGTGGCACGACTGGGAGCCCGTCGAGGAGATGGAGCCCTTCAACGCCCTGCACCGCAACCAGCTGATGGAGAACGAGCCGCCCGCGCACACGCGGATGCGGCGGCTGCTGGCCGGCGCGTTCGGGCGTGGCCACGTGGAGCGCATGCGCCCGCGCATCGAGGCACTGGCGGCCGAGATGGTCGCTGCGCTGCCCGACACCTTCGACGTCCTGGCCGACTACGCCGAGCCGATGCCGGTCTACGTCATCTGCGACCTGCTGGGCGTCCCGCGCGAGGACCACGAGGACCTGCGCCGCTGGAGTCAGGCCATCGTGCACATGTACGAGAAGGACATCGACGAGGTCACCAAGCGCGAGGCGATCGAGGCCAGCACGGCGTTCTCGGACTACGTGCGCGAGGTCATCGCGATGCGTCGCGCCCAGCCGGGTGAGGACCTCGTCAGCGACCTCATCGCCGAGACCGACGCGGGCAAGGGCTTCTCCGACGACGAGCTCGTCGCCACGGTCGTGCTGCTGCTGAACGCCGGCCACGAGGCCAGCGTCAACACGTTCGGCAACGGCTTCCACGCGCTGCTGACCCACCGCGACCAGCTGGCCCGCGTGACCGGCGGCGAGGTGTCCATCGACACGGCGCTCGAGGAGCTCATCCGGTTCGACGCGCCGCTGCAGCTGTTCGAGCGCACCGCGACGAAGGACGTCGAGGTGGCCGGACAGGTCGTCACCGCCGGCCAGAAGGTGGCCTGCCTCATGGGCTCGGCCAACCGTGACGCCACCGTCTTCGAGGATGCCGACACGTTCGACGTCGGTCGCGACCTCAACCCGCACGTCGGGTTCGGCCTGGGCATCCACTTCTGCCTCGGCGCCCCGCTGGCCCGCCTCGAGCTGGGCATCACGCTCAGCACGCTGCTGGACCGCTTCCCCGACCTCGCCCTGGTGGGCGAGGCCCCGCGCCGCCCCACGTGGGTGCTGCGCGGCTACGAGAGCATCAAGGTGTCCGCATGACCGAACGCTTCGCCCCCACCGAGGTCATCGTCGCCAAGCGCGACGGCCACGAGCTGACCGACGACCAGATCGACTGGGTCGTCGACGCGTACACGCGCGGCGTCGTGGCGCCCGAGCAGATGTCGGCGCTCGCCATGGCGATCGTCCTCAACGGCATGAACCGGCGCGAGATCGCGCGCTGGACCGCGGCGATGATCGCCACGGGCGAGCGGATGGACTTCTCGTCCCTCTCGCGTCCCACGGCCGACAAGCACAGCACCGGCGGCGTGGGCGACAAGATCACCCTGCCGCTGGCTCCGCTCGTCGCCGCGTGCGGCGTGGCCGTGCCGCAACTGTCGGGCCGCGGGCTCGGCCACACCGGCGGCACCCTCGACAAGCTCGAGGCCATCCCCGGTTGGCGTGCGGCGCTGTCCAACGACGAGATGATGACCCAGCTCGAGGATCTCGGCGCCGTGATCTGCGCCGCCGGCTCGGGCCTGGCCCCCGCTGACAAGAAGCTCTACGCCCTGCGCGACATCACCGGCACCGTCGAGGCGATCCCGCTGATCGCCAGCTCGATCATGAGCAAGAAGATCGCCGAGGGCACCGGTGCCCTGGTGCTGGACGTCAAGGTCGGCTCCGGAGCCTTCATGAAAAGCCAAGAACACGCTCGGGAATTGGCCGAGGTCATGGTCCAGCTCGGAACCGATGCCGGCGTCCACACCGTGGCGCTGCTGACCGACATGTCCGTGCCGCTGGGCCTGACCGCGGGCAACGCCCTCGAGGTCCGCGAGTCGGTCGAGGTGCTGGCCGGTGGCGGACCCTCCGACGTGGTCGAGCTGACGCTCGCCCTGGCCCGCGAGATGCTCGCCGGCGCCGGCGTCCACGACGTCGACCCCGCCGACGCCCTGGCCGACGGTCGCGCCATGGATGCCTGGAAGGCCATGATCCGGGCGCAGGACGGCGATCCCGACGCGGAGCTGCCGACCGCTCGCGAGACCTCGGTCGTCACGGCCGACTCCGACGGCGTGCTGACCTCGCTCGACGCGTACGCCGTGGGCGTGGCCGCCTGGCGTCTGGGCGCCGGGCGCTCGCGTCCGGGCGAGGACGTGCAGGCCGGCGCCGGTGTCGAGATCCACGCCAAGCCCGGTGACACCGTGCGTGCGGGCCAGCCGCTGCTGACGCTCCACACGGACACCCCGGAGCGCTTCGAGCGGGCTCACGAGGTGCTCGAGGGAGCCTGGTCGGTCGGCACCGCCGTCACCGACCCGACGCCGCTGGTCATCGACCGGATCGGCTGAGTGAGGCCGCCTGAGCGGTGGCCGTGTGACGTCGGCGACACGGTAGGTTCGGTGCCATGCGCATCCTGAACGACAGAGACGAGATCGCCGCTGCGGCCGGGAGCGAGCTGGGCGTCAGTCGGTGGACCGAGATCCACCAGGACCGCATCGACATGTTCGCCGACGCGACCGGCGACCGCCAGTGGATCCATGTCGACCCCGAGCGCGCGGCCGAGGGCCCGTTCGGAGCGACGATCGCCCACGGTTACCTCACGTTGTCGCTGCTGCCGTTCCTCGGCGCCTCCGTCTTCGCGTTCGCCGGCGACCGCGCCCGCGTCAACTACGGCCTCAACCGGGTGCGCTTCATGGCCCCCGTGCTGGTCAACTCCAAGGTGCGCCTGCGCGTCGAGGTGTTGGAAGTCCAGGACATCGAGAAAGGACAGCAGGTGACCTTGCAGCACACCGTCGAGATCGAGGGCAGCCCGAAGCCTGCCTGCATCGCCGAGACCGTCACCCTGCTGATGGACGCCTGACGTGAGGGCCACGACGGAGCAGATCGCCGCAGTCCCCAAGGTCGCGCTGCACGAGCACCTCGACGGTGGCGTGCGGCCCGAGACGGTCGCCGAGATCGCGCTCGAGATCGGCCACGACCTCCCGGCCGCGCCCGAGACGCTGGGCGCCTGGTTCGAGGAGGCGTCCTCGTCCGGCTCTCTGGAGCGCTACCTCGAGACGTTCCAGCACACGACCGCGGTCATGCAGCGGCCCGAGGACCTCGCTCGGGTCGCGCGCGAGGCCGTGCTCGATCTGGCGGCCGACGGCGTGGTCTACGCCGAGCTGCGCTGGGCCCCCGAGCAGCACCAGGGAGCCGGCCTCTCGATCGAGGAGACCGTCGAGGCCGTTCAGTCCGGCATCGACGAGGGCATCGCTCTGGTGCAGGCGCAGGGCGGCACGATGGTCGTGGGGCAGCTGCTCACGGCGATGCGCCACGCCACGCGGGGTCTCGAGATCGCCAAGGTCGCCGTCGAGTACCGCGATCGCGGGGTCTTCGGCTTCGACATCGCCGGCGCCGAGGACGGCTTCCCGCCGATCCTGCACCTCGAGGCCTTCGAGTACCTGCGCCGCGAGAACATGCACTTCACGATCCACGCCGGCGAGGCGTTCGGCCTGCCGTCGATCTGGCAGGCGGTGCAGCGCTGCGGCGCCGACCGGCTCGGTCACGGCGTGCGGATCGTCGACGACATCGACTTCACGGCGACGCCCTCGGCGCACCTGGGCCGGCTGGCCTCCTACATCCGCGACCGGCGCATCCCACTGGAGATGTGCCCCTCGTCGAACCTGCAGACCAGCGCGGTGCCCGGCATGACGTCGATCGCCGATCACCCGATCGGTCCGCTGGCCGAGCTGGGCTTCCGCGTCACGATCAACAGCGACAACCGCCTCATGAGCGGCACCTCGATCGGCCGCGAGATGAACCTGCTGACCGACGCGTTCGGCTACAGCCTGGGCGACCTGCGCTGGTTCACCGTCAACGCGATGAAGAGCGCCTTCCTGCCCTTCGACGAGCGCCTCACGCTCATCAACGACGTCATCAAGCCGGGGTTCGCCGCCCAGGTCGACTGACCGGATCCCTCCAGCCCCGAGATTTGCTCCCATTTCCACCTTTCAGACCCTCTGAAAGGTGAGTTTGGGAGCAAATCTGGCTTAGCGGGAGGTGAGGGCGCGGTACGCCTGCCGGGGGTGCATCGGCACGCAGCCCGCCGCGACAGCCTCGGCGATGACGCGTGGCTGGTCCTTCATGAGTCGCCAGCCTCGGCGGACCAGGGTCACCGGGGGCTTGCGCGACTCGCGCAGGTCGCGCGCCAATCGCAGGGCGAACACGAGCGGGCGTGGCCGGGTCAGGCAGATGGCCGCGTCGAGCACGCCCGCCTCGCGGCAGTCGTCGATGATCTCGGTCGCGAACAGGCCCTCGGCGATGAACCGGTCACCGGTCAGGACGACCTCGCGCGTGCCCGTGGCGCGACTGACCGAGATGTCGTAGACCGGCACCTGCGTGCGGCCCATGGTGCACAGCTCGTTGATGGCCCGCATGGCCGCCGCGCGGTCCCACGAGCCGGGGTGGTCCCAGTCGGCGATGCCGAGCGTGCTCAGCGGCAGCTCGGGGTGGTCGGCGGGATGGTAGAAGTCGTCCAGCCGCAGCACCGTCCACCCGAGCCGCTCGGAAAGGTGGGACTTCCCCGAACCGGAGGGACCGGCCAGGATCACGACGTGCGGCATGGACTCCAGCGTATCGAGGCGAACGGGCTGGTCAGACGGGTGGTCAGACGCCGATCGGGTGCCAGACGGTCTTGTGCTCCAGGAACGGCGTGATCCGCTGCAGCGACTGGGCCGTGGGGGTGCCCGGTCGCAGGACGCGCTTGAGGTTCACGGCGGCCTCGGCCTCGAGGTCACGTGCCACGTCGGCGTCGTCGACGCCGGTCAGGTCGAGCGCGTTGACGTCCAGGTGCGCGGCGAGCCACGGTCCGATCTCGGCGATGTCACCGGTGAGCATGTTGACGACGCCGCCGGGCACGTCGGACGTCGAGAGGATCTCCGACAGCGTGATGGCCGGCAGCGGGCGCTCGAACGACGAGATCACCACGGCGGTGTTGCCCGAGAGCAGCACGGGTGCCAGCACCTCGACCAGGCCGAGCAGCGACGACTGCTGCGGCGCGGCGATCACCACGACGCCCGTCGGCTCGGGGGAGGTCAGGTTGAAGAACGGCCCGTTGACCTGGTTGGCGTTGCCCGTCACCTGCGAGAGCTTGTCGGCCCAGCCGGCGTACCAGACCCAGGTGTCCACGGCGGCGTCCACGGACGCGTTCGCCTGCTTCTCGGTCACGCCCTCGGCGGCGCGGACCTCGGCGACCAGCTGGTCGCGCCGGCCCTCGAGGACCTCGGCGACGCGGTAGAGGATCTGGCCCCGGTTGTACGGGGTGCGCTTGGACCAACCGCCGAACGCCTTGCGCGCGGCCGAGACCGCGTCGCGGCCGTCCTTGCGCGAGGCCTTCGAGGCGTTGGCCAGGAAGCGGCCGTCCGAGGCGGTCACCTCGTAGGTGCGGCCGGACTCCGAGCGGGGGAACGCCCCGCCGATGAACAGCTTGTAGGTCTTGCGGACGTCGAGTCGGTCGCTCACTTGCTTCCCTCCAGGTAGGAGGCCAGCCCGTGCCGGCCGCCCTCGCGTCCGTAGCCGGACTCCTTGTACCCGCCGAACGGCGAGGCGGGGTCGAACTGGTTGAACGTGTTGGCCCAGACCACACCGGCGCGCAGCTGGTCGGCGATCGCGAGGATCCGCGAGCCCTTCTCGGTCCAGACGCCGGCCGAGAGGCCGAACGGCGTGTTGTTGGCCTTCTCGACGGCCTCGGCCGGGGTCCGGAAGGTCAGCACCGACAGCACCGGGCCGAAGATCTCCTCGCGGGCGATGCGGTGGGCCTGCGTGACGCCGGTGAAGATCGTCGGGGCGTACCAGAAGCCGCGGTCGGGAAGCTCGCACGGGGCGCTCCAGCGGGTGGCGCCCTCCTCGTCGCCGGCGGCGGCCAGGTCGCGGATGCGGCCCAGCTGCTCGGCCGAGTTGATCGCGCCCACGTCGGTGTTCTTGTCGAGCGGATCGCCCAGGCGCAGCGTGGCCATGCGGGCCTTGAGCCGCTCGAGGACCTCCTCGGCGACGCTCTCCTGCACCAGCAGGCGCGAGCCCGCGCAGCAGACGTGGCCCTGGTTGAAGAAGATGCCGCGGACGATGCCCTCGATGGCCTGGTCCATGGGCGCGTCCTCGAAGACGATGTTGGCGGCCTTGCCGCCGAGCTCGAGGGTGAGGTGCTTGTCCGTGCCGGCGACCGTGCGGGCGATCTCGCGCCCGACCGGGGTGGAGCCGGTGAAGGCCACCTTGTTCACGTCGGGGTGCGACACCAGCAGGCGGCCGGTCTCGCCGGCGCCGGTGACGATGTTGACGACACCGGCGGGCAGCTCGGCCTGACGGCACACGTCCGCGAACAGCAGTGCCGTCAGCGGGGTGGTCTCGGCGGGCTTGAGCACCACGGTGTTGCCGGCGGCCAGCGCGGGCGCGACCTTCCACGCCAGCATCAGCAGCGGGAAGTTCCACGGGATGACCTGCGCGGCGACGCCCAGCGGGCGCGGGTTCGGGCCGAGGCCCGCGTGATCGAGCTTGTCGGCCCAGCCGGCGTGGTAGAAGAACCACTGCGACACGAGGGGCACGTCGACGTCGCGCGACTCCCTGATCGGCTTGCCGTTGTCGAGCGTCTCGAGGACGGCGAACTCACGGCTGCGCTCGGCCAGGATGCGCGCGATCCGGAACAGGTACTTGGCGCGCTCGCGGCCGGGCATGGGGCCCCAGACCTTCTCGTAGGCGGTACGAGCGGCGCGGACGGCGCGGTCGACGTCGGCCTCGTCGGCCTCGGCCACCTCGGCCAGGACCTCCTCGGTCGCCGGGTTCACGGTCTTGAAGGACGTGCCTCCGCCGTCGGTGAACTCACCGTCGATGAACAGGCCGTAGCTCGCGGCGAGATCGACGATCGAGCGCGACTCCGGCGCGGGTGCGTATTCGAACTTGGGCATGGGATCAGTCCAGGGTCACGTAGTCGGGGCCGGAGTACCGGCCGGTGAGCATCTTCTGGCGTTGCATGAGCAGGTCGTTGAGCAGCGACGACGCCCCGAAGCGGAACCAGTCCGGGTCGAGCCAGTCCTCGCCGGCGATCTCGTTGACCACGACGAGGTACTTGATGGCGTCCTTGGTGGTGCGGATGCCGCCGGCGGGCTTGACGCCCACCTGGCGTCCGGTGGCGATGCGGTAGTCGCGCACGGCCTCGAGCATCAGCAGCGTCACGGGCAGGGTGGCCGCCGGCTGGATCTTGCCGGTGCTCGTCTTGATGAAGTCGGCGCCGGCGTCCATCGCCAGCCACGACGCGCGACGGACGTTGTCGTACGTCTGCAGCTCGCCGGTCTCGAGGATGACCTTGAGGTGGGCCGAGCCGCAGGCCTCCTTGACCGCCACGATCTGGTCGTGGACGGTGGCCAGGTCGCCGGACAGGAAGGCGCCCCGGTCGATGACCATGTCGATCTCGTCGGCGCCGTTCTCGACGGCGGCGGCGGTGTCGGCCAGCTTGACCTCCAGCGACGCGCGGCCCGACGGGAACGCGGTCGCGACGGCGGCGACGTGCACCTGGTCGCCGACGACCTCGCGGACGTACCCGGCCATGTCGCCGTAGACGCACACGGCGGCGGCGCGGGGGCACGACGGGTCGGTGGGATCGGGGCGCAGCGCCTTGGCGGCCAGCGCGCGCACCTTGCCGGGGGAGTCGGCGCCCTCGAGGGTCGTCAGGTCGACCATCGAGATCGCCAGGTCGATCGCCCACTGCTTCGACGTGGTCTTGATCGAGCGGCTGGCCAGCTGGGCCGCGCGGGCCTCGAGTCCGACCTTGTCCACGCCGGGCAGGCGATCCAGGCCGGCGATCAGGGTCTTGCTCATCGGGCGGTCTCCTCCTTGGGGTCCTCGCGGACGGTGGCGAGCGTACGGTGCACGGCACCGACGACCGCGTCGAGGGTGATGCCGCGCTCGGCGAGCACGAGATCACCGGCACCACTGGCACCGAATTCCTCGACGCTCACTATCTCACCGTTCGTCCCGACGTAGCGGTACCAGCCGGTGGCGGTGCCGGCCTCGACGCTGACCCGGGCGGTGATCGAGCGGGGCAGGACGGACTCGCGGTAGGCGAGGTCCTGCTCCTCGAACCACTCCAGGCACGGCGCCGAGACGACGCGCACGGCGAGGCCCTCGGCGGCGAGCGCCTCGCGAGCCTGCATCGCCAGGCCGACCTCGGAGCCGGTGGCGATGATGATCGCGTCCGCGGTGCCGTCGGTGTCGGCCAGGACGTAGGCGCCGCGGCGGGCGCCCTGGTCGGCGGGGACGGCGTCACCCACGACGGGGACACCCTGGCGGCTGAGGACGAGGGCGGTCGGACGGTCGCTGGTCAGCGCCCGCGTCCACGCGTCGACCGTCTCGACCCAGTCGGCCGGACGGACGACGTCCAAGCCCGGGATCGCGCGGTGCGCCCACAGGTGCTCGACCGGCTGGTGGGTCGGGCCGTCCTCGCCGACGGCGACCGAGTCGTGCGTCCAGACGTAGGTGACGGGCAGGCCCATGAGGGCGGCGAGCCGCACCGACGGGCGCATGTAGTCCGAGAAGACGAAGAAGGTCGCGCCGAACGGGTGCGAGTAGCCGCTGAGGGCGATGCCGTTGAGGATCGCGCCCATCGCGTGCTCGCGGATGCCGAAGTGGACCAGCGTGCCGTCGGGGCCGCCGGGCCACTCATCGCCGTCGTACTCGGTCGGGGTGAAGCTGCGCACCCCGGCGATCGCGACGTTGTTGGTCTCGGCGAGGTCGGCCGAGCCGCCCCACAGCCAGGGCAGCTCCGGAGCGATCTCGTTGAGGACGGCGCCGCTGGCGACGCGGGTGGCCTTGGCCTGCGGCGTGGCGCGCAGCGCGGCCAGCAATTCGCGGGCCTGCGGCGTCACGTCGCGCTCGCGCATGAGGTCGTGCAGCAGGGCGTGCTCGCGATCGGCCGCGCGCCACGCGTCGTACTGCTCCTGCCACTGCTCGCGTGCCCGCGCGCCGCGCTCACGCACGCGACGGGCGTGGTCGAGAGCGTCCTGCGGCATGACGAAGTGCTGCTCGGGATCGAGGCCCAGCGCGACCTTCGTGGCGGCGACCTCGGCCTCGCCCGGAGCACCGGAGTGGGCACCGGCGGTGCCGCCGACGGTCGGCATCGGGTGGCCGATGCGCGTGCGCAGCCGGACGAACACGGGACGGCCGGTGACGGCCAGTGCGGCGTCGTAGCCGGCGCGGATCGCGGCGGGGTCCTCGGCGTCGTCGATCTCGACGACCTCCCAGCCGTACGAGCGGTAGCGGCCGGCGACGTCCTCGGTGAACGCGATCGCGGTGTCGCCCTCGATCGAGATCCGGTTGTCGTCCCAGATCAGGATCAGACCGTCGAGGCCCAGCGTGCCGGCCAGGGACGAGGCCTCCTGCGAGACGCCCTCCGAGAGGCAGCCGTCGCCCGCGACGCACCAGGTGCGGTACCGGAACAGACCCTCCTCGGGGTCGGTGTCCGGCTGCAGCAGGGCGTGGGTGCGACGCGCGGCCATCGCCAGGCCCACAGCATTGCCGACGCCCTGACCGAGCGGGCCGGTGGTCGTCTCGACGCCCGGCGTGTGGCCCCACTCGGGGTGACCCGGGGTGAGGCTGCCGAGGGCGCGGGCCTTCTTGAGGTCGTCCAGCTCGAGGCCGTAGCCGCTCAGGTAGTGCTGCAGGTACAGCGAGAGGCTGGTGTGTCCGGCCGACAGGACGAACCGGTCACGGCCCGCCCAGTCGGGCTGCGCGGGGTCGTGGCGCAGGTACTCCTGGAACAGGACGTAGAGCGCGGGGGTGAGGCTGACGGCGGTGCCGGCGTGGCCGTTGCCCTTGGCCTGGACGACGTCCAGCGGCAGCACGCGAGCGTGGCGGACGGCCTCGAAGTCGAGCGGATCGGACCAGCGGTCCACGGGCGCGGGGGAGGAGAACTCGGAAGGAACCACCCGTCCACCGTAGGCGGGCGAACATCTTTTGTCTAACGCTTCACAAAAGCCCGTTGGGGCGCCTGCGTCAGGAGCCGACGAGGACCTCGACGCGCTCGGGCGAGAGGGCGGCGTCGGCGGCCATCTGGGCGGCGCCCAGCAGACCCGCATCGGCGCCCAAGGGGGAGGCGATCACCGACAGATCGGTGGTGGCCAGCGGGTGGGATCGCTCGAAGACGCGCTCGCGCACCCCGTCGACCAGCAGGTCGCCGGCCTCGGCGAGGTCGCCGCCCACGACGACCATCGCGGGGTTCAGCACGCCGACCGCCTCGACGACGACGTCGCCCAGGCGCCGGCCCGCGTCGCGCAGGCTGGAGAGTGCGTCGCGGTCGCCGCTTCGGGCCAGGGCGACGACGTCGGCGGAGGTCCGGACGTTGTGGCCGAGATCGCGCAGGTGGGCGGCGATGGCCCACGCGCCGGCCGAGGCCTCGGCGCACCCGAGCTGGCCGCACCGGCACTTCGGCCCGTCGTCGTGGGGGATGTGTCCGAGGTCGCCGGCGCCGCCCCGCGCTCCGTGCAGGACCCGGCCGCGCGAGATGATGCCGGCGCCGATGCCCATGCCGACCTTGATGACCAGCAGGTCGTCGGCGCCGTGGACGGCTTCGGAGCGCAGCGCACGGTGCACGCCCAGGGCGACCAGGTTGGCGTCCTTGTCGACCACGACCGGTGCGGTGATGTGCTCGCTGATCGGTGCGGCGACGTCGTACCCGTCCCAGCCGATCATCGTGGGCGGGCTGACCAGGCGTCCGGTGCGATGGTCGACGGGCCCCGGGACGCCGATGGCCACGCCGAGGACCGGGGGCACGTCGTCGGCCGTGAGGGCGTCGAAGGCGGCGAGCACGCGGGAGAGGACGGCGTCGGGCCCGTCGTCGATGGCGATGTCGTCGTCGAGCGCGGTCAGGACACGGCCGGCCAGGTCGGCCAGGCCGTACCGCGCGTGGCTGCTGCCGATGTCGGCCACCAGGAGGCTGCCGCGGTTCTCGGCGAGGTCGAACACACTGGCGGGCCGGCCGCCCGTGCTGCGATCCGCGGCCTCATGCCGGATGAGCCCGGCCTGGACGAGCGCCTCGAGACGGTGCGTGGCGGTGGCGCGGGAGAGTCCGGACAGCTCGACGACCTGCGCCCTCGTCAGCGGCCCGTGCCGCCGGAAGAGCGCGAGAACCTCGCCGTGTCCCGACACCCTGCCCGCCCCCTTCGTCCGTCACCGTGATCTTGGCGTCACGGTAGTACGTCACGAGGTCGGCATCCGCCGAGACCGCCCCGAAAAGGGTGTCTCCTCGAATTGACAGGCCCCCTGGGCGGACTGAGGCTTGATGGGAGTGGTGAGCAAGTCCGGCACCAAGGGTTCGTACGGGAGGGGGCGGCCATGCGCGATTCTCGTTGCGCTCACGCGGTTCTGCCCCACGGCGAGCCGACGCGGGTTCGACTCGCCCGCGCCACGGACGCCGCCGCCGGGGACTCCCTCGTCGTGAGCGCGGCATAGTCGCACTCCCTCGGCTCCTCTGCCGCATGACTCCGACGCCTCGGCGGCGGCCCGCCACTCACCGGGTCTGAATCAGACCAGACCCAGATAGGCCGACAGGTCGGCGATGATCGCGTCGACCGTGGCGGCCGCGGTCTCGCGAGCCTCCTCGAGACTGTCGCCGACCGCGGTCACGGCCTCGACGTAGCACTTCAGCTTGGGCTCGGTGCCGGACGGACGGCAGATGATGCGGCTGCCGCCGTCCAGCCCCAGTCGCACGCCGTCGGTGGGCGGCAGTCCTTGGTATCCCAGCTCGAGGTCGTCCAGCGACGTGACCGCGACGCCGGCCAGCGTCGCCGGAGGATCGGTGCGCAGCCGCTCCATCGCCGTCGCGATGATCGACAGGTCGTCGACCCGGACCGCGAGCTGGCCGGTCGCGTGCCAGCCGTGACGACGGTAGATGTCGTCCAGCAGGTCGAGGAGGGTGCGGCCCTGGGCCTTGAGCGAGGCGGCCAGCGCCATGATCAGCACGGCGGCGGACATGCCGTCCTTGTCCCGCGCGATGTGCGGAGCGACGCAGTAGCCCAGCGCCTCCTCGTAGCCGAAGACGAGCCCCTCGACCTTGCCGATCCACTTGAAGCCGGTCAGCGTCTGCTGCCACGGCTGCTGGTGCGCGGCGGCCTGGCGTCCCAGCAGGTCGGACGAGACGATCGAGCACGCGTAGGTGCCCTCGACGCCCCGGCTCAGCAGCGACTCGGCCAGCAGCGCGCCCACCTGGTCGCCGGTGAGCATCCGGTGCCCGCCCTCGGTGCGGACGCCGACGGCGCACCGATCGGCGTCCGGGTCGTTGGCGATGACGACGTCTGCGTCGACCGAGGCCGCCAGCTCGAGCGCGAGGTCCATCGCGCCAGGCTCCTCGGGGTTGGGGAAGGCGACCGTCGGGAAGGCGGGGTCGGGGCGCGCCTGTGCCTCGACGACGTGGAGGTCCGCGAACCCGGAGCGCTCGGCGACCTGTGCCATCGAGTGTCCGCCGACGCCGTGCATCGGCGTGTAGGCGACCACGAGCTCGCGAGGTCCGTCCGGGACGAGGGCCGCGACGGCGTCGAGATACGCCTCGGCCACCTCGGGTCCCAGCACCGTGTAGCCGGTGTCGCGACCCAGCTCGTCGACCCGGCCGACCGCGTCGATGCAGGCGGCGATCTGACCGTCGACGGGCGGCACGATCTGGCTCGTGTCGGCGAGGTAGACCTTGTAGCCGTTGTCGCGCGGCGGGTTGTGCGAGGCGGTGACCATGACGCCGGCCGAGGCGCCGAGGTGCCCGATCGCGAACGCCAGCACCGGCGTGGGCAGGTACTCGGGCAGCAGCAGCGCGCGCACGCCCATCGCCTGCATGATCTCGGCGGTGTCGCGGGCGAAGACGTCGGAGTTCGTGCGGGCGTCGTACCCGATCACGACGCTGGGCTCGGGCGCGGTGTCGAGCAGGTGCCGGGCCAGGCCGGCAGCGGCGCGGGCCACCGTGACGCGGTTCATCCGCATCGGACCGGCGCCCAGCTCGCCGCGCAGGCCGGCGGTGCCGAACTGCAGCCGGCCGGCGAAGCGCGCCGCGATCTCGGCGCCGTCGCCCGTGTCGATCAGGGTGGTCAGTTCGTCACGGGTCTGCGGGTCGGGATCCTGCGAGATCCAGTCCCGGGCAGCGTCGAGCGGGTCCATCCGTCCACCGTATCCGGGCGGGGGACCGGGCGACATCGCGCCGCCGACTGGGCGCGAGACGCCGTAGCCCTCAGACGCGGGGGAGCAGGTCGGCGAGGAGCGCGCCCATGCGCGTGGCGGCGGACTTGCCGGCCTCGAGCACCTCTTCGTGGTTCAGCGGAGCGTCCGAGATGCCGGCGGCGAGGTTGGTGACCAGCGAGATGCCGAGCACCTCCATGCCGGCCTCGCGGGCCGCGATCGCCTCGAGCGTGGTGGACATGCCCACGAGGTCGCCACCGAGCACGCCCGCCATCTTGACCTCGGCCGGGGTCTCGTAGTGCGGTCCGGGGAACTGGACGTAGACGCCCTCGTCGATGTCCGGCTCGACCTCGCGCACGAGGTCGCGCAGGCGCTTCGCGTACAGGTCGGTGAGGTCGACGAAGTTCGCGCCGACGATGGGCGATGTCGCGGTCAGGTTGATGTGGTCGCTGATGAGCACCGGCGTCCCGGGTGTCCAGGCCGGGTTGAGGCCGCCGCAGCCGTTCGTCAGGACCATCGTCCGGACGCCGGCGGCCGCAGCCGTGCGAACGCCGTGGACGACGGACGCGACGCCCTTGCCCTCGTAGAAGTGGGTGCGGCCCAGGAAGACCAGGGCACGCAGGTCGCCCACGCGGACGGAGCGGATCGTGCCGCCGTGTCCGGCGACGGCCGGCTTGCTGAAGCCGGGCAGCTCCTCGGTCGGGATCTCGAACTCGGGCTCGCCGAGGGCGTCGGCGGCCGGCAGCCAGCCCGACCCCATCACCAGGGCGACATCGTGGTCACCACCTCCGGTGCGGTCACGCAGGACGTCGGCGGCTTCGCGGGCGAGTTCGTAGGGGCTCACCGGCTCAGCCTATCGACCGCTGTCGGCGTGGACGCGGGCGCGCGGCCGACCGGCCGGTCGGGAGCGGCGCGGGTAGCCTACGAGCGTGCCGAAGATCATCGGAGAGTCGCTGGAGGAGCATCGCGTCGCCATGCGACGGCGGGTCTTCGACGCGTTGGTCGAGCTCCTGCAGGACCGCCCCTTCGACGCGATCACGATGGCCGATCTGGCGGCGCACGCGAAGGTCGGACGCTCGTCGCTGTACAACCACTTCAAGGACAAGGAAGCGGTCGTCGTCGCCTTCGCCACGGAGGAGACGGGTCGCTACCTCGACCAGTTGAACGAGTCGCTCGCCAACCAGACGACGCCCACCGCCCGGCTCGAGACCTACGTGCGGCATCACGTCGACACGTCGAAGGACTTCCACATCGGGCTCGGCCCGGAGCTGCGCGCCATGCTGTCGCCGGAGTCCGTGATGGCGATGCGCGAGCACGTCGTCGCGGTCGAGCAGGTGCTGCGCCAGATCCTCATCGACGGCGCGGCGCAGGGCGAGTTCGCCGTGGACGACGTCGACGCGATCGTCTCGCTGCTGCACGCGACGCTGTCGGCCAGACATGCGTCGGCCGACACCACCACGAGGTTCGTCCTCGCAGCAGTGTCGGCCGATCGCGACTGACAGGTCAGCGGGTCACTTGGTGACCTTGACCGTCCCCACCTTCACGTAGCCGCGCTTCGTGTAGTTGGCGTTGCCGAGGTAGGCGGCGCGAACCGTCCACTTGCCCTTCGCGAGCTTCGGCAGGGTGGCGGTGCGCTTGCCCTTGACCAGGTTGACCGTGACGTACTTGCTCTTCTTGCCCTTGGTCAGCTTGACGCGGACCTTGCCGGTCGGAGCCGCGCCGCCGGAGACGCCCTTGACGCTGACGACGGCCTTGCCCTTCTTCTTCGAGGTGGGCTTCTTGCTGACCTTGACCTTGGCCTTGGAGGCGGCGACCTTGGCGATCTTCACGGTGACCGTCCGGGCGGAGGCCGAGAGGTTCACGGCGTTCGGGGCGAATGTCACCGTGTAGCGCTTCGTGCCGGCGGTGAGGTTGCGCGGCAGGGCGAAGCGGACGGTCTGGCCCGCGGCGGCGTTCTGGCTGCCGAGTCCCGCCACGCTGACGCGGCCGGCGATCGGAGCGGTGACGCTGATGGCGCCGCCCTTGCCGTACCGGGTCGAGACGTTCGCGGCCGAGGCCGAGTGGGCCGCCGGGATCGACGCGGTGAAGCGGGCAGGCGCCTTGGCGTCCGAGCCGCTGGTGAAGTAGAAGTGCGCACGGGTGCCGGGGTACAGGGCCTCGAGGAAGTCCGGGTGGAAGGACTTGCCGTCGACCGGTCGATCAGCGGCGGTGATGCCCAGGGCCGTGGCCTCGGGGCTGCCGGCGGGCAGGACGCCCGCCCAGTTCGGCGTGCTGGTCAGCGTCTTCAGGCCACCGACGGTGCTCCAGGTGGAGGCGCCCGCGGAGAACTCCGTCACTGTCACGCGCTTCGGCGGGGTCGAGCCGGGGGGCGAGGAGGGGCCCTGGGCCTGGAACTGCTCGGAGGAGACCTCGGCGGTGATCTGGCCGGCGCCGTTCGCCGAGACCTCGACGGTCGGGTTGGCGACGGTGACCTCGTAGTAGCGCGTGCCGGTCATGACGAAGGCTCCGGTGACCGAGCCCTTGTAGTCGACCTCGGTGATGCCGGTGCTCGCGTCGTGGGACGTCGCGCCCGAGACGAACGAGACGGTCCCGTCGGCCGTCTCGGTCGCGCCTCCGCCGAGGGTGCGGTCCGCGAAGTGGTTGGTGAACTGGTCGGAGATCTTCCACTGGAGGGTGGAGCCACCGGCGGGGGCCGCGGCGTGGGCGGTGGTGGGCGCGAGGGCCAGGACGCCGGCGGCCAGTGCCGTGGCGGTCGTGGCGGCCAGCAGGCGTCGCCCACGGGTCAGGGTCGAGGGGGTCATGCAGTTCCTTTCGAGGAGGCCGGCGCACCCGTCGGCCGCGGTAGGTAAGGCACACCTTATACTCGCTCAAGTTAGCCTCACCTCACTGGGTCCCCGGCCGGACCCGACGGGAGAACCTGTGTCAGACCGGACTGCAGAAGCGCCTCGGATGCGATCGCTCTTCGCCGTTGTTCTCGCTGCCGCGCTGTGCTTCGTCGCGGTGCCCACGATGCGCGCGGACGCCGCCGCCGAACCGTCGACCCCGGTCACGGGGGGCACGATCTCGTGGGGCGTGAAGGAGTCGTTCCGGTCCTACCTCGGCAGCCCGTTTGCCGGTGGCGAGGTCACGCCCTCCGGTCCGGCGACCGACGACGGCACGCAGACGACGTTCCCCCAGGCCTCCGGAGCGTGGGGCTCCGGCGCGTCCTTCGAGGCGAAGGGCGCGGTGCGATTCACCGCCCATGCCGGCGTCCTCGACTTCACCCTCGCCTCCCCGCGGCTCGAGGTGGACGGCAACAAGGCGAAGCTGTTCTTCGACGTCACGGTCAAGAACGACGCTGCCAAGTCCGTCCACTTCGCCGACGTCGACCTCGCGGGTCACCAAGAGGTGCAGGGCACGACGGTCCGCATCAGCGGCGCGCCCACGACGCTGACCGCCGGGGGAGCGGGCGTCCTCGGCGCCCAGTACGAAGAGGGCCAGGCGGTCGACGGCTTCGACGCCAGCCTCCAGCTGGCCGCAGCGCCGACCCCCGAGCCCACTCCGGGAACGACCCCCGAGCCCACTCCGGAGCCGACGACCGAGCCCACCCCGGAGCCGACGACCGAGCCCACCCCGGAGCCCACCCCTGGCCCGCAGGAGCCGGTCTCGGACCGGGTCACCGGCGGCACGATCTCGTGGGGCATCAAGTCCTCGTACCGCGGCTACGTCGGCATGCTGGCCGACGGCTCGATCACGACGACCGCACCCGCGACCCTCGACGGCGGCCGGTTCGTCTTCCGGCAGCCCTCGGGCACCTGGGCGAAGAACACCGTGGACGCCGGCGCGAAGGGCGTCGTTCGCTTCCGCGGGCACTACGAGGGCGACCACTACGCCATGAACCTGACGCTCTCGTCACCGCGCATCGTGTTCACCACCGGTGGCGGCGGCAAGGTCGTCATGGACGCGATCAACAGCGAGGGCGAGACGCTCAAGGGTGTCACCGTCGCGACGCTCGACCTCAAGGGCCGCGTGACCACCGCGAAGGGCAAGGTCACGATCACCGACGCGCCCGCGACGCTGTCCGTCGCCGGCAACAAGCTCTTCGCCTACCGGGGAAGCCCCTTCTACAAGCCGGGCGACGCTCTCGATCCGGTCAGTGCGACGTTCGACGTCGAGAACGCCGTGGGCCTCGACTTCGGTTCGACGCCCACCAAGCCGTCGCGCCCGGGCGGCGCGGACCAGCCCGCGAAGCCGGACTCCAGCAAGCCCGCCAAGCCCGCGAAGCCCGGCGTCGACCGCGAGCGCGCGGCGGCCAAGCGCGGCGGCAAGGTCGGCGAGCTGAGCTGGGGCGTCAAGGCCAGCTGGAACACCTACGTCATCGGCCCGATCGCGAAGGGCACCGTGTCGGTCTCGGGCGGCGCCACCGCCGCGGGCGGCGCCTACCGCTTCGGCCAGGCCTCCACGACGGCCACGCCGCCGAACGCCACCGGCACCACGTCCTACGGCGGCGCCGTGAGCTTCTACGGTCACGACGGCACGCTCGATCGCACGGTCTCGCAGCCGTCCGTCCGCGTCACGTCCCCGATCTCGGCCGTGCTCAGCGCGAACGTCAGCGGCATGGGTCGGCTCGACATCGCCACCCTGAACCTGAGCCATGCGCGCAAGAGCACCGAGACCGGCTGGGTCCGCTACGCGGGCGCCCCGGCGACCCTCACAGCGGCCGGCACGGCGGTCTTCGCCTACAAGGGCCGTGGCTTCTACCCGCAGGGCACGGTGCTGGACCCCGTGACCTTCTCGGTCGGCACGGTCGCCGCCGCGCCCCCCGCCGGCGGCACGACGCGGGTCGCCTCCGCCAACGCCAAGGACGAGTGGACGGCGCCGCCCGCCCCGCCCGCCGCGGCGGGCCTGGTCGTCGAGCAGGACGAGATCCAGGCGGGCGACGAGGTCACGGCCTCGGGCACCGGCTTCCTGCCGAACGAGACGGGCATCCGCGTGGTGCTCTACTCGACGCCGGTCGTCCTGGCCGACAACGTCACCGCCGACGCCACCGGCCGGGCGACCTGGACCGGCACGATCCCCGCCACCGTCGAGCCCGGGAAACACACTCTGACGTTCCAGGGCTCGGTCGATCGCGGTGTCGTGATCGACGTCGCCGCGGCGGACGAGATCGTCGGCTGCAAGCTGACCGAGGGCCGGCTCGACTGGGGCTTCAAGGAGTCGTTCCGCGCCTACGTCTCGGGGGCCATCGCCAACGGCGACTGGACCACTCGCGACGGCGCCAGCTACGAGACGCCCGAGTTCACCTGGTCGAAGGGCGCCGGCGTGCTGGACGAGAAGACCCGCGCGGGCGAGCTCGGCTTCGGCGGTGCCATCGAGTTCACCGGCCACGACGGCGCGCTGGACACGGTGATCGAGAACCCGGTCGTCCGGTTCACCGACGAGAAGGCCGCGGTGCTCACGGTCGACTACACCGGCGGCACCATGGACGCGGCGGTCGCCGGCAAGAACGACAGCCGCACCCTCACGGGCGTGCCGTTCGCCGACCTCGACCTGGCGGCGGGCGACCGCACCCAGCAGGGCGACCGCGTGACCATCAGCGACATCCCGGCCACCCTCACCAGCGCCGGCAGCGCCGCGTTCTCGAACTACGAGGCCGGCACCGGGCTGGACCCGATGACCCTGAGCTTCACGGTGTCGAAGGACTGCGGCACGGCCGCGGCGACCGCCGCCGACGAGGAGCAGGCCGTCGTCCTCGATCCCGAGGAGTTCGACACCACCTCAGGTACCGCGCTGCCGCAGTGGGTCCCGTGGGTCGGGGGCGGGCTGCTCGGCGCGCTCGCCGCCATCGGCGCGACCGTCCTGATCATGCGCCGCCGGGAGGTCAAGGCATGAAGCGCCTCGTCGCGACACTCGCCTCGGTCGTCCTGACCGCCTCGCTCGCCGCATGCGGCGGAGCTGCCGATGGCAGCGACCCCGGCGAGGGCGTCAACCTGCCGCCCCTCTCCGAGCTCGAGGCGAAGCAGGCGCCCCAGGACATCACCGGGCCCAGCACGGCGATGCTGTCCGAGCGCGAGGTCGAGCCGATCGACGTCGGCGAGCAGCCGACGCTCCCCGCCACCGTGACCTCGCACGTCCGCTCCGGCGACGTGAAGGTCAAGATCACCGACACCTCGCGCATCGTCGCGTTCGACATGTCCGGCTCGATCGCCTCCACCCTCTTCGGGCTCGGTCTCGGCGACCAGCTGGTCGCCCGCGACCGGTCGACGGACTTCCCCGGCGCCGAGAACCTGCCCCTCATCACCTCCGAGGGTCACGCAGTCAACGCCGAGGCCGTCCTCGCGCAGAAGCCGACCGTCATCATCACCGACGGATCGATGGGCCCGCGCGACGTCGTCGAGCAACTGGCCGACACGGGTGTCCCCGTCGTCTTCGTCGAGCGGGAGTCGACCTTCGACGGCGCGGTCCGCCTCGCCCGCGACGTGGCCGAGGTCGTGGGCCTGCCGAAGACCGGCGCGGCCCTGGCCGAGCGCCTGCAGACCGACATCGACGACGCGCGGGCGCAGGTCGAGCGCTTCGTCCCCGAGAAGAAGTCCGAGCGCCTGCGCATGGTCTTCCTCTACCTGCGCGGCAACTCCGGCGTCTACTACCTGTTCGCCGACGACTCCGGCGTGGGCGATCTGGTCAAGTCCCTGGGCGGCGTCGACGTCGCCAAGGAGCTGGGCTGGAAGGCGATGCAGCCGCTCACCGACGAGGCGATCATCAAGGCCAAGCCCGATCTCATCCTGTTGATGACGCACGGACTGGAGTCCTCCGGCGGCATCGACGGACTGCTCGAGGAGAAGCCGGCGATCGCCCTGACGCCCGCCGGCCAGACCAAGCGCTTCGTCGACATGGCCGACGGTGACATCCTCGCGTTCGGTCCCCGGACCGCCGGTGTCGTCGAGGCCCTCGGCCGCGCGATCTACGTCCCGGAGGCGCAGAAGTGATCCGCACGTGGTGAGCACCGGTCGTCGCACGCTGGTCCTCGTCGGCTTCGCCGTCCTGCTGGTCGCCGGCACGTTCGTGTCGGCGACCGTCGGGCAGTTGCCGGTCAGCATGCGTGACGTCGCGGGCGCCCTCCTGCACGGGATCGGCATCGACACCTCGTGGCGCCCCGATGACACGATCATCGAGCAGACGCTCCTGCAGATCCGCTTCCCGCGCGTCACGATGAGCATCCTCGTCGGCGCCACGCTGGCGGTCGCCGGTGCGGTCATGCAGGCGATCTTCGGCAATCCCCTGGCCGAACCCGGTGTCGTCGGCGTGTCCGCCGGCGCCGCTCTCGGCGCGGCCGCCGCGATCGCGTTCGGCCTCACAGCGTTCGGCGGCTGGGCGGTCGCGATCATGGCCTTCGCCGGCGGCTTCGCGGCGACGGTCCTGGTCTACGCCACCGCCCGGGTCGGAGGCCGCACGGAGGTCGTGACCCTGCTGCTGACGGGCATCGCGGTCAACGCGTTCGCGGGTGCCGGCCTCGCCCTGGTCATGTTCGCGGCCGACACGGGCTCGCGTGAGCAGATCGTTTTCTGGCAGCTCGGCTCGATGAACGGCTCACGGTGGAGCGAGGTGCTGATCGTCGGCCTCATCGGCCTGCCCACGTGCCTGGTCGGCATCGCGCTGGCCCGAAAGTACGACCTGCTCTCGCTGGGCGAGCGCACGGCGGCGCACCTGGGACTGCGGGTCGAGCGACTGCGCGTCGGGTCGATCCTGCTGGTCGCCCTGCTGACCGGCGTGGCCGTCGCCTTCGCCGGGATCATCTCGTTCGTGGGTCTCGTGGTGCCGCACCTGGTGCGCATGCTGCTGGGGCCGTCGCACCGCACGCTGCTGGTGGCGAGCATGCTCGGCGGCGCCGCCCTGCTGGTGTGGGCCGACCTGCTGGCCCGCACGCTGGTCACGGGCTCGGACCTGCCGATCGGCCTGCTGACGTCCCTCATCGGCGGACCCTTCTTCTTCTACCTCGTGCGCACGACGCGCGCGAAGGCCGGGGGATGGGCATGAGCGCCGCCTACGAGGTCCGCGGCGTCACGTGCCGCCTGGGCGGCCGCGAGATCGTGCACGGCGTCGATCTGGACGTCCACCACGGCGAGGTGCTGGCTCTCGTCGGTCCGAACGGCGCCGGCAAGTCGACGCTGCTCGGCACCCTGACCGGCGACGTCGCCGTCGAGAGCGGCGAGGTCCGGCTCCAGGGCCGTCCGCTCGCGCAGTGGTCACCTGCCGACCTGGCCCGGGCGCGTGGTGTGCTGCTGCAGGCCAACCAGGTGTCGTTCCCGTTCACGGTGCGCGAGGTCGTCGAGATGGGTCGCTCCCCGTGGGTGGGTCGCACGACGGCGGAGCAGGACGACGCGGCGATCGCCGAGGCCGTCGACCGCACCGACATCGCCCATCTGCTCGATCGCCCGTTCACGGCCCTCTCGGGTGGTGAGAAGGCCCGCGCTTCGCTGGCACGCGTGCTGGCCCAGCAGACCGACGTCGTCCTGCTGGACGAGCCGACGGCCGCGCTGGACCTGCGCCACCAGGAGGAGGTCATGGTCGTCGCCCGTGACCTCGCTGCTGCGGGCCGCGCCGTGATCGTCGTGCTGCACGACCTGTCGCTGGCGGCGGCGCGCGCCGATCGGATCGCGATGCTCGCCGGTGGCCGCATGGTCAGCGTGGGCACGCCCGCCGAGGTGCTGACGCCCGAGCGCGTCGAGTCCGTCTACGGCATCGCCGTGCACGTGCTGACCGACACCCCGGACGGCCACCTGATCGTCGTCCCACATCGTGGTCTTTCGGACACAGTGTCATCTTGATCTGACAATGTGTCATATCATTGAGGCACATCCACCAGAGAGGGCGATCATGACCGTGCTGCCGACCGAAACCGGGCTGTCCGTGCTGATGCGCGAGGGGTCCCAGGCCGAGCACAAGGACGCCGAGAGTTCCAACTTCATGTCGTTCCTGCTCGACGGCAAGGTCAACGAGACCGGCTACACCGAGTACCTCGCGATGCTGCGCCCGATCTACGCCGCGCTCGAGTCGGTGGGCGCCGCGCTGGCGGACGACCCGATCGCCGGCGCCGTGATCGACCCGGCCATCCATCGCCTCGCCGCGATCGACCAGGACCTCGCGTACTGGTCCGGCGCCGCCGGTGTGCCCGCGATCCAGAGCTCCGCCGTCGACCGCTACGTCGCCCGCGTCGAGGCCTCGGCCGCCGATCCCGTGCTGTTCGTCGCGCACCACTACACGCGCTACCTGGGCGACCTGTCCGGTGGACAGGCGATCGGCCGGATCCTGGCGCGCACCTTCGACCTCCCCGAGGGCCAGGGCATCGCGTTCTACCAGTTCGACGCCGTGCCCAAGCCCAAGCCGTACAAGGACGCCTACCGCGCCGCGCTCGACGCCCTGCCGCTCACCGAGCGCGACCAGCAGCGTGTCGTCGAGGAGGTCAAGGTCGTCTTCGGTCTGAACGGTGGCCTGTTCGAGGAGCTCTCGACCCAGCTGCCGCGCTACGCCCGCTGAGAGACCCTCGCGGGAGTCCTCCGCCGGATGCGGGACAATCGAGCCATGGCTCATGTCGTGATCATCGGTGGCGGACCCGGCGGATACGAAGCGGCGCTGGTCGCCCGGCGGCTGGGGGCCGAGGTCACGCTGGTCGAGCGTGACGGGATGGGCGGCTCGACCGTCCTGACCGACTGCGTCCCCAGCAAGACGCTGATCGCGACCTCCGACCTCCTGCACGAGGTCAGCCGGTCGGCCGAGCTGGGCGTCGAGGTGCCGCGGGCGCCTCGCGCCGACCTCGCGTCGGTGAACGACCGCGTGCTGGGTCTGGCCCAGGCCCAGTCGGACGACATCGCCGAGCGCGTCGCCTCCACCGGGGTCACGATCCTGCGCGGCACCGCCCGCATCTCCGACGCACGCGAGGTCATCGCCTCGACGCCCGACGGGGAGGTCCGGCTGGCGGCCGACGGCATCCTCATCGCGACCGGCGCCCATCCGCGCGTCAGCCCCGATGCCCAGCCCGACGGCGAGCGCATCCTCACGTGGGAGCAGGTCTACGGCCTGCGCGAGCTGCCCGAGCACATGATCGTCGTCGGCTCGGGCGTCACCGGCGCCGAGTTCGCCAGCGCCTACAACGGCCTGGGGGCCGAGGTCACGCTGGTGTCCAGCCGTGACCGCGTGCTGCCCGGTGAGGACCCCGACGCGGCCACCCTGATCGAAGAGGTCTTCACCCGGCGCGGGATGAACGTCCTGGGCAAGTCCCGCATGGCGTCCACGCGGCGTGAGGGCGACCAGGTCGTCGTCACCCTCACCGACGGCCGCACGGTCACCGGGTCGCACTGCCTGCTCGCGCTGGGCTCGATCCCGAACACCGCCGACCTCGGCCTCGAGGAGGTCGGGATCGACACCGACGACGGCGGCTTCATCTCGGTCGACAAGGTCTCGCGCACCAACATCCCCGGCGTCTACGCGGCCGGCGACTGCACCGGTGTCTTCATGCTGGCCTCGGTCGCCGCCCAGCAGGGCCGCATCGCGATGGCGCACCTGCTCGGCGACGCCGTCCACCCGCTGGACCTGCGCAAGGTCTCCAGCAACATCTTCACGTCCCCCGAGATCGCCGCGGTGGGCGTCGGCCAGCGCCAGGTCGACGAGCAGGGCCTGCTCGTCGACACGGCGATGCTGCCGATCACCGCGAACCCGCGAGCCAAGATGCAGGGCGTCCACGACGGCTTCGTCAAGCTCTACGCGCGCCAGGGGATCGGCACCCTGATCGGGGGAGTGGTGGTCGGACCGCGGGCCAGCGAGCTGATCCACACCGTCTCGGTCGCCGTCTCGGCGTCGCTGACGGTCGACCACGTCGCCGACGCCTTCAGCGTCTATCCCTCGATGTCCGGCACCGTCAGCGAGGTCGCTCGCCGGCTGCACCGACAAGTCTGAACCAGTAGTTGAATTTCAGCCCGCCACCGCTGTAATCACACGCGTGTGGTTTCGCAGGTCAGACCCAAAGTGCTGGAACGCTCTCCTGATGTGTGTTGTGATGCGTGTGCTCCGTGTGTCACACGAGCACCAGCTTTACTCGCCACAGAATGGACTTCCCCCATGCATTCCTGGCCGACCCGCTGCAGCATCGGTCTGACCACGATCGCCCTCGTCGGAGCGACCCTGCTCCTGCCTGCCCCCGCGCAGGCCGCCGGAACCGACATCGTCGAGACGCGACCCACCCCGGCCCAGGCCGAGACGCCCGATGAGGCGACCACGAAGGCACCGGTCTCCGAGGAGGTCGAGGTCGAGCAGACCCCCGTCGAGACGGCCCCGAAGGAGGGCTCCGGCGGTGCGGTCGAGCGCAAGGCCGTCGACCCGTTCCGCATGGTCGGGGTGACCTGGGACGCCGAGGCGGATGCACAGGACGTCTCCGTGCGCGTTCAGGTGCGCACGAAGGGCACGTGGAGCGCGTGGCAGACGCTGGGCATCGAGGACAGCACGGAGGGCGGACGCCCCGGGACCGAGCCGCTGTGGACCGACGCCCCCGCCGACGGCATCGCCGTCGACGTGAAGGCCGGCTCCGGCACGCTCTCGGGCGTCAAGGTGACGACGATCGATCCGGGGAAGTCGGAGATCGTCACGCCGTTCAGCCCGGCGGTTTTCAGCCCGGCGGTCGAGGACACCGAGGAACTGCCGCAGGAGGGCACCGACGGCGTCCCGGACAACCAGACCGAGTCGGTCGCGGCCGACGGCACGCCCAAGGTCGTGCCGATGCCGTCGATCATCACCCGCGCGCAGTGGAAGGCCGGGGCCGGCACCAGCTGCAGCGCCCCGGTGACGCGCCCGAAGGCGCTCGGCGTCGTCATCCACCACACGGCGGGCTCCAACACCTACACGAAGGCCGAGTCGGCCGCGCTCGTGCGGAGCTACCAGTCGTACCACGTCAAGGGACACGGCTGGTGCGACATCGGCTACAACTTCCTGGTCGACCGGTTCGGCCAGATCTTCGAGGGCCGCAAGGGCGGCATGACCAAGCAGGTCCGCGCCGCGCACTCCGGCGTCGAGGCCGTCAACCAGTACGCGACCGGCGTCTCGATGATGGGTCACTTCGACCACGCGCAGCCCAGCGCGGCGATGAAGACCTCCGTGGTCAAGCTGGTCGGCTGGCGACTGAAGTTCTTCGGCGCCAAGGCCAAGGGGACCTACACCGCCGGCGGCAAGAAGTACCAGGTCATCAACGGACACCGTGACGTGAAGTCGACCGCGTGCCCCGGCAAGCACGGCTACGCCTGGATCAGCGCCGTCGGCGGCCTGCGCGACCGCGCGCACACGTACACGTCGAAGGCCGCCTCGGCTGCCGGTGCGCCCGCGGCCGCCCCCGCCCCGAAGCCGACCCCGAAGCCGACGCCCGCGCCGGTGAAGAACCTCAAGACCCCCACCGGCGTCAAGGTCAGCACGACCCCGACCACGGCGACGGTCACGTGGAACAAGGTCGCCGGGGCCACCCACTACCGCCTCGCGGTCTCGCCCACGGGCAGCTCGAAGGGCGCGAAGTTCTACAACGTCTCGACCAACCGCGCCACGATCACCGGGCTGCACGCGCGCCGGGTCCACGTCTTCCGCGTCTCGGTCTACCAGCCGTCGCCGAAGAAGCGGCTCAGCCCGTACACGGCCAAGCCGTTCCCCACGGCCCGTACGAAGGCGTTCACGGCCCCCTCGGGCGTCCGCGCCACCTCGCGTGGCCGGAAGGCGCTGAAGCTCACGTGGAAGGCTCAGGCGGGCGCTCCGGGCTACCGGGTGCAGATCATCCAGTCGGGCAAGTCGTCGGGCGCGCGCTACCTGATGACGCGCACCAACTCGATCAAGATCACGAAGCTCAAGCCGAACACCCGCTACCGGATCCGCGTGTCCGTCAGCTACCCCAACAAGGAGCGGGCCAGCGCCTACACGAAGGCTCCGTACCCGACGGCGGCCACGCGTCCGCTGACGGCGGCCGCGGCGAAGCCGAAGCCGAAGCCCGCCCCCAAGCCCGCCCCGAAGCCGGCTCCGAAGGCGTCGGCCAAGAACGCCGTGACGCCGTCGAGCGGCAAGGTCGTCTTCAAGGGCCACGGCTACGGCCACGGCATCGGCATGAGCCAGTACGGCGCCGAGGGCGGCGCCCGCGCCGGCCAGAAGTACGACGCGATCCTGCGCAAGTACTACCCGGGGACGACGCTCAGCACGAAGTCCGCCACGATCCGCGTGCAGATCTCGGCCGACACGGGCAACTCGGTGCACGTGCTGCCGAAGTCCGGCCTGAAGTTCCGCCGCCTGACCGGCAACGCCGTGACCGTGCTGCCGACCTCGGTCAGCGGCCGCGCCGTCTCGGCCTGGTCCATCGACCTGACGAAGGGCGACGCGAAGAAGAGCACGCTGTCCTACAAGTCGGGCTCGAAGTGGTACGCCCACACCACGTTCTCCGGCGATGCCCAGTTCGAGGGCCCGGCGACGATCAGCCTCGTCCTGCCGAACGGCTCCACGCGGGCCTACCGCGGCGCGCTGCGCTCGACCCGGCCCACCGCCACCACCCGCGACACCGTCAACGTGCTCAGCCTCGAGGCCTACCTGCGTGGCGTCGTGGCGCGTGAGATGCCCGCCAGCTGGAGCATGGAGGCGCTCAAGGCGCAGTCCGTCGCCGCGCGCACGTTCGGCTCGCGGTACCTCGGCTCCAAGAAGCACTTCGACATCTGCGACACGGTCTCGTGCCAGGTCTACGGCGGCTACGCCGACGAGACCAAGCGCACCAACGACGCGATCGCCGGGACGAACGGCAAGATCCTGACGTACAAGGGCGAGCCGGCGCTGACGCAGTTCTCGAGCTCGTCGGGTGGCTTCACGAACGCGGGCTCGATGCCCTACCTGAAGCCCGTCAGCGACCCGTGGGACAACTGGAGCGGCAACAAGAACCACGCCTGGAGCCAGACGGTCACCGCCGCCGCGATCCAGAAGAAGTACGCGATCGGCACCCTGAAGTCGATCACGGTCACTCGACGCAACGGGCACGGCGACCAGGGTGGCCGCGTGGTCTCGATGACCCTCAAGGGGTCCAAGGCCAGCAAGACGATCTCCGGCGTCGACGCTCGCTGGGCCTTCGGCCTGAAGTCGGACTGGTTCGGCTTCTGAGATCCGGCAGTGGGATGATCGTCCCATGCTGAGTGCCCGCCTCTGGATCACGATCGTCACCGCTGCTCTGGCCAACGCGCTCGCGCTCGGCCTGGCCGCGTGGATCCTCGACGGTTTCACGCTGACGCCCGGTTGGTGGGTCGTCGCGGTCGTGCTGTTCACCGTCCTCAGCGTCGCGCTCCGCACGGTCGCCCTCCGGGTGACCAGCTCGCGCTGGCTGCGGGTCTCGACGATCACCGGTGGACTGGCGCTCACCGCGATCGCGCTGGCGCTGACCGACGTGATCGTGCCCGACTCGGGCTTCGCCATCCACGGCTGGGGCACGTGGGTCGTCGTCACGCTCGTCGTCTGGGCGGCCGGTGTCGCCTTCGGCGAGGTCGATCACCACGCCCCCGCCTCCACGCCGGGCGTCTCGCCCGACACCCGCGCCGCCCGTGAGGGCGAGCGTCGCGCCTCCTGACCCACCAGCTCCCCGCACACGACGAAGCCCCGGCCATCAGGCCGGGGCTTCGTGCGTTGCGGGTGTGTCTCAGGCGTCCTTGATGTCAGCGATCACCGCGCCGGCGCCGATGGTCTCGCCGATGACGGCCACCAGGCCCACGACCGAGCCGGCCTTGTGGGCGTTGATGGGCTGCTCCATCTTCATCGCCTCGATGACGACGACCAGATCGCCCTCGGCGACCTCCTGGCCCTCCTCGACGGCGAGCTTGACGACGGTGCCCTGCATCGGCGACGTCAGCGAGTCGCCGCTGGCCGCGGCGCCGGCGGACTTGCCGCCCTTGCGCTTGGCCTTCTTGCCACCGCCCGCGGCGGCGGCGCTGGCGCCCAGGCCGCCGGGCAGGACGACCTCGACGCGCTTGCCGCCGACCTCGACGGTGACGCGCTCGCGCTCGCCGGCCTCATCGGAGCCGTGCTCGCCGCTGTACGGCTCGAGCTGGTTGTCGTACTCGGTCTCGATCCAGGTCGTGTAGACGTCGAACGAGCCGTTTGAGGCGTTGTACGCCGGGTCGTCGAGCACCGAGCGGTGGAACGGGATGACCGTGGGCATGCCGTCGACCTCGAACTCGGCCAGCGCGCGGCGCGAGCGCTCGATGGCCTGCTCGCGGGTGGCGCCGGTGACGATCAGCTTGGCGACGAGCGAGTCGAATGCGCCGGGGATGGTCTCACCCTCGACGTAGCCCGAGTCGACACGGATGCCCGGACCGGCCGGCGGGTCCCACTTGGTGAGGGTGCCGGGTGCGGGCAGGAAGCCGCGGCCGCCGTCCTCGGCGTTGATGCGGAACTCGATCGAGTGGCCGCGCAGTGCCGGATCGTCGTAGCCCAGCTCCTCGCCGGCGGCGATGCGGAACATCTCGCGGACGAGGTCGACACCGGCGACCTCCTCGGAGACGGGGTGCTCGACCTGCAGGCGGGTGTTGACCTCGAGGAAGCTGATCGTGCCGTCCATGCCCACGAGGAACTCGCAGGTGCCGGCGCCGACGTAGCCGGCTTCCTTCAGGATCGCCTTGCTGGAGGTGTAGAGGCTCTCGATCTGCTCGTCGGACAGGAACGGCGCGGGCGCCTCCTCGACGAGCTTCTGGTGGCGGCGCTGCAGCGAGCAGTCACGCGTCGAGACGACGACGACGTTGCCGTGCTGGTCGGCCAGGCACTGGGTCTCGACGTGGCGCGGCTTCTCGAGGAACTTCTCGACGAGGCACTCGCCACGACCGAAGGCCGCGACGGCCTCACGGACGGCCGAGTCGTAGAGCTCGGGGATCTCCTCGAGCGTGCGGGCGACCTTGAGGCCGCGACCGCCACCGCCGAACACGGCCTTGATGGCGACCGGCAGGCCGTTCTCCCGGGCGAACGCGACGATCTCGTCGGCGTCCTTGACGGCGTCCTTGAGGCCCGGGGCCAGGGGCGCGCCGGCGGCCAGGGCGATCTGCTTGGCCTTCGCCTTGTCGCCGAGGGCGTCGATGGCGGAGGGCGGGGGACCGATCCAGGTCAGCCCGGCGTCGATGACGGCCTGGGCGAATTCGGCGTTCTCGGACAGGAAGCCGTAGCCCGGGTGCACGCTGTCGGCGCCGCTGCGCTCGGCCACGGCCAGGATCTTGCCGATGTCGAGGTAGGAGTCGCCGGGGGTGGACCCCTCGAGCGAGTAGGCCTCGTCGGCCAGCCGGACGAACAGGGCGTCGCGGTCGGGCTCGGCATAGACCGCCACGCTGGCGATGCCGGCGTCCTTCGCGGCACGGATCACACGCACGGCGATCTCGCCACGGTTGGCGATCAGGACCTTCTGCAGGGGCTTGCTCACGAATACTCCTCGAGTCTGATGGCAGTCGCGAGTCTAAAGTGTGTGGTTTCGGAGTGCAGACGTGGGCTCGACCACAACGTGGTTAATGCCTGTTAACCTGCGGGCATGGACTTCGAACTGTCACGCGAGCACGAGGACTTCCGCCACGTCGTGCGCTCCTTTGCGGCCGAGCGGATCGCTCCCCACGTCGCTGACTGGGACAAGGCGCACCACTTCCCGGTGGACGTCGTCCGCGCGATGGGCGACCTCGGCCTGTTCGGTCTGACGGCTCCCGAGGAGTTCGGCGGCTCCGGCGCCGACTTCACCAGCCTGTGCATCGCCATCGAGGAGCTGGGCCGCGTCGACCAGTCGATGGGCATCACCCTCGAGGCCGGCGTCGGCCTGGGCATCAACCCCATCCAGACGTTCGGCACCGCCGAGCAGAAGGAGCGCTGGCTGCCCGACCTCGTGGCCGGGCGGGCGCTGGCCGGCTTCGGGCTGACCGAGCCCGGCGCGGGCTCCGACGCCGGCGCCACGGCGACGAAGGCGGTCCTGGACGGCGACGAGTGGGTCGTCGACGGGGCGAAGCAGTTCATCACCAACTCCGGCAGTGAGATCACCTCGCTCGTCACGGTCACCGCGCGCACGGGCACCCGTGAGGACGGACGTCCCGAGATCTCGGCGATCGTCGTGCCGTCCGGCACGCCGGGGTTCGTGGCCGAGCCCGGCTACGACAAGCTGGGCTGGCACATCAGCGACACCCACCCGCTGTCGTTCACGGGCGCTCGCGTCCCGGCGGACCACCTGCTGGGCGAGCGGGGGCGCGGTTACGCCCAGTTCCTGGCCACACTGGACGACGGCCGCGTGGCGATCTCGGCGCTGGCCCTCGGTCTCATCGAGGCCTGCCTCGAGGCGTGCGTGCAGTACGCGGGGGAGAGGCAGACGTTCGGCGGGCCGATCGGGCGCAAGCAGGGCGTGGCGTTCCAGATCGCCGACCTCAAGGTCATGGCGGACGCGACACGGGCGCTGACCTATCAGGCAGCGGCGATGAAGGACGCGGGAATCACCGGGGCCCGCTTCAAGCAGGCCGCGTCGGTGGCGAAGCTGTACAGCTCCGAAGCCGCCGTGACGGCGACGCGAACGGCGACGCAGGTGTTCGGCGGCTACGGATTCATGGAGGAGTACCCGGTGGCGCGGTTCTACCGCGACGCCAAGATCCTCGAGATCGGCGAGGGGACGAGCGAGGTCCAGCGGATGCTGATCGCCCGCTCGCTCGGTCTGCCGGTCGAGTAGGGAAGCGCTCTGGGGTCAGAGCGCCGTCATCTGGCGGCACGGCAACGGAATGTGCATCGAGCCGTTGCCGAAGTCGACCTGGACCGAGTTCTGGCCCTGGACACTCAGGACGCGACCGAGGCCGTAGGTATCGTGCGACACCCGGGCTCCTGTCTCGTAGGTCTCTGCGGCAACATCGGGCTTCTTGGGGAACGGGCTGCTTGCGAGGTGGCGTCGGGGGCGCTGTGAGGTGGTCATCGTGTTCCATTCTCCCACGCCGAGGCTCATGAGTGAACCGATCCGCGCATCCGTGAGACGTATGACGCGCGGATTCGTCGAGTTCGTGACTGTTGGGAAACGTGGGATTACGTGGATGTAACACAGGATCCCTAACGTGAGCGCGTCCCTTCCCCCTGTGCTGGAGGCATTCATGTCCCCCTTCCCCGCGAGGCGCCGCGCGGCGCTTCTGACCGCGGCACTGGCGTGTGCCCTGGTCGCGCCGACGGTCTCCGTCGGTACTGCCACGGCCGCCCCATCGGCCGTGGCCTCGTCCACCTCCACGCTCTACGACGACCTGCCCGACCCGATGGAGCGCGGCTCCTACGGCGTGCAGACCATCCAGGAGACCAAGCTGGGCCTGGTCGACCTGCAGGAGCCGAACTCGTCCGGCTCGGCCCCCACCGCGGGCAGCGCGCAGGCAGCCGAGAAGCTCGAGATCCGCGGCTCCCTGTACCGCCCGGCGAACCGCACCGAGCCCTCGCCGGTGATCGTCCTGGTCCACGGCAACCACGGCTCGTGTGACGCCGGCCAGAACTCGACGACCGCGAGCTGCACGCAGTTCAAGCGCAACGAGGCGGGCTACGCGTACCTCGGTGAGAACCTCGCCACCTGGGGCTACACCACCTTCTCGGTGTCGCAGGACCAGCTGATGATGCGCCAGGACAACAACATGGGCAAGGGCATGCACCAGCGCCGCAAGCTCATCGCGGCCACCCTCGACGCCCTGACCGCGGCCAACGAGCCCGGCGGCCTGCCGGTCGACGCGCACACCACGATCGGCACCACCCTCGCCGGCACGCTCGACCTCACGCGCATCGGCCTGATGGGCCACTCGCGCGGTGGCGACGCGGTGACCAACTTCATCGACTACAACCAGACGCGTACCGACGGCCCGCGCTACCCGCTGCGCGGCGTGATCGCGCTCGCGCCGACCGACTACGAGCGCAAGGCGCCCACCGGCGTGCCGTTCCTGTCGATCCTGCCCGGCTGCGAGGGCGACGTCACGAACCTGCAGGGCGCGCGCACCTTCGAGCGCAGCCAGTACCGCGACGGTGACGACCCGTTCCCGAAGATGCAGCAGTACGTCCTCGGCGCCAACCACAACTGGTTCAACACCGTGTGGTTCGCCGACGGACAGGACGGCGGCACCCAGGTCGATCCCGCGTGTGGCAACTCGCGACCGACCAACGGCAACAACGTGCAGCCGAACAACCACCGGCTCTCCGGCGCGGCCAGCTACGACCCGCCGTCGTACGTGCTCGACAACTCCGACACGTACAACCCGCTGGTCAACACCAAGATCTCCGGCGACCCCGAGCGCATGGGCGACCAGGAGAAGATCGGCCTGGCCACGATGTCGGCCTTCTTCCGCCGCTACGTCGGCGGTGAGGGCGCGTTCGATCCCTACATGACCGGCGAGCTGTCGAACACCGACTCCCACCGGCAGATCCCCGAGTCGGCTTGCCCGACGAGCGAGAGCGGCCGCCGCATCGGCTGCGAGGAGCGCGTCTCGACGAACTACTTCCCGCCGGCCTCCGAGCGCGTCGACGTGATCCGTCCCGAGATCGTCAACCCGCTCACCGAGAACGCCCTGGGCGGCTCGCTCAGCGGCGAGGGGTTCGTCAACCCGTACCTGAAGAACGGCGGCGCCCCCGTGCCCGAGGCCACGGCCGGTGGCTTCGACTGGTGCAACCCCGAGCCCGACGACTTTGCCCCGGCGCAGCTGGGCAAGGGCAGCCTGCCGACGGCCGAGAAGGCGTGCCCGCTGCCGGCGAAGGACGCCCTGGGCGGCCAAAGCGGCATGCGTGAGAACTCGCCGATCAACCACTCCTACGGTCGCCAGCTGGCGCTGGCGTGGGAGGGGGGCCAGTCGGCCAGGCTGACCGCCCAGATCCCGGCGAAGGACCGTGACGTGAGCGGCCTGAAGGCGCTGTCGATGAGCGCGGACGTGAACTTCTTCGACGACCGCAACCCCGGTGCCCAGCGCACCGAGAACGGTCAGCCGCTGCCGGTGACCTACGACCCCGCTGCGACCACGCAGGACTTCCTGATCGCGCTGGTCGACACGCAGGGCCGCGAGGCCACGGTGAACGCCGGTGACGAGCGGTGGGGCAACGCCCTGCACATGAGCACCGGCAACACCACGACCCGCATGCACATGGTCCTCGACCAGATCCGGGTCCCGCTCAGCGAGTTCGCCGCCAAGGGTGTCGACATCTCGTCGCTGGCGAAGGTCGAGCTGCGCTTCGGCGTCGAGGGCACCCCGGAGTCCGGGTCGATCCAGCTCGCCGACGTGCGGTTCCAGGAGGCGGTCGGCACGGCGAAGATCCTCTCCGACGGCGACGTCGCCGACGGCGCCGGCCACGGTGCCGCCAAGGGCGCCGATCCGGCCGACTACATCAAGGACATCGACATCGCGCCCGGCAAGTACGCGCTGAAGGACCAGGTCGCGCACGAGTACAACAACACGACCTGGGTGGTCGACAACGACCGGGCGCAGTGCCCGGACGCCAACTTCACGTCCATCCAGTCGGCGATCGACCACGCCGCTCCGTGGGACACCATCGTGGTCTGTGAGGGCGTCTACGAGGAGTCCTCGACGCCGATCACCGCGGCGTCCAACCCGGTCGCCAGCGGCGCGAAGAACGGCCTGACCATCACCAAGCCGCTGAAGATCAAGGGCGCGGGCGCCGACAAGGTGACCATCCGCCCGGACCAGTCGCTCGACTCGCTGGCCGGCCAGGTGCCGTACCTGCGTGACGGCGGCGGCAACGTCATCACCGTGTCGCGTCAGTCGCTCGGCTCGACCGACAGCACGGAGATGTTCGTCGACATCTCGGGCGTCACCGTGACCTCCGGGTCCACGTGGGCCGAGGCCGGCATCGCCTTCTTCGGTGCTGCGGGCCGCGTCTCCGAGAGCGTCGTGGGTCCGTTCCGGGTCGCCAAGAACGGCGACGAGCTCGCCGACGCCCCGCACGGCTGGGGCATCGTCCAGACCGGCATCGTCAAGGGCGACGGACCGGGCACGGTCGAGACGGACGTGACCGTGGCGAACAGCGTCGTCAAGGGCTACCAGTCCGGCGGCATCCTGTTCGACGGTGGCAGCGGCAAGGACGGCGCGGCGGCCAACACGCAGCGCCGCAACCTGATCCAGCGCGGCTACGTGCACGGCACGGTCGTCCAGGGCAGCTCCAGCAAGGTGTTCGCCCAGACCGGTGTCCAGTACGCCAACGGCACCGAAGGCGAGGTGAAGGACAGCCGCATCGCCGGCAACTACGACGGCAAGGTCCCGTCGAAGTCCTACGGCCTGCTGCTGACCGACGCCAAGACCGAGGTTGCGAATGCGCTCACGGTCACGTCCAACGTGTTCCAGGGCAACGGCTTCTCCGTGTACAACGCCGTCGCCGACGGCTCGGGTCCGCGCACCGGTGCGGCGGTGACCGTGCGCTCGAGCTACCTGGGCCGGAGCAACCCGGTCGCCGATGGCACGGCCGATCCGGCCGAGAACGTCGAGGCGATCTCCGGCAGCGGCTCGGTGACCGTCAGCTCGCGTGCCTCCACGCAGCCTGCGTCGGTGCCGACGAAGGTCGGCAAGGTCACCGACGAGGGTCCGAAGGCCGAGATCGTCGATCCGATCGACGGCTCGACGGTCAAGCCGGGCGAGACGGTGACGCCGCTGGTCCGTGCTCGGGACGACTTCGCGGTCCGCTCGGTCACGCTGACCGTCGACGGCGTGAAGTCCGAGCCGGCCACCTCCGCTCCGTACGCGTTCTCCTGGGTGCCCAGCGCCGACCAGGCGGGCAAGACGGTGAAGATCACCGCGACGGTGACCGACTCGTCCGGCCGGACCACGACGACGAAGGCGTTCAGCCTGAAGGTCGCCAAGGGCGGCAGCGGCGAGGCCGGCCCATCCAAGCCGAGCCCGAGCGTGCCGGCGCCGAAGGTGTCGATCACCAAGGTGGTCAGGAAGGCCAACGGCACCGCCGTGGTCTACGCCAAGGTCAACCGCGCGGGCGTGGTCAAGGTGTCGGGCACGAAGGTCAAGACCGCGACGGTCAAGGCCAAGAAGGCCGGCACCGTCAAGATCACCGTCAAGCCGAAGAAGACCCTCAAGGCCGGCAAGAAGAGCACGGTCAAGGTGAAGGTCACGTTCACGGCCACCGGCAAGGGGGTGAGCAGGAGCAAGACCGTCACGCTGGTCCGCAAGAAGGGCTGACGGACTGCTGAGACGCGATGGGGCCGGGCGCCATGCCCGGCCCCATCGGCGTTTCACGCGCCGTCAGCGCCACAGGTCGGTCCAGGCGACGCCCAGCTCGACCGTCATCTCGAGCAGCACGGGAACGCTGACGCGCACGACGTTGTGGTGGTCACCCTCGATCCGCGTGATGAACGCGGCGCCGAGGCCCTCGATCGTGAACGCGCCCGCGACGGCCAGCGGCTCGCCGCTCGCGACGTAGGCGTCGATCTCCTCATCGGTGACGTTCGCGAAGTGCACCCGGGTGGCGGCGCTGCGGACGACCTCGTCCTCACCCAGGCGCAGGCAGTGCCCGGTGTGCAGGACGCCGGCGTTACCGCGCATCGCGTACCAACGCTTCTCGCACGCTGGGGCTTACCGCTCGACCACCTCGCGCCCCGCGATGGCCCGGACACCCCGATTCCGGGGGTGTCCGGCGAGGCGATCAGCGACGGCGGCGCAGCACGAGGACGACCCCGGCGACGAGTGCCACCAGCACGACCGCGCCGCCCACGAGCCACGTCACGGGCGTGCCCGACTCGTCGGCCAGGGCGGCCGTGGACTCGTCCTCGTCGGCGGTCGTCTCGTCGTCCGCGGCGGCCGTCCTGACGGGGGAGTCGACCAGCCGGGAGTCGGCGCTCGGGGCCTCGAGCCCTTCGACCTCGGCGTAGGTCGGCGCCACGTCGCCCAGCACGTTCTCGCGCGCGAGCGTGAGCGTGTACGGCAGGTTCGCCTCGTCACCCTGCAGCTTCAGGCTGACCAGCACGTAGTGCATGCCCGCCAGCGACGCGCCCTGGCGATCCGCGCCGGGGTGGGCCCGGTTGGCGGGATGGACGGGCCAGGAGATGGCGCCGGTGCGGTACGCGATGTTCTCGCGGGCCGCGACGATCGGCACCGCGGTCCAGTCCTTCGGCCTCTGCCCGAACTGGCTGACGGTGACGTCGCGGCGCAACGGGTTGATGACGGTCACGTCGACCCCGCTGCCGGCCTTGGCAGCGTCCCGCACGTCGTCGTTCAGCGTGGCGTCGAACTGCGCCCGCAGCTGCTGGCCCCAGTCGACCGGGACGGCCAGCACCTGGGTCTCGCCGGCACTGATGTCCATCCGGTAGGTGCCCGGCTCGACCTCGGGCGCGTTCGCGATGCTCGTTCCGGGAACCGTCTCGCGGGGAGTGCCCGGCGTGGGCGCCACCCACCGCGGCTCGTCGCCGACCGTGCCCGCGGCGAGGTCCGACGTGATCGGCGGCTCCTCGTAGACCGCCAGCTCGATCGGGCGGCCTTCCAGGGTGCCGACGACCCGGTCGACCTCGAGGGCGAGCTCGTCGTCGGTGCGGCACGCGGACTCCGCGTCGAGCACCCAACTGGAGACGCCGCCGTAGTAGATGGGCGACCGGCTGGACATGTCGAGTCCGTACGTCGTGTCGGCTTTGCACTGCTGCCCGTTGAGGCGCGTCACGCGCAGGACCGCCGCGGCGCCGAGGTCGCCCGAGACACCACTGACCACGGCACCGACGTGGAACGTCGTGCCGGGCGCGGAATGCTGCAGCCGGTAGTGGGCGGTCGCGTCGGTCGCGATGGTGTCGGTGTACTGGCCCCGCTCGAGCAGCGGCGCTCCCTCGAAGGCGGGCGTGCCCCGGACGGGGGTGCCGGTGAGGTCGAACGGACGCGAGGCGCGCACCGACGAGACCCGCAGGCTGTCGGTCAGGCTCTCCGCGTCGTCGGCGTCGTAGTAGGTGCCGTTGCCCTCGTCGGCCACGCACTGCAAGGTCTTCTTCGCGCGACCTGAGACGTCGAACCCGACGACGTCGATGCGCAGGTCGATGCCGTCCTTCGCGATCTCGCGGGCGACGACGCACGGATCGGGGTCACACGTCGGCTCGCCGTCCGAGACCAGGACGATCGTGCGCTGTCCCGAGTCGCCGAGATCCTTGGCGGCCTCGCGCAGCGCGTGGCTCGTGGGGGTCCAGCCCACAGGCTCGTACTCGGCGACGGCCTTGCGCAGCGCGTCGCGGTTGTCGGTGTCGAGGTCGACGATGCGCTTCGAGTCGGTGCAGGCCGCCGGGTCGTCCTCGGCCACGTCGCTGGCGCCGTAGACCCGGAAGCCGACCCGCTGCTCGGCGGGCAGGGCGTCGATCACGGCGTTGAGTCCGTCCTTGGCGGCCCGGATTCGCGTCGTGCCCCCGCCCGTCTTCTCGGCCATGGACCCGGACGCGTCCATCACGAGCATCATCGACGTGGCGCCCTCCACCTCGTCGGCGGTGGCCGCCGGCCAGGACAGGGCCGTCATCGCCAGCGCGATCGTGCCGATCAGCGACATCACTTTGGTCACGTAGTTCTCCCCCCACACCAACAACGTCGCCGGACATCGTGCCATGAATCAGCGCCAGAGGGAGGTCCACTCCTGACCGAGGTCGCGCATCATCTCGCGCACGACGGGCACGCTGACCCCGACGACGTTGTGGTGGTCGCCCTCGATCCGGGTCACGAAGGCCGCGCCGAGGCCGTCGATGGTGAAGGCGCCGGCGACCTGCAGCGGCTCGCCGCTCGCGACGTAGGCGTCGATCTCCTCGTCGGTGACGTACGCGAAGTGCACGCGCGTGGCCGCGTGGCGGACCACCTCCTCGTCCCCGAGCCGCAGGCAGTGGCCCGTGTGCAGGACGCCGACGTTGCCGCGCATCGCGTACCAGCGACGACGGGCGACCTCGGGCTCGTACGGCTTGCCCAGGATCTCACCGTCGAACTCCAGCACCGAGTCGCAACCCAGGACGAGGGCGTCCGGGTGGTCCACGGCGACGGCGCGGCACTTCAGTCGTGCCAACTCGGTCGAGAGCTCGGCGGGGCTGTCGGCGACGACGACGTCCTCGTCGACGCCCGAGACGATCACCTCCGGGTCGACTCCGGCGCGACGCAGGGTCGACAGCCGGGCCGGCGACGCCGAGGCCAGGACGAACCTCATCGGTCCTCGTTGTCGCTGTCCGGCACGTCGCCGTACGCGGCGGGCTCGGCGGCGAGGTCAGGGTGGGACAGGACGGCGTCGACGAGACGCTGGGAGCCGCCGACGCACAGCCCGTCATCGTCGACGTCGGCGGCGATGAACCAGGCGTGGTCAGCCGGCCACGTGATCGAGGCCGGCGGCAGCGTCCGCTCGACATCGGGGGCGTAGTCGGCGGCGCCCCAGTCGCCGACGTCGCGGGCCGGTCCGCGGAAGAGCAGGTACGCGCGCTTGCCACGCAGGTCGACCCGGGGCCCGTCGGTGACCTCGGCACGGAAGGCCGGACGGTTGCGCGGTGGAGTGGGCCGGAACCACAGGTCGCGCAACCAGTTCGACCGCACGACGGAGAACACGCGGCCCTGGTCGGTCAGCTCGCCCCAGCCGTCCCACAGTCCGAAGAACACGTCCTCGGGTGTCCGGGTGTGCTGGGCGGCCAGCGCGACGACGATCGCCATGAGCTCGTCGTCGCTGCGGTAGTGCTCGGACTCGCCATCGTCGAACCGGACCGTGGCGTACGCCTCGAAACCCGGAGGGCCCTGGCCCGCGAGTGTCTGCCAGTCGGCGTCCGCCCGGACGAACCAGTCGGCGGCCGAGACGTCAGGTTCGTGGCGCAGGGTCATGCCCGAGATCGTGCCACATGGGCGGGAGGGGTGAGTTTCCCCGGAAACCGTCAGTTGGTCGTCACCAGGCGGAGGCGCGCCACTGGCCACGCCCGGAGCGGTGCACCGTGCGGTGCTGGCGCGTCGGGTGGCCCCACTGGCTGCGCGGCTGAGGCTCGTCGACCTGAGCGGCCGCGGCCGCGGCGTTGCGGGCCGCGATGACGGCGACGAGCGCCGCCAGCTCCTCCGGCGTCGGATCGCCCTTGACCACCCGGAGCAGCGGCTGCTGCTCCGGGGCGTCGGGGGTCTGCGTCTCGTCGGACATCAGAGCGGGATGTTCCCGTGCTTCTTGGGCGGCAGCGACTCGCGCTTGGTCGCCAGCAGGCGCAGGGCCTTGACGATCTCGGCGCGGGTCTGGCTGGGCTTGATGACGCCGTCGATGTAGCCGCGCTCAGCCGCGACGTACGGGTTGCACAGCGTGTCCTCGTACTCGGTCATCAGCTCGGCGCGCAGCGCCTCGGGATCGTCGGAAGCGGCGATCTCACGGCGGTACAGGATGTTGACCGCGCCGGAGGCGCCGACGACCGCGATCTGGCCGGTCGGCCACGACAGGTTGATGTCGGCGCCGAGGTGCTTGGAGCCCATGACGTCGTAGGCGCCGCCGTAGGCCTTGCGCGTGATGATCGTGACGAGCGGGACGGTGGCCTCGGCGTACGCGTAGATCAGCTTCGCGCCGCGGCGGATGATGCCGTTCCACTCCTGATCGGTGCCGGGCAGGAAGCCGGGCACGTCGACGAACGTCAGGACCGGGATGTTGAACGCGTCGCAGGTGCGGACGAAGCGGGCGGCCTTCTCGGACGCGTCGATGTCGAGGCAGCCGGCGAACTGCATCGGCTGGTTGGCCACGACGCCGACGCTCTTTCCCTCGACGCGGCCGAAGCCGATCACGAGGTTCGGCGCGAACAGCGGCTGGACCTCGAGGAACTCCTGGTCGTCCAGCACGGTCTCGATGACGGTGCGGATGTCGTAGGGCTGGTTGGCCGAGTCCGGGATGAGCGTGTCGAGCGCGAGGTCGAGATCGCTCGGCTCGAGGTCGACGACCTCGGGGAACGCCTCGGGCTCCTCCATGTTGTTCTGCGGCAGGTAGGAGATCAGCGCCTTGACGTACTCGAGCGCGTCGTCCTCGTCGGAGGCCAGGTAGTGCGAGTTGCCGCTCTTGGTGTTGTGCGTGCGACCGCCGCCGAGCTCCTCCATCGTGACGTCCTCGCCGGTGACCGTCTTGATGATGTCCGGTCCGGTGATGAACATGCCCGAGGTGCCGTCGACCATGATCGTGAAGTCGGTGACCGCGGGGGAGTAGACGTGGCCGCCGGCGCAGTTGCCCATGATCAGGCTGATCTGCGGGATGACGCCCGAGGCGTGCACGTTGCGGCGGAAGATCTCGCCGTACAGGCCGAGCGAGACGACGCCCTCCTGGATGCGGGCGCCGGCCCCCTCGTTGATGCCGATGATGGGGCAGCCGGACTTCATCGCCAGGTCCATGACCTTGGTGATCTTCTCGCCGTAGACCTCGCCGAGGCTGCCGCCGAAGATGCTGAAGTCCTGGCTGAAGACGCACACCTGACGGCCGTCGATCGTGCCGTAACCGGTGATGACGCCGTCGCCGAGCGGACGGTTCTTGTCGAGGCCGAACGCCGTGGCGCGGTGACGGGCCAGCGCGTCGAGCTCGACGAACGAGCCCTCGTCGAGCAGCTGCTCGATCCGCTCACGCGCGCTCTTGCGATCGCGGGCGTGCTGCTTCTCGGCGGCACGGTCGGCCACCTCCACGGTCGCCTCGTGGTGGCGTCGTTCGTACTCGGCCAACTTTCCGGCGGTGGTGTGGAGCTCGGGGTGCTCCTCCAGCGGGACGTCAGGCAGGGCGTCGGTCATGGCGAACACCTTAACCGGAGCGGTTTCTGGTGCCACAGCAAGGCAGGCGCAAGGTCTGTTCTCCGGGTTCTGCCGGTGCCATGATCGAAGGATGAGCCTCGATCCGACGGTCACCAACGTGGATCACTACCGCGTCATCTTCGAGAACGACCAGGTCCGGGTCCTGGACTACACCGACGCCCCCGGCGACGAGACGACGCCGCACGAGCACCCCGACAGCGTGATGTACACGCTGAGCTCCTTCAAGCGGCGCCTCATGTCCGGGGACTTCCAGATGGACGTCGACCTGGACGCCGACACCGTGCTGTGGCTGCCGGCGCAGCAGCACCACGCGAAGAACATCGGGGAGACACCGACGCACGTCATCTTCGTCGAGCTCAAGCAGGCGGGGGCAGCGCCGGCGCCGGGCGTCCTCGGCCCGCAGTAGCCGTCGTCGATCGGCGTGCCTGTGCCAAGGTGGGGCCGTGCAGCAGCCCCAGCGTGAGCCCCTCGACCGCGACCGCCTGGCCGACGTGGCTCCCGGCTTCACCGTCCACGTGACGCAGGAGACCGCGAGCACCAACGCCGACCTGGCGAGCGCCGCCCGCGATGGGGCCCCCGAGTGGAGCGTCCACACCACCGATCACCAGGCAGCCGGTCGGGGCCGCCTCGACCGCACGTTCACGATGCCGCCGCTGACCGGCATCGCGGTCTCGGTCCTGGTCCGTCCCGTCGAGGTGCCGCCGGCGCGCTGGCCGTGGCTCCCGCTCGTCACGGGCCTGGCCGTCGTGGATGCCGTGCGCGAGGTCGGTGTCGACGCCGCCCTGAAGTGGCCGAACGACGTGCTCATCGACGACCGGCGCAAGCTCTGCGGGATCCTCGTCGAGCGGGTCGAGACGTCGCAGGGCCCGGCCGCGGTCATCGGCGTCGGATTGAACGTCGCCCTGACCGCCGAGGACCTGCCGGTCGAGACCGCGACGTCGCTGTGGCTGGAGGGCGCGACGACGGTCGACCGGGCCGAGCTGCTGGGAGTGCTCCTCTCGGCACTGCGCACGCGACTCGAGCAGTGGCGCGATCCCGCCCGCCAGGACGAGCTGGCACGGGCCTACGCCGACGTGTGCTCGACGATCGGGCGGCAGGTCAGGATCCAGCGGCCGGACGGCAGCGACGTGGTGGGCGAGGCGACCGGCATCGACGAGTCCGGGCGCATCGTCGTGGACGGGATCGCCTGGTCGGCCGGCGACGTGACGCACCTGCGCCCCGTGTGACGCTGCGGCTGGTGTCCGTCGTGGGAACATGGCCGCATGCTGTCCGAGAAGTTGCTCCTCGACGACGAGACGGTCGAGGCCGAGACGCGCACCCATGTGAAGGTGCTGATCGTGCCGTTCCTCGTCGGCCTGGCCATCATGCTGATCGGCGGGTACTTCGCCGGAGCGGTCGGTGATTCGGGCGGAGGCACGCCGAGACTGCTCGGTCTCGTGGTGCTGGCCGTGCTGTTCATCTGGGGCACGCTCATTCCGTTCCTGCGTTGGCTCACGTGGACCTACACGCTCACGAACCGTCGCCTGATCGAGCAGAAGGGCATCCTGACCCGCAGCGGCCGGGTCATCCCGCTCGCCCGGATCAACGACGTCGCGTACGAGAAGGGCGTCGTCGACCGCATCCTGGGCTGCGGGACGCTGATCATCCACGACGCCAGCCAGCAGTCGGGGCTGCACCTGCACGACATCCCTCGGATCGAGGAGTTCCACCGCACGATCACGCGACTGGTCCTGGAGTCGCACGCCCCGGAGGCACGCCGCGATGAGCAGTCCTGACGATCAGCAGCTGGTCGACATCATCCTGGCCGAGCAGCTGCAGTACACGAACGCCGAGACCGCGGAGCGGGGCGGCCTCACCCCCGAGCAGGCCGCGCGACTGTGGCGCAACCTGGGCTTCCCCGACCCCGGCGACGAGACCGCCTTCGGCGACGCCGACGTCACGGCGGTCGCGATCGTCGCCAACGCGATGGAGCACCAGATCCTCGACGAGGAAACGGTCTTCCGGCTGACCCGAGCGCTCGGGCAGACGATGTCGCGGCTCGCGGACTGGCAGGTGACGATCCTGGTCGACCAGCTCGAGTCCGACATCGAGCGCGGCAAGTCCGACAGCCGCGCGGACGCGGCCCTCGAGCTGGCCCAGACCTCGGTGCCCGGCTTCGAGCGGCTGATGGTGCACGTCTGGCGGCGCCACCTGGCGGCCGCGGCGGCACGGCTCACCGCGCTGGGCGAGAACGACCAGGCGCTGCTGTCGACCGACATGACCGTCGGGTTCGCCGACATGACCCGCTTCACGGCGCTGTCGAACCGGCTGGACGACGCCTCGCTGGCGTCGGTCGTCGAGGAGTTCGAGACGCGTTGCGGCGACCTCATCACCGCTGCCGGCGCGCGCGTCATCAAGACGCTGGGCGACGCGATGCTGTTCGTGCACCCCGATCCCGTGCGGGCCACCCGGATCTCGGTCGACATCATCAACACGATCGGCGCCCGCCCCAAGCTGCCCGACGTCCGGGTCGGCCTGGCGACGGGATCGGTGCTGAGCCGGCTGGGCGACGTGTTCGGACCCCCGGTCAACCTGGCCGCGCGCCTCTCGCAGGTCGCGCGGGCCAACCGGCTGCTGGTCGACCAGGCCACCGCCGACGCGCTCGGCGACACCTTCGAGAAGCGGGTGCTGCCGCCGCGTCACATCAAGGGGTTCGGCCATCTCTCGCCGATCACGGTCTCGGAGCGGCTCCCGTTCCGGTCCCGGTGAGCGACCTCGACCGCTGGCCATCGCGATCTCGCCCTAGGCTGGCGCCGTGACGCACGAACCCCCGCAGCACGACGTGGCCGTCATCGGTGGTGGCCAGCTGGCCCGGATGATGCAGCCGCCGGCGATCGGTCTGGGCATCCGGCTGACCCTGCTCGCCGAGGGCCCGGACGTGTCCGCCGCCCAGGCGATCGCCGACCACCACATCGGCACGCACACGGATCTGGACGACCTGCGCCGCGCCGTGCAGGACGCGCCCGTGGTGACGTTCGACCACGAGCACGTCCCGCCGGAGCACCTGCGGACGCTGGTGCAGGAGGGGCACGACTGCCGCCCCGGTCCGGACGCGTTGATCCACGCCCAGGACAAGCTCGTGATGCGTCGGCGGCTGACCGATCTCGGCGTGCCGTGCCCGCGCTGGGCGCCGGTGGCCGAGCCTGCCGACGTCGAGGCCTTCGGCTTCCCGGCGATCGTCAAGACGGCGCGCGGCGGCTACGACGGCAAGGGCGTCTGGAAGGTCGAGTCCGCCGCCGACCTCGACGAGCCCTTCGGCGCCGAGGGCGCCCTGCTCGTCGAGGAGCTGGTGCCGTTCCGCCGCGAGCTGTCCGCGCAGGTCGCGCGCAGCGCCACCGGCGAGATCGTGGACTACCCCGTCGTGGAGTCCCGCCAGGTCGACGGCGTGTGCTTCGAGGTCATCGCGCCGGCTCCGAACCTCGACCCCGTGCTCGAGGCGCGTGCCCGCTCGATCGCCCGGACCATCGCCGAGGCGCTCGACGTGGTGGGGATGCTCGCCGTCGAGCTGTTCGAGACCAACGACGACCGGATCCTGGTGAACGAGCTGGCGATGCGCCCGCACAACACCGGCCACTGGTCGATCGACGGCGCCGTGACGAGCCAGTTCGAGAACCACCTGCGCGCGGTCATGGGCCTGCCGCTGGGGTCCACGACGCCGCGTCAGCCGTGGAGCGTCATGGTCAACATCCTCGGCGGTGCCGTCGAGGATCTCGCCGCCCAGCGCGAGGTCGCGCTCGCGGCGCAGCCCGACGTCAAGGTCCACCTGTACGGCAAGGCGGTCAAGCCCGGCCGCAAGGTGGGCCACGTGACCGCCGTGGGCGACGAACTCGAGGACGTGCTGCGCCGGGCCCGGCGCAGCGCGGCACTGCTGACGGACGGAGACCGGGCATGACGGCACGCGTGGGAATCGTGATGGGGTCCGACTCGGACTGGCCGACGATGGAGGCCGCCGCGACGGCCGTGGGCGAGTTCGGCATCGAGTACGAGGCCGACGTCGTCTCGGCGCACCGGATGCCCGACGAGATGCTCGAGTACGGCCGCACCGCGCACGAGCGCGGCATCGAGGTCATCATCGCCGGCGCCGGGGGAGCGGCCCACCTGCCGGGCATGCTCGCCGCCGTGACGCCGCTGCCGGTCATCGGCGTGCCCGTCCCGCTGAAGTACCTCGACGGGATGGACTCGCTGCTGTCGATCGTCCAGATGCCCGCCGGGGTGCCCGTCGCGACGGTCGCGATCGGCAACGCCCGCAACGCCGGCCTGCTGGCCGTGCGCATCCTGGCCACCGGCGATCCCGCCCTGACCTCCGCGATGGTGGACTTCCAGGCAGCCCTGGCCGACGCCGCTCGCGCGAAGGGCGCCAAGGTCCGCGGGCACTGACGTTCGCCTCTCGCTTCTGTCGTCCGGGCGGCCTACGGTGCCGGTATGGACATCGTTCTGGTTCCGGGGTTCTGGCTCGACGCCTCCTCGTGGGATGCCGTCACGCCGCAGCTCGTCGAGGCGGGTCACCGCACCCATCCGCTCACGCTCCCCGGACTCGAGTCCCGGGACGCCTCCCGCGCCGGCATCGGTCTGGCCGACCACATCGACTTCGTCACCGAGCAGGTCGACGGGCTCGACGGCGACGTCGTGCTCGTGGGGCACTCCGGGGGCGGCGCCGTGATCCACGGCGTGGCCGATCGGCGCCCCGACCGGATCGCCCGCAACGTCTACGTGGACTCGGGCCCGCCGGTCGAGGGGGAGGCCATCAACGACCAGCTCCCGGCCGACGGTGACGAGATCCCGCTGCCGCCGTGGGAGATCTTCGGCGAGGCCACTCTGGCCGACCTGGACGGCGCGCTGCGGGCCGACTTCGCGGCGCGGGCGATCCCCCAGCCGAGGGCGGTCGCGACCGACGGGATCCGGCTCTCCGACGAGCGGCGCTACGACGTTCCCGCCACCGTGATCAGCTGCGAGTTCCCCTCGCAGGTGCTGCGGGACGCGATCGAGGCCGGCGAGCCCTGGGTGGGTGAGCTGGCCCGGATCCGCGACCTGGAGTTCGTCGACCTGCCCACCGGGCACTGGCCGCAGTTCAGCAAGCCGACCGAGCTCGGCGCGGTGCTCGTCGAGGCGCTGCGCGACCGCTGACTCAGTAGAGGTTCGCGCTGTACTGCGCGCCGTAGTACGCCTCGAGCTCCTCGACGGAGTCGTCAGGGCGCTCCATGTCGTGCGCGATCTCGGCCCGCGACGGCAGCGCGTCGGGCCGCCACGTCCTGGGGTCCCACAGTTGCGAGCGCAGGAACGCCTTGGCGCAGTGGAAGAAGACCTGCTCGACCTCGACCTCGCAGACCAGGACCGGCCGCCGGCCCTTCACGACGAGGGCATCGACATATCCCGGTCCGCCGTCGTCGGTGCGCAGCAGGCGCGCCCGTCCGTTGACCCGCAGGGTGTCGCCGCGACCGGGGATGAGGAAGACGAGTCCCACGTGCGGGTTCGTCAGGATGTTCGCGTAGCCGTCGGCGCGCCGGTTGCCGGGCCGCTCGGCCAGGGCGAGTCGGCGGTCGTCGATGACGTGGACCAGTGAGCCGGCGGGGTCACCCTTGGGCGAGACGTCGCAGCTGCCGTCCGCACCCGAGGTGCCGAGCAGGCAGAGCGGGGAGTGCCGCAGCCACTCGACGTGATGCGTCGTCAGCCGGTCGCGGTCCTTGTCGAGCGCGCGCTGCAGGGGCTGGCCCAGAATCGCGCGCAGTTCCGCCTCGTCCTGGATCTGCGTCATACCCGACGGTAACCCGACCCGTGGGGAGAGAGCCCTGTCACACGGGCGTAGAATCCGGTGGTTCCACATTTTTCGATCCGGGAGTTGAGCGTGTCCGATTTCTTCGCGTTGTCCGAGGAGCACCAGGCGATCCGCGAGGCGGTGCGCGCCGTGGCCGAGGCGAAGATCGCTCCGTACGCCGCGGACGTCGACGAGCAGCCGCGCTTCCCGAGTGAGGCCAACGCGGCCCTCATCGCCGCCGACTTCCACGCTCCGCACGTCCCCGAGCAGTACGGCGGCGCGGGCGCCGACGCGCTGGCGACCGTGCTGGTCATCGAGGAGGTCGCCCGTGTGTGCGTCTCGAGCTCGCTGATCCCCGCGGTCAACAAGCTCGGCTCCCTGCCGGTCCAGATCGGCGGCAACGAGGAGATCAAGACCAAGTACCTGGGCAAGCTCGCCCGCGGCGAGGGTGGCTTCAGCTACTGCCTGTCCGAGCCCGAGGCCGGCTCCGACGCCGCCAACCAGAAGACGACTGCCAAGCGCGACGGCGACGACTGGGTCATCAACGGCACCAAGCGCTGGATCACCAACGCCGGCGAGTCCGAGTACTACACGGTCCTGACCCAGACCGATCCCGCGCTGCGCACGAAGGGCATCACGGCGTTCGTCGTCGAGAAGTCCGACGAGGGCGTCTCCTTCGGCGCGCCGGAGAAGAAGCTCGGCATCAAGGGCTCGCCCACCCGCGAGGTCTACTTCGACAACGTGCGCATCCCCGGCGACCGCATCATCGGTGAGGTCGGCGAGGGCTTCTCGATCGCCATGAAGACGCTCGACCACACCCGCGTGACGATCGCGGCGCAGGCGGTGGGCGTCGCCCAGGGCGCGCTCGACTACGCGCTGGGCTACATCCAGGAGCGCAAGCAGTTCGGCAAGCCCGTCTCGGACTTCCAGGGCCTGCAGTTCATGGTCGCCGACATGGGCATGAAGATCGAGGCCGCCCGCCAGCTGACGTACGCGGCCGCGGGCCGTTCGGAGCGTGGCGACAAGGACCTCACGTTCTTCGGCGCGGCGGCCAAGGCCTTCGCGTCCGACACGGCCATGCAGGTCACGACCGATGCCGTCCAGCTGCTCGGCGGCTACGGCTTCACCCGTGACTACCCGGTCGAGCGCATGATGCGCGACGCGAAGATCACGCAGATCTACGAGGGCACGAACCAGGTCCAGCGCATCGTCATGGCACGCCAGCTGCTCGCCGGCATCCAGTCGACCCTCTGACCCACCTGTCGCCGGTCAGCCGCGCGGCTGCCCCACCCCAAGGGGCACCCGAGCGGCGCCGGCGACGTTCCGTAGGCGTGCTGCAGCCAGTTCGCGTCGTGGGCCCGCCAGTAGGTCCAGGCGTGGGCGCCGGTGCCGGTGCAGTACCTCGGCGCGAGGCCGTCGGACCCGAACCGGGTGAACCCCATCGGTGTACCAGCCCGCGCGACCGCCCTCGGGCATCACGACGACGCCCTCGCGGGGCGAGGCGTCCACGATGGCGCCGATCTGTCCGGACCCGGGGTCGCTCCCGGCTCGGGGGGTGAGAGGCGAGGGCTGTCGAGCCGCTCGGACTTCCCAGACCCGGGTGCCCGGGTGACAATGGCGAACATGACCATCTCGCGTGGCTCCGCGGTGGTCTCTCGGGTGCGCGACGTGTGCTGGCCGTTCACCTTCGAGCTGGGATTGATCGCTCTGGTCTACCTGCTCTATCGCACGGGTCGACTCGTGACGATTAACGCCGAGCAGGCCGCCCACGCCAATGCGAAGGCGGTGCACGCCGTCGAGCGTGTGCTGCTGCTCCCGGACGAGGCCATGGTCCAGGGGCTCGTGACGTCGGTGAATCTGCTCCAGGCCGCCAACGTCTACTACGTGGCGGTGCACTTCCCCGTGACCGTGGCCTTCCTGCTGTGGGGGTTCTTCTTCCGCCCACGCATCGAGTACCGCTGGGCGCGGAACCTGATCATCTCGATGACCGCGGTCGCCGTCTGCCTGCACATCGCCTTCCCGCTGGCGCCCCCGCGGATGTTCCCCCAGTGGGGCTTCGTCGACACGATGGGCGTGTACGGCCCGGACGCCTATGACGGCGCGAGCGGCGCGGTCGCCAACCAGTTCGCGGCCATGCCCAGCCTGCACGTCGGCTGGGCCCTGCTCATCGCGCTGGTGGTGACCCGGACGGCCGGGGGGTGGATCGGACGACTGGCGATCCTGCACGCCGCCGTGACGCTTGTCGTCGTGACCGTGACGGCCAACCACTGGTACCTCGACGGCATCGTCGCGGCCGGGCTCCTCTGGCTGGCTCTCCTGGTGTTCCCGCTCCCGGGCGTGACGCGCGTGCCGTGGCTGCAGCGCGCGACCTGAGTCCCCAGTCCGGCTCCCCTCTCCCTGTGCATGAGCGCTTGACGTCGTCGCGCCGTGCCCAATATCTTGTGCGTCAGTGAAACGCCCAATGCGTTTTGCCTGACTGAATCGGGGGATTCATGCACATCGCCACCCGCACCGTCGCCGTCCTGGCGGCGACGGTCGCGCTCACCGCAACAACCCTGCCCGCCACCCACGCCGACGAGCCGGCCGTGACGGTCCGCGATCGACTGGGGCAGATCGCCCAGGTCGACGAGGCCGTCCCGATCTCGAAGTCACCGACCACGGCCGTCAGGGACGGTCGCGTCACCCTCGGCACGGCGGCCTCGTCGGCGATCGCCGTGGACCTGCCGGTGACGCGGACGAAGACGAAGAAGTCCGACGGCCGCTACATCCTGCCTGGTCGTGATGACGCCACGGTCGCCGTCGCGCCGACGGCCACGGGCACCCAGATCCTGGTCGGCATCGAGTCGGCCGAGGCACCTACGTCCTATCGGTTCGGGCTGGGAGCCACGCCGGGCGTGCGCCCCGAGCTGACTCCGGACGGCGGGGTGGACCTGATCGACGGCGACGGCATCCTCACGGCCCAGGTCGAGGCGCCGTGGGCGGTCGACGCCGAGGGACGCCGCGTGCCGACCCGGTACGAGGTACGTGAGGACGCGATCATCCAGGTCGTCGACCACCGGGCCGGCGAGTTCGACTACCCGATCGTGGCCGACCCGAAGCTGAAGTTCTGCGACCTCAAGACTGCCGTCTGTGTGAAGTTCAGCAAGAAGGAAACCAGGAAGATCCGCGACGCGATGTTCGCGTCGCTGGGTGCGGGCGTCAACACGCTCTGCAAGGCGATCCCGCGCGCGGGTGCGGCCGGGCTCCTGGTCAAGGCGGTCTGCGCAGCCGCGGTGACCGCCTACTTCTACGGGCTGCGCGGCGTGTTCAAGAAGGCGAAGAAGCAGGGCAAGTGTGTTGAACTGAAGTTCCGCGTCGTCGCGGCGGCCGTCGTAACAGGGAAGGTCGTCAAGTGCTGAAACAAGACGCGGTGAATCTGGCCATCGTGGTCGTGGCCCTGCTCGGAGCCACCGTTCTGATGACGGATCGAGCCCCCGAGGACTGGCGGTTCGCGGGCTACTTCCTCGTCGCCTACCTGCTGATCATGATGGTGCAGTGGGTGTGGAGAACTCGTCGCCACGAGTGAGTCTGCATCGAGGATGGTCCCCAGCTGCTGCGTGCGTCCACTCGAAAGGCATCCGATGAAGACTCCGACCGTGCTGAGCAGAACAGGGATCCTGGCGCACCTGGTGGTAGCCGCGGCGTTGGTTGCCTTCGTGCTGATCTTCACCGACCGTGGCGGGTTCGCCTGGTTGCTCGCGGTGAGTGTCTTCGCCGGTGGAATCGTCGGCGACCTGGCGGGTGGGGTGTTCCGGGCTCGCCAGTCGGGACGGTGATTTCGGGGAACCTCGCAGGTCCCCCCGCGGCGGGTCGGTGCCGCCTCCCCGGCACCGACCCGCCGAGGGCGCGTCCGGGCCGGGCGCGCACCCGTACGATGACGGGCGTGATCCGACGACTGGCCGCTCTCGCCTTGAGCGCCGTGATGCTCCTGTCCGCGGCCGCCTGCACCCAGGACGAGGAGTCCCCGAAGCGGACGGCCGCCCCCGTCGGTACTGCGTTCTACCGTCCGCCGTCCGACCTCAGCGACTACAGCCACGGTGACCTCATCTGGTCGCGGAAGGCGGACAGTGGCCTGGGGCTGGCCAACGCTGACGTGAGCCTCGTGCTCTACGCCCAGCAGGGCGTCGCCGGCAAGACGGTCGCCACCTCGGGCTTCGTCGCGACTCCTCAGGGAGAGGCGCCCCAGGGCGGCTGGCCCGTCGTCACCTGGGCCCACGGCACGACCGGCATGGCCGACCAGTGCGCGCCGACGCGCGGTCAGATCTCGGCGATCCCCGGCGCCAACTCGACGGTCACGCGCCTGCAGCGCTGGATCGACTCGGGCCACGTCGTCGTCGGCACCGACTACGAGGGCCTCGGGACCCCGGGGGACCACCCGTACCTCATCGGCTCGTCCCAGGGCCGGGCCGTGCTGGACATCGTCCGCGCCGCCCGCCAGCTCGACGCCGCCATCAGCAAGCGCGTCCTGGTCTCCGGGCACTCCCAAGGCGGCCACGCGGCTCTCTGGGCCAGCTCCATGGCGCCGCACTACGCCCGTGAGCTCGAGATCGTCGGCACCGTCGCGTTCGCGCCACCGTCGCACATGTCGCTGGCCGCCCAGGCCGCCCTCTCCGGCGAGGTCAACGTCCCCGCGGCGTTCGTCGCGATGATCCTGCGTGGCCTCGAGGTGGCCTACCCGGACCAGATCCCGGTCGACCGGCTCCTGAACGCCAAGGGTCGCAAGCTCTACCCGCAGGTCAGCGAGCTGTGCCTGCTCGAGCTGTTCGGCACGAGCGAGTTCGGACTGTCGCCGATGTCGAAGTTCGCCGCGAAGAATGCCGACCCCGACCTCGTGCGCGGCCAGCTCGACGCCAACGATCCGAGCTTCCCGACGATCCGTGGCCCGATCCTGATCGCCCAGGGCACCGCCGACGACATCGTGCCGCTCGTCCTGACGGACTCCCTGGCCAAGGCGTACCGCGGCCGGAACCTCGACCTGACCTACACGAAGTACCGCGGCGCCGGCCACAGCGACGTGCTGGACCGGTCGGTCAAGCAGGTCGAGGCCTTCACCGCCGACGCGTTCGCCGGCTGAGCGGGCTCAGTCGCGCATCCCGTCCTCGGTGCACAGGGTGCCGAGCTCGTCGGTCGTGCCGTTCTTGAGGTGACCGAAGTACTTCAGCGCGCGCTCGCGATCCCACTCGACCGACAGGTTGGCGATGGGGACCGTGCAACTGCGTCCGTCGCCGCCGACCGCCCGTGCCAGCTTCCACGCGAAGCGACCGAACGAGAACATCGAGACGTCGTCGCCCACGGCGAGCGACTCGGCCGCCGTCGTGGCCACGCGCGAGTAGGTGAACGGGTTGAGCACGGTGCTGGGCGAGAGCGCTGCCTTGCCGATCGCGCCGATGACCTCGCGCTGATGCTGGCCGCGGGCGATGTCGCCGGTGCCGAACGCCTTGCGCGAGCGGGAGTACCCGAGCGCCGTCTTGCCGTCGACCTCCTGGCAGCCCTTCTTGATGTTGAGCCGGGCGTCCTTGTCCTTGATGTCCTGGTCGGGGCAGATCTCGATCCCGCCGAGCGCGTCGACCACGTCCCGCAGGCCGACGAAGCCGATCTCGGTGTACCCGTCGATGCGCAGGCCCGTGGCACCCTCCATGGTCTCGACCAGCAGGGGAGGCCCGCCGTAGGCGTAGGCGGCGTTGACCTTCGTGCGCCCGTGGCCGGGAATGTTGACCAGGGAGTCGCGGGGGATCGAGGTCAGGACGGAGGGGCCGCCACCACCGTAGGTCAACAGCAGGATCGTGTCGGTGCGCCCGCGCGAGCGATCCTTCGGACGCTTGTCGGTGCCCACGATGAGCCACGTCGTGGCCTTGTCCTGCGGGCGCTCACTGTCAGGGGTGGCGTCGACCTTGGTGATCTTGGACCAGGCGACGATCGGCACGATCAGCAGGAAGGCCAACCAGAGCACGAGGATGAGCCACAGCAGGCGCCACCGGCCGCGCGGCTTGCGCGCCTCGGGGTCCTTGCGGTCCTTGGAGCGCTTCGGCCGCGAACCCTTCGATCCGGGCGGGGGCAGGTTCGGCGGCGGGACGGCCGAGCCCGACGCGGCCGGCCGGGGACGGTGACGACCGGATTCGTCCTCGTACAACCAGTCGTATCCGTCGCCGTCGCTGGGACCTGAGGGGGACATGGGGTGAACGTACCGCGTGCCCCCAGCGGACGATTCCCACGGCCGACCATCGGCGCGTCATCCCGGCGATCCGCGAGGCGCGCTCGATACTGAGAAAACCTACGGACCCTTCCCCACCGTGAGGACAGCAATGCTTCATGACCGCACGAGCTCGTTGGGCGGCGCCTACGTCGACCCGACCAGCGCCACCGCCCGGATCCAGTTCCGGCGTGCACTCACTCTCGCCGCGATGACCTTCGTGCTGCCCGGATCCGCTCAGCTGGTCCAGGGCAACAAGCGCGTCGGTCGCATCGCGATCCGGATCTGGCTGGCGCTGCTGGCCCTCGCCGCGGTCTTCGTCCTGATCTCCCTGATGGACCGGCAGTTCCTCTTCGGCCTCGCCACCAATGCCAGCCTGCTGACCCTGGGGCGCTGGCTCCTCGTCGCCCTGGCCCTCGGCTGGATCGCCCTCATCGTCGACGCGTGGCGGCTCGGTCGCCCGCGCGAGCTGGCGCGTCCGCACCTGGCCATCTCGACCGTCCTGCACGGCGCGCTCGTCGCCGGCACGGCAGCCGTCCTGTTCTTCGCCTCGCACACGATGAGCGTCATGAACGGGTTCACCGACACGGTCTTCGCCTCCAACACGGTGTCCAAGCCGCACGACGGCCGCTACAACGTGCTCCTCATGGGCACCGACTCGGGCAACGACCGCGTCGGCATGCGCCCCGACTCGATCAACGTCGCCAGCATCGACGCCGACACCGGCAAGGCCGTCATCATCGGCCTGCCCCGCAACCTCGAGAACGTGCCTTTCCCGAAGGGCTCGGTCATGCGCCAGCAGTTCCCGAACGGGTTCGACTGCGACGGCTGCTACCTCAACGCGGTCAACACGTGGGCCAACGACCACGCCGACCTGTTCACGACGAAGGAGCCCGGCATCGACGCCACGATGGGCGCCGTCGAGCAGATCACCGGACTGAAGCTGAACTACTACGCGCTGGTGAACATGAAGGGCTTCTCCAAGCTCATCGACGCCGTCGGCGGCGTCAGGATCCACGTGCGCGAGCGCACCGCCATCGGCGGCATCGGCTCGCCGATCCGCGGGTACATCGAGGCCGGCGACCAGAAGCTGTCGGGCGACAAGGCCCTCTGGTACGCCCGGTCCCGCGTCGAGAACGACGACTGGTCGCGGATGGGCCGCCAGAAGTGCGTCATGAACGCGATGGTGCGCCAGCTCAATCCGCAGAAGGTCATCATGAACATGCAGGACATCGCCACCTCCAGCTCGGCGATGCTGCACACGAGCATTCCGCGCCAGGACCTGAACGTCTTCATGGACCTGGCGCTCAAGACCAAGTCCCAGCCGATCGCCTCGGTGTCGCTGGTGCCCCCGGTCATCTACACGGGCAACCCCGACTACGACAAGGTCCGACGCCTCGTGTCGGACGCCGTCGGCTCCTCGAAGCGCAACCCCGAACTGCAGAAGGCGGCCCTGGTCACCGCGAAGCTGCCGACGATCGAGGCCCAGGCCGAGGCGAAGAAGAAGGACCCGCGCAAGGCCAACCGCAGTGCCAACCTCGACGAGTCCTGCTGACCCGCCCCGACGTCTCGGTCGCAGGAGTGACCGGGGTTTAATGGAGCCTCAATCGCAGTCGAGGGGAGTCGTGCCGTGAGCGCTCTCGGGGCACGGCCCACGCGGGTCGCCCAGAAGGGTGGACTGGGTCGCGCCCTGGTCCTGATCCTGGGAACGGTCGTCTGGCCCGGCATCGCTCAGTTCCTCGCGGGCGCGCGGCGCCTCGGCGCAGCCGCCATGGTGGCGTG